>CAKZLI010000045.1 GCA_937125395.1 uncultured Glaciecola sp.
TATTAAATAATTATTAAGATTGTTCATATATTGTAGGTGTTGCCCAACTTGATAACCATATACCATATTTGCGACTGCTTGCTGACTGCGATTTGTTTTTATGTCACTCACAAGGCGCTTGCATTCATGTATTGTTGATAGTTTTTCAAATCCCATTTTCTCACAATCGTTGATATCCATTTCTACGCTCCTACTACCTTCAGCGAACGCTATGAAAGTTTTAGTTTTACACTGATAAGCATCATTTCCAAATGCGTCACAATCTGTAATAGTTTGTTTTGGTATGTTAGAACACGCGCTTAATATTACAACTAATGTTAAAATTACACATCTCATGATGTTTTTAATAGCTTCAGTGTTAGAAGCTATTAAACCTAGTTGTTCTTCTTTATTTATAAACATAATATTTCCTTCGATTGAAACCGCCCCAAAGGGCGGAAGATTTTTATTAAGGTGTGCGACCGATTCCATCACCGTTCTTTAAACCAACACGTGCTTCTGACTGTTGCCCAGAATTGGCGGTTCTAACACATGAGGTTATAAAACTTGAATCAACTTCTGGTGCGGCGTTTTGAATATCTTCAGTAACCTGTGTAATCACTGGTTCGCAAAAACTTTTATTTTGAATCGGCAGGGTGATCACCTGTGTTGATGGTAAAGGGCTTCCAGATAAAAAAGTTAATACGATAATGGTCGCTGTGAATGTGTTCATAATAATACTCCTTAAGTTATTTAAATATCGATTTATTTAATCGATGTAGAGATAGTATACTGTATTAACTATAATGTCAACAATCTTTCATAATATTTAACATTTCTTTTTCTAAATCGGTGAGATTTTCAGGATTTTTCTTTAATAAATCATCTCCATAAATTTCTACGAATTTCATCAGATAATTTAGAACTCTTTTTACTAACAAGAGTTTGCGCGGATAAAACGTCAATACCAAACGTTAAATAAAATAGTGCCAATATCTCACCATCACCCATTCCGTTCATACGATTTTTACCCATCCAAAGAGCCATCATAGCACGTAATATTTTTTGTCCTTCCTGGTTCGCAATATGACGTTTCATAGCCGCTTTCTGACCAATCAGCGGCATATATTTATTAACTAATACTTGAGCGTATTCGTTTGGGGGCATGTCGATTGCTTCCACTCCTCCGCGTAGTTTAGCGAGTGTTTGTGCATCTAATTGTAACAGATTCCCGCTGACTTCTTCCGGTGATCCGCGCGATACTGGGGTATGAATGTGACCGCAATTTGGGCACTGGGATAAATACCGTTCGTATGTAAAAAAACATTCCAAGCATGTTTTAATTAGAATCGTAGTTTTTTTATTCTCACCGCGTTTTTCCCGCGCGTCCAGCGTCCAATCGTTCCGTGCATCCGGTAAACCGTGACGCATTACATTACCGACATGGTCAAATATTGTGGCATATGGTTTACGACTTGCGGCAATATATTGCAATCGTTGTAGATTTGCCATACCATCCCACCCAACCACCGATTCATATAATCGTAGTGGTCGACCACACTGTTGAACGTATAACCCGAATGATTTTGTAGGACGTGCAAAACTTACAACATCAACCGCTGGCACGTCCACACCTTCGCCGAGAATATCGACGTTAACGACGTTTAATAATTCATGGTTTTTTAGTTTTATGAGTGTTTTAGTTCTTACATCGTCTTTAGTTTTACCATCGATTATTTGCGCCGGAACACCTGCTACATTATAACGATCCGTTAATTCTTGAGCCGCTTCGATATCGCTGGCAAACGTAATACCGAGCTTCCCCATCGCGTGAGTTTTATAATGTTCTACCACGTCGCCGAGGATGTGTGAATTTTTAATTGCTGACTTGGTTTGTTTTTGATCAAATTCACCGCCTGAATTTTCCTTAACGACGGACATGTCTAAATCAGATGGTGGTGCGAATATTCGATAATCAGTTAAATAACCGGAGTTTATCAAAGTTCGCATCTTTGGGCCTTCGACAATCACATTAAAAACCCCGTCAGCATGAGCACCCAACCCTTTACCATCAGCACGCGTCGGTGTGGCTGTAACCCCTAAACCTTTAGCGTTAGGAAACATCGTCACAGCTTTACCCCATTTGTTCTTGCGTAAAACATGGTGCGCCTCATCCATCACCCAAAGCGTTACGGAATTACACCACGTTTTTAATTCAGATGCACGAATTAAAGTATCAACACCTGCAACCGCTTTATTACTCGATGCGTCAAAATATGATTTACCACAATCATTCATATGTAAACCGACACAGAATTTAATTACCGATTTGGGCGCAATTACTCTATGTCTTACACCGTTGCGGTTTAGTGCCAATGATATTTGCCCGACTAATTCTTGACGATGTGCAATCACACAGATAGCGCCTTGGTGTTCATGGACTTTTTTAGCAAACAAAACCGTCTTACCCGATCCGGTCGGCGACACAGCTAAAACATTCTTATGTGATCGCCATGCTGTATTTATATCATCGTCGAGTTTTGATTGGTATGGTCTTAATTTCATACCAGTGGCCATTCCCATTTAAAATCATCCAATGTTTTATAAACTCTGCTACCATCGCCTGAATCTTCCGGTTTCCCTTTTTTACCGAAAATTATAAAATTTGCGTCGACAATCTCCCGAGAGTATCTGGCGTACATTGAGTTATACGGGATATCATAAAATTGCGCCCATTCCAACATGGTTTTGCTGACTCCATTCAGACTTATATATATTTTCCTACTTGCCATTTTTATAGTTCTCCATCGTTTTTATCAACTCTTTAAGAGAGTTGATAGTTTGATCTATGGTGTAACCTTCTATAAACCCCACGGAAAAACTATCCTTTTCAAAATCTATTGTTAACTCTAAACTATTATGACGATTACCCCAACGTCTCGCATGCATTATTTTAACCTTCAGTGTTTCATCAGTCATCGTTCTTATTCTCCATTTAATAAAGGTGTGATTAATTTCATTGTTTCTTTGATATAGTGATCGTAATCGATATCCTCAAATTTAGCATCACGGATATCATTACAGATTGTTACCATTCTATCTTTGAATATTTTCGTTTCACGATTTTTAAATATGGATCTATTTTTGGTATTTATTCGCTCATCCCAAGGTTTACCGATAGAATCTAAATTAACATTACCGTCCAAACTATCTAACACGGAGTTATAATAGTGATCAGATAACCCGTTCTTACGCTTCCACTGCCCGACCTTATAACCTTCACTTGGTGGACTAATTTTAATTAATTTACCACCGTTTCGTGTTGTCACGATGTACCTACAAATGCGTTGTACTTCATCACCATTATATTCCAAACGGTCTTTACGTTTAACTTTCGTACAATACGTGAAGTCGTGAATATCATTGTGATTATGAATAAACGTGTGAACGAGTGTGCCGTACACTAAATATGCCTCGGCAGCTTTCGCCACGATCACACCGCTGTGGTCTTGGTTCCAGTCCATACCAGTGTGAACATACGCACCTTTCGATTTTAACTTACCAGTGTCTGTCTCAGCAATATAGTTATTGACATCACGAATAAACATCCTGTTATAAATGACATGTTCTAATTCCATATGTGTGGTTTCTTCCCACCATTCGCACACTGAATTCATGTGATTTATAAAATCATTCGGGCACAGTACAGTTAAACCATCTGTATTGATCTGGATCATTCTTAAATTAGGAATTTTGATCAATTGTTCGGCTAGCATACACAATAATAGCTGTCCGTTTATGGTGATACTCATTGTATAGAGTGGGTCGTAGAATGGACTATATGGGTTGTTACTATCACCATAAACGCCGTTTAGAGCCAATTTTAATGCTGCATTGATAACCGAACCTTTCGGGTGTTTCGATCTTTCCTGATATAAATCATTATAAACATGACAGAACTCATTACCAAGGTGTTCAGGGTGTAAATTATTAGCAATTGAGATATTCGGGTAATATGATTTTACATCCCAATCGTAAATTGTATGAGTATCAGTAGTGCAAACTATCTGTGACTCAACAGACCCGTGAATGCCACCGACCCCAAAAACGTATGTGAACCCGTCAACCGTTGCAGATAAATCTTTAAAAACTCCCTTCGTTTCGGTAATGATTTGATATTTTAAATAATGTGATATTGACTCGAACTCTAATCGTTCAAATTTTATCCAAGGTAAAACCGCGTCTTTTAATTCAATGTACGGACGTACAGTTTGCCGTGGTTGCGAACCGATTCGACATAAACCATCGGGCAGCTGGTACTCAAAATATTTCTTACCGATCTTTGTGTCGTTATAATTTCGATATTCATCACCCATCTGCGCACGAAACACAATAGCTTCTAAAGTGTGAAAGTAAAACGCTTCGGTATTATCAACATCTTCATCGTTATACTCGATTAGTTCATCTATTTGTTCGAATGTTAAGTTAGTACAGGGTGAAAATGGTAAATCTGAGATATTATCTCGACGCATATTAAATTCGAGCATTTTTAAACTGGTCGCACGATTTACATTATCAAAATGATGAATCTTATACAAATCCATTTGTTTGACGATGTGCTCGGATTCCCACACATTATTTAGGAATCGGTTTTCCCACGGCGTCTCGATAATTGATTTTGATTTTATATAAATTGACGTATATGTTGAATTCAAACCAATATC
This sequence comes from uncultured Glaciecola sp., assembly GCA_937125395.1. GTDB lineage: Bacteria > Pseudomonadota > Gammaproteobacteria > Enterobacterales > Alteromonadaceae > Opacimonas. Next base: position 4,704 of record CAKZLI010000045.1, read on the forward strand.
GTGAATAACTGGATAGTCATAACCTATATTATTAAATCCGATCATCATGCAATTGTTTTTATTCAGACCATCTATAAAAATCAGAAAATCAACTAAATCATTTTTACGTTGACTTATCTCAAATCTTTTATAAATCCCAGTGCTAACGTTTTTAAACGTGCAAGTAAAGACGTTTGGGTAAACTTCGATGTCATAAATGAAGTGGGAAGGGTCATAAGGTATGAAGTCCGAGAACGCATCCATTGACCCGCAGTTAGGGCATTTAGTTAAATGATGATTGTAAAAGGCATCGCATTCACATTGTCTACGTCCTCGGATTTTCATTATATCACACTTTTGCTATTTGTTCATCACTCCACCCAGCAGTTTTCAACTGTTCACGAGTGTACTGATTACCACCGACATTAAGTAAATCAGGTGCTGGTGTTATTGCCGGAGGTACTATGCCAGGCATCTGAACAGTTGGTGGAGGTGTTATAGCGTTCTGGTTATGCACAACGGCTTGACCCAACATAACTTGCGCACCCGCTGGCATAACTGGTGGTACTGCAAATGCTGCTGCTGCGTCAATTTCAGTTTCCAATGCAATACGTTCACCAGCTTGCACTACTTCCACAACTTGTGGGTTCAGATAAACCCCAGGAGACTGTGAAGGGTTATTACCTTTAACCCGCATCATCACCCGTATATAATCGCCAGGTTTGATCATTTTCTCATCTTGGATTTGGTCCATCGGGTTGAATTTCCCAGTGTGAAAGCATTTGATCGGTAAACCAGTCGATAGATTAATAATCCAGTGTCCTGGAAAACCTTCTTTGCTACTCGGTAGTTTTCCAGCTTTGTTCGGAATGATAGAATCACCGTCCGTAATTTTCCAAGCGAAAGTTGGCTGCATATGCTCACCATTCGGCCAATCTGCCACCGCTACGGCTTGAATCTGTGCGCCCCATTCGGTTTGCTTCCAGTCTTGCCCTGGTGTTTTCGGTATTGCTAAACCGATGTAAAAATTAAATTTCTGATCACCATCATCGTTAAGAGCAGGTTTTCCAGTCTTATCGTCTTTGATGATTCGTTTGGTCATTGGATGGCCGCCAACGATGCGACCTACTGGTGTTAAGATTTCCATTTATTTTCTCTCCTTTCTTCTAAATGATCAAAATGGTCGATTACTTTCGTAATTACAACCCCTATCGAAACCGGCCAGAACAATGCGAACAGAAACATTTCTAACGCAGTAAGAGTTTTTCTATAGATCAAACCACAACCTACTAAAACTCCCGAACCGATCATTACGTACATTATTATAAAAAAAACTAACATTTTAACTACTCCATAAAACAGCTATTATAAAAGCTAAGATTAGTAGATATATCATAGTGTTCATGATTTTATCCGTCCTCAATTAATGATAATTTACCTATATTTTTAGATAAAGCGTTCACTGTTTCTTCATTCATACCGGCTTTTTTTGCCTGCGTTGGTGTGATAACAGTGGTTTTTGCTAAATCTACCCCCATCAATACACCTGTATCTATGACTTGTTTATCTGTCATATTCCAAGCGCGTTTTGATGATTTCATACCGAGTTTCCAGAATGGTACCGCTTCGCCGTGGCGAATCCGGTATTCTAATTGCTCGGATATTCCGCTCTCAATCGCACCCAACTGTTTCAGAGCACGTTTGATTAACCTCAATTGTAAACCCATAACACCGACGTTTGCGTCATCAGGTAAATTTTTACTTGTGATTTCATACAACGATAAACCCTGTTGTAATGCTGGTTCGCAAGCGTGACGTCCTGGGCAATACGTGCATTGTGGGCCAGTAGTACAGGTTGCCTGATCGGATAGTGCTATATCACCTTGCATTTTTAACGTATTGACATAACCGCGCAATTCCGATGCGATCACACTCCATTCACGTACTGGTTCCGCACCGTAACACCGTGGTTGTACGACCATCATCCGCACGATTGTTTCTTGATCTTGTTGACCATTTATTCCCAAAATATCAAGCAATCCGACAGCGTAATTAATCAACTGATAATTTTCGAACGCTTCGACTTTTAAATATCCGTGTTTAAAATCCCATATGATTAATTCATTTCTGATTTCGTCGAATAAAAAACAATCAACTGTACCGAATTGTTTTTTATGAACCGTTGGTATATCAATGCGATGCTCTATTCCTAGGAATTCACCACCAAATACATTTGTGCGGGTCATTTCGAATGCTACACTGTCAGCGTAAACCTTAGCACTATCAAACATTTCTTCCGTTATCACAACACCATTTTTTGCAACACTACCTACATATAAACTAGCATTGTGATCATTATTGCCGGTACGTGCGGAATTAATCATTTTTGCCGCAATTTCATGCGCTGCGGAACCTTCACGCGATGATTCAGACTCTTCAAGTTCAGGAAAGCGTTCATTCATTTTTACCCACGCTGTACACTTAACCCAACTTGAAGCCCCTGAAGGCGGCAGTACACTGTGATCGCTCATACCAAACCGAGAAGTTTACGAACAGCGGGTATCAATTGAGAATTAGCAAGTAAGGTGTTAACTGTGGGCAACCCTACTTGAGCGCAAGCGTTGTTAATTTCCTCAATTGATTTTCCTGCTGTGGTAACTTCAATCATGAATTCTTGAAATAGCTTGGAACTATCACCAACGACCATATTTGGCGCTTCCTCAGGTGTCGGAGGAGGTGGCGCTATCGGTGCGGTTGTCGGCTCGGCTGACTCATCAGTCGGAGTGGAATTCACGCCGCGTTTTGGTCGCCAATTTCCGTTCTTCATTTTGGATTTACTACTTGAGTGTAATTCTTCGTTCCATTCCACACCGGATGCGTCTAACTCTGTTCCTGGAACGGTTGGTGCTGCGTTAGGTAACGAATTTATTAAACTGTCCGTTGTTTCTTTAAATACTTCAGTAACATCTTTATGTGGTGGGTCTGGGTATATAATCGCATCGGAATCATTATTTACACGGTTTAATACTGCGATAGCTTCACGAATAGAATCGGGGTTGTCGGAATCGACTTTTAAAAGAATTTCCATTATGTCTAATCTCCATAGTTATTTAATGAAGATTAGACAATACACTATACTGTTATTTAGTGCAAGCTATTTTCTAATTATTTTCATAATCTGCCACAATTGCTTGCATATCGCGAATATATTCACGTATCCAGACCATAAACCCTACAGCATCTTCGCTATATTGGTCCGTTTTTAGATAATCTGGTACAGAACCTAACCAGACCATCATATCAATTACCCACTGTTTAAATAGATTTTGATCACCAATTGTAAGGTCTGTTATTTCCGCTACAGCGTCGCTCACATCTATCAGATTTTGAATTTCTTCCGCTGCTTCAGGGTATATGATGCTATTGTCTGAGAGAAACGCTTGCAACGCTGTGGTTAATACGTCATTAGAACCAGTTACCGTCCCTGGTGTCGGCGTAGGTTCAGGCGTAGGTTCAGGCGTAGGTTCAGGCGTAGGTTCAGGCGTAGGTTCAGGCGTAGGTTCAGGCGTAGGTTCAGGCGTAGGTGTACCACTATTATCTATAACAATAGTCCGTGTGAACGTACCAGAGCCTTGATTACCCGCTGCATCAAATACGTGTGCAGTCGCACCGTGCGAACCGTTTGATAGAGTTGCGGTATCAATAGTTATAGAATGGGCACTGTGTGGGCCGTAACTTGTCCCTACTAAAATACCATCGATATGCAACTCTACTCTATCGACTTGGTTATCATCCGTAGCAGTAAATGTAAATTCTACATTACCTGAATAGGGGGAATCACCTTCGATTGCGTGAAAAATGATTCTAGGTAGTATCGCATCTACCGGTACCGGAGTGTTATTGAACGTTTTTATTATAGTCGCTGTTGCGCCCACATTATCAGATGTGTCGTAAGCAAGTGCGTATATCTCATGATCACCGTCTACGAAATTTGTAGTATTTAGTTCAATAATTTGGTCAAAATTTTCCGTAATAGTAAATATGATTTGTTCATCGATAACTATTTCAACTCTATCCAACGCTACATCATCACTAACGTTTAATTCTAACGATACTACATCGCTGTAGGGTTCATCGACTGGTAAAATTAATTCAATTTCTGGTGGTGTTGTATCGACTTCTACAGGTGGGTTATTTAATAAGAGTGTTTTTAATTCCGCAATGTCGGTTCTTAATTCCGCAATGTCGGCGCGCAATTGATCGATATCTTGTTCAATGTACATATTTTGCCTTTATAATAAAAGAATGGATAATGAGACTGCCCGACTTATAATAGCATCAATTTTAATATCTGTGTGTGCGCCTGGTTATGTTTTATTCCAAAACTGGCTTGAGAAGCGGATAACCCATTACGGACAATGGTGCTGTCAGACTCTGCAATTGTTGCGGGGTAAGACCAGGGATATTTTGTGGCGGGCTAAACTGTGGTTTAAGTGCTTGTGATACACCACGCTGTGTTACACCACGTTTAACCGGATCGGCAAATAATTGCATCATCGGAACATTAGAACCAATATTCAACATATTCATCATTGCCGCAGTAGTGTTAGAGTTATTCACACTTGCGCCCACAGGTTGGTTTGCGACACCTTCACTTACACGAGCGACCGCTCGAAGTTGTCGCAATTCTGCCGGATCAAACACTACTTTTAATTTTGTATTGCCGATCTTATTTAGAGCGTTTCTGAAACCTTTCTGGCTGAAAGTTCCCAGTTCATCGCTAGAGTTACCAATCGCGCCTTGCTTCAAATAATCTACAATCTGACCACGCATCTGCGTCCACGTATCAGGGTCGGCACTTTGAATCTCATTTTTTAACGCTCTCAATTCAGTGGCTTTACCACCAAGAACGAATTTTTTAACAAAATCATCAGGTGAGGCTTTACCTTGTGAGACTGCTTTCATGGCTGGGTTAGCATCTAACTGGCCGAACCTATTTGCTGCGGCAGCGCGTGCGGTTTTAAACGATTCACCTGCTGACATACCCACAGCATCAATTTCAGTCTGGATGGCGTCGTTAATCGCTTTCAATGATACCTTCTCAGACTGTGAAGCACTACCCATTCTTTTATTTATAGCTTTACGGATTTGCTCACCTTTTTTAATAGTGAACGGTATATCTCCACTCGCAATCTGCTTCAATTTAGTATTAACACCAATAGGTAATTCGTCATGAGACGCTATAATATCATCAAGATTATTCTTTACAGTATCCATAAACCGTTGAGAGTTTAACGGCGCATCAATACCTACATCATTCAACGCGTCGTCATATAATTTACCAATAGCCTGTTGTCTATTCGCATCGATATCTGTTAGTGCATCAATACCACGTTGACCAACATTATAAGAATCTTGAGGCGATATACCTCGATGCATCTGATTAACATTATCAATCAACTGTGCATTCTGTTGATTAAATCGATTCGCTAACTCATCACCAGGACCAGTTATGCCAGCGGTATTCTTTTCGAATCGCACCTGTTGAGGATTATGTGACAGCTGTCCACGTGTAGGTTCCATACCGAGCATGTCAAAATCTGCTTTACGTGCGAGTTCATCAATATTCAAATCTGCGCCCACATTCAACGATCTTTGAGTTTGATCTAATAATTCGTCCTGAGTTTCTTTAGCTAAACGATTAAAATTAACACCACGTTGCTTCAACGTTTCAGTTAGTATTTCGGTTGCTTGACTACGTGACATTGCCGGAGTAACCGCACGCTTAACAGCGCTTATACCTTTACCAGCAAGTTTTGCAAGATGTGGTCCGGCAGCACCGGCAGCACCACCGATCACGGCTTGTTGCGTTTTTTCATCCCAAAAATCACCCTTCAATACTGGTTGAGTTAACGCACCAACTGCACCCGCACCTACACCGTAAGCAGTTTTACCCGCTGCCGATGTGGCGGCAATTCCTGGTACGGCGGCGGCAAGCGGTAGAGCACCTACGACATTACCGGCGATGCGCCCGACGTCTAGTCCTACATCTTCACCTTGACGCCAATCTTGAGTATATTCACGCTCACCCATCTGCATGCGCTGCTCTAAATTCGCACGCTGACCCTTCATAAATTTTTCGAATTCTCTCGCGGCAGGGTTACGCTCCAAACCTAATGTTTTCGGCAAACCTTCGAGTGTACGTGCAGCCATTTGCATACCACCTTGCCCAACGTCTGCAATTCCACGAATCATTCCGCCAATAGGGGAATTTCTCACCCGTTGACCTAATGACTGATTATCACCACCCGTAGGTGGTGATGCGACAGACCTATTATCTACAGGGGGTAGTTGTTGTACAGGAGGTGCTTGCAACTGTGGTTGTTCACCACGCGCGGCTAAACGCTCTTGAATCTTAGAAACGATTTGTTCACGTGATGCGCCTGGTGGACCTTGTATCGAATGTGTAGTTCCGTCAGGTGCTGTAATTTTATAAGTCTGCATATAGTCTACTCGGTTTGTAATTCACCCCATCCATCATCGAATGTTTGCTGTTGTGTTTGTTCACCACCGTATATTCTTTGTAGTCTCTCTATTTCTTCAATGGCGGCCAATCTGGTTTCGACTGGGGTCGATGGTTCGCCAATCATACCTGCCATCTGCCTATACAAGTCAACATCTTTATCAGATTGCGGCCCTTCCATTCGAGGCATCGCCATCATCAATTGACCTTGTAAACCCCGCAACTTAGCAGTAGATTGAGCGCCAAGTGTGGATTTACCCACAAGACCCGCACCGAAGTCAACCAGTGCGCCCACACCGCTACCTGTGGCGTTACCCTCATTAAGTATTTTCTTAGCTTCTCCGGTGATATCCAGTATTTTATTAGCTGAACGCGCTAACGCAGCGGTGGAACCTTTTGGCGGCGCCGCAAACTCCGTAGGTGTGATATTACCTGTTGGATTATTCTCACTCGGTGGGGTCACCCAATATCCGTTGTTAAACTTCGGTTGTTGCATTTTCTGCATGTCCAACGCCAAACGTTGTCGTGCTAAACCTTGCGACTGATTAAATTGATTCTGTGATTGCGCTAGTCGTGCACCTTCACCTGGGGACATACTCACCGCTGCGCTAGACGATTGTTGGCCGGTATATGGATTTAAACCTTGGATTTCTCGACCAGTATTTTGAAATGATAATTTTTCAGCAATAGGGTTTGCGTTCACACTTCCAAAACTTCCATCATCCATGAACGCTTGATTAACTGGTTTTCCATCAACCATAACTTTACCGAATGATTTTGCTTTAGGTATCATCGATTGCAATTGCATAGCTTGTTTAATTGCGTAAGGGTTGCCAGAACCTAACATATTATTAATAGCGCCACGAATATCACCACTCTGTAATTTTGGCGCATTATCCATCATAATTTGTTGGGAGTGCTGTTTTTGCATCAATTCATTCTGTTGCATTTGTCGATGGCGATTACGGTCTTGGTTAAACATCCCTTGCATATACCCACCCATACCAGCCTGTAAACCTACACCCATACCTTCCGCTAAGTTAACTCTACGAGGTGAGTGACCACCGGCTTGCATCATTGCCATGCCAGCGTTTACCATTGCCATTTTATTTGGGTCAGAGAAAAATTTATCAAACATTAAACGAATCCTCCTAATAAACCTAACGTTCCGCCAGCGGCAGCACCCCACGGTCCTAACGCGGCTCCTGATAACGCGCCACCACCTGCTGATAATAATGGATTATTAAACGACGGTTGGCTTGATGTACTGCTTCCACCTAACCCTGCACCTGGTGTTATAATTGAAGCGTAACGATTCAATTGATCCCAATCATAATTCTGTGGTTGTTGCGTCAGTTGTGTTTGATTCGCATAATTCTGGTCCTGTAACGCTTGACCCATTCCTAACGCTTGTAATCCGACCATACGCGAGTTCATGTCTTGGTTCGCCCGTTGCATTTCTTGGGAATTATTCTGCAACCCTAAATTAGCATTAAACTGGTTTCTTGCTTGATCACGTTGTGCGTTATTTAAACCGGCTTGTAATAAATTAGACGAATTACTTAAATCAGCCTGTAACTGGTTCCTTGCGTTTATATCTTGCGCTTGGAAATTCCGATTAACGTTATTTTCAGTCACATTCTGCGCTTGCTGGTTTAACATACCACCTGTTTGAAGCATTCGGTTCTGTGCGCTTTCATAAGCGTTAGCGTGTAGTGGTGCGACTGCTTGTGCAATATCTTGATTCATCCGAGACATTGCGAGACCTTCAGCTATACCCTGTTTACTACCGCCGTATTGACCAGATGCAACCGCATTGCTACGAATACTCGGCGCGACATTCTCAGAGAAATTTCGACCGATCTGATTTGTGACCGCATTACTCATATTCTGGATATATGGATTAGTCACTTGACCACCCAGCAATCTACCCAATGCGTTCGTTGGGTCAAGTTCACCTTGATCCTTACGCGCTTTTTGAATATTTACATTGCCAGGATTTACACCACGCGCCGATACTCTTTCAACACCCACAGGGTCAACCCTGTCGGTCTCGCCAACAGCGGAAATTTTCGGATTAAAATAACCACCTAGAGCATTCTTAGCACCCTGGTTAATATCATCATAATACCCGTTATCTCGCTGGTTAAGAATCGCACCATATTGAGCGTTATTACCTGCTTGATTTTCTTTATTACTCTGTGATTGCTGGTAAATACGATTTGATTCAGGAAAAACACCTTGCGCACCTGGGCCACCGACAAGAAACGGTTGTGCTCCTATCCATGGATCGGCGGTTGTTTTTGATGTTGATTTAGATTTTTTACCACCCATGTCTATAACTCCTTATTCATTTCTATGGCACTTTCGATCCATCCGTATTTATCCAATTTTTTCAACCACCCGCGCCTACCCTTCATTCGTACGTATTTGCAATCTTTACTTTTGGCAAATCGACAAATCGTATGTTCCACGTTATCGAGCCATTTTTCTAAACCTTCCCCAGCAAGTGCGACGGTGTTACAAACTCGCTCGTCGTCTTCATCACATATTTCAGTCACAAATACGGCCACAATATCCCTATCTTCCATGACAGTATATAACTGCATTTCCTTACATTCCAACGCAGTAAATATTGTGCTTGCGCGTGTGAGAGCATTACCAGCATCTAAAGCATTTTGAATTAAATGTTCTATTTCGTGCCAGATGAAACGCACCTGGTCATTCTTAACTCCACAGATCATGATATCTTACCGCTTTTTGTCTATTAACCGCCCATGTTTCGTGATGGGGCTTTCCAGGACGCCAATTTCTTAAATAATACTCCCACGACTCTATGTACTCACTTTCAACACTCGGTAATGGTCGCGGGTCGGTATATAATAATAATCTAGCAAATACGACCGCTAGATTATCGTTGTAACGAATAGCTTCATATACCTTTAACCCCACCACCTTTTTCAAACTGCCAGAATCCGTGCGCAGGACCATTAATTTACTTTCTGTGTTCAAATTTAGATTCTTGTAAACCGATGGAAGCTAACATTACCACAGCGTCAAGTGTGTTCATTTTATCTGGTAATAAACCCAACCCGTTTTTTATCATAATTTGTTCCACATTCTATTGTAATAACAATATAACCCTTGACCGCCACCAGGGTTCCAGTCCGTACCGTCTGCCAGACATATGTCACCCGTGCGTGGTGCGGTAGGTTCTTGGTGCACTTCTTGACAATACCCTTTAATTAATATCGACAAAACGTTACTTATTCTAAACAATTCAGTTTGCAAATAACGAGTGTGATCATTTACGTTGTATGGAACTGGCCCTGGTATATACTCAACAAGTCGCGGCGGTAACGCTGGTATAAACGCGACTTTACCCGCAATCGTGCCGTATGATTTACCTGAACCACCTACACCTAATCGAGTAAAAGCCATTACACAAGTACCGCCACGGATGAAGCACTAACCGCCGTCGTTACCGCCGATATTGTTGCGGTTTTGGTAGACCCGACATAATCAGTAATTTCGCAAACTTGATCTTTTAAAGCCGCAGGCGCGGAAAATAAAAACAATCGACCATTGTATACATCATCTGTAGAACTTGCCGCCGCGCCGTCTACGTTGACCAACACCGCTGTGGTAGTAGAACCCCCACTGAATGTAACTGGTACAGCGCGACGTGTATGTGCGGCTAGATATGTAGCGGCAGTCGAATCCCCTGCAATCTGTGTGACATTAACATCTAATCCACCAGCCAGCGTTGATTGAATATCTTGCGTATCGATGACGATTGCGTCCACAATTCCGTCGACTGTTGCGAGCGCGGTTGCTGTGGCGGCATTGTCTGTACCACGCATATCTGTGTTTGACGCACATGTAGTTACATTAGCAACTGTATCGGTAGCGGGATCAAAATAATTCGCTGCAACTAACGTCCTGGCCTCGAATTCTGAAACTGTTGGTACGTCTAATACCAATGTGCGTAGCGCGCCGAGTCCATCAGTGCCGTTATCTAGATCAGTCTGTATACCATCAACAACCGTATCTACTGTTGCGAGTGCTGTTGCTGTAGCAAGACTCGATAACGCTCCGGCGTCTGGTAGTAGATCAGTAACCGCCTTAATACCGTCCACGACAGTATCTACCGTAGCAATCGGTGCGTTAATATTATCACCAATCAATTTACCTGCTTGTGAACCGGTATAAGCACCAGGCAGTGTGGTAGCCCACGGATCACCGGCAGAGCCGGCAGCGTTTAAAGCGTTCCCTGTTGTACCAGCTGTTAAATGTCCTGATAACACCTCATCCCAAACAGCATCCGCTACTTCCGAAGCGGTAGGGACTGAACCACCACCTCCGCCGGTAGCCCAGTCCGTATCCCCCCGATCCCGTATCGCTTCGTTAGAATCCGTGGCTGAGTTGAATGTAGCACCTTTTAAATCGGTTAAGTGACCCTCTAGTGTCGTACCGGTATCTAATAGTATAGCATCCACATTCGAGTCTACAGTAGCAAGTGCTGAGGCCAGCGCAGCGTTATCCGTGCCACGCATGTCTGTATTTGTTGTACATGTCGCAACTGTTGTCACGTTAGCAACTGTATCGGTGGTAGGGTCAAAATAATTTGCAGCAGTTAACGTTCTGGCTTCAAATTCCGCAACAGTCGGTATGTCGAGTAATAGAGTCCGTAATGCTCCTAAACCGTCAGTGACATTGGCTAGATCATCCGCTGCCGCGTTATATCGATTCTC
>CAKZLI010000046.1 GCA_937125395.1 uncultured Glaciecola sp.
AATGTCTCGGCAAAAGTCAACTTCCCAATTTCCTTTAGCTTATCAATGTCGTGAATATTTACTTTTCTAATTTTCATTTGTTGTGTGGTGCTTTCTCTTTTTTAATTTCAGGCTGATTTAATGCATTAAATGTAAAAATATCAGTTCTTGAATAGTGACCGATAACGTCAAAATCCAATTTACTCGCATTAATCTCTTCTAAATCTAAGTCTGCAACTAAAGCTCCTGATTTATCAAATAAAGGACCCGCTATGACTTTCCCCATTGGAGAAACGATAATACTACCTCCTTTGCACATGTCTTCAGGCTCATCTTGTACAAGATGCTGGTATTTATCAGAATACATCGATTTTGTATAAAACTGATTGCAGCCCAATACAAAACATCTACCCTCTAGAGCAATGTGACGCATTGTAGAGGTCCATTCTTCTCTTGAATCGGCAGTTGGTGCGATATAAATTTCGACACCTTTTTTGTACATAGACATTCTTGCTAAAGGCATGTAATTTTCCCAACAAATAAGTCCTCCTAATTTCCCTATTTTAGTATCAAAAGAAACTAAGGATTCTCCATCTGCTTCACCCCAGATAACTCTTTCTGTGCCTGTTGGTTTAATTTTTCTATGTACACCCAACAACCCATCTGTTGGTGAAATGTATAGCATTGAACAGTATAAACTACCGCTTGTGTTTTCCTTTTCTGTTGCACCAATCACCAAGTACACGTTCTCTGATTTTGATAGCTTTTCGAGCCTTTTTAAATCTTCACTTTCTACATCGAGACTGTTTCTGTGGTATTCCGAATATAGATTTCTGCCTTCGTTAGTCCTGCTGCCAACTTTTGTACCAAAAGAAAACCCTCTAGGATAACCAGGAATAAAAGATTCAGGGAAAACGATTAGTTTACAACCATCTTTTGCGTGTTTCTTTGTAAGTTGTTCTACTTTGGCAATTGTTTTTTCCTTATCGAAAAAAACTGGGCTGTCTTGGATTAAGCATACTTTTATTTTCATATATTCCTGCTGATTTTTGAATAAATTTACAAGCTATTGGCATCAAATACTACACAAACGTCTTGCAAGTATTGTGCGCTAACTTCCTTTGCTTCGCCTTAACAAATTCCGATCAATTTACATGACTTTCTTAGTAATAATATAGCAAATAAATCATGACTTTACATTAAGATGATTCCTAATTTGGACAATCCAGTTAGGCCACTTTTTGCAGATTCACCTTCACTATCCCTTGCTTCAATTACGGTGACCTATCTTCAACTTGATATTGAATGAGCAAGAAAGGTTTTCTGCTTGACCAATAGTGATATGACTAAACTTAATTGAGATACACTAATTCATATTGGTGCTAAATTTTCTAAAGAGTTGATAGTTTCCTTGCCGTGCGCAACGACCATAATTCATTGATTTCTTCTTCGCTTAATAGCTTTTTATCTGGGTGCTCAAGAAAGTAAAGTGATGCTGTTAGTTCTTTTAGATATTTGCGCTTCCACTGCATCGCCTTCTGATTTTTTTCAGAATTACTCATCATAAGGTCATTTAATATCTGCTCACTTATTGGTTTGGATGAGCGAGGCCGATATAGCAATGTTGATAATCTTTCCTTGTCTTTAAGTTCGATTTCAAGTGCATACACCAACAATTCATCACTCATTTTTATACTCGCGTGGCTAAATTGCCTTGCCCTATCATCAACTAGATGCGCAGAACGACAGTTTTTCTTAGGCACATCACCTCGTTCATGCGCTAAGCCCCAGTTATTTTTTTTGCATAAAGTCTCCAGCATAGACTCAAATAATTGAAGCTTCTGAGATGGTGCAATTGGCTCTGGCTCATCCAAACTATCAAGATCTGCTCTGGGATTTCTACCTGTGCTAGTGCCTTGCGTTATACCAACTGTGTCATCTTCTTCAATTTCATCTAAATCGGGTTGCTCACCTTTGGGCAACATACGCACATGGCGAGGGCTCCTGCGCATATCGATATCAGTTTCAAAATGCAAACCTGCCTTGTTAATTGTTATTGTGTAGCGCTTACCTGTTGATTTAGGATCTTCGCCACTGTCAATATTTTTTGGTTCGACAAGTGGATTGAAATTGTTTTTACTTTCATCAGTATCGTGCTGGTCGTCTATTTCAAGATTGATAAAATCTTCTGGATGCTCAAACTCAATAGCTTCTAATTCTGGCGTTGGAACCCCTGAGATTGCCCTTATTTCCCTGATGTAACGATGATTTACTTCATCTTTTCTTCCTGTATAGCCAGCCCAAGTTAGATTGCAGTCGTTAATATTCGGTGGACTAAAGCTGAACGTCCAGCACCTGACTGCATTTCGAAAGTCACTTTTACTATTGAGATCGTTCATGATTGAACCAAAGCTCTGCTGCGCCGAATCATCAAACAATAGCCATGCAAAAAAACGGCGGTATTCTAAGCTATTGATAAAGTTCAGGGGAACATGGCTCTTAAAGGTAACCTTACCAAGCCAATTTTGCTTTTCTGCTTCAGCCAATTGATAGGTGTTTCCTTCAAACACCGCTGCTCTAACGATCTCGGCAGACTGGAAAAATAGCATTCGGGCTAATTCATTAACGGGCAGCCAATAAACGTACTTGCCGTCATTTATTCTATAAACCGGTTGGTGTGCAATCTGCTCCTCAAACTGGGCGAGCAATTCAGTCCTCTGCAAAGATTTCGGCATTTCTGCATATGTTAAAAGTTGCCAATGTTCCCAATCCGGCAGGGTAAAAGCACCAGGGTAACCAGTTTGATTATTTGCATTAGAGATTGCAGGATAAGTCTTACCCGTTATCAATGCAGGCAGTAAATCGATTGGCAAAGGCTTACGGAAGTAACTTTTATTCTTCTTTTGAAAATAACATACCACTTGCCATCCTTTGCTACTTTGGAACCAATCGCCAATTAGCACTAGTTTTGATTCGTCGGGTATGTCAGTAAAAGAAATCATCAAGCAACAGCCTGTTCGTCAAAGATCAAACTGTTGATAAAATCATCAATCTCTTGGGTAATATATTCTTTGCGTATTGATGCCTCCCGTAATAATCGCCATGGCTGAACAGGCAGATTTTTATCCATTAGAAACTTTACGGCAAGCCTTAACCTAAATTTTCGAAACGCTGCGTGGTCCTCTTGATTTTCGTCTAACCATTTTGATGTTCTAGGTAAGTCTGCCAGATGCTTTTCAACAGAATTAGCCTTAGGTAACTGTTTAATGAAAAATGTCATGCTCGCTCTTTTACGCTTTATCAAACTTGCTAGCTCAGGAAGACAATTATTTAGTAATGCGATGTTCTTTTCATCCCATTGACAATAGTCTTTTTTATACCTATTCAAATTAGTGCGTTTTGAGGCTGGTAAATTGTCTCGAAACCAGTCTCTATCATGCCTGAAAAACCAAGCGTATAAGCTGCCACCTGTGGGTAATTTTCGCAATGCTTTTACACCTAACTCTGGGTTATCTTTGAGCAGTTTAAGCCATGCTTCACGTTGTTTTTCAGTACTTTTTTCCGTCTTTTGTGTTGCGATAAAAGCTTTGTTTTCAGCCTCGTTACTTTCACGAGGGAATTTAGCAACTATCGACAAAACATCGTTTAGCGACTTGTATTGTGCAAAAGAACACCAAACCATTAAGTGCCTGATTGGATGAAAAGATTTTCGGTGTTTTCTAAAAATTTCTACTGACCAACCACTACCCTCATCAGTTGGCAAGTATTGCTCAAATTGAGTACCCATCCAGTCGCTGGATAGTCGTCTAAAAATCAAACTATGGTCGACTAAAGTGCCTTTTAAACAGTTTGTATCCAACGCGACTTCCCGGTAAAACATCGTCCATTGATTCATTGAATACTGAGACACACTTTGAGTATTTAGTAATGAATAGCAAAGAGAGATTAATCTTTCTTCTTGCTTGCTAAGCAATACAGATTTGACTTGTTTAGTTTTCGATGTTTTTTCAGCCGCCTGAAAATAATGCTTTTGAATAGAATAAAACGGTACATTTGAATCAATTAGCTTACAACTATGCGCCAAGCAAATATCTACACACGGCAATTGATGCTGTCTTTGCCAATATGTTTCGCCAAGCTCTTTTTCTTGTTCAATCGCGCAGACTGGGCAGTATCTAAAATACTGACTTACTTGAATACTTGATGCTGCGATACCAGCTCTTAAATGAATACTCCCACCGTATTCTGATTTCATTGACTCAACAATTTTTGCAGCTTGCGATTTAGACAAAAATGGCAAATAGAAATTAGCTAAGGTGTACAAGTTAATTAATTGAGAAGCTGATACTCGCCAGGCAGGAAAAACTCTTTCGCTGAAGTTGTTTAAGTTGCACGGTAAATCGGGTATGGCGACAGCAGTTCGCTTACTAAAGACATCTTGAATAACAGCCTTTTGATTATTTTCTTGGCCTGTGTGAATGCTATAGCGTGCAATCAAGCTATACAAAATTTCATCACTATATGCTTTAGGAAAATAAGCCAGCATATTTAACCTGCAAGTAACCTGTTGATCGGAAATATATGGCCCTCTTCTAATAAAGCCTCATACATACCGCCTGTTTTTGAGAAATGTGTCTTGCGTAAATCTTTTCCCGATAACTGACCCCAATCGGTCTGTTTTGTCTTTATTACCTTGTTGTTCTTTTTCTTATTTGCGCTTTTTCCCTTGGTTGGTGTTTGCCCTTCAAGACTGCTAATAGAAGCAAAAGAAGAGGTTGCTTGATGAATAATGTCGATAAGGGACACATCTGGATTAGAAGCGATACAGTCTTGAACTAAGGGTTTTACGATATCCTCGGCTATGCCCATGGAAACTAGGGTCTCAATCGCATTATTCACGATATCGCTTTGCAATGCATCGCCCATTTCTACTCTTTTCGTTCGTTTCAATGCTCTAGCTTTTAAATGATCAAAGCCGTTTAATAATTCACTTTCAATATTTGGAATGACGATGTCACTACAATCTGATATTGCCGCTTTGTCATTCGTTCGAAGCGCATCTAGCATGGGTTTTACAATAGAGAGTTCTTCTTCGAACACATCTGTAAATAAATTAGCACTTAGACATTCGTCTTCCGGTGACGCTGCTAGTAAAATAGCTCTGGCTTGCGCAATACAAAACAGTTTAACGACGATGTCAGGGATGCCTTGAGATAAATCGTACAGTAATCGAGTGATTTGCTCATCAAGCTCCGTGTTAGATTGCAGCCATTGATATTGAAACAACTCTTCTAAAAAGTCATCCCAGCTTTCATCGAATGCCATCCGATCCCAGACAATACTGCCTTCTCCTGATGCTCTGCGAGCTTGCCTAAATTCGTTCGAAAACAAACGAAGCGCTTTTGGTGTTCCAATAAGCACAATCGAAACCTCAACGACATTGACTAAGGTAACTAAGAAGTTGATCATTTTTTTCTCGCCGCCACTTTTGGCAAGATTCATATGTTGGAACTCATCTACCACAATAAGGCCAACTGCATGGATTAAACAAAGGTCTGCTACATCTGCGATTAGCTTTCCTATGGTTGGCCTGCCAGAGGTATATTTATCGCGATACCGTGTATTAAGGCGCTTATCCAGTGCAATGAAAAAACTTTCGCAAAATTCCGACAGAGAGCCATCATAAGGGCAGTCTATTTTTACCCAAGGTACTTGCAACAATTGATAGTCTGGATGATAAATAACCTTATCATAGGTATTTAGAATGAGATTCGTCGCAGTCGATTTGCCTGCTCCTGAAATACCTGATATCGCCATAGAGGATGCATTTGAATTCGCATCATTGTGAACATAAGACGTTAAATCTTGATTCTGTATTGTCGAACGCATTTGATTTAGTTTGCGCTTAAACGTGGCAGTTTTTGGATTTCTGCCAAGATAGCTTCTGCGAATAAGTTGAGAAAATTTCTGTTCAAGTACTAAATGCGTAGTCTGAGGAACAAAAAAGTCGCGCGTCAAACGGCTGATAGCATGCACTCTTATATGGCCTTTTAAGCCAATTTCTTTATTGTCGAATTTGGGGCGCTTGCTTAACAACGCGGCAACCTCATTGACACTTTGAATGCTAGGCAATGCAGCGATAAGCGGGTTGTCGGCATACTCTGGCAAACCAGGATCAATATACTTAGCTTCCTTGAAATAGCTTTGCTTTGTATCAGTCGTCATCATCATTACCCTTTAAAATATCTTTGAGTCGAGTTGGTAATTTGTAGCTTTTTGATTTTGGTTTTTCGTCGACTAATGATGTGACATTGTCGGGTTGATTATCAGTTGCGTTAGGTTCGTATTTTTTAACTCGTTCTTTTTGCCGTTCAAGCCGCTTGTTATCATTGATACCAGTAACCTTTTCGGCTTTTGTTGGTTTAATATCGGTCGGTTGAGCAGATTTAGACCTTGAAGCAATTTCTTCCAGGTCGCTCACCAAATTAACCGAACCTGCTCTTGATTTTAGCTTAGACGTTGCCGCTACATCAGCGTTGATATCATTGCGTATCCATACTTCCCACATCGTTAGATTTTGAAAAGCGCGGCTACGCGGCGAAAGCGCAGCTTCAACAAAACTGGCGTAACTATCGTTAGGTCTCAAATAAATAACGTTGGCAGAAAACAAATCATAGGCAACTGTCACCTTTTTTGGTCCTTTGTAATTACCTTCAAACCATCCCCAATCTAATGCTTCTTTGCAGGTGTAATAACAATTGAAAAGTTTTAGCCCCTTTTCTGTGACAGTCGCTTCGGTATGGGGTAATAAATTTACTTTTACGATATCTGCGTTAGGGCGTCTTAAACGTCCAGTTCGGTACTGAATACCCCAATCCCACAACATTAGGGGATTGTAGGGAAGACCATTAGGCAGATCTTTATCAGGATCGTAGCTACTTAAGGTGTGTTCATTATTATAATAAAGCACAATCTTGATCATCATCTGGGTAAATTCTTTCAAGGTGTGTATGCTGTCTTGTCGATAATCTTTACCATGTCTTTTTTTGCCTATCGTCTCTTTCGTTACATATCCTTCAACAAATGGCTTCATTTTGACTTGAACTGTTCGAAAGTAACGTTCAACAATCCCTTTCCAATCAGCACGGTAGGGCGGCGTGTTTTCTATGTTGACGTTAAAAGCCTTACTTAATACTTCGATGTGCCGCCCCAAAATCTCACCGCGATCACCAATGATTGATTCAGGTAACCCTACTGTTGGCCACATGTCATTGGTGATATCAATGTCGAATTTTTTACAATACTCGACTTTGTCTAACACCGTATTTGATAGAGCCTCCATGGCACTTACCCAAGATGCATTTTCAAGCCCTACGTACATGCCAACAATTGCTCTACTGAATACATCCACAACGAAATACAATGTTGGTCTGCCAATGACCTTATTCCTATCGTCTTCTGACACGAGATAGACGTCAGCAATAGTTGCGTCAATTTGATACCGGCTGCCAGGGCCGGCAACTTCATTGGTTGATGAGTTTAGAACAGGCCTGAAGTCTTTTTGGTAATTGATTTCACCTTTTCTACTTCTGGTAATTTCGATTGGAGTGTATTCTTTTTGGTAAAAATATCGAAACTGACGTTCAGTTGGCACGTCCAGCAAATGTTCTTGTTTGCAAGGTACTGGCACACCAAAGGCAATCAGCACTTGATTGTAAGCATAATCAAATTCGTACTCGCCTTCATGTAATAAGCATTTTTCAATTGATACCCTAAAGATTGCTTTAATGCCATCGTCAACATTCACGCCATCTCCTGGCGTCCTAGTGCGCGGTGCGCCTCTTTTTTTATCGCTGAGTTTTTTGGTTTTACCTAATCCACCGCAACGGGCATATTGACCACTTAAGGCATTTTTGCACATTCCCAACTGCCAATAGCGTCTGAACCATCGGTAAGCAGTTTGTTTTGTTGAGCTACTCTTTACCATCACATCTTTAAGTAATTTTCCTCGCAATTTACGAACATAAATGTCTGGCTCAGTCTGCACGGCGTCCTTAATAGCTTGCCATGCTCGCTCTTGGACTACTTCGGCCTTTGAGCCAGCCATTGGAGAAGTCATTGCTATATTTAAATAAGGGTCATTAATATGTACTAATTCACCTTTTGCCATAAGATGCTCGAACTCATTTTTTGGCGAGCACTCTGGTAATGCTGGCTCATTGTCAATATCTATAAAAAAGATGACTTCTGAATTTGACCAAAGCACTCGCACCCTTTGTGAACCTAATTGGAAAACATCATTAGGCATGAACATATTCGTACTCCTTAGTAATCCAAAACTTGGAAGCGGTAAGTTGTCCCGTTTTTAGTGACCTGTGATTAACGCTGGTCATATCCCAGGTAAATGCGTTTTGCGCTAACAAATGCCTTAAATACGAAAGGTATGTTCCACCTTCTTGCCCGCCGGTTTCATCAAGCGCTTTCATGACCACCGCAATTTTATCATCAGGATAAGTCAAAATGGCCTCGTGAATTGTATTAAAAACGATTAGCTGGCTTGATTTATCTAAATCGAAACTATGTATGTGCGGCATCAGCCATTTTATATTTTGAATAAGCGTATGGGGCACTTCGTTTTCAGTGAATAAGTACCATTGAATGCCTAAGCCTTC
>CAKZLI010000047.1 GCA_937125395.1 uncultured Glaciecola sp.
CTTTGGCAAAGCCGTCAAATGATTAGAGGTTAAATATAGATATTCTAAGGTCCTTAATTCTCCAATTTCATTCGGTAAACTATTTAAAACATTACTACTTATATTTGAAAGAACAGTTTAGTTATCTTGTTCATTATTTCTTTTTTCTGCACTCATTCTAGGTAATCTTACAATTGAACTAACTCTTATATGTCACTAAGGACTTTAAATCCTATTTAATGACTATTATCTATACTTCTATTATTTAGGTAAAATGTTATTTAGATTTTTAATATTATTTGGTAACATAACAGTATTTAATAAGTCACTATTCTTATTATAAATGAATTATTCTAATTTATATTCTGATAATTTTGCTTTGATAAATGGAAGATTTAGAATATGATATAATGTGATCCTTTCTAATGAACTTACTTTTAACATCTTACCAATTAAGTAAGAAAGATCTTTTGAATATTTATTTGGAATTGGTTTAAAATTCCCTTTTAGTATATTATTATACTGGTTAAATTAGAAATTTTTAATTATAAAGTCCATAATAGATAGCTTTTTCAATATTTTCAATTGCTAGTGCTTCGTTTGCTTCCGCATCTGCTGTGGCAGCTTTGGCTAAGAATGCTCTACCAATAAAACCGTAGTCTAATCCAAAGATTTCTTCTTTAGAAGCTACACTAATATATTTTTTCAAATCGGCAATGGCTGGGTCATAGTTACCCTGCTCAAACTTCGAAATACCAGATAATCTGTGAACGATTGGGTCTTCGTTACATGCTTCAATCTCTTTTATCTTTGCTAATACACTGTCAAAATACTCTTTGGCTTTAGCACGATCACTTAAATTTTTGGCGATGATACCAAGTTTAAGAGTCGCGTCAGGCACTTTATTTGATTTTGGATATTGCTTATACAAAGTACCAAAATGATTGCGGGCTTGAGACCAGTTTTGTTCATTATAAAAAATCTGTCCTAACCAATAATGTGCATTGGGTTTAAAACGAGACTCTGGATAAGTTTGTACAAACTGCTCTAAAGCAGGAATAGCTGCTTTAGTATCACGTTGCTTAAGGATTAGATCGACTGCCGCTTTGTAATCGAGTTCATCATTTCCTGTGTTCACCACACTGCGAGATGCTGCAGCCGTGACCTGATTGGCCGATGGCGTTGCAACACGCGTAGGTTGATTCTTGGTAGGAACTGACGTGTTAGTTGCTCGGGTATTTTTACCCGTCACTAACGAGCGATTAGCGAGTTCAGCATTCGACATTTCTGCCGTTGATTGCAGTTGTTGTGATTGAATATCAAACGCGAGTAGCAACTCGCGCTGGCGTTGTAGAATCTTCTCTATTTGAAAATTCTGCTCTTCAATGCGACCGCGTATTTCACTAATCTCAGATTGCATTCCATCAATCTGGTCTTGAACTCGTTGTTGATTACGCGTACGAGAATTGACGACACGTTCTAAACTAGCCAATTTTTCGGCGACAGTATCATTACTGAGATTGTACACCGGGGCTTGGACAGCATGGGCATTAGATATCAACAACAAAGAGGCGCCGACCATGGCACCACTCAATGATTTCGTAAAATTATTCATGATTATTTATAAACCACTACAGCTCTTCTGCTTTGTGCAAATGCATATTCAGATGCACCGGTGACTGCCGGTTTTTCTTCGCCAAAAGAAACAACTGAGATTTGCGAAGCAGCGACGCCTGCATTTAATAAGTAAGTTTCAACAGCCTGGGCACGACGCTCACCTAAAGCAATGTTATATTCAGGTGTACCACGACTATCCGTGTGTCCTTCTATAACGACTGTTTGTGCTGAATTCTTAACTAAAAATGTCGCATGCTTATCAAGAACGCTATAAAACTCAGATTTGATTGACGCTCGGTCAAAATCAAAATACACCGTTTGCATTGACATCAATGTGTCACGTTCTTGTTGAGCCATCTCTTGTGCTTGTTGTAAACGCTGCGCCGCTTCCATACGAACTTTTTCAACATTCGCTTGTTCTGCTGCTTTTTGTGCAGCTGCTTGTTCAGCAGCAACACGGTTACGTTCAGAGGCTAATTCTGCTTCAGAAGGACCAGAAGAACATGCCATTAATGTCATAACTGGCACAGCAATAAGTAACGAACGAATTGATTTAGAAGTTTTCATATGTTTTCCTTGTTTATAAATGTAAATCTTTAACGTAAAAACGGTGACCAACTAGGCGCTTTTATCTGCCCTGCTACACCTGGCAATCTTGCCTTAAACCTTCCATCAAGAGACACTAAAGATAACACCTGAGTCCCTTCATGGAGTGTACTGTAAATTATCATACTGCCGTTTGGTGCAATGCTAGGTGACTCATCCAAAAATGTCGTCGTTAATACCTGCATCGCGCCATCTGACAAATTTTGTCGAGCAATGTGATAATTGCCGTTAGTGCGGTTAACCACAACTAACTCTCGTCCATCTGGTGTAATAATACCACCAAGATTCATATCGCCTTCAAAAGTCAAACGTTTTATCCGCTTGTTACTTAAATTTACTCTATAAATCTGAGGTTTACCACCTCTCTCTGAACTAAATATTAATTCTTTACCATTCGGTGCCCATGCTGGCTCCGTGTCAATCGCCCGATGACGGGTGATCCGAGTTAATTTTCGCGTTGCAATTTCCATGATATAAATATCTGGATTACCGTCTTTTGACAGCACCATTGCTAATTGTTTGCCATCTGGAGAAAATCGTGGTGCGCCATTTATGCCTTTAAAATCGGTGATCATCACCCGATTCATTGTGTATATGTCTTGAATGAAAATCTGTGGCTTACCATTTTCAAACGACACATACGCTAATTTATTACCATCCGGCGACCAACTCGGTGACATTAACGGTTCTTTGGACGACAACAGCGCCAGTTCATTCTCGCCATCATAATCGGCAATGACTAATTGATAAGGTCGAGCAACAGAGTTTGTATCACGCACAACAACATATGCAATACGGGTTAAAAATGCGCCTTTTTGCCCCGTGAGTTTTTCGTACACAATATCGCAGATACGGTGTCCAAACTGACGAAAGTTTTTACCTGTTACAGTTAATGACCGTCCAGCAATTAACTGCGATTGACCCGCAACTAATTGCCCATCCTTTAATACCGGCGCGGCATCAGCTAACTGGCTGCCTGATAATGTATCGATTAATTGAAAATCAATACGATAACGGTCGTTGCCTAACTCTGCTACAGAACCCACAACGAGTGTATTAATTCCTTTATCGACCCATGCTTGATAATTTACAGCATTAATATCTCTTGGGAACTCTGGCATCTGTGCCATAGTCATTGGATTGAATCGTCCGCTGCGACGCAAATCTTGTGTGACAACATCCGCAATTTCGCCAGGTAAAACGCCCTCGCCTTCCCAACCAAACGGCACAACAGCAATAGGAGTCGCATTATCGACGCCTTCGGTGATCACGATATTCAGTTGTGCATACGCACGGGTCACTAGCATCAGCGACAGCAAGGTCATCAATATAGTGCAAAAAGTTTGGATTTTTTTCATTGTTCAACCGTTAAATTAATATCTCGTAATTGGGCAAATACTTCAGGGTCGCGTGATACAGGTAGATTTGACGGTTTGTAGACCGCACTCATCGCTGCACGGCATAATGCCTCATCACCGGCTACTTTGTCCACCCTAAGCACGACTCCGCCAATCCCTAAGCGTATGTTTAATTGACATTTTTTTCCTTTAAACGCCTCGTTAGTAATCAGATTACGTTGGATTGTGGATTTTATCAATACACTGTAACGCTGTGTTTCACTCATCACTTGTTGCTGTTGTTTGGCTCGTATCTGAGCTTGCTCTTCGGCTAATTGATCAGCTAATGCTTGTTCTTGTTGCGCTTTCAATGCGGCTGCGTCTGCTTGTTTTTTGGCTTCAGCCAGCTTGGCAGCTTCGCGGGCTTGTTCAGCCGCCTTTTTTTTCGCTATCGCCGCTTGTGCCTGTCGCTCTAACTCTCGTTGTTGTTTTTGTTGCGCGTCTTGTTTCGCCTTAGCGGCTTTTTTTTGCGCAGCGGCTTTATCGCGTTTCGCTTTTTGCTCTCGTTGTTTGCGTCTTGCTTCTGCTTGCGCTTGAGCTTTAGCTTGGGCTTTGGCTTGTTTTTGCGCGTTGGCTTGATCAAATTTTGCTTGCGTAACAGCCGGGTCTATAAACGTTGCATTGATCACCGACATTTGATCGGTCAATGGGGTCATATCCAGGTCAAGTGACGATGAAGATGAAAAACTCACACTCAACACCAAGCCACACAGCAGCAAGGCATGCATCAATACAGAAAGGGCAAGCTCTGAATCATACACATACTTAGCCCATTTGCTGACTCGCTGCTTCATCATTATTCTTTAGGCTCTGTCATCAATCCCACTGAAGGCACACCAGCTTGTTGTAATAACACCATCAATTGAATGATTTGATCATAAGAGACACTCCCATCCGCTTTTATAACGACTGGACGAGTAGGATTATTAGCTAATTCTGCTTGCACCAATGCTTGTATGTCAGGTCGAGTCAATGATTGTTTGGGGTTCTCACCAATATTTAGATAGTACAATCCTGATTTGTCTAATGATGCAATCAGTGGGGGGGCATCTTCTTGTTCAATCGGCTGTGCATCTGCACGAGGTAAGTCAACTTTAACACCTTGACTGATCAAGGGTGCGGTAACCATAAAAATAATAAGTAACACCAACATCACATCAATGTACGGAACGACATTGATCTCTGATACGGGTTTACGTCTTTTACGTTTATACATACTTACGACTCTTTACTGATCGCTTGACGCTGTAAAATTGCAGCAAACTCTTCCATAAAGTTGATGTAGCCGTTTTCAATTTTTTCGACTTGATGGCTAAATCGGTTATAGGCAATAACGGCAGGAATCGCGGCAAACAAACCGATAGCGGTTGCAATCAAGGCTTCAGCAATACCCGGTGCGACCATGGCTAGCGTCGCTTGTTGCACTTGACCCAGCGCAATAAAGGCATTCATGATCCCCCACACCGTACCAAATAAGCCAATATAGGGACTGATCGAGCCCACCGTCGCTAAAAATGGTAATTTGGACTCGAGTTCATCCACTTCTCGAGACAAGGCAACACGCATCGCTCTGGTAGAACCTTCAACCACAATATCACCTTGCGCCTCGGATTTACGTAACCGGACAAACTCTCTAAAACCTGCCACAAAAATACTGTGAATACCATCCACTCGAGCTTGAGCTGTGAGTTCTTGAAAGAGTTTATTGAGGTCAGTGCCCGACCAAAACTGTTCTTCAAACTCCAGTAACGCTGCTCTAGCATGGTTAAGTGCACGCGTGCGCTGCACAATAAATGCCCACGAGGCAATGGATGCAATCATTAATAAAATCATGACCAGTTTAACAACTAGGCTTGCTTGTAAAAACAACCCTATAAATGACATATCATGCGACACGAAGACATTCCTTATAAATATTTTTGGGGATAGCACAGGGTTTCATGCGCCCGAGTTTGACGCAAGCAACCTGAATACTAGCTGAAACTAATAAATTACCTTGTTTTTTAATTGTCTGAGTAAAGACCATTGATGCTTTTTTAAGTTCACTTAATTGAGTATCAATTATAATTTCATCATCGAACAACGCAGGTGCATGGTTATGCATATCAACGTGTCGCACCACAAATGCAATATCATCGGCTAATAAGCTATGTTGAGAAAAGCCTAAATCACGTAACCATTCGGTGCGCGCTCGTTCAAAAAACTTAAGATAATTTGCGTAATATACAATGCCACCAGCATCGGTATCTTCATAATATATGCGAATAGTATGACAATGTGTATGGGGTTGTAAATTCTTATCTTGCATTAGAAAATCTAATCCTTTAGGTGTAATTTATTTCAATTGAACAAACTGATAAAATCGCTAAAATACGCGTCATGAGTTGAGTGTTTGTTCAATTTGTATTCCTATAGTGGTTATTTATTATAAATGACTTTTTAGCCCACATTTTTTGTGGGCTTTTTTTTAACTTGATTTTGGTGTAAAGCCAAGATGCGCATAAGCACGGGCGGATGCAATACGTCCACGTGGAGTTCGTTGCAAAAAACCCTGCTGGATCAAATACGGTTCTATGACATCTTCTATGGTTTCTTTTTCTTCACCAATTGCCGCAGCCAGATTGTCTAAACCAACCGGTCCGCCATCAAATTTATCTATAATAGCATCCAATAATTTACGGTCCATAAAGTCAAAACCAACTTTATCTACATCAAGCATATCTAATGCTAGACCCGCTACACGGCTATCCACCTTGCCATCAGATTTAATCTCAGCATAATCTCGTACACGGCGTAACAATCGATTTGCGATCCGAGGTGTGCCGCGTGCACGTGTCGCGATTTCATGAGCGCCTTCGCTGCTCATATCGACATTTAAGTAACGCGCAGATCGCATGATAATATCGGTCAAATCGGCTATATTATAAAATTCAAGACGCTGTACGATGCCAAAGCGATCCCGCAATGGAGAAGTCAATGATCCAGCACGAGTCGTTGCACCGACTAACGTAAATGGCGCTAAATCTAACTTGATGGAGCGTGCCGCAGGCCCCTCACCAATCATGATATCGATCTGGTAATCTTCCATGGCTGGATACAATACCTCTTCCACTACGGGGCTGAGGCGGTGTATTTCATCAATAAACAATACATCGTTCTCTTCTAAATTGGTCAGTAGCGCAGCCAAATCTCCGGCTTTTTCAAGGACCGGGCCCGATGTTGTTTTGATATTAACGTCCATTTCATTCGCGATAATGTTGGCTAATGTGGTTTTACCCAAACCCGGCGGCCCAAAAATTAACACATGATCAAGCGCATCTTGACGTTTTCGCGCCGCTTCAATAAAAATTTCCATTTGTTCACAGACATGATCTTGACCAGTGTAATCGGCCAATGTCTTTGGTCTAATGGCACGGTCAACGGCTTCGTCATCGCCCTTAACAGTTGCTTGTATTAAACGGTCTTCTTCAATCATATCTGCTCTTTATTATGATGTTATTGGTGTGACTATACCATAGCGCGCAATGCTTCACGGATCAGTTGTTCACTGGTCATATCGGCTTGATATACCCCTTGGATGACTTTACTGGCTACAGGCGGCTTGTAGCCTAGTGCGACTAATGCACTGAGCGCCTCTTCACGGGCATCGTTTATCGGTACAAATGTACTGCCTAAATCACTGGATGAGGTAACCGGTAAATTCATTGCATCGGTAGGACTATTAAGGGTTAATTTCGCTAACCTGTCTTTTAATTCTACGACCAATCGCTCCGCGGTTTTTTTACCTACACCGGGTATTTTGACTAATGATGTCACGTCTTCGTAGCCCACTGCTCGGATCAAATCTTGCACACTCATGCCTGATAATATAGTGATAGCGAGTTTTGGGCCAACGCCGTTTGCTTTGATTAATTCACGAAATACGGTGCGTTCTTGTTTTTCAATAAAGCCAAATAATAACTGCGCATCTTCACGCACCACAAAATGGGTAAACACAGTGACTGTCTCGCCATCAGCTGGTAAACCATAAATACTGTGCATAGACATACTGATTTCATAGCCCACACCACCGGCTTGGATCATGATCTCAGGAGGTTGTTTTGCTAATAAAGTGCCGGTTATTAATCCAATCATCGTGTTCTCTATATAGGTATACTTTGTTATATGTTTGATAACCACTTATGGCAATGTGTCTTACCGCAAGCGACCACGAGCTGTTCGGGTGGCTTGTCCTGCCATTTTTATCAAGTTTTGGTGAGTATGTCCATGACATAAAGCAACTGCTAATGCATCTGCAGCATCGGCTTGCGGTGTTCCTGGCAATTTTAATAAAAATTTTACCATGTGTTGGACTTGGGCCTTGTCTGCTCCGCCATTACCCACAACAGATTGCTTAATTTGGCGTGCAGCGTATTCAGCGACAGGTAAATCAAACTGCGTAGCTGCGACGATTGCCGCTCCTCTGGCTTGCCCTAATTTCAAGGCTGAATCTGGGTTCTTAGCCATAAACACCTGCTCTATAGCAAACTCTTTGGGATGGTATTGTGAGATAATTTCACTCACACCTTTAAAGATTTGTTGCAGACGCCCGGCTAATTCATCGCCCGATAAACGAATACACCCGCTGGCCACATAGGTAAACTTATTACCTTGCTGTTCGACAATGCCATATCCGGTTATCCGCGAACCTGGGTCAATCCCCAAAATAATACTCATTATCTGTGACTTACTTTTGGTTCAGGGACAAAACGACGTATCGCATCTGCGTTGGTCGCCGACCATACTTTTTCGATCGCATCCAACTTACTCATCCATTGATAAGCGGTGTGCTCGGTTAATTGGACAATTTGTTGTGAATCAATTTGGGCACAAAATACATGTTCTTGGTTAAATATGGTGCCTTTAGGATAGCGATGCAACCATAAAGAACGGATTTTGAATTGGTTGATATGGCGGCAATTTTGGATCGTATGATGCTGTGGTTGCAGCACAAAACCTGTCTCTTCTGCCACTTCACGGTAAGCAGTTTGGATTGGTTGCTCTGATGCTTCGATAGTACCGGTCACTGATTGCCAAAAATCGGCATCATCATCGCGCTGCATGACCAACACCTGATGATGTTGATCATACAGCACAACAAGGACTGATTCAGGACGTTTTAGCGTCATGGCAACCTTATTCAGTATCGACTGGGGCAGTCGAAGCAATGGCCAATTCCGTTAATTGTTCAGCACTTGCTACACCGGGTGCTGACGTCAACGGACACGCTGCAGTACTGGTCTTAGGAAATGCCATGACATCGCGAATGGATGTGGTATCAGTCATTAACATCACCAAACGGTCTAGACCGAATGCAAGTCCTGCATGCGGCGGTGTGCCGTATTGCAATGCTTCTAACAAAAAGCCAAATTTGCTTTGCGCTTCTTCTTTGCTGATCCCCAAAATATCAAAGACTTGAGCCTGCATATCTTGCTGATGGATCCGCACCGATCCCCCACCTAACTCGCAGCCATTGAGCACCATGTCATAGGCATTAGATAACGCATTGGCAGGATCTTGAGCAAGTTGCTCAGGCGATAAATCACGCGGTGCTGTAAACGGATGATGAAGCGCGTGATATTGCCCGTCAAACTCCTCAAACATTGGAAAGTCAACAACCCATAATGGACGCCAAGTACCTTCATTTAGTTCAAAATCAGTGCCTAACTTTAATCGCAACGCACCTAATGCTTCAGTCACTACCGTATAGGTATCAGAACCAAATAATAAAATATCACCGTCATTTGCATTGGCTTTGCTGATAAGTTGAGCAATCACTTCTGGCGTCAAAAACTTAGCAATCGGCGACTGAACACCTTCAGCACCTGCTTGCACATCATTGATCTTCATCCATGCCAAGCCTTTAGCACCGTAAATACCGGCAAAGCTGGCGTAATCATCAAGCTGCTTACGCGATAATGTCGCACCGCCTGGGACACATAACATGGCTACACGGCCTTTAGGATCATTGGCCGGTCCACTGAATACTTTAAATTCGACGTCCGCTAATACATCAGCAACATCTATTAGTTGTAATGGATTACGTAGATCCGGCTTATCAGAACCATACAAACGCATAGCATCTGCATATGTCATTCTTGGAAAATCACCTAAATCAACATCAAGCATCGTTTTAAATAATTGACTGATCATGCGCTCAGTAATTGCCATCACGCCATCGGCATCTAAAAAAGTCGTTTCAATATCGATTTGCGTAAATTCTGGCTGGCGATCAGCACGCAGATCTTCGTCACGGAAACATTTGACGATTTGGTAATATTTATCCATCCCCGACATCATCAACAATTGTTTAAACAATTGCGGCGATTGCGGCAAAGCAAAAAATTGACCTTTGTGCGTCCGTGAAGGCACTAGATAGTCACGTGCTCCTTCTGGTGTCGCTTTGGTTAAAATGGGCGTTTCGATGTCTAAAAATGCCTCTTCTTCTAAGAAGCGACGCACAAATGACGTCACTTTAGAACGAAACACTAAGCGTTCAGTCATAACTGGACGACGTAAATCTAAGTAACGGTATTTTAGGCGCTGTTCTTCTGAGTTTTCTTGGTTCCAATCAAGCGGTAATGGTGCCGATTTATTAAAAATCTTTAACTCTTTACCTAGGATCTCAATGCCACCCGTGCGCATCTCAGTATTGATTTGTGAATCAGGGCGTGAACGAACGCGCCCTGTAATTGAGACGCAAAATTCGTTACGCACACTATTCGCTGTTGCAAATACATCCGCCACATCAGGATCGAACACAACTTGCACAATGCCCTCACGGTCACGTATATCCAAAAAGATAACGCCGCCCAAATCGCGACGTTTGTTAACCCAACCGTTGATAGTGACCGTTTGGTCGATAAAAGATGTATCGATGTTGCCGCAATAATCTGTGCGCATGAATCCAAAAACCTCAAAAAACTAAGCGTAAAATACGCGCTAAACGTGAATGAGGTCATTATAAACGAATGAATACAGATGCCTAGTGATTACCGTAAATTAATTATGTCTAAAACTCGCTGCGTCCAAAGAATGTTTTTTTAATAGCTTGTGCAAATCACTGCGATTGCGACCGGCTAAATCAGCTGCTCTAGTGACATTACCATCGGTCATGTTAAGTAATTTTTTGAGGTAGGTGTGTTCAAATGCGTCGCGCGCATCGGTTAAATTAGGCCATGTTGCACTATTTGCCGATAAGGCTTGCTCGACTAAATGCTTAGGGATCAGCGCTGTGTCAGTCAATGCAACACATTGCTCAATCACATTCACCAGTTGTCTGACGTTGCCGGGCCATGCACTGGTGGTCAATAATTGCAGTGCATCTTCCGAAAATGCTGAGACCTCAACATTATGTTTAGCCGCACTTTGTAATAATAATGCGCGCGATAATATTGGAATATCATCTGCTCGCTCAGTGAGTGAAGGTAATGCAAAACTCACCACATTAAGCCGATAATAGAGATCTTCTCTAAACTCATTTTGTACCATCGCTTGGGTGAGGTTTTTGTGAGTTGCGGAAATAACACGCACATCAATCTTTACCGACTGGCTAGAACCGACTGGCCAGATCATTTGTTCTTGTAATGCACGTAACAGTTTGACTTGCAGTGACATCGGCATATCGCCAATCTCATCCAAGAATAATGTTCCCCCATCGGCTTCTTTGAATAACCCAGGCGAAGCATAAACCGCCCCTGTGAATGCCCCTTTGGTATGGCCAAATAGTTCAGATTCCAATAGATTTTCGGGAATAGCACCACAATTAATCGCCACAAATGGCTTAGCTGAACGTGGACTTGCATTATGAATCGACTGCGCCAAGACTTCTTTACCTGTTCCACTTGCTCCGGAGATCAATACACTGACATCGCGCTGTGCAATGCGCCCTGCCTTGTCCAATAACAACAGCATTTTGTCATTGCGGGTAATAATCTGTTTCGCCCAGGTATTGTCACCTCTGATGCTCTTTTGTTTTTCGATACTACTGAGAATATTTTGCAATTCTGCATGATTAATCGGCTTGGTAATAAACCCATACATTCCCAGTTTGGTTGCCGCTATCGCATCTTGGATCGTGCCATGGGCAGTAATCAAGATAACGGGTAATGTTGGATGATGCTCTTTGATTTGATCAAATAAGGCTAAACCATCGATATTGGGCATTCGTAAATCACTAATAACCACATCAATATTGTATTGCTTTAACAAATTAAGTGCTTGGCGACCATCATCCGTGCTTACGATACTGTAACCTTGTTGCTCCAATCGTATCGTTAGTAATCTTAATAATGCCGTGTCATCATCCACTAACAATATTTTCATTGATTCTTCGTTAATCACCGCTTTGCTCCATGAATAGGTAATACGACTCTAAAACAAACATCGGCATAATCCACTTCTACTAATGCCACAGAGCCATTTAACAATCGCGCGCATTCATCCACAATCGATAAGCCTAATCCTGCTCCAATGACTTTGTCGTTGCGATTGGTATTGCCCCTTGAAAAAGGTTGAAATAAGTTAGGTACCTTTTCAATTGATATCGGATCTCCAAAATTAGCGACGTCGATGGCTAATTTATCTTGATACAAGTAAGTATTAATATGGATAGGGTGTTGTTTTTTGCCATGTGCTAACGCATTTGATACCAAATTATCTAATATTCGACGCACTAATTCAGGGTCACTATCAATTGTAGAATGCGCAACATTCACCACCGGCACCATCTCTGCATGATCCACCGCTAATCGATTGTCGGTTAAACACTCATTAATAATCTTATCTAGTTGTACCGGACCATATTTTGGTGATACTTGCTGTAATAACGTATTGTAGTCGAGTAAGCGCTCCACCAATATATTGAGCCGTTTGGCACTGACATTTAACAACATCACCACTTCATGTTGCCCAGCAGATAACTTACCCACGACTTCTTCGCTGAGTAAAGAACACCCTTCGTTAACGCTGGCTAATGGCGTTTTTAACTCGTGGGCGGCATGTCTTAACATCGCATTGCGTAAATCATCCAGCTTGTGGTATTTTTTTTGTAATTTTTCGATATCAGCTTCAACTGCTTGATAGCCCTCAGGCAGCAGTCCTTGTTGACGTTTGAGATCATGAAATTTTGCGGGGTAAGGCAGTAGGCGAATTAAGCTAGAGATGTACTGCAATGGGCGCATGTACGCATGATTTATCAGCATCAATACCCCCCCCCCTACACACAATACCGCTAATAAATATAATGATTCAGTATGGGTTAAATCTCGCTCAACCTTTTGCAGATTGAGACGATTCACTTCCAATAAATCAACCGTATTCTTCACTATTGATGCACTTTGGATATCAAGTAAATTGAGTTGTTCATTAATATATTTAGATTCAACGACAATCGGGTATGTCTGGATGTTAGTCAGAATAAAACGAATTTGATTACAACTATCAGAGAACAACAAGTCCAAGCATAAAAAGTTGAGTTGGTTATATAAGCGGCTTACCGTATTATCAATTTGTTGATTGGGTAGTTGATTGGATGCCGTACTTGGTGTGTTTAGATGTTTGTCTAATGCACTGCGTAATGCATAGGTATCAGCGATGAAAACATGGGCTAACGAGAGTTTTTCTTGGACATTAAGTTGTTCTTTGTTAAATTGCTGAAAATTAGCTACACGCTGATTATCGTTAACCGCGACCACAACCCACAAACATAAGCTGATGCACAATATCATAACGATCATTAGTTGATTGAGAGTCAATCTTAACAAGCTATTCTTCCCTTAATAGTCCTGTAAATAATAGTTATGTAAGCTAAGCATACAATCAACTAGTGTGCCACTTTTAACGCCTAAAAATTATACACAGTATCTAATGGTTCTGTGATTAGGATTTCGTGATTAAATTCTTGTTTAAAGTCAAAATCTTTTTCGAACAATTCATGCAACGGTAGTGGCTTGCTATACAAATAACCTTGATAATAATCACAGCCGAGTTCTGTTAAATAACTTTGTTGAATACGACTTTCTATGCCTTCGGCACAAATAGTCAGATTCAAACTCTTAGCCAAATCAATAATGGTACTGGTCACTAGCCGACTGCGGCTTGAATAATCTATTTCTTTTACAAACTGCTGGTCAATTTTTAGGGTGTCTATCTTTATTTGAGTCAAATAACTCAAACTAGAATACCCAGTTCCAAAATCATCCAATGCAATCGAGCAACCTAATTCGCCGAGTTTTTTCAAACAATCATTAGAGGTGCTAAAGCTCTCTAAATAGGCGGATTCAGTCACCTCAAATTCAACAAAATACGGGTTAACATGATGCTCGCTCATTTGTTCGTTAACATAGTCATACAGTTCATCTGAGTGCAAATCATGCGCTGATAAATTTAACGAAATCCGTAAATCTCGTTCAGTTAAACTTTGGATTGCTTGCATTTCTTGACATACCTGAGCAATCACCCACTTAGTAATGGTTGGGATCTTGCCACTTTGTTCGGCGATGGGAATAAATTCACCTGGTGAGATATGTCCAAGTGTTGGATGGACCCAGCGGATCAGCGCTTCAAAGCCAAACAATAAGCCTTCACGATTTATTTTAGCTTGATAATAAAGTTTAAATTCATCTTCTTCTATTGCTCGAACTATACTGTTGGTGATCAATAATTTTCGTTTGTAATCTTCAATCAAATCACTACTAAACAATGTGTATGTACCGCGCCCATTACTTTTAGAGCGATACATAGCCACATCAGCATTACTGACAAGATCAGTTAAATCATAATGTGCATCAATCGCACTGGCAATACCTATGCTCAAGCCGATACGCAGCTCAACGCCTTTGAGGATAATGGGTTGATCGATAGTATGGAGTAACCGCATTGAAATTTCTTTTAGCTCAGCAATCGAGGGTTGCCCATTCGGTACAATAAGGAACTCATCTCCGCCTAAGCGCGACACCAAATCACCGTCACGCATCAATTGAGTAACCCGATTTGCCACCTCAACTAACACATGATCCCCCGCTTCATGACCTAAGGAATCATTGATACTTTTAAACCCATCCAAATCAAAAAACATTAACGCTTGGTCTTCTCCATTGCGTTTGGCGTCAGCCAGTTTGTAGCGCAACGTATCCATAATAAATTGTCGGTTAGGTAACCCCGTTAAGCCGTCATAATTAGCTAACTTAGTCATCGTGACTTGCTGTGCTTCTAAGGTCTTGGTATGAGATTTGTTTTTTTCTAATTCTTGATTGATCGTATCCAACATACTATTGATGTTATGCCCAAGCTGCGCAACTTCGTTCTTTCCTTGTAGGCTAAAGCGTAATGAGTAGTTCTTGGCGGATTCAATTTGACGGGTAAATGAAGATAAACGTGATAAAGGCTGCAATAATCTATTGAGTAATAATAACGCAATCGTCATGACCCCTAACGTGGCAACGGAGACTGTGGTTAGGGTTTGCGTTAATAAACTTAACTTACTGGCCGTTAATGGCCCTTGCAAATCAAATATAACTTGTAGGTATCCTAATGAAAATGGCGTCTCACCGATTTTGGTGATACTGATCATCATGCCATTTTTGACACTGATCCCTTCTGGCATTGACCGCAAATCGAGTGACTGATTATCATTGGCCGATAATTGCATAATATTCTGATGGCCTGCTGGACCGGTATAGCGATGCAGTAAGCGAGTATCAATCGCATATACATTCGCTTGCACAACATTGCTATAAGCATCCAAAGGGGCAAGTAATGCTTGTATGTCTTTTTTTTGCTTTGCAGTGTCAGTACTCGCTGTTAATACAGGTAATAAATCCTCGGCGGCATTTTGACTTAAACCGGTCAGGTTATCTTGCACGACATCGGCATACAATTGCTCATATTCAATCAACACAAAGCCCATTATACCCGCGCTTAAGCTAACGACTAATAATAGAATAATAGCGATGACTGAAGATTTGATACTTGAAAACACGCAGTTCTTCCATGAATGCAGAATGACCTAATATGTAACGGCACGGTGTTCAGTTTTATTAACAATAATTAAATGGCAACTTAACGCAATTGATATTGATTCTCATTTAGATTCATGTTTAAATGTACTGTCTAACATACATCAATCTTGAGGATATTAATGAAACGTTCTACTCTCGCTATCGCTATTACCAGCATTTTATCTATGTCTACTGCGGTTGCAGCACCTGTTGCAGCCGATAAGACTATCGAACAAATTACTATTCTAGGCTCTCAAGAAGCCATCGATACGACTCCAGGTTCAGGGACTGTGATTGGCCAAGATGTGCTGGATAACTATGCTATAACCGATATCAACAGAGTGTTAGCAAAAGCCCCTGGGGTGTATTTTGTCGAAGAAGATGGCTATGGATTAAGACCTAACATTGGTATGCGTGGCAACTCTGCGGATCGTTCAGAAAAAATCACCGTTCTTGAAGATGGTGTGCTCGCCGCTCCGGCTCCGTATGCTTCTCCTGCTGCGTATTATTTTCCCACCATAGGTCGGATGCGTTCAATTGAGATATTAAAAGGCTCATCCAGCGTCAAATACGGCCCTCGTACTTCTGGTGGTGTGATTAATTTATTATCTACAGCGACCCCTGATGCCCCACTAGCAGGTAAATTAGATGTGGCCCTGGGCAGTGATGCTTACCGCAAAATCCATGGCGTAATTGGTGGAACTAAAGACAGCACTGCTGCTGTAGCGGAAGTGTTTCACTATGGCGCTGACGGATTTAAATCCCTCAATTCTGGTCAAGATACTGGATTTAGCAAAACCGATGTGATGTTCAAACTTGAACAGTACCTAGATAACGCCAAACGTCATCATTTAGAATTTAAAGGTAAGTATTCAGAAGAACAATCCGACGAAACTTATTTAGGATTAACCAATAATGATTATCAAGCCGATGCTTACCAGCGTTACAGTGCATCTGCGCTAGATCAAATGAACACGGATCATACCCACCTGTCAGTGCATTATGATTATATTTTATCTGATAACAGTGATGTCAGTATCATTGCCTATCACAACGATTTTGCCCGAAACTGGTATAAGGTCAGCAAAATCGGCGGACTCAGCTTGGGCAGTGGTGCAGAAGAAATTGCTGCACAAATTGACAACGCAACTTACACTGACAGCGCGCTTCCGGTTGTTCAAATTAAAGCGAACAATCGTGAATATAACGCCAAAGGGATCCAAGCAGAATTGGCTTATCGCACTCAAAACCACGATATCCGTTTTGGTGCTCGCCTGCATGAAGATGATATGGATCGCTATCAATGGGTTGATGACTATGAGTTATCGACAGCTCGCACCCTTAGCTTATTAACCGAACGTGCAGCTGGTACCGACTCTAATCGTATTGATAGTGCCCAAGCCACGAGTCTGTTTATTCATGATACCTGGGAAATGAATGATCTCACCGTTAAAGGTGGAGTGCGTTATGAAGACGTTGATTTGGCTCGGGATGATTGGGGAAGAAACGATCCACAGCGCAGCCAGGCCGCAGCTGAACGACGCAATAGCGTCAGTGCTGTACTACCGGCATTAGGCATGACTTACCAAATTAATGACCAATGGGTTGTCCTAGCTGGCGTTCAAAAATCATTTGCCCCACCGGCACCGGGTAATCAAAATGCACAAAAAGAAGAAGGCTGGAACGTTGAAGCTGGGGTTCGTTTTAATCACAACGAACTGCGTTTTGAAGGGATTGCATTTAGTACTCGATTAGATAATTTACACGGCAATTGCACTGCAAGCCAAGGCTGTGATGATAGCCTCATTGGTAATCAATATAATGCCGGTAAAGTCAGTATTGATGGCCTCGAATTAAGCCTCCAACAAGCATGGCAAATTGGAGCGGTGCAAATGCCTTTAAATGTTAATTACACCTATTCCAGTGCGACATTTGATGAAACGTTTGCATCTGAATTAGACTCGTGGGGTAATGTACAGCAAGGGGATGATTTGCCCTATTTGCCGCAATCCGTTTTGCAAGTTGAAACCGGTGTAAAAGGGTTTAATTGGCATGTCCTGGCATCACTGCAAATGATCGATGATATGCGCACTCAAGCAGGTCGTGGAGCATTTAACAGTGCAACTGATGTGAAAGCACGTACCGTTATGAACCTATCTGCTCAATATACCCTGAGTGAAGGTCAACAAGTGTACATGG
Source organism: uncultured Glaciecola sp. (assembly GCA_937125395.1). Taxonomy (GTDB): domain Bacteria; phylum Pseudomonadota; class Gammaproteobacteria; order Enterobacterales; family Alteromonadaceae; genus Opacimonas. The sequence continues at coordinate 17,837 of CAKZLI010000047.1, forward strand.
TGATCGATAATGTCACGGATGAAGAATATATTGCTACCCGTCAACATGGTGCTATTCAGGTTGGTAAACCCCGTACAGTGCAAGTTGGGTATCGCTATAGTTTTTAATTAAAAATAAATAACATGCTCTAATTCAAGTCGGATACCAATCACGGTACCGACTTGATAATCATGATGGCTTGGTAATAAACACAACACCTCTTCACGACTACTCGGTACCAACAACGTATACAAAATATGTGCGCCACGAAACGCGCGACCAATCACTGTTACTTGATGAGGACTCGCGTCATCATCAACAAAATCATCAGGACGAACAAGCAAGCGTACTTGCTTTTCATAATCACTTAAGGCGGGTTTTTCACTCACCTCAAAACTACCCAGCGCGGTATGCATGAGTGGCGTATGATTTGGCGAAACTTGCACATTACCATCGATAAACCGCCCTTCCCCAACAAAGTTTGCAACAAAATACGTTTGCGGTTCATGATACAAATCATACGCACTGGCATATTGCTCGATTTGTCCGGCACACATTACGGCAATTTTATCTGCAATCGTAAAGGCTTCGGTTTGATCATGGGTAATCAATAATGCCGTCACCCCTTCATGTTTGAGTATGTGCTTAATATCCAGTGCTAATGACTCACGCAATGCAGGATCTAATGCTGAGAACGGTTCATCAAGTAATAATATTTCTGGTTTTGGCGCTAATGCACGCGCGATAGCTACCCGTTGTTGCTGTCCACCGGAGAGCTGATGGGGATATTGTTCAGCTAAGTCAGTTAATTGAGTTAACGCCAGCAAGGTCATGAGGCGCGCATGCTGATCGGCTGCATTTAATTCATGCAAACCAAATGTGATATTTTGTGCAACTGATAAATGCGGAAATAACGCAAAATCTTGAAATACAACGCCGACTTTTCGTTCTGTCACATCAACATGCACTTGTTGACTACTGACGCATTCACCTTGAATGTTAATGGTCCCTGATTGTAGAGGAATAAAGCCTGCAATTGCGCGCAATAACGTGGTTTTCCCACATCCTGAAGGGCCTAATAAGCAACCAATATCGCCTGTTGCCAAGTGAAATGATAATGCATCGATTATTTGTTTTTTGCCAAACGAAATAGAAATATCAGCTAAGTGCAACATGCAAGGTTCTCATTATTTATTTATGGCTCGGGTCAATAAGATAACCGGAATAATTCCGATTATGACAATCGTAATGGATGGTAATGCCGCATCGATTAAACGCTCATCCGAGGCAAACTCAAAGGCTTTTACCGCGAGTGTATTAAAATTAAATGGACGCAATATTAATGTCGCAGGAAGTTCTTTGAGTACATCGACAAACACCAAAATTGCAGCAGCAAAAATACTTTTTTTGATTAACGGTAAATGAATATAACGCACCAATGCTATGCGCGGTCGACCTAACGTTAATACCGCATCATCCACATTCGGTTTAATTCGTTCTAATCCGGTTTGGGTATTGTGTAATGCCACACTCAAAAACCGAACCGTATAGGCAAACAACAACGCGACAAACGTCCCCGAAAAAATCAGGCCAAGATACTCACCAAACACCCCATACCAGATATTGTTGATCGTGGCATCAAGCCACCCTAACGGTTGCATTACCCCAATTGCCAATACCGTGCCCGGAATGACATAGCCTAAGCTGGCAAACTGGGTAAAGTATTGCACGATAGGTTGGCGTGCAAAGCGTTGTGTGTAGGATAGCAATAACGCGACAACAACAATCAAAACACTGCTTGCTAAAGCGACCCCAAAACTGTTGAGTAATAAGGTTATATAGTCGTTGAATGCTATCGCAGTGAATGATTCACTGGCCCAAATAGCAAGTTGTGTCACAGGCACGACAAACGCGATGAATAACACGACCGAGCAATACAAAAATATAATCGCATGTTGACGAGATGCTAGCGGAAGAGTGCTTGAGTGGTTACTCGAATCTGCTGTTGCTGGTTGAGACTGATAAAAACGCATATTGCGACGGCTGTGTTTTTCAATCAACAATACAGCCAATACAAATAATGCCAAACAACCGGCTAGTTGACTGGCTAATTGTGTTTCGCCCATGCCAAACCAAGTTCTAAAAATACCCGTTGTAAAAGTGCTGATCCCAAAATACGCCACCGTGCCATAATCGGCTAGTGCTTCCATCATTGCTAATGCAACACCGGTTAATACTGCAGGGCGAGCAATCGGTAAAGCGACACGCATAAAGTAAGCGAATTGGGTGATCCCCAACGATGCTGCAACGTCTTTGTACTGTTGTTGTTGCTCTAAAAAAGCGGTTTTGGCTAACATAAATACGTACGGATACAACACTAAGGACATGAATACAATGGCACCAAACAAAGTGCGGCTATCAAACAAACCCCATCCATCAAACATGCCAGTGTATGTATACGCCATAATATAAGCTGGCATCGCAAGCGGAAGCAACAACGCCCATTGAAAAAAGCGACTGCCAACAAATTGATACTGGGTCACGCACCAAGCAAGTGAAACACCTAGCAGTGCACTGCCTAAGCCAACCCCTACAGCTAATATTAAGCTATTTGCTACATACAAGCCTAAATTAGTATCAATTAGGTGCGCCCACAGAACCAGTGAAACATCGCTGTAACTGAATAAGATCGATAAGATAGGAACTGCAAGTAGCGCGCAAATACTCAGCGCAATAACAAACCAGCGGTCAATTAATGTTATCGCCAACCGGCTTTATCCATGATTTGTAACGCTTTACTGTTAAGTTCACCGACTTGATTAAGCGCAACAGTTTCGGCCTTATACATCCCCATCGCTTGTAATGTATCAGACCAAGCAATAGATGGATTCACTGGATATTCATGATTTGTTTGTGCATACCACTGCTGCGCAGAATCACTGAGCATGTATGCAATTAGCTGGTTGGCCACATCGACTTGTTTAGCATGCTTAGCAATCGCAATTCCAGAAATATTAAGGTGTACACCCCGGTCAGCTTGATTCGGCCAAGCAACCTTCACCTGATTAGCAATCGCAGCTGATGTAGCGTCTGCGTTACGCATTGCCGCCAAATAATACGTATTGGCTACCGCAATATCACAGATACCGGCCACTACGGCTTTGATCTGATCTCGATCACCGCCTTTAGGACGTCGCGCAAAATTTTCAACCATGCCCTTAGCCCAAGCTAATGTCGCAGCCTCACCTTGCTGAATCAGCATGGCAGCCACCATAGATTGATTATAAATATTAGATGATGAGCGAATACACACTCGGCCTTTATACTGTGGTTTGACTAAGTCTTCATAACTACTGATTTCACCCTCAGCAATGCGTTCAGGATGATAGATAATAGGACGATTGCGCGTAGTTAATGCCACCCAGTGCTGATCAGGATCATGGATTGGTGCATAGTCTGGCATCGGATAAGTGATGGCTTGGGTCAAGCCTTGCGTTTTGGCACGAGTTAGTCGACCTACATCGGTGGTAATAATAATATCAACCGGTGAAAATCGTCCTTCACTCTTCGCTCTAGCTAGCAATGCATCGGCTTTACCTGTCACCAAATTAATTTGCACATTATTGGCTGCTGCAAATTTATCCAGTAAAGGCTTAATCAACGCTTCTTTGCGCGCTGAATAGATATTAAGTTGTTGAGGATCTTGCGCCTGCGCCGATTGGCTTAACAATAATAAAGGGGCACTTAACGTGGTTAACACGAACCCAATAACGAGATTTCTCACTGGAATAATCCTTTGCTTATGAACTATCCAGATAATAACGGTATTGAGAATAATTCTCAATACATAAATATGAATACATGAGTATTCAATTACGCTGCGATGGTTTCTATTTTATCTAGGGGCGATTCTAAGATGAATACGTCTTGCAATTTAGCGATATAAAATAGTCGATAAATGCTGGGTTTACAGTTTGCTAATAGCACACGTGATTGCGGATATACGCTACGCAGATGCAATAACATGCCCAACGCCGAACTGTCAGCATGCAGCGTCGCCGAAAAATCAAGTTCTATCTCAGCAGGTTCGAACTGCACTGTTCTCATTATCTCAAAAAATTGATTTACTGACGTATAATCATATGCTGCTCCTATCACTATATGGATAGATAGCTTATCTTGATGAGTTTGCATGTCCATGAACACAATCCTTAACAGTTAGGTAATATACACAACATACATAACGATGTTGTCTTTCTTTGACCATCTTTATATCGACTCACTAAAACACTTCTTAAGTATTGCGTTTTGTCTAAATATGCTAAATTACGGTAATGAACGAATAACATTAATGAAACCATCAATATGAGCGATAAATTAGTATACAGCACTTCCACGGGTCGCATTGCGGATACCCCTACTCGTCAAGCCGTCTTTAATGGGGATGGTATCGTGCGATTACGACGAGAGACTAAAGGCCGAAAAGGTAAAGGGATGACCATCATTGATGGCATTAATCCGGATGAGCATGATTTGGCAGTGTTATGTAAAAAATTAAAAAAACAGTGTGGCTGTGGTGGCGCAGTCAAACAATTCACCTTGGAAATTCAAGGTGATGTCCGTGATAAACTCAAACCTATCCTTGAAGGACTTGGGTTTACCGTCAAATTAGCAGGAGGATAATCTCTTGTAATTTATCAGCACAACTTGAGATAACTATGCATCAATTAACTATCAGCGACTTACACATACTATTAATCGAACCTTCAGACATGCAACAGAAGTTGATTACGCAAATGCTGGCTGAACAAGGAATTAAACTAGTGACTTGTGTCGGTGAGTTAAGTGCGGCAAGTGAATCTATTCAACAAAATCCACCGGATTTGATTGTATCGGCTTTGCATTTTAGCGATGGGGAGAGCATTGCATTGTTGACCAAGCTTAAAAATGATCCAAAAACAGCTGATATTTCTTTTATGTTGGTGTCGAGTGAAGATCGTCTAGAAAAATTGGAAGCATTTAAACAAGCAGGCGTCATTGCCATCTTGCCAAAACCGTTTGAGATCATACATTTAAAGCGCGCTTTAAACGCCAGTTTGCATATGCTCAATACGGAAGAAATTAGCCTAACCTCATTTGATATCATCGATGTCAGTGTGCTTGTAGTGGATGATTCAATGATGGCTCGCAATCATATTGTTCGGGTATTAAAAGGCATGGGCTTAGAAAAAATCGCGCAAGCTGAAAATGGCGCTCAAGCCCTCACGTTGGTCAAAGAACAGGCCTTTGATCTCATCGTGACTGATTACAATATGCCAGAAATGGATGGACGGGAGTTATCTGAATTTATTCGCTTTAATCCTAGCACATCACATATTCCGATTATTATGGTGACATCAGAATCTATGGATTCTCCGCATATGGCCAACATTCAACAAACAGGCGTGAATGCCCTATGTGACAAACCGTTTGAGCCTGATGAGGTCAAACAAATGTTAATGGCTTTATTGAGTGAATAAAAGTGCTAAAGGTTAAGCGATTAAGCCTAACAGACGATTGACATTTTGCTGAGCGGGTTTTAAAGTAAAGGACATTATCCAAACCTCATTTTGAGGTTTTTTTTGTTTTTTAGGAATAACAATGGCCAGCGCCCCATTAACCTCTGTTCGACAAGCAATCAGTGACTTAGATACTCAACTATTAGATCTTCTAGCCCAGCGTCAACAATTAACTAACCAAGTGGCGCAAACCAAAATTCAAAACAACATCGACGTGCGTGACCCGCAACGTGAAGAACAATTGCTCGTTAACTTAATTCAAACAGGTCAATCGCTAGGGTTAAATGCCCATTACGTTACAAAACTGTTTCATGTCATTATCGAAGACTCGGTATTGAATCAACAAGCGATGTTATCTGCGCAAGCCAATCCTGATAATGTATCTCCTCTTAACCGTGTCGCTTTTTTAGGTGATAAAGGATCATATAGTTACCTAGCTACGCAAAAATATTTTGCCCGACGTGACGGTGAATTACATGAAATGGGGTGTGATAGTTTTGCCGAAATTATCGAAAAAGTAGAATCAAACCAAGCTGATTATGCAGTATTGCCAATTGAAAATACCTCATCAGGCAGTATTAACGAAGTGTACGACCAACTTCAACATACCCGGCTCAGTATCATCGGTGAGCTCACTCATCCAATCAAGCATGCATTATTGGTTGCGGCTCCTACTCAGTTATCCAAAATCAAAATTTTGTACGCTCATCCTCAGGTATTTTCACAATGTAGTCATTTTTTGGCAAACCTGAAAGATATCGAAGTCAAACCTGCTGATAGTACCTCCGCGGCAATGTTAATGGTGAATGAATTACAACGCGATGATGTCGCGGCCATAGGTAGCGAAGCTGGCGGTAATCTATATGGTTTGACGGCAATTGAATCAAATCTTGCTAACCAAAAAGAAAACCACAGCCGGTTTATTGTTGTTGCGCAAAACGCCGTTGAAGTACCTCTTCAAATCCCCGCTAAAACAACGTTAGTGATGGCCACAACCCAAACTCCAGGTGCGCTGGTTAATGCCTTGTTGGTGCTCAAAAGCAATGGTGTCAATATGACCAAATTAGAATCCCGACCAATCAACGGTAATCCATGGGAAGAAATGTTTTATTTGGATGTAGAAGGCAATTTGCAAGACGGCAAAATGCAAGAAACCGTGCGCCAACTAAAAGCTGAGACGCGGTTTTGTAAAGTCCTTGGCTGTTATCCATCTGAAGAAATTAAACCCACTGCGGTATCAGCTGTTGCCGCGCTGAATAGCCTCTAAACGGTAAAGCGGCTAACCAACTCAGATGAACGATTGGCAATGCGTGCTAGTTCACTGGCTGCTTCTGAGGTTTGTTTAGCCCCAACTTCAACATCATGCGCCATCTCATTAATCTGTCCGACATTGCCAGACACAGACGATGACGTTAAATCTTGTTGCTCTGTCGCTGCGGCAACCGTCGTGGTCATGCTCGAAACTGAATCTAGCGTCTGTGATAGTTCATTCATTGCAGCGGTCACCAAATCAACTAGATGAATCCCCCCATCGGCAGCTGCGGCAGCTTGCTCCATTGCTTTAACTGATTTATCTGATGAGACATTCATCTTTTCGACAATTTTGGATATCTCGACAGTGTTCTCTTGAGAACGGTTGGCTAGCGCGCGTACTTCATCAGCAACGACCGAAAATCCGCGCCCTGCATCACCGGCTCGAGCCGCTTCAATGGCGGCATTCAACGCCAATAAATTGGTTTGATCGGCAATACTAGTAATGACATTTAACACCGAAGTAATTTGATTGACTTCACCTTGTAATGACATGATGATCTGACTTGAATCTTGGATCAATTGCACAAGCAATTTGATATTATCGGTCGCCATATCTGCTCGTTCCATATTTTCCCTAAGACAGCCATGCGCACCGGAGCTATAAGTCTGAGTTTCTTGGGTCGATTTAGCAATTTCAGAAATTGAAACAGAAAGTTCTTCAAGTGCCGTTGCAACCTGATGGGTCATATCCCGTTGTTGTACCGTCGTACTCTCTGATTGCTCAGTGATCGCGGAAAGCTCTTCAGATGCAGATGCAAGTGACTCAGCGTCTTGTTTGACATTTTTTACAATATCTCTAATTTGACTTATAAACTGGTTAAACGGAATCACTATACGATCAATTTCTGGGATCCCAGAAGGTTGCAAACGTATCGTTAAATCCCCTTCTCCTTGTGCTAATTGCGCACAACGATCACCGACATCATTGAGTGGTTTGACTAAGCGATTTGCTAACAATACCGCGACCACAATCGCCACACTCAGTATCACAATAAACTCAATAATGGTGGTATTAATCAGGTCTGATTGGACAGCCTGTAATGCTTGCAATGCCTCTGCCGTATCAATCTCAGCAATTAATCCATAAGTGTTGTTACCAATGGTGACCGGCGAATACACGGAGAACACTTCGACCCCTCGATAATCTTCAATCACGTTAAAACCCGCGTTACCAGCCAACGCTTGTTGTGCAGACGTTGAATCAACCGGTTGAATACCGACGGAGGTATTACTCATCGCAATCTGTTCTGCGACTGTGGGGATTGTTTGTTTAAGTACCGCTAAATAACCAGGCTGATCTTCAATAAAAAAACGACTTTCCGTTAGTAATGTTGAATCAGGATTGACCAAATATGTTTCACCCGATAAACCAAAACCAACATCATTCCAGCGTTGTTGGTGTGTCACTAATTGATTCAGCCGATCCAACGGAAGTTGAAAAATCAATACCCCAACCGTTTGCCCATTCACCATTATTGGACTAGATAAAAAGCCTGCAAGGGCATTGTATGACGGTAAATAAGCTTGTAAATCACTAAAGAACACTTGGTTCTTGTCAGTTGCTTTAAGCGCCTGTTGATAGGCTTGCCCAATCCCTGTTGCTGCATAAGGTCCTGAGGCAATTGATGTTGCAAAATCTAGTTCTTTAAAGACACTATACACGACTTGACCGTTATCAGGCTCGATAATAAAAATATCATAAAAGCCAAATTCTTGTAAAAATTGGCGAAAATCGGCGTGATAGCGTTCATGAACGTTGGCATAATCAGTACTGTTATTTAGTGAGTACAAACCGTCCTTGTTACCAATGGGTAAAGAAGAGCCGGCAATAAAGTCATATTGTAATGCTTGAGCATTATCGTCTAAACTTGCGATTAACCGCGAGGAATTAGTTAATGCTGACGGATTTCGCTCATTGTACCGTGTCGTAAAATCATGATTGTAATATTGATTTAACGTATCTGTCTGAGCACCTGATAATGGTGGACGTTGGGATTGATAGTTAGCAAAAGCAGCAGCAAAATCCTGGGCGGCTTGTTGCACTGCTGCGGTGTTTGATTTAGAACGGAGTTGAGACTCTACCGTCGAAAAATAAGACTCAATTAAAGCCTTAGTCTGACTATTTTGTGATGTCAGTTTTTGTTTGGATGTTAGGGTTAATGCTTTTTCGGTATCCTTTATTGCAACCGATAATGACATTCCCCCCATCATCAATATGGATACAAGTATTAACGGAATGATAGCTAACAGGAGTCTCAGTTTAAGGGACATAATTATACTCAATAGAAGGAAATTATGAACCTGACATGATATTAACTATTTTCGTAACATGCGATCATCATCGGCTTTAAGTAGCAATTGTTTACTATCCACTAAACATGTCTTAGCGTAATCACCAAACCATTGACTAATCAATGAAAACTGTTCAATAAATTGCGCTTTATCATTTGCTTCAAATAAAGCAATCGCATCGTCAAATCGATCCCGAAAGCGTTTTAATAATGCCAGGTTCTTGGAATTATCAAAAATGATATCGGCATATAAATTCGGATCTTGAGCGAACAATCGCCCAACCATGGCAAGTTCTAAGCGATAAATCGGAGAACTATGCGCGATAAGTGAACTCAGATCAGGATCTTCTGCATGTAAGTGTGCACCATACACAAAACTCGTAAAATGGCGCATGACTTGAATATACGCCATATCATTATCATGGACTTGTGCATCGCTGACTTGTAACTGTGCGCCCCATGTGATCATTTGTTGTAAGAACCACTCATAGGCATCAGCTTGACGACCGTGACAAATAATCACTACTTGCTTCACCATACCCGGTGCATCAGGTCCGAACATTGGATGCAATCCGATCACAGGGCCTTTGTGTACATTGAGCATCGCATTGAGTGGCGCGTGTTTAACACTGGTAATATCAGCCAAAATACAATCATCAGGCAAATATGACAACGTACTAATAATTGAAATTGTTTGCTTAATCGGTACAGCAACAATACACAATTTTACATCACTGAGTAATTGCTCTGCCTGATCCCATTCCGCACGATCAATGACAATAACATCATAATGACTACGTTCGAATAAACTAACAATTAATTTACCCAATGCCCCTTTACCACCAATAACGGCAACTTTAGTGCCTGAGCTTGTCGTGCAGCGGTACTGGGTATTTTGTGTCAAATACGACTCGCGCATGATGCGACGAAGTAAGTCTTCCACTAAATCAGGGGGTACGCCTTGTGCCAAAGCGGTTGCACGTCGCGAAGCGATCAGTTGTGCCTCTCGTTCAGGTACATATGTAGGCATACCCGTTTGTGATTTAATCAGACCGACTTGGGTCGTCACCAACGCACGCTTGGCTAGTAATTCAACTAACTGAGTGTCCAGAGCATCAATTTGCTCTCGCAGTGCGCTAAGGGGTTGTTGGTCGTCTTTGCTCATTGGCTAGTCTTGATCGCGTTTGGTTAAACGCATCGGCAGTACTGTAATTAATCTATCACGCATTTGATTGATCAATTGTGCCGTGCTATCCCAGTCAATACACCCATCAGTGATAGAGACACCGTATTCAAGTTCTGCAGGGGTCTTACCATTACTTGATTGGTTACCGGCATTGAGGTGGCTCTCCAACATGATCCCCATGATCGATTGATTGCCTTCAAGAATTTGATTAACGACATTTTGAGCCACCAAAGTTTGACGGCGATAATCTTTAGATGAATTAGCATGCGAACAATCCACCACTAAACTTGCTGTTAATTTGGCTGTTTTTAATTCAGCTTCACAATCGGCAATGCATACTGAGTCATAGTTCGGGTTTTTACCACCGCGTAAAATGATATGACCATCAGGATTACCTTGTGTTTTGATAATACTCACTTGCCCTTGTTTGTTAATTCCCATAAAACGATGACCTGAAGCAGCTGATTGCAATGCATTAATCGCGATACCTAAGGAACCGTCTGTGCCATTTTTAAAGCCAACAGGCATGGATAAACCACTGGCCATTTCACGGTGAGTTTGTGACTCTGAAGTTCGCGCTCCGATCGCAGACCAAGCAAACAGCTCCGCTAAATATTGCGGAGAAATAGGATCTAACGCTTCAGTTGCTACTGGGATCTCTAGTTCAGCTAACCAGATCAATAATTCACGTGCTTTGCCTAAACCCGTTTCGATATCAAATGTGTCATTGATATTCGGATCGTTAATCAATCCTTTCCAACCGGTCGTAGTTCGTGGTTTTTCAAAATATACCCGCATCACAATATACAACGTATCTTTGCATGATTCATGCAGTTCTTTGAGTTTTAATGCGTACTCTTTGGCCGCTTCAATATCATGAATAGAGCAAGGACCACACACCACTAATAAACGGTGGTCTTTGCCATGCACAATATCAGAAATGATTTGACGAGATTGGCGGATCACCTCTAAAGATGCATCACTTACTGGTAATTTTTGGGCAAGTGCTTCTGGCGTGATGAGCACTTTTTCAGATGACACATGAAGGTTATCGGTAACTTGATTTGACATGAATTGTATTTCTCAATAGTAAAGCTAAATAAAACAGTTGCATAAACTGACACGAAAGCGAGGGTGGTCATTATAATTGTTATAGGGGGTTGCTAGACAAGGTGTAAACTTATAGTTACACGTAATTTCTTGCAGGCCACATGACTATTGACTTTTTAACAATTTTTAGGATTTGTTGCAAGTGTTAATCTTAAATACTCGATAGATCAATCTATAAATACAAAAAAACCCGCTACAAGAGCGGGTTTTTACGAATAAGTTAGTTTGTAACGCTGAATTAAAATTAATTAAGCTTTTCTTTGATACGTGCAGATTTACCTGAACGCTCTCGTAGATAATACAATTTCGCACGACGAACTGCACCACGACGTTTCACTTCTATCGAAGAAATTGCCGGTGAGTGAGTCTGGAAAACACGTTCCACACCTTCGCCAGATGAAATTTTACGTACGGTAAAAGCTGAGTGTAGGCCACGGTTACGCTTGGCGATTACTACACCTTCGTAAGCCTGAAGACGTTCTTTTTCGCCCTCTTTAACACGGACTTTAACCACTACTGTGTCACCAGGACCAAATGCTGGGACGTCAGTTTTGAGCTGTTCTTGCTCAATTTTTTTGATGATGTCTTGATTTACTTTCTTCATCATATCCTCGTATTCTAGTTAACTGCCATTATGCTGCAGGTCATCATGCGTATCTTGATACACACTTAATAGACGACGCTGCTCCTCAGTCAGAGCTAGCAAATTTAATAAATCAGGGCGTCGTTGCCAGGTTCTACCTAGCGACTGTTGTAACCGCCACTGCCTAATTTTGTCGTGATTACCACTTAACAACACCTCAGGAACGCGTTGTCCATCTAACACTTCTGGTCTGGTGTAATGAGGACAATCCAACAACCCATCAACAAATGAATCTTGCTGAGCTGATTGAACATGACCTAAAACGCCAGGAACCAATCGTGTGATGGCATCCATCATTAACATTGCTGGGATCTCTCCCCCGCTTAACACATAATCTCCAACCGACCATTCCTCATCAACTAACGCATTGATAACACGTTCATCGATACCTTCATAGCGGCCCGCCACTAATATTAAGTGACTGTTATGCGTTAAACTGGCAACGCCTTGATGGTCTAACTTGCGCCCTTGCGGGGATAAGTAAACCACTTTATGTTGTGTTTCAGCTGCTGCTTTCGCGGCACTGATTGCATCTGTTAAAGGCTGCACCATCATTAGCATGCCCGGACCACCACCATAAGGGCGATCATCCACAGTGCGATGTTTATCGTGGGTGTAATCGCGTGGATTGTAAAAATCAATTTTTACTAATCCAGACTTTACCGCCCTACCCATCACACCTTGTTCCATGCAACCTGCAAACATCTCAGGAAACAAAGTAACCACACTAAAACGCTGTGTCATTAGAACGCTGGGTCCCATTCGACAGTGATCGTTGCTGAGGCTTTATCTATCTGTAAAATCACTTGATCAAACAAAATAGGTAACATCCTCTCCTTTTGTCCAAAAGCATCATTGGTATTGGCTTTGATTAACATGACATCATTTGCACCAGTGGCAAAAATCTCTTTAACCAATCCCAGCGAATAGCCCGCATTCGTGACTACTTGCATACCCATGAGGTCGCGCCAATAAAACTCATCATCGCCTAGTTCAGGTAATTGAGTAGACTCAATTGAGATTGCCAAGTTTTTGATGCGTTCAGCATCATCTCGGCTATCTATGCCTGATAACTGTGCGACCAAGGCTTTATTGTGCGTGCGCCATTGGACTACCTGGTGTTGTTGGCCTGACCCTATAATCCAGGGAACATAACTAAAAATACCAGTTTTTTCATCAGTATAGCTGTTGATTTTGACCCAACCTTTAACACCATAAGGCGCACCAATTGTACCAATAATCATTGTCTCAGATGCTTGACTCATCTATACCTCTTTATTACTGCGACATAATCGTTTGATTATGCAGCTGCTTTGTTTGCTTCTTTTACCAAGCTGGCAACACGGTCAGATAATGTCGCACCTACGCTAGTCCAATACGCAACACGCTCTAGGTCTAAGCGTAAACGCTCAGCTTGACCTTGTGCAGTTGGATTGAAAAAACCTAAGTTTTCAATAAACTTACCGTTGCGTGCACGACGACTGTCTGCAACAACTACTTGATAAAAAGGACGCTTTTTCGCGCCACCACGCTGTAAACGAATAGTAACCATAATGTGCCTCAAACTCGTTGTAGCGTTACTTATTAACTTATTTATCCTTGTTTCTTTGTGTATTGTTATGACCCATTTCGAAGAAAAGAGTATTGCCAATACGCAAATTTCAAGGACGCCGAATTATACGCTTAATGAAGTTAAAAGCAAGGCTTAATCTATGTTATATCTGGTTATTTACGCTTCTTGAACATATTGCCAAGACCACCTAAACCACCTGCTCCTGGACCTCCGCCCATTCCTGGTGGCAATCCACCTGGCATCCCTCCTGGTCCACCCATACCTGGCGGCATTCCTCCGTCAGCTGGCATCATGCCTTTCATCTTGTTCATCATCTTACCCATGCCGCCACCTGACATCTTTTTCATCATTTTTTGCATTTGGGTAAACTGCTTCAATAACCGATTCACATCTTGAATTTTGGTTCCTGAACCAGCAGCGATGCGTTTTTTACGTGACCCTTTGATGATTTCAGGGCGTGACCGCTCACCTTTTGTCATCGAATTGATAATCGCTTCAAATTGATTAAATTGTTTATCATTTGCTTTATCTTTGATCTGCGCAGACATATTGCCCATACCTGGCATTTTGTCCATCAATGACATCATGCCACCCATATCACGCATTTGCTCAAGCTGCTCTTTAAAGTCTTGCAAATCAAAACCTTTGCCTTTTTGGACTTTTTTGGCCAGTTTTTCGGCTTTATCTTTATCAACTTTGCGTTCAACTTCTTCGATAAGGCTTAATACATCGCCCATACCAAGAATACGTGATGCCATTCGTTCAGGGTAAAACGGTTCTAGTGCGTCGAGTTTTTCACCCATACCAATAAATTTAATCGGCTTGCCGGTGATATGTCGCACAGATAATGCAGCACCACCGCGCGCATCGCCGTCGGCCTTGGTTAATATAACCCCAGTTAATGGCAACGCTTCATCAAATGCTTTAGCGGTATTGGCCGCATCTTGACCGGTCATCGCATCCACGACAAACAATGTCTCAACAGGCTTAACCGCAGCATGCAATGCTTTGATCTCACCCATCATCTCGCCATCAATGTGCAAACGACCGGCTGTATCAACAAGCAACACATCGACAAATTGTTTTTTGGCATGAGCGATTGCATCATTCACAATATCAATCGGTTGTTGCATGATATTGGAAGGGAAAAACTCAACGCCAACGTCTGCTGCTAGTGTTTTTAACTGTTCAATGGCTGCAGGACGATAGATATCGGCACTTACAACCAAGACTTTTTTCTTTTCACGTTCGGTCAGTAATTTTGCTAATTTACCGACACTGGTGGTTTTACCTGCTCCTTGCAAGCCCGCCATGAGTACAACAGCGGGTGGCTGCGCAGCAAGATTCAGTGATTCATTGGCATTACCCATTACCGATTCAAGTTCAGTCTGTACCACTTTGATAAACATCTGGCCAGGTTGCAGGCTCTTGGATACTTCGGTGCCTAATGCGCGTTCTTTGACTTGCGCAACAAAGGCCTTGACGACGGGTAACGCAACATCCGCCTCGAGCAATGCCATGCGCACTTCACGTAATGTATCTTTGATATTATCTTCGGTTAAACGCCCTTTTCCACTGATATTCTTTAAGGTGGAAGAGAGGCGATCCGTTAAGCTTTCAAACATCGTTGGCAATCCCTATAAATTACAATTGGTCACTATAAACATGATTATACTGTTTTACGTCACAGCGTGTTAGAGGTATATTAACAAATATAGTGTCTTAAATACATCATGCCAAGCGAACCTTTTTATAGTGTGAGCTCAAATCAAGGAGTGTCATGATAGGTGTAATTAAACTTATCGCGGTCATCGCATATGCATGCGCATCGCTATTACTGTCGCGACGTTTCATCGTCGCCCGTGCAGACTCACCCTCAGCTTTTGATAAGTTTGCTCATTCTGGATTACCTATATTATGTGGTGTGGTCGGCATTGCCTTGCACACATTTGTACTCATGACATTGTTTAGTAGTGCGCAATCACCGGATCTCACCATGGTCAATGTTGCGTCATTACTGGCTTGGATAATGGTAATTACAATATTTATCTCCAGTGCTTTTATTGTCTTCGTTGTCATCATCACTGTCATTGTCATTATCGCTATTACTACCTTCGGATCCTTGACTATTTGCTTCTTTATTTATCTCCGCACTCTCAATTAATGCACCTGTACTTCCTCGCGCGCCTAAACCAATATGTTTAACGTTTAACGCATCCATTGCGTTTTCTTCGTATGCTATCTGCTGTATGTTTTGATCAAAATCACTACCAATAGCCGCGGACTCTTCCGCGACAGTTGATAACCTTCCACCAATCCTATCAAGCGCGGCGGTCGTTTCTTTCGTTGGATCAATCTGTCCCGGTGCCGGACCTACCCATTTATTCTGCAAGTATGCCGCGCGAATAGAATAGTCATCCAAAAACCCCGGTGCTGGTACTCTTCCTCGCAAAACAGCTTCTTCAAACCATGCTGCATAAACAATATTGCAGTAATGGCGCTCCAACCATGTTCGACGTGTTTTAAACATTTTCCACGCTAATAGCATTGCTGACCGGGAAGCCGAGTAACTGGAAGTAAATTGGTAATTTAATAATTCATAAGGTAGATTTAACGCCGCGCCCATTTGCCGCGACATTGATTGCATAAATCCATCAAAATTATTATTCGGCCTTTTTGGATCGGCAAATTCTACGCTTTCGTCTTCTGCCAAGGTGATAAACGCGCCCATTCCTAATTTATAATCCTGATCTGTGCTTCTTGCATTTGTTTCGCCTTCCATCGCAAATGGGCTTAGCTTTGTTTCACCTGTAGAGCTTCTTAAAAATACAGTAAAATATGAATTAACAACCGCTGCGGCTATTTCAGCATTTGTATATTTAGACAATTGTTTTAACATCTCTATAATAGGTGCAAGATACGGCATCCCACGTGTTTGATCTGGCCTTAATTGTTCGTAAACGTGTAATATTCTACGTCTGCCTGTAGGCGAAAAAGCCTGTACTGTTCTCCAAACACTTTCAAAGCTTTTATCACTGCCCGGATTAGTAGTCCTTACATCGTAGGCTACAGGCTGTCCTTTTTGGTTAAAATGCACACCACCTGCTAAATCTCTAGTATTTCCACTGTTACCACGATTACAAACCCTATCACTCTCGATTAACTGTATTTTTAAACCGTAAGGCGATGTATTACGTAATTCAAATGGCAATAAACTAAATATATCACCTGATTCTAAGGCTCCCCGAAATACTAAATTGATTGTATCGTTAAATGTACCTCGCCTGTCATAACTACAATCTAAATTATTCGCAAATAACTTCCATTCACTTTCTATTAAATTCTGTTTCCGGGCAGCTTCTTTCTCGTTTAATTTTAATGAGAGAGAGTTGATACAATACCGTAGTCCGGTGGGTTGTGGCCCGTCTGGGAAGACATGCCCCAAATGTGCATCGCAAGC
>CAKZLI010000048.1 GCA_937125395.1 uncultured Glaciecola sp.
ATCGCCAAGCTCCTAATACGAAGAACCCCGCAGGCTGATGCTTGGCGGGGTTTTTTTATGCCTGGGATAAACCACACCGCCACAAACCACACCGCCACAAACCACACCGCCATAAATCACACATCACATATTGAAGTGATCGACTAGATTATTTGTACCTGCTTTTACATCAATGCTAAAATAATAAACATACACCCTCTTTTATAATCAGAAGAACCCATGTCATCGACTATTCACAAGACCCATATCAGTGTTGCTCAAAATGCATCTGGTAGAAACCTTAATGTGCCTGTTTATACCATAGACTCAGGCCAACCTGGTCCTAATGTATACATTCAAAGTTCGATACATGGTGCTGAAGTGCAGGGTAATGTTGTTATTTTTCACCTAATCAAAGCATTACAGGCGCAAACGATATCAGGTAAGGTAACTCTAGTTCCTAATTGCAATCCAGTGGGAACTAACATTAAAGCGGGGGAATATACTCTAGGTCGCTTTGATCCAGTCAATGGCACAAATTGGAATCGCGGTTACCATTATGATGAAACGGCAGTAACTGAGTTTGCGACAACGGTTTCTCAAGATGAATCTATGGCTAGCATCACAGCACGGTTCAAATCTCATCTACTCGACGGAATACAAGCCAAAAAACAACGTCCTTGGGGGCTTGGTTTAGCTCAGCAACTCAACTTACGGTTACAAACGATGGCTGCACAAGCAGATATCGTCCTGGATTTACATAATGGGCCTGTGTCGACTAGGCATTTATATGTACCCGAATATTTGCACGCATCGGCTACGTTATTTTCGATCCCGCATGTTATTTTTATCCCCAATCATTTTGCAGGTGCATTAGATGAAGCTACATTTTGCCCTTGGTGGACATTAGCAGACATTTTATCTAAACGGTACGATCGTGAATATGATTTTGGGATTGCTGCGTTTACCCTAGAGATGGGTAGTCAAGAAGTCATTGATTTTACAGATGGAAAACAAGATGCTGCATCGATCATGGCGTATTTGCGCACACAAGGTGTCTTGCCTGAATGTAAACTCCAACCGTCTAATATGCGCCGGGTTGGGGTGTATTTGAACGATTATAAAACGTTATTTACGGATTTTGGTGGCATGGTTGAATACGTTGCTCAGCCGGGCGAGTATATTCAAGCTGGTCAGCCTTTAGCCCGAGTGTTAAACATTGATGATTTGGATACTGAAGATGCGGTACAAACGATTAATGCGCCTTGCGATTTAATCCCAATGTTACATTTTCCATCGGCGTCTGTGCTTAGCGGTACTCAGCTATATAAATGTTTTACAGAGTATTTTGTAATTACTGAACGAACCGATTAGATCATCAATAAACGCTAGCCCATATTATTTAATCTCAACTAGCTCATTCACTGTAGATTTTCAGTGTTATTAACAGCCACTAGTTAATACACCGATTTGTGGTTTTGAACCGTCATTGTGATTCATATAATACACTCCACATACTTGTGTATAGGCATAGCCTTGAGGGGTGATTTTGGCGCCGCGACCCGTGGTTGTTGAGATCCCACCAGGTAAGTTTTGACTATTGCCGTTACCACACCATGTCGAAGTGCAAATACTAGTAGAAAATGGTTGAGCACTTAAATCTAATACATGACGTAATGCGGTATCCCAATCTCCTATGGGGTAACCGGAGTGAGTGAGGACGCTGTCGCCATCGACAATAACACTCTTAGAGCCCGACAATTTATCCTGTAAGACTGCTTTTGCATATACTCGGTAAGTGGCACTTTGTATGTTGGCTTCCATGCTATCTAACTGTGCTAATAATGCATCGTTAGATGTGTCGATGAATTTGGGTACTGCAACAATTGATAAAATCCCCAAAATGCAGATCACTACGATGAGCTCGATAAGGGTAAATCCGTTCTTTAACATGCCAATATCTCCGTTTGTTAAACAGAGTATCGGCATGAGCATAAGTACAATGAAGTATTTTGTTAATTAAACATCTTTTTTAACTACTTGGTGCAACGGTTTGTAAGCTCACTACAGCCTGACATAAATAACAGCATTACACATACAGTGATTAATGCTTATTTCATTGTGCAGTCGCTTCTGGTGTCATGTTACTTGAAGCGCCATGCGCTTGTCGTTGTTGCTCTATAAATAGATCAATTTGTGTCTCAAGTACCGTTAAAGGCACAGAACCATGCGCTAATACAGCTGCATGAAATTCACGAACATCAAAGTTTGCACCTAGTGCGACTTCTGCACGTTGACGTAATTCTTTGATTTTAATTTCGCCTAATTTGTAAGAGAGGGCTTGTGCAGGCCAAGAAATATACCGGTCAATCTCAGTGGTCACATTGTGTTGTGATAATGCGGTATTCTCTAGCATGTAATCAAGCGCTTGTTGTCTGCTCCAACCGAACATATGCATGCCTGTATCGACGACCAAACGACACGCACGCCACATTTCATAACTGAGTCGACCAAATTCTTCATAAGGTGTTTGGTAAAACCCTACTTCTTTACCAAGGTATTCACTATACAGACCCCAGCCCTCGCCAAATGCAGAGATATAGGTTGAACGACGCACCTCTGGTAGTGCGGTCATTTCTGCTGCCAGAGAGATTTGTAGATGATGACCTGGTACGGCCTCATGTAAGGTCAGTGCAGGCAATGCATACAAAGGACGCTTATCAAGCGCATAGGTATTCACCCAATAATAACCCGGTTGGCTGTCATTGCGCGGTGATACATAACGACCGGTTGTGTATTTGGGGGCAATCGAGTCTGGAACAGGTGCAACACCATACGGAGTCCGCGGTAAATGCTTAAATAACTGGGGTAATAATGCATCCATCCGTTTAGATAACACCATAGCATGATGTATTAATGCTTCTGGGCTATCTGGATAAAATTGTCTATCGGTACGCAAAAATTCAATAAATTCATTGATAGAACCAGTAAATTCTAATTCATCCAACACACCTTGCATATCAGCGCGAATGCGGGCTACTTCACTTAACCCAATAGTATGGATTGCTTCAGCAGTAAGATCGGTAGTGGTGTAATGTTTGATGCGATTTTGATAATACGCTGCACCTTTAGGCCAGCTTTTTACGGCAATATCAGATTTAGCTTGAGGGATATATTCATTGACCAAAAAATCATAAAAATCTTGATAGGCTGGATTAACATGAGTGTTAATCGCATTTAATACCTGGCTTTTTAAAGTACCAAAGGCGGCGTCATCTCGAGTACTGCTGAGCATTGGTTTAAAAAACGGGCTGTCTAACACATTGTCGGTGATCACCGCTTGTACTGACGCTTCAAAGCCTTGCATCACAGCTTGTGGTTGAACTTGACCAACAGCCATACCTTGACGCATGTAAGCTATTTGTTGAGCAAAATAAGCCGGTACATCTTGTAATGTATTAATATACGTGGCGATACTGTCATCATCCAAAAAATCCACTTGATAATGCACACTCAACAATGACGAGTGAAAGCCATATTCAGATGTTAATGGCACAAAATGGGCATTATACCGATACTCATCAACATAGTTCGCTAAACGATACAGTTGAATAGTATGAGTGATACGTTCATCCTCGTTTAAGGTACGGGGATCGATGCGTTCTAATTCGTCAATAAAGGCTTGATATTGCGTGGCATCCGCAGCTAGTTTTTCAGGGGAAATATCCGTGATAAGACTGTTATTTTCTGACGCAGTAACTCCTCGTCCTCCGGAGCGAGTTGCCTGTTCAAATTTCCATATGTCGGCCAACAGTGCGGTAAATGTTGAATTTACTAGTGCTTGCTCTTGTTGACTTGTTTGCACCGTTTTCTCGGCGGACGGAGCTAGTGATGAAGCGCAGCCACTGATGGTAAGCACAACGGCACACACACTGGCTATCAAACAGAAGTACGCTCGGTGTTGAGCCCGAGGAATAGATTGTGCGACGATACGCTGCGAAAGATGTGGCATGTTGATCCCTTTTTATAATATGCGATATAGACTACAACATAGTAGACATAACCGAGTAGACGCATGGGTTAAAGCGTATTTATCCCACACAACGGCAGGAATATCAATTGTACTTGTAGATCAATTGAACTCCAATGCGGTTAAAGTGCGCGTCTCACCTACTGCTAGCACCCCAAATCGAGTCGCTAAATGCTGAGGTTGTGAGCGTTTGTTTAATGGTTGTCACATCTCAGTGGTCATAATGATTACTGCCTGATAAATAAAGTACTTGTAACTTGTCATGAAATTGTTTCCAATATGCGCAGAATTTATTTAACAGGAAATCTCAATGATCTCAAGAATGACGTTGGTTGGTGCATGTCTCGCCGGAAGCTTACTGCTGGTTGGTTGCACAAGCACGGAGCAGTCTATTTCACAGCCTACTTCTCCGGCACTAGCTGGAGCAACGGTTGCGAATACTAATCAAATCAAAGCACACTTAGGCTATCTAGCCAGTGATGCACTGGAAGGTCGCTTACCAGGAACAACCGGACATGAAGCAGCTTCTGCTTACATTGCTGCAGAGTTTGCAAAATACGGCGTATTACCCGCAGGTGATAATGATACGTATATGCAGCGGATTACTTTCCGTAACGCCAGCCTTGTTCAAGACTCACCTACCTTAACTGTTTCTTATGCTGACACTAAAATTGAATTGCAGTATCCGAGAGATTTTTTGACAGGTCAATCCATGCTAGAGACGCAGTCTGATGTGACGGCTGAAATGGTCTTTGTCGGATATGGTGTCGTATCACCTGAATATGGCATTGACGATTATGCTGGGCTAGATGTAGAAGGTAAGATTGTCGTGCGTATGCCTGGGCGTCACGCCAGCTTACCCAATGAAGAGGGCGCACATATTTCATCTGGAGCAGAGCGTCAGCGTTACGCTGTCGAGCGAGGTGCCATTGGCATGATTACTGTGCCGACACCGGCTTATGAAAAACGTCGTCCGTATTCTCGTTCACTAAATTATATTCACTCTGAATCAATGGATTGGTTAAACAAAGACGGTACTGCCTCTAAAGCACATCCACAGCTTAAAGGTTCGGCGTTATTAAATATGGAAACCGCTCAGCAATTATTTGCCAATGCGCCACGTTCTATCGACGAGGTATGGGCATCGATGGCAGACGATCAGTCCCCGCAAGGCTTTGCATTAAACGCGAAGGTACATTTAACCAAAGCATCAACGCATAGAGATATCACCAGTCCTAATGTGGTTGGGATGATTGAAGGCTCTGACCCGGTTCTAAAGAATGAATACGTCTTGTATAGTGCTCATTCCGATCATCTTGGTATTTCAAAATCGGTAGAAAAAGACCGTATAAATAATGGTGCAATGGATAATGCAGGTGGTACTGCAATCTTTTTAGAAACGGCTCGCATGTTTGCTAGCCTAGCTGAAAAACCGAAACGGTCAATTTTGTTTGTGGCTGTCACAGCAGAAGAAAAAGGCTTACTGGGTTCAGATTATTACGCGCAAATCCCGACAGTTGATGCACAAAACATCGTCGCTAATGTGAACTTAGATATGCCGATACTGACCTTTGATTTTGCTGATGTGATTGCGTTTGGCGCACAGCACAGCACATTGAAAGAATATGTTACTCAAGCAACCAATAAGCACAACATTGCACTGACCGATGATCCTTGGCCGGAAATGAATCTATTTACACGCTCAGATCATTACAGCTTTGTAAAACAAGGGATCCCATCGATTTTCTTAGTCACAGGTATCACCTCAAACGATCCTGAGGACGATGCGGAAAATATGTTGATGAACTTCTTAAAAACCCATTATCACAGCCCATCGGATGATTTATTTCAACCATTTAATTGGACTGCTGCGTATAATTTCACACAGGTTAATTTTTCGATTGGCTACGAAATTGCAAATGCTGCAGAGCGCCCAATGTGGCATGCAGATAGCTTCTTTGGCAAAACCTTTGGTAAGTCATACAATCTAGAAACTGCCCAATAAGCAGATCCAGCAGATTGAATTGATAGCAAAAAAAAAGCCGCTGATAGGTATTGATCCTTCAGCGGCTTTTTAGTATCACAATTAATTAAATAAAATATTGTGATTTAATCCCAGCCCACTGCTCCGCAAATAACTCTGTCGGTTTACGCGTGAATTCACTGCGGATAAAATTGCTGACTCGGCCATCGGCGTAGCACACTAATAAGCTTGCCAACACGGCTTCATCTACCGGAAATGTTTTACCATCACGCACTTTACGTTCACGCAATATTTGCTTGAGCTGAGTTTCCAAACGCTCAAAGATTTTACTGACACGACTGCGTAATTGGTCACGCTCACCCGTTAGTGCATCACCGTGTAAAATTCTTGCGATACCGGGATTTTTTTCGGCAAAACCTAACATCAAATGCATGATCAATTGACAGCGATTGGCGGTGTCTTTTTCTTCATTGATGATTTTGTTAATGCGGGTAAATAACGTTTCTTCAATAAAGTCGATTAGCCCTTCAAACATTTTTGCTTTACTGGGAAAGTGACGATATAACGCTGCTTCTGATACGCCAACTGTGTCAGCTAGTTTAGCGGTGGTGATACGTTGGCCATTATTAGCATGGAGCATACTTGCAAGAGCTTGTAGGATCTGTGCGCGGCGGTTATTTTTTTTGACGGTGGCCATTTGAGTGTCCTTATACAAAACGCTGTTTTTATAATTAGTGAGTGCTTACGTGCTTGGCAACTATTGTAAGTAGTTGTTTTGCTAATGCAAGCTTATCTTGTTTTGGTAGTGAGATTTGTGTCTCCGGGGTAAACACAGTTAACGCATTATCACTGTGATTAAAACCAATGTCATCGCGAGAGACATCATTAGCAGCAATCATATTGAGTTTTTTACGCGTTAATTTAGCACGCGCATAGTGTTCGACGTCATGGGTCTCAGCCGCAAAACCAAGGGTAAATGGTGGGGTCGGTAAGGCTGCCACGTCGGCCAAAATATCAGGGTTTTTGACAAGCGTGAGTTGCATTTCATCATTATCTTTTTTGATTTTTTGTGCTGCTACATCAGCCACTCGATAATCAGCAACAGCGGCGCAAGCAATAAAAATATCACATCCTTGGTTAACCGTATTCAGTACTGCACTATGCATATCTAATGCGCTTTGCACTTGCAACACACGACAAACAGCAGGTGCATGTAAATCGACTGGGCCGGAGATTAATGTGACAGTTGCACCCATCTCGACCGCCTGCATTGCCAAGCTGTAGCCCATTTTGCCGCTACTGTGATTAGATATATAACGAACCGGGTCGATTGCCTCGCGAGTGGGGCCTGCAGTAATCACGATATGCTTGCCTTGCAAAGGTAATGAGTTTGTGTGGTCGTCCACAGCGTGATGTTCTGACATGGTTAAGGGATTATTTGCCACATTAGGCATCGTAGCAATGGCATGATCAACTTGTTCCGCGATGTCGATAGTTTCGAGCATTCTGCCATAGCCAATGTCACCACAAGCTTGTTCTCCGGAAGCGGGACCCAGTAAGGTGATATCACGTTGGGCGATAATCGCTAAATTTGCTTGAGTCGCTTGTGCCGCCCACATTTGTTGATTCATTGCTGGGGCAATAAATACCGGAGCAGTGGTCGCCAATACCAATGTAGTAAGTAAATCATCCGCCATACCATGGGCAAGTTTCGCAATACAATGCGCGGTAGCCGGAGCAATTAATAGTACATCCGCCCAGCGCGCAAGTTCGATATGCCCCATGCCTGCTTCTGCTTCAGGATCAAGTAAGTATTGGTGAACGGGGTTACCACTGACGGCTTGCAGTGATAATGGGGTCACAAAGGCTGCTGATGATGGCGATAATACCACTCTGACATTCGCACCTAGGCCAGTTAATTTTCGCACTAAGTCAGGTGCCTTATAGGCAGCAATACCACCGGTTACACCTAGTAACACATTCAGATTTTGTAGTGCCATATATTCTGCTTCACTTATCTTAGAGGTAAAAATGGTTAATCGAAAATCGACATGATCATCATTATCAGTTTAAACCGGCAAAATGCCAACACTTTTTTATTAGGAGTTACTAACATGCAGGCGCAGATGCCACAAGGATCACACACGTTGACCCGACCGATAACACAAGCACCGCAGCATACCAATATGAGTCAATGGAGTGATGTCGAAATATTAGGATTGATATTACAACAACGCCATTCACCTAGCGCAAGCTTAAAAATGGCGGCAGCATTACTCGAAGAATTAGGCTCGTTACATGGCGTATTCAATGCCAGTCAAAACGTCTTATGTGCCATACCCGGTGTCGGTCCAAAAAAATACCTACGCTGTCAGGCAATTATTGAATTAACCAAACGTACCGCAGAACAGCATGTACAGCGACGCCTCAAGTTGGATTCGGTGGCTGAGACTCAAGCGTTTTTTACCAATCAATTACAATATTATCAACATGAATGCTTTGCTGTGATATTGGTCAACAGTCAGCACGAATATCTGCATTATAAAGAACTGTTTCACGGTACGATCAATGCTGCATCGGTTTATCCACGCCAGATTGTCAAATATGTGATTGATCATAATGCTGCCAATGTGATTTTAGCTCATAATCATCCCAGTGGTTCGCCAGAGCCTAGTCAAGCCGATATCAGTATTACCCAACGGATTATTGCAGCATTAGCCCTGATAGATGCTGGTGTATTAGATCATATTATTGTTGGTACTGGACGCAGTGTGTCATTTGCACAACGAGGATTATTGTAATTTGGGCTATAAACACGCGCTGAGATAAAAAATAATACAAAAATTGACCGCAATAGTGATCAATTACAAGCTTTTTGGGTTAACTTCAGGTAAAATCCGCGCCAGACAGTGTGAATGCTAAGTTACGCTTGGTTAATTAGGCTTCAACACTGACTTAACAGATTAAAAAAGATCCGTGTTTTTATACAAAAAGATTGCTTTATAGTTTTAAATACTGTATAAAATGCGCCCTCTTATTCACAAGTATGTCGTCTGACGAACATGCTAATGTGATAATTAAATATATAGTTGTTCTGGAGACAAATACTATGGCTAAAGTATGTCAAGTAACAGGCAAGCGTCCTGCAGTCGGTAATAACCGCTCACACGCTCGTAACGCGACTCGTCGTCGTTTTTTACCAAATTTACAAACTCACCGTTTTTGGGTTGAGTCTGAAAACCGTTTCATTAAATTACGTCTTACTCCAAAAGGTATGCGTATTATTGATAAAAAGGGCATCGATTCAGTATTATCTGAAATGCGAGCTCGTGGCGAAAAAGTTTAAGGAGCTAGATTATGCGTGATAAAATTAAATTAGTATCTTCTGCTGGCACTGGTTTCTACTACACCACAGACAAAAATAAGCGTAATATGCCGGGTAAAATGGAAATCAAAAAGTTTGATCCTAAAATCCGTAAGCATGTTATGTTCAAGGAAGCAAAAATCAAATAAATCTGTTTGGTTTTGTCTCCACGAAGGCCCGGTTTATACCGGGTTTTTTGCGTTTACATAATATTAAATAAATCAGGACGATGATGCAGACTCGCACTTGGAACAACCTCATTATTTTTGTGATGCTAGGGATGTTAATGTTGTTTTTTGTTTTAAATCAACACATTAATAAACCTGACTCAGAGGCACAGTTGTTGATCCCTACAGGAATGACGTTAGTTCGTTTTGTTGCGGGTGATATCGATTTGCAACGTAACAGCCAAGGCTTGTTTGTGCAGACAGGGTCAAAGCGCTTAGATAAATCAAGCACCGACCAGCTGATCAGTGCTTGGGAACGAACTGTCATTGTCAGTGAGCCAGTACTCCTGACGGATACGCAGCTATCTCAATCAATGCACAGGTTGCCGGTGGTATTAACCACCTATGAATTTGCAGCATCGGGTGAGCAAATACAGTCAAGAAAGATGCAGATGACATTGATCACCTTACCTGAGCAACACGTATTACAGATTAATGCACGTTATTACACGATCCTACAACCTGAAGCGAGCAGGCTTAATCCGCAGCAGTAAATCGTCAGTAACAGTGTGTCAGCATAGTCGCTCGTATATTAATTGTAAAAGGATCCCCTTGTGCCTGAGTTACCTGAAGTAGAAGTAAGCCGTCAAGGTATTGAGCCAGGTTTAGTGGGTCAAACTATCGAGTCTATTTGTATTCGCACAGCGAAGCTTCGTTGGGATGTGCCGACAGATATATTACTCACACATGGGCATGTGATCCGCAGTGTGACTCGCCGAGCTAAATATTTATTTATCAACACGGATGTCGGTAGTGTGATTTTGCATTTGGGGATGACGGGTTTTTTACGTGTCTTTGCGCAAACTACGCCACTCAAAAAACACGACCACTTAGATATCAATCTAAGTAATGGACAATGTTTACGGTTTAATGATGCCCGTCGTTTTGGTGCATGCCTGTGGCAGGCAAAAGATGCTGACCCGCACCCATTGTTACTAAAGCTGGGTCCTGAACCTTTGACTGATGATTTTAGTTTAACGCATTTGTTTGAATTGTCGCGTGGGCGTACCTGTACTGTGAAGCAATTTATAATGGACAACAAGCAAGTCGTAGGGGTTGGCAATATCTACGCCAATGAAGCGTTATTTTTGGCTGGTATCGCACCAAAACGTGCAGCAGGCAAAATCAGTAAAGCACGTTATGCATTATTATCACGCTACATCAAACAAGTGTTGGCAGCAGCCATTAAACAAGGTGGTACAACACTTAAAGATTTTTCTCAGGTAGATGGTAACCCTGGTTATTTTAGCTTGCAGTTGAATGTATATGGTCGCACTGGTGCTGAATGCTTGCGTTGCCAGACCGATTTGAAGAGTCAGATGATCGGGCAACGCAATACGTTTTGGTGTCCTAGCTGTCAAACCTAACAGTTCAATCTAGCTGTTAGGTTGATTTATGCAGGCGTTTAACGAGTGCTTGTTTGACCACCGGATGTACAAACTGATCAACCTTGCCATTGTGCAATGCGACTTCCTTAACGAGTGTTGAAGAAATAAAGGAGTTTTCTTCTGCGGGAGTCAAAAAGACACTTTCTAGATTTGGATTTAAGCGTCGATTCATGTTGGCTAGTTGAAATTCATATTCAAAATCAGACACTGCGCGCAAACCACGAATTAGCACCGTTGCATTTTGTTGCTCTGCAAAATCAGCCAACAGTCCTGTAAACCCCATCACGACCACATTCGGCAAATGCTGAGTGATCTCAGTAATCATCGCGACTCGCTCTTCTAACGAAAATAACGGTTGTTTCGAAGGGTTAGCAGCAATGCCTACAATCATGTGTGGGAACATGTCGGCACCACGCTCGATCAAATCAGCGTGACCGTTGGTAATTGGATCAAAAGTCCCAGGGTAAATTGCACGTGTTTTCATTCATCATCCTTAAAAGGGGCTTTGTCAGGCTGTCGTTTTTAATATCAAAAAACTTAATCACTCTAACGCAACGGTAGCCAACAAATCAGGCAGATGCAACATAAAATATACACTTTGCGCTCATTGCCCTATAAATAAGGCACCGTTTCATTAAATATACAGGGTATGATGTTGTAATTTAATTGATTTTTGCTGTTCACTATAGCTTGTTAATACAGCCTGCCAATTTGCCTCATTGATACAATAATCGGCATGTTGTTGCCGTTGTTTGCGAATAGATCGAGCCAAACGGGCCAAGTTAGCAATTTGCCATTGCGGGTCCGGTTGCATAAATTTGCATTTATCAAAATCAATTAGCCATACTTTACCGGCATTATCCAATAGTACATTTTCAATGTTAAGATCATGGTGGTAAACTCCCATTTGATGCATTTTGGCAATTTCGGCACCCAGTGCTTGCCAATGCACGTTATCCACAAAGTCATGTTGGCAATGTGCATGAAAATCTTGCGCACCAGAGATCCGCTCTAGTAATATTTGATTGCGATACACCACTCCACAACGTTGAATTAATCCACCAATTGGTTTTGGTACATTCAGACCGTGTTGTTGCATGGCATCGAGTAAGGCCATTTCTTGATAGACCCGTGTGTGCTCGAGGCCATTAAACCAAAAGTGGCGCTTAACAAACTTGGCAATAACACCGCCTCGCAAATATTCACGTAAGACCATCGCGATGCCATTGTATTGGATAAAATAGGTAATTCCTCGACCGGTCGTCGTACCTGTAATGGCCTTTTGTTGCGCCCAGTATTCAGGGTCAAACCAACTGATTTGGGCGGCGTGAATGTGCGTTGAACGAATTAGGTAACGGCGAGTGGTCGCATCATATTCGATGTGCCAATTCGTTGTATCTAATCGTAATGCTGGAGCTGAAAATGTCTGCATAGTCGAGTATTGTACGCAAAATTATGCTATAACGCTGTAAAAAATAGCAACAAAATATAAAAGAATCGTTATGTCTAAATCAATTTGTATTATGCGCTTGTCTGCGATTGGCGATGTTTGTCACGCCGCGGCAATGGTGACTCGGATCACGCAAGCTTGGCCAGATAGTCGAGTGACTTGGGTCATTGGTAAGATTGAGTATCAATTGGTAAAAGGCATGGCGAATGTTGAATTTATCGTGTGCAATAAATCGCAAAAAAATGCACGCAAACAATTAAAACAAGATCTAGCTGGGCGTGAGTTTGATGTCCTGTTATTAATGCAAGTGGCGTTGCGTGCCAATTGGTTTGCTTCTGTTATTAAGGCAACACGGCGGATTGGATTTGATCGTGCGCGCAGTAAAGAAGGCCATAGTTTATTTATTAATGAGCGGATCGCAGCGACTGCCCACACTCACGTCTTAGATGGGTTTATGCAATTTGCCGATCAACTCGGTGTCCCGGCGACAGAGCTGGAGTGGGCGATACCTGTTGATGAGGAAGATCGCAAGTGGGCTGAGCATCAAGCCAAGCAGTTTGGTCGCTTTGTGATCATTGCACCGGCTGCTTCAAAAGCCATGCGTAACTGGACTGCCGATGGTTATGCCCAATTAATACAACAACTGCAACATGCCGATATTACTCCTGTGCTTTGTGGTGGTCCTGGTCCGGTCGATGCAGCTATAACGCAATCTATTATGGCCGTAATTGGAACGAATGGTGCAGCAAGCAAGCCTCATGTTGTACATAATTTAGTCGGTCAAACCACCTTAAAACAAATGCTCGGGTTAATGGCTCACGCACAATGTGTCGTAGCACCTGATACGGGTCCTGCGCATATGGCTACGACCCAGCGGACCCCTGTAGTCGGCTTATATGCACATTCTAATCCGCTACGAACGGGACCATATTTATCACTTCAACATACTGTTAGCGTATACGAACAGGCGATTGAGCAAGAAACTGGAAAAACTTGGCAAGCCTTACCTTGGGGAGTCAGAGCAAAAGGTGATTCTTGGATGCAGACGATCACCTCTGAGCAGGTATGGCAACAGGTACAAGGATTTATTAACCGGTAAAAGGTATCTTTGTAAGAGATTATCCAAAATTTATCTATGCATTGCATTTTCTTGTCTATAGTTAATGGTGTAGTGCACAAGGTTACAGTTTGATATTTATCTCGACATGGAATTGTCCTTTTCTGGAGCGTGTAAGCGTTGATTCCTATTGTTTGCCATAATCCATATCATCGTACAGATGAGTCTTCTTTTGCTGTTGTATGGAGCAGCTACCGTTACCATATCGCCATACTCTTTATGCTTAGTAGTTTGGGCATTGTGGAAATAGCGCATGCCTCTAATACGAGCTATGTGAATTCAACTCCGCGTGTCATCATCAATAATGGTGTTATTCCGGAGGTGTCAGAGCCGTTTTTACGAGAAGTATTTTCTGGAAAGCTGAGACATTGGCCTGATGGCCAGCCCATTACGGTCATTGTTTTTCCATCGGATCATCCATTGCATCATGAGTTCATACAAGAGCGGTTGCATATGTTTCCTTATCAGATTGAGCGGATCTGGAACAAACGTATTTACTCCGGTCGCGCTGTTCCACCCCTTATCGTCAGCAGTATTGAACAAATGCATCATGCCGTGGCGAACATTCGAGGTGCGATTGGATATTTACCGGAGGGGGTGGCTGAACAAGAGCATCGCGACACACAATCATTGTTGCAGCATGTCAATACTTACGCACGGCAAGGAGGGTAGGCATGCTTATTATCCGCGAATATTCTCAACCACATTCCGCCTATCTCAGTCTTTTATTTGGTGTTTTGTTAAGTATTTACTGTATCCCTGCTGCCAGTCAAGAAGATCACAATCAACGTTGGCAAGTAAATGGGTTTATCGCACAAGGGCTGACTAAGACCGATAACAGTGGCTTCATCAACTTTGATAACAGCCTGTCATTGCACTTAACAGAGCTAGGTTTGAGTGCACGCTACACCCTGGATGACTCGTTATCATTTGCGGGACAAATCGTATATCTAGATGCGGATAACCGTTATGTTAAAGGCGCACGGGTTGATTATGCATTTGTGGATTGGCAGACCAATCTGTTTGCTGATGTTAAGTGGTCGTTGCATGCTCAGATTGGTCGGGTCAAAAACGGCCATTGGTTGTATTCAGATACGCGGGATGTCCCGCATACTCGACTGACTACGATATTGCCACAATCTATTTATTTTGATGGTTTTAGAGATGTAGCATTAAGCAGTGATGGGGTCGCATGGCAATTACATCACTTGAGTGATAAAGGGACATGGCAGCTAAAATGGAGTCTAGGTTCCTCACCATTAGATAATGACCAACGTGATAGGTTGTTTTCACCCTTAGCGACCGGTACGTTAACGCAAACATTCACCCATCAAGTCAGTGTATTTTTTGCACCTAATAATACGAATCTTGAACTGGGGATCAGTGTGTTAGATTCTGATTTTAAATATGTACCCGGTGCGCCAGACAGTGAGCCATTTAGTCGAGGTCGGGCAACGTCTCAACGGGTCATGTTACATGTACAATATTATGCACTCAATTGGGAGTTTTCTTCGGAGATAATGCGTGAACGTGCGGTGATTAAAGATGCATTATTTAATGGTTTTCTCAGTGATGAATTTGGTGATGGTGGCTATGTGCAGGGGCGTTACATGATTGATGCGCGGCATAGTATTTTGGCGCGGATTGATCTCTTTGACAAAAATGAAGAAGATCGTGCGGGTCAACGTTTAATCGAGCAAAGCCAAGGTCAGATCCCCGAATATTTTACGAGCATGGATCAAGTTACTCTGGGTTGGCGGTGGGAGATTGCCGATCGCTGGCAATTACAAACTGAGTTTCATCGAACCAAAGGTGCAGGGCGATTAACGCCAATTTTGTTTCCCAATTCAAGCCTAAACCCCAAGCAATATTGGAGCATGGCTTCAATACAACTAATACATTGGTTTTAACGTATGCCTCGGTTCATTAGTATCAGTCAAAAAATCCTTATGTTAATTTTATTATTATTGCTCGTGACGGTGAGTGTGTTAACTGTCATGATGATTAATGAATCTGATAAGGAACTAAAAAAATACCAAATCAAACATATCGATAGCAAGCATTCTGATTATAATGTTATTTTTGACATGATCACAACCAACGCGGTACTTTGGGGTGAAAATGTCATTGCTCAATATCATCAACAAACCAGCCCCATCAATGCGATTCAAGCGCACATAACGCGTCAGTTATCGTACTTACGGTTGAATGAACAAATTGACAATGTGTGGTTGCTGGATGAGCAACAACAGATATTGTTTAGCTCTATGGCAGACCCGCTCGTAGAGCCTCAAATCAGCCGAATGATAGGTTCAGTAAACGATTCAGAGAATGAGCCTCGACGTCTAATCAATAAGGGCGATGCGTTTTTGCCAGATTTTGTCGTGCAAAATAAACAAACCTCAGGGTATATAAACCAAATATATTGTCAGGAATCATGTGTCCATTTGATCCGATTACCGATTATGTTCCAAGGCAAGCAATCTGGCTATATGGTATTCACCATTCCGCTTACTCAGCTACTTGCTAACGTTTATCAAACCACGGAAGCAGAATTAGGTATTGGGTATCCACCGCAATCCTTGTTGGCGTATCAATTTACGCTGCAACCGACAACATTAACCAGTAAAGTGGCGTCGCTAACTCCGCTGTTCTCTGACATTGACGAACAAGTGCAGATGGATACCGTTGTTGAGCAAGGTGTGAGAGTCACCAAGAACGAACGGAGTTATTTAGTCACGGCAGTATTATTAAATCCACAACAATCTCCGCCACAACACCAGTATTTAATGATAGTAAACGAAATCAGTGATTTTTTTAATGCAGCTGAACGCTTTACTTCCGGTGCGATTGTGACCGCGGTGTTATTATTTATTGGTTTTGCGAGTATTTTTTTGTTAGTTACACATAGTTATAAAATCCGGTTAGCCAACTTAGTAGAGCGTTTCCCGTTAATTAATCAGCATCAATACAGTGAATTTAAAGATAAGCGAATCCAAAGAGGCAAAGGCTTTAGAGATGAATTAGATATTTTGGATGAAGCAGCAGAATTATTGGCAGATGAACTATCAGTATTAGATGAAGCATTACAACAAGATCGCCTAGCGTTAGAAAAAATTGCTATGTATGACAGCCTAACAAATTTACCAAATCGAAATATGCTCAACGATCATTTACGCCGAGTGATCGCCAAGTATCAACGCAATAAAGACGGGTTTTGTGTGATGCTATTGGATATTGATGATTTTAAAAAGATCAACGATGGACAGGGGCATAACATCGGCGATAAATTATTACGCTTGGTCGCTGCGGCGGTGCAAGATCAAGTACGTACGGAGGATCTTGTGTGTCGCTTTGGTGGGGATGAGTTTGTGATCGTGTTAAGTGGTATCGAAACGGTTGATTCGGCATTAATCGTATGGAATAAGCTCAAACATAAGATTGCTGAGCCGGTGGTGATTGATGGGGCACAATTTTTTATATCGGTGAGCGTCGGATTATCAATGTGTGATGAGCAAGATCCCTCTGGAGAAGAATTAATTCGCCGAGCTGACACCGCGATGTATCGCGCCAAAGAAAAAAGCGGCAGTGCGATGCGTATTTATGATGAAGCGTTAAATAACGAGGTGCAGCGCAAAATAGAACTAGAGCGTGAAGCACATATTGCCTTAGAAAATGGCGATTTTTACCTTGCCTTGCAGCCAATAATTGACTTGAGTACGCAATTTTTGACTGGGTTTGAAGCTTTGTTGCGCTGGCGTCATCCACAAAAAGGGTTAATTTCCCCGGGGGAGTTTATCCCGATCCTAGAAAAATCAATATTTATGCTGAAGCTTGATTACTGGGTGATTGAGCGCAGTATCCAAGTGCTCAAGATGCTCGACGGTCAAGGCTACACTCAACAAACGATTTCAATTAATCTATCTTCAGCGCAATTTTTGGATCCTCTGTTGTATGATTTTTTGCAGCAGATGTTCACCAAATATCAGATCAAACCTAGCCGAATTGATTTGGAATTGACAGAGACAACCTTGGTCTCAGATATTCATGTGACGACCAAGATTATGCGCGAATTACGCGGTTTAGGGGTGCGGATTTCTATTGATGATTTTGGTACCGGTTATTCATCGCTAAGTTACCTCAAATCAATGCCGGTCAACACGATCAAAATTGATCGCAGCTTTATCAATGGCATTATCGACAGCCCAGCAGATAAACAAATTGTCATGTCGACGATTTCGATGGTGCATAATATGGGCATGAGTGTGGTTGCTGAAGGAATTGAGGATATTAAGCAATACAATATGTTGCGTGGTATGAAGTGCGATAGAGCCCAAGGTTTCTTTATTGCCAAACCTATACCTGAGCATCAACTAATGAAAACGTTACCCACTATTATTCTCGATAATGTGTGGCAATCTAGTTACGGACAACCGAATAAATTACAACATTTTTAAGCATCGATGCTATACCCATTTGGCTTTGTGATTTACACTAGTATGTATAATTGTGTAGAGAATGGATAAAACGATGCCACAGAGTTTCGAGCAACACCTGCAAGCCCAAATTGATGATATTACTGAGCAAGGGTTATATAAACAAGAACGCGTAATCACTTCACAGCAACAAGCCGATGTATCGGTTGGCAATGCTGAGGTGATTAATTTTTGTGCCAATAATTATCTTGGCTTAGCCAATCATCCCGAGTTAATTGCTGCGGCCAAAGACGGCTTAGATAGCCATGGTTTTGGGGTCGCCTCGGTCCGCTTTATCTGTGGTACTCAAGATATCCATAAATCATTAGAACAAAAAATTTCTACATTCTTAGGAATGGAAGACACTATTTTATATCCCTCTTGCTTTGATGCAAATGGCGGCTTATTTGAAACCATTTTGACTAAAGAAGATGCGATTATCTCTGATGCGTTAAATCATGCCAGTATCATTGATGGTGTTCGCCTCTCCAAAGCCATGCGTTATCGCTATGCGAATAATGATATGCAAGCATTGGAAGCACAATTACAACAAGCTAATCTTGACGGAGCGCGCTATAAAATCATCGCGACTGACGGCGTATTTTCAATGGATGGTGTCATTGCGAATCTAAAAGGGATCTGTGATTTGGCTGAACAGTATGACGCAATGGTCATGGTGGATGATTGTCATGCAACTGGCTTTGTTGGTGCTCAAGGACGTGGTTCACACGAATACTGTGATGTCATGGGCCGTGTTGATATCTTGACTGGCACCCTGGGTAAAGCTTTAGGTGGTGCATCAGGTGGGTATACATCCGGTAAAAAACCGGTCATTGAGTGGCTTCGTCAACGCTCTCGTCCGTATTTATTTTCTAATTCAGTGGCGCCGCCCATTGTTGCCGCATCGCTAAAAGTATTTGATATGCTTGCCGAAGGTGATGCACTGCGCAGTCAACTCAATGCTAATGCACAGCGCTTCAGACAACGTATGAGTGACGCAGGGTTTACATTGAGCGGTCAGGACCATGCGATTATCCCCGTCATGTTAGGGGATGCTAAATTAGCATCTACTATGGCAGATAAACTATTAGCCCGTGGTATTTATGTGGTGGGATTTTCTTATCCCGTTGTACCACAAGGCCAAGCTCGTATTCGAACGCAAATGTCAGCGGCGCATACATTAGCACATGTTGATTATGTAGTAGACGCCTTCATTGACGTAGGTCGTGAGTTAGGAGTGATTGTATGAAGTCTCTTGCTAAATTGCATGCCAAACCAGGGATTTGGTTGGATGAAGCCGCCATGCCTGAATTTGGACCCAATGACCTGTTAATTAAGATCCGTAAAACGGCGATTTGTGGCACCGACATGCATATTTTTAATTGGGATGAATGGTCACAAAAAACCATTCCAGTCCCAATGATAGTGGGCCATGAATACGTGGGTGAAGTGGTTGATATGGGCGCAGAAGTGAGAGGATTTAACAGCGGTGACCGGGTGTCTGGTGAAGGACATATTACCTGTGGACATTGCCGTAATTGTCGTGCTGGTCGTCGTCATTTGTGCCGTAATACCGAAGGTGTTGGGGTAAATCGTCAAGGTGCGTTTGCTGAATATTTGGTGATCCCCGCTTTTAACGCATTTAAGATCCCCGATAACATCAGTGATGATTTAGCCTCGATATTTGACCCATTTGGGAATGCCGTACACACTGCTTTGTCGTTTGATTTAGTCGGCGAAGATGTACTGATCACCGGTGCAGGACCGATTGGAATTATGGCCGCAGCAGTAGCTAAACATGTTGGCGCACGCAATGTTGTAATTACAGACATTAATCCATATCGTTTAGCATTAGCAAAGCAGATGGGGGCAACGCGCGCAGTCAATGTCGCTGAGACCTCCTTGTCTGATGTCATGGATGAGCTGGGTATGACAGAAGGCTTTGATGTCGGCTTAGAGATGTCTGGTGTCCCTGTTGCGTTTAGTGACATGCTCGCTAAAATGAATCATGGCGGTAAAGTTGCCATGCTGGGTATTCCGCCGAGTGACGTATCAGTGGATTGGAACCAAGTGATCTTTAAAGGCCTGACAATCAAAGGTATTTATGGGCGTGAGATGTTTGAGACTTGGTACAAAATGGCGAGTTTAATTCAAAGTGGCTTAGACCTTTCGCCGATCATCACCCATCGTTTTCCAGTTGATGCGTTCGCCGATGGATTTGCGACCATGAACTCTGGTCAATCGGGTAAAGTCATTTTGGATTGGCAATCAGTATAACCACAACCAATAGAGAATTATTATGGTGCAATACCAACATATTAGTGTCGAACAGGCCAAACAAATGATCGATGACAAAGCCGTTGTGGTAGTCGATATTCGCGATGAGAACACCTTCAATGCCGCGCATATTCCTAATTCACTGCATTTAGATGGGGGATCCATGACCCAGTTTATGCAAAATACGGACGAGTCGATGCCGGTTATTGTCACCTGTTATCATGGTGTTAGTAGTCAGCCTGCTGCTCAATATATTGCGGAGCAAGGTTACAGCGAAGTCTACAGTTTGGATGGTGGATTTACCCAGTGGCACAGTACATACCCTGAACAGACTGCCACGATAACGGAATAAACAATGCAGACTTTGGTGTGTTTTAGTCAACCTCAGCCAGCGCATACGTTGGTTGATTATTTATCGTCTCAGAGGATCTCATCGATTATCGAGCACAGCGATGATCACTATTGCGTGATGCTTGAGCACGCCGACGATTACACCCAAGCCAAAACTATTGCAGCACATTATATTGATGCACCACACGATCCTCGCTACCAAGCGGCAAGCTGGGAAAGCCAACACAGCGGTGCGTTGCTAGGGAATAATGGGAAGGGTGTATTTAATCAAGCACTACGCGATTCACTGCAACCTATGGTGGCACAAGTACGTCAATATCCTCTGACCTATGTAATGTTATTAATAAACATAGTGATTTTTGCGCTGATGAATCTAAGTTACGCTTCCAGCCTTTGGGTCAATTCGCATCTGTTTATTGTCCCGTTGAATGAGCTGGGCCAAACCAGTCAGTGGTGGCGATTACTCACTCCTAACTTGTTGCATTTTTCGGTGTTACACATTGCATTTAATTTGTTATGGTGGTGGATTCTAGCGCGGCCCATTGAGCGCTATTTGGGTAAATTAAGTTTGTTGATCACCTTTGTCATTATCAGTTTAAGTGCCAATCTTGGTCAGTTGTATGTCGATGGGCCTAATTTTGGAGGCATGTCGGGTGTAGTCTATGGATTGTTAGGCTTTACCTGGTGGTTAGGGTGGTTAAAGCCGCAGTGGGGCTTTACCGTGCAGCCACAAATTATTGGTTTTATGTTAGTGTGGTTAGTAATTGGCTATGCCGATGTCTTGTTTGTATCAATGGCTAATACGGCGCATACATTGGGGTTAGTGTCTGGGTGTTTACTTGCGGTAGTTTGGACACAATTGAGCCGCTTTGGATCCACTTCTGCGCGCTAAGAATTATACAAATACTTAGTAAAAAACAAATCTTTGAGCACGTCTTCGCCCAGTTCTGTTTTGAGTACGCGTTGTAATTCGTTAAGAATTTCTTTGCGCAGGTTCTCTCGACCGGTCAGGGATTTAATTTGTGCTTCATCTTGCTTACCTATCACATCGATGATGACCGCTCGCATTAACGGTAAATGATGCTCTGCGGCGGGAATGTAAGCTAAATCATTGAGCATTAGCTCAATAGCGACACGTAAAAACCCTATTCTTGCAGCATTACCGGTGACGTAATTGGTGACAATTTCGGGATCTAAACTCAAGTAGCCAACTTCTATTGGCTCCTCGGCAAACAGCGTTTTAGGGCTTAATAATAACCAGATACAACCAATCAGTAAGATACGACGCATTAGATAGTCCAATTTGTAAAATAGGTTTTCTTTTATATCGGTAAATACGCTAAAATCTGTTGGTATTTTATCTCACGGAGTCTTTGTATTGGGTTATCCAGTTACTGCCCGATGGTTTGATGGTCAAGACTTAATGTCACATCAGCCACAGGCTGAGCAGATCTGCCAAACATGGTTATTGAATATCGAATCTTTAACGGAGCGTTTGACGCAATGTTGTGATCGTTTTTCTGTCGCTGTGCTGAGTCAAACTGACGATTATGTGGTTGCTGATGAGGCCGCCTTGATCCAAGTCGAACAAGATCAACGACAGACCATTCGTGAGGTATTGCTAAAAGGTGACGATACCTCTTGGGTGTTTGCGCGCTCCGTCTTTCCGAGTGCGTTAAATGAGCAAGAATTCAATGATTTGGGTAACCGACCATTAGGCAAATTGTTATTTGATGATCCACGTTTTGTACGTCAGCCGTTTTCGGTGGCGTTAATGCCGATTGCTCATCCGTTTGTTGTGTCTTTACTCGATGCAGGGATGTTGGATATACAGCAATTGACGCAGCACTGTCATATTCACCATGGGGTGTGGGCGCGTCGTTCAGTATTTACGTATTTAACTCATCATATTTTGGTGACGGAAGTATTTTTACCAGGAGCCCCTGCTTATGCCTAATTCGTCACATCACCTTACTCGATTAGTGGGTTACTACCGGCTTATGCGTTTGCATAAGCCGGTGGGTATTTTGCTGCTCCTATGGCCGACATATTGGGCATTGTGGTTAGCTTCAGTGGGGATGCCGGATTGGCATGTGCTGGTGATTTTTACCTTGGGTGTTATCGTAATGCGCTCTGCTGGATGTGTCATCAATGACATTGCTGATAGGCGCATTGATGGCCATGTTGAACGTACCCAACATCGCCCTTTAATTAACGGTAATGTCAGTGTACGAGAGGCGTGGTGGTTGTTTGCTGGGTTACTGTTAGTCGCGCTATTGCTGGTCTTGCAACTGAATATTCAAACACGCTATTTATCGTTTGTAGCGCTGCTGTTAGCCAGTGCATATCCGTTTATGAAGCGTTATACGCATTTACCGCAAGTGGTGCTCGGTGCTGCGTTTGGTTGGTCTATTCCGATGGTATTCATGGCGGTTAATCAATATGTCCCTAGCTGGATTTGGTGGTTGTATGCCGCAAATTTAACTTGGACGGTTGCCTATGACACCTTGTATGCCATGGTGGATAGAGAGGATGATTTGCGTATAGGCGTTAAGTCAACGGCCATTTTATTTGGTCAATATGACCGGGTCAGTATTGCCGGTTTGCAGATTGCGACCTTGCTAGGATTAGCGATGGTTGGGCAACAACTGGGCTTACCATTGGCTTATTGGGCTAGCTTAGCGATAGCGAGTATATTATTTATTCAACACCAATGGTTGATTCGAAGCAGAACACGAGCTGCGTGTTTTCGAGCTTTCAGACTCAACCATTGGGTGGGTGTGGTGGTATGGCTTGGATTAATCCTGAGCTTTATCTGAGGTATTAAGTGCGTCTAATGCATCAAGGCGCTGCTCTAATGCCATCAACTTCTCACGGGTGCGCAATAGCACTTGTGATTGCACGTCAAACTCTTCGCGTGTCACGATATCCATGCGTGCTAATTGCGCTTGAATGACTTGTTTTACTTTGCCTTCGGTTTCTTCAGCCATTTTTTTAACGCCATCAGGCATGGAGTCGGTAATGGATTTAGCAAACTCTTCGATTTTTTTAGGGTCTATCATCAGACATTCCTTAACAAGATTATAATGTATACCTTCATTGTAACGCGATGCGCTAAACTTTCAATGCAATAATGTGTATCAATCAGTTACAATACTGGGTATGAAATTAAATCCAGCTCAAGACCAAGCCGTCAAATTTATCTCAGGTCCGTGCCTAGTATTAGCCGGTGCCGGCAGTGGTAAAACACGGGTTATCACTAACAAAATTGCTTATCTAGTGCGCGAGTGCGAGATACCGGCGAGATTTATCGCTGCGGTGACATTTACCAATAAAGCCGCGCGTGAGATGAAAGAACGAGTCTCGCAAACGCTCGATAAGAATGAAGCTAGGGGCTTGAAGGTATCTACCTTTCATACCTTAGGTTTAAATATCATCAAATCAAACGTTAAATTATTAGGTTTAAAGCCGGGTTTTTCATTGTTTGATGACAAAGATACCATGGCGTTACTTAAAGATTTGACTGAGGTTGAGTACGATGGTGACAAAGACCAACTCAGGTTGTTACAGACGTGTATTTCTAATTGGAAAAATGACCTCATTTTGCCAGAGCAGCTACTCAAATCTGAGCAATCAGCCTCCGACAGAGCG
This sequence comes from uncultured Glaciecola sp., assembly GCA_937125395.1. Lineage (GTDB taxonomy): Bacteria > Pseudomonadota > Gammaproteobacteria > Enterobacterales > Alteromonadaceae > Opacimonas. The sequence goes on from CAKZLI010000048.1 coordinate 24,294, forward strand.
CTAACGGGTTATTACCAACAATACCAAAATCATCTACGTGCATATAATGCATTGGATTTTGATGATTTGATATTGATGCCCACTTTATTATTAAAGCACAATGAAACAGCGCGGCTGAAGATCCAGTCCAAGATTAAGTATCTGCTAGTCGATGAATACCAAGACACTAATACTTCGCAATATGATTTAGTAAAATTACTGGTGGGTGAGCGTAAGCGCTTTACGGTGGTCGGTGATGATGACCAATCCGTGTATTCATGGCGTGGTGCGCGTCCGCAGAATTTACAACTGTTGCAGACTGATTTTCCAGAATTAAACGTGATTAAATTAGAACAAAACTATCGCTCATCGCGGCGTATTTTGCATTGTGCGAATATCTTGATCCAGAACAACCCGCATATTTTTGATAAGACATTGTTCAGTGAACTAGCCTATGGTGAAAGCCTCAAAGTGGTGGTTGCTAAGAATGAAGATCAAGAAGGGGAGCGTGTTGTCGCTGAATTGATAGCACATAAGTTTATTAATAATACCAAGTTTGATGACTACGCGATCTTGTACCGCGGGAATCATCAATCTCGAGTGTTTGAAAAGTTACTAATGAGTAATCGCATCCCGTATAAAATTAGCGGAGGTATGTCGTTTTTTGGACGTGGAGAAATCAAAGACATCATGGCATATTTGCGCTTAGTCGTGAACCAAGATGACGATAATGCACTCTTGCGGGTCATCAATACACCTAATCGAGGAATTGGTCGAGCCACGTTAGAAAAACTCGGTAATTTTGCGAATGAAAAAGGCACCACGATGTTTGGTGCAGCCTGCGATGATGATTTGCGTGGAGTGTTAGCTGGCCAAGCATATCACTCGGTATCTCAATTTGGTCGGTGGATTGTCGAAGTCTCTGATAACGCTGTGCGCGGAGATACTGAAGCGGTGGTGCGGGATTTGATCAAGTCCATCGGCTATGAAGAGTGGTTATATGAGCATAGTGCTTCACCCAAAGCCGCAGAAATGGCAATGAGTAATATCTCGACGTTATTTAAATGGATAACGGGCATGCTGAAAGGCAGTGCGACGGAAGCACCCATGAGTCTTGCTGATGTCGTCAATCGCTTAATTTTACGCGACATGATGGAGCGAGGAGAGGATGATGGTGACGGTGATCAAGTTCAGCTGATGACATTGCATGCATCCAAAGGGTTAGAATTTCCTTATGTGTATATGGTCGGCATGGAAGAAGGCTTGCTGCCTCATCAAGCGAGTATTGATGAAGACAATGTTGAAGAGGAGCGTCGTTTAGCGTATGTCGGGATCACGCGAGCGCAAAAAGAATTAACCTTTAGTATTGCCCGAGAGCGTCGCCAATACGGTGAAGTGATCAATCCTGAACCGAGTCGTTTTTTGTATGAACTACCGAGTGATGATTTGGAGTGGGAATTAACTAAACCTAAAAAAACCGCAGAAGAACGGCAAGCTACCGGTGCTAAGAGTATTGCTAACTTGCGGGGTATGCTGGGTCAATAACGAATGACGAACAGCACTGAGTATTTTCAACAAAAAAAAAGACTGCGCATCAATCCAATGGCAGTCTTTGTTTGTTTATACTGAGTCGAGAGTTATTCGACACCCTCTAGCATATAGTTAATCGCTGCTAAGATATCGTCATCAGAACAATCACCACATGCACCCATTGGTGGCATGGCATTGATGCCTTTAATCGCACTTTTCCACACACCGTCTTTGCCTTTTGCGGCTAGGCGAGGCGCCCAATCATCAGCATTTTGGGTCTTTGGTGCACCCAGTACACCTGATGAATGGCAAGCTAAACACGCGCCATTGTAGATGTCTTGGCCAGAACGTGGACCTGATGCCGCCGCAGCGCCGGCTGGTGCAGCACCTGCAATATGCACACTGCCTACAGGCTGAATACGAGCTTTGATATCATCATTTGCTTCGAAGGCTTGCACACTAAACAAAGTTAATGCAACAACAGCCATGGTTATTAACTGTTTTATTTTCACAGGAATATCTCCATTTAGTGATGTTAAAAGAATACTATTTGGTATTATAACGACAAATCCACACTCAGCAATAGCTTTTAGTATTATCGTGCTAAAAGTTGCAATGCTATCGTGACAGGCTATTATAATTATAGACCCCAGGTACAGCACAAGGAATGTGACGGATCATGACCTTTTGGGCATTATTTTCTTATCTAAAACCACATCGATTGGCATTGTGGGTTATCTTGTTTTTGTTAATTGCTGAAACCGGCATTAGTTTACTGATCCCTTATTTAGTCGGGCAAGTGACTCAGCTCATCGTGGAGCCTCAGGCATTCACGACACCGGTAATCTGGCTGGTATTAGGTTGGGTTGCGTTATTGATTGCTCAGATGTTATTGCGCTATCAAACCGGGTTTAGAACGAATCGAATTGGCGCTAAGGTTCTACAATATATGAGCTGCCACATCCACACACATATCCACGCATTGCCGATGCAATATTTTAGTGATCATCGCAAGGGTGCCATCGTGGCTTTGTTAAGTAATGATGTGCACGTGATTAGTTTTTTCTTAACGGGGGTGCTGACGGGAGTCATTCCCGCGTTATTATTGATTATCGGTGTCAGTGTGATGTTGTGGCTGTTAAACCCTATGATTGCGGCAGTGATCATCGGGTGTGTTCCGTTGTTTTTTGTGTTGGTAAGAATCCTAAGTCGAGCAATTAAACCGTTGGCGGAGCAGGTTACTCATACCCAAGCCAATGGCGTCGCATTAGTTGCAGATACTGTTCAACAGATGAGTTTGCTCAAAGCATTTAACCGTGAAGCTAGCGTTAATCAAGCCTTTGCTAATAATGCTGAACAGTTATTTGAATTGCGTAAACGCATGTTACATACTCAGGCATTTATTACGCCTTTTATACAGCTGTGTATTGCGCTGGGTATTTTGGGGATTGTGCTGTTGAGCGTTTGGCATTTTCAGCAACATAGCATTGATTTGGCACAAATGATCACCTTGTTATTATACGGCGCATTATTTGCAAAACCGATGGGTGTATTGGCTGGATTATATGGTCAGGTGCAACAGGCGCAGGGCGCAGCAAGCCGTATTATTGGTTTACTCAACACGCCAATAGAAAGTCATGATGAACAGCTTCCGCGCATTGATAGTGAGGGGGCGTTACGGGGTTGCGTCAGTCTGACAGCGGTGGGGTTTGCTTACCCAGATCGTGCACCAATATTACATGATATTGATTTTACAGTACCTGCTGGTACTGTGGGGGTGATTGTTGTAGCCATTCTTACAACACCTGTGAAGTTTACGGGTGACTCATCTATCACCAGATCTATTATTTCTCCACTTAGTTCGGGCACAGTACCTGTTATTGTTCCAGCCACTAAAGATGAAGCAGCATGAAGAATGCTTGGAAAAGCAGCTAATATACCGCCAGCAGCTAAACCTTGTACAAAGCGTCTACGCGGTGTAGAAATTTGATGTAATGGATCTTTAATTCTCATTTTACTCTCCGAGGTTTGACCAATAAATTAGTGTGACCAATGAATGTGCTTAATTTTCCATTCACCGTTTTGCTTTTCGAGAACCATTGTTTCCATCCCTTGATAATCACGTTCTTCACCATTGTAAGTACCTTTAGTTTGACTACGCGAGGCAGAGATAGCTGTATTTCCAAGTATCGTCACTTGATGTTCAAGTGTGTCGCTCTTCATCGCTGCTAAATACTTCATATCCGACAACATATGATGATGAGCATATTCATCAGCGCTCCTTTCAACGCGGCCTCCCTCGAAAATGATGACATCATCCGCTAACTGCGCTCTAGCCTGTTTTTGATTGCCAGTTTCAAGTGCTTGATGAAATGCCAAAACAACTTTTGCGGCTGGTGTATCTACACCTTTAAACAATCCTTTGTCTTTATTCTTATCACCATGAGCGTTTGCTGCGAAACTAAACGTCATTAATAAAACGAGTAGGATATTTATTGTTTTCATTTTCATTTTCTCTTTTAGGTTTTAATTTGCAGGGCCAACAACACTAGTAAGCCCAGCCGTTACAGATAAAATGGCAAAAGCTACTACCATTTCTATCGAGATAGATTTAGATAAAGCCTCTCTGCCTTGACTATTTTTAAGTTGTGGAACGAGTATTAGTTTATGTTTAGCAGCAAGTGCCAAAATAGACACTACAAGGGCCAATTTAAACAACAGTGTTTGTCCGTAACTTGAGCTTATTAGTGCATCAAGACTTCCGACCAATTGAATCACGAGCCAGAGGCCTGCTACCAACAATAGGCTCAATGTAAAACTTGCTTGTTTGCCAAAGCTTTCCATCAGCAAATGAAGTTCTGCATAACTTAGCTGATGGCAAGCCTGTTTTAGTGGCAATAACGCCCCAAACCACCATGCCATAACGAGCACATGCAAAATAAGCAAGCCTTTTTCAATTGTGCCTAACTCAGAAATATGACCCAGTAACGTGAATGAGTATGCAAGGATTAATAAACTCAACATTAAAGCGCTTTGTTTTAAGTACGAGTTCACAGCGAGTTTGAACCTTAAAGCTAAAGCGATTATTGCGGTAACTAGCCCAAGCGCTCGAAGCAAAGCTCCAGTGCCGACAGAGGAGTCCCACATAATAGCCAATATATCAGCGTCTATCGCCCCCTGAATTCCCTCTTCTGCCATTGCACCAGTACTGGCAAAGAACCAAGTAATATTAGCGATCAAAGCCATAACTATATAAGTTCTTGTCCACGTTAAATTCGCTATTACAGCATTAGTATGAGATTCATTATTCTCAAATATTTGCCTGAAAAATGTATAACCAGCAATACAGGCAAAGCCGACGTAAAATACAATTTTTGACAGTACAATGACTGTATTCCAGATATACATTTCCATATCAATCACACCGCCTATTTTAGTGAACCATAAAGCCGAAGCTATGTTTCATTTTATGACCATCGTTACCTAAGAAGGTTACATCCACAGCATAGTTTGCAGGAGCTAATTTAGGTAGTTTCCATGTAAATTTGCTAGTAGCGACTTTAGAAGGCTCGAATCCAAATTTAAATTCTTCGCCTTGTTTATTGGCCAATGAAACTTTTACAACCCGTACCTCTTTGGTGAACACCAAAGTTAACTCTTCTGGAGGATTCATTAGCATTGCATTATCAGCAGGCACACTTTTTTCAAGATGCACATGCGCAAATACCGCACTACTAAAAACGACACTGATTACGGTTAAAAATTTAATTAATGTTTTCATATATACCTCTATTTATTTAATGGATTAACGACTAAATTTATCTTTGAAAATTTGATTACTTGGAATCCCAGCATCTGTAATTATTTTTTCCACTTCACTCATCATTGCTTCTGGACCGCACAAGTAAAACTCAGCCAAAAGCAGTTCTGATTTTTGGTTCATATACGGCAGAAGTACTTTTTGAACATAGCCTGAGTGCCCTTGCCATTCTTCTGAAGGATTAGAAAGAGTAGGAATATAAGAGAAGTTTTTATGCTTCTCACTCAGTGACTTCAATTCATTATGGTATAGCAAGTCATCTTCAGTTCGCGCACCATAGATAAGAGTCAAACCACTTTTATCTTTATGCTTTTTCAACTGTTCAAAAATAATAGACCTCAGTGGTGCAAGTCCTGAACCCGCACCAATAAACACGCGACTAACTTTTTTATTTGAAGTGGCATAAAAATCAGAAAAAGGGCCTTTTGCAGTTATCGTTTCACCTACTTGGAGTGAACCTAAATAACTTGAACCTATTCCTGCTTTAAAACCATTCTTTGCGGTCTGCCAACGGATATTAAACATTAACTCATCAGACTCCTCGTCAAAGTTAACTAATGAGTAGTGGCGAGTTACACCGTTATGAGAAAATTTTCCATGATAGTAGCTATCCCAGTATTTTTCATAGCACTCTGGCATATCATCTGGACGTAAGCTATTCATCCCTGCTGGCACATCAAATTGCATATATGCACCAGCTTTAAATGCCAACTGTTTGCCTGATTTCAGCTTAAATTTCACTTCCTTGATAAAAGGAGTAATGAAATTAGTCGCAACCACAACTAGCTCATGATTTTCAATATTGCGATCAGTATTAACTTCAATCGAACTAATTTCAGAGAACCTATGCTGACATCCAAGCCGATAACCTTCCTTAAGTTGCTCCTGAGATAAATGTTCCTGTTCAGATAGTGTGATAGGTAATTTAGTTGAACTTAAGAACACGCATTTGCCACAAGTACCGCCACCACCGCAACCTGAAGGAAGGTATACATGTGAACTAGCTAGCCCTTCTAGTACAGTTGAGCGACCAACTGCTGAGATGTCAGTAATAGTATTTTCATTGGAAAACGTCACTGCCACTTTTTGCCTGTTAGTGCCCCAACCTAGCTTCAGTAAACCACTTCGATACTGTTGTATCAGCCAAGTAACACCAGTAATTGAAAGGAATAGCGTTGCAAAAGCAAATGCAATGATCAACCAATGGTTAAATCCTCCAGAATTGCCATAGTCCATAAAGTGAAGCTTCATCATCAGATCTTTCAATCTGAAATCATCATTGGCATGGCGAAGTACTTGACCTGTAATACTATCTAAATAAATAGTTGTATTGTTCTCATCCTCAACGGCAACTTGCCACATAGGATTTTGCTGCCTTACGTGATCAGAAAACGGAGGTTGAGATAACACTGGAGTAGTTAACTTACCCTGTCCTGAGTAGGAGTTTTTTGCCAAAGTTAGTACTTGTTCTTCAGACAAATTAAATGGCTTTCCTGTTACAGCATCAAATAGCTTTGAGTGGCGTTCTTGATAGCTATGCTGCCCCTTATCGAACACAAAATGATAGTAAGGCTGATGTAAAACCCATATAAGGTTTACTTCCTGCGGAGCATTACTAGTAATGTCTTTAATAGGGAATAGGTCAAAGCCTGTAATGCTACCTTCATGATGAGAATGAACTCTAAGTTCATTACCACTGGCTTTACTGTGATCCATCAAATTGAAGTAAAGGCCCGTTCCCAACCAAATAAGCAGTTGTAAACCAACAAATAAAGAAAGCCACTTGTGTATCGTTGTATTTAACTTAAATAGTCGCATCAAATGACTCCCTTTTTATTTGGGGAAAGCACTCGGTAATAAGTCAATACTGCGCCAGTAATTGCTCCCATTAGACCTAGAGTTGCGACCAAGAACAAAAACCAGTTAGATACGTTTTCTCCATCATAGTAATCCATAATGTGGAACCGCCACATCCAATCAAACAATCGCCAGTAATCATGACGCTTGGCAACAAGTGATCCTGTTTGTTGACTTATATAAAATGTCGGTGTGGAGAATTGCTCAAACGTCACTCTCCAAACAGGTAAATGCCTTGGGGACAACTCAGCAGGCAAGTTTGTCGCTGACTTAATCAACCTTACGCTGTCGATTTGATGATTCAGCGCATAATGGTATTGTGCGATTTCTTTAGCCTTGATTTCATCTACAAGTGCCTGAACAGCTCCAGTTTTAGCATCTATTGCTACTTTTCCATTTTCTCCATTAATAAAAGAATACAAAGGACGGCCCATACTTTGAGTAAGTGTAACTTGGCTAGCTTTAGGATAATCCGCAGCTAGCTTTACAATGGAGTAATCCATACTTGCTAAATCTATTTTGGCTTCCTCACTCTTAGCCAAGGTTTCGCCGTGTATATAGTGAATATCCATAGTCACCATATACACGCCTGTAATAGACCAGAAGAGGAATTGTATTCCGACAAATGCCATTAGCCATTTGTGATATTTTCTAGCCGTGCTAAGCATTACTTTTTAGCTCCGCCTTAGAAAGCTCCTTGTTAAAGGCGTTTAATTCTGGCTTTTTAACGATTGAGTAAATTACTGGGAGCACAATAAGAGTGAGTAGCACAGCACTTGTCATTCCGCCTACCATAGGTGCAGCAATACGACTCATAATCTCCGAACCTGTTCCTGTACCATATAAAATGGGCATCAAGCCGATAATGATTGTTGCAACTGTCATCATTACTGGACGAACTCGTAAGCCTGCACCGTGCAATAATGCATCTTGATATGCATCATCAGAGATAGGTTCAGCTCGCTCTTCAGCTTTTTCCTTAAGCTCAGCAAGTGCCTGATTGAGATAGACCAACATTATCACACCAATCTCAACCGCTACCCCAGCTAGAGCAATAAAGCCCACGCCAACAGCCACAGAGAAGTTAAACCCTTCCAGATACATCAACCATAAGCCACCAATCATCGCCATCGGCAAGGTAACGATAATGATAGCCACCTCACTAAACGCTCT
>CAKZLI010000049.1 GCA_937125395.1 uncultured Glaciecola sp.
TTTTTGTGAATATCTTCCGCAATACTTTGAACGACACACAGATAATCACCTGAAGGGATTTCTGGAAAGTCTGATTTTGGGAGGTCTTCACGATTTGTGTTATTAATAGCAACCATTTTAATTGTCCTTTATGAGTTTGGCTGTTGGTTTTGGAAGTAAGGGATATGCGATTTAATCTGCGCCCAATCGAGAGGCATTTCTTTCGGCATGGTGTCGAAGCTTGTCTTTACTACGCAACTAGGTCGTGGCTGACAAACAAGTACACGCTCACCTGTGTCCACAGGAATGTTGCGCTGGCGTAATCCTTCGCCGACTTTCTGAATGTGGCTTTTAAATTTTGCGAACAGAACCGCATCATGCACTTCGCGGGTGAGGGCGGCTGCTCTCTTGTGAAGTTTAATCTGATATTGCTCGAAGCTTTCGCCCTCAGCTGACTTCTCTTCCTTCAGTGTGTAATGAGACACAGTGATAATCGTCATGTTCTTTTCGTTACGAAGACGGTTCAACAATGAATAGAAATATTGCCAGCCATTATCAGCATAGATGTAACCTTTGCCGTAACCATAATCCTCGACTGTGGTGGCCCTCTTTTCTTTGGGCGTTGCCTCATGAACAAACTCACCTGACTTGTCATACTTCTGACATACTGCGTCCCAAATTTGCGGCTCAAAATGGTCAAGGCTGTCAACGACTAGAGTTTTAAAATTATGTTCTTGTTCAAGTAATGCCAGCAATGCGCTATTCATTTGACCGAATGACTGACATATGGCGTTAGGGTTCTCAGGAGTTTGAAATAGGTTCATTGCTTCATAGTGGCTGAAGCGTTGCTCTGTTGGTGCATAGGCTACGTCATCAGCTTGTAATGCGAGGCCAGTTTTACCGACACCATCTGTGCCGTAGATGCCAATCATCGGAGGGAGCGAACCCTTCGGTGTGACATTAAGTGTACTTAGATCAATAGACATTATTATATTTCCGTAATTGTTACTGTGGGGGCTTTTGGTTTCATTGATCTTGCGCCGATAAAATGCGACTTAACATTGTCCGACCAAGAGTTGTATTTAGTTTCATTGATTGTGTATTTGACATCGATGTAAGCGTTTGGATCATCTTTCCAGCTGTCAGCTATCGCCTTCCGCTGGTTGGCAAGGGCCAACTGATCGTATTCAATTGTCTTGCCAACAACAACTTTAATTGACAATTTGTCAACGATATGAGTAAACGTGCCAATCTCTTCTTTGTTAAATACATCATCGTATTTTGCAAGTATAGCGTCATTCAGATTAGACTTTGCTTTCTTATTGGTTGCAGTAGATTTCTTGATATCTGCATAATATGACTTGATCATATCTAGCGGCAACTCCGCGATATCATTGGCATTCATGTCTGCCAAGTCGTTTATGGTAGGTGTGTTCTTCAATTATTTTCTCCTAATTAGTTTTTTGAAGTTTGATAAATACTGTTTTAGATAATCGTTGACAATTTGTCAATAGTTAATTTAATTTTTTTTAATTATTAATTAACAAAGTATCAACATACATCTTATAAATAGATTATGAAAAACAAAAACAACAAAGTAGATAAGCAATGGTTCCAAGATAAAATAGCAGAGCGTGGCCTAAGTCAGGCGCGTTTCGCTAAAATGCAAGGACTCGATCCATCACAAATATCATTACTCTTGAGCGGTAAGCGCAAGATGAAGTTGACAGACATTGAAATGTTCGCTTCGGCACTTGGCAAGCCCGTTGATCAGGTAGCTGCAAAGTCGGGGCTTTATGCAGACAGCAAATCAAAAGAGATTGTTGTAACTGGTTGGGTTGATGATAACGGGAAGATTTCAAAATTAAAAGATGTCACTGTTAAAACAGATTTATCTCTTCCTGCAAATGCTGTTGCCATTCAGGTTCGTTCACCAGCTACTATACTTGATGGTGCGTATGTTTTTTATCTAAAGGATGTTTATAAATCTCCTGATGAAGTGCAAACTTTGTGCATTGTTGATGATCAATATGTTGGTGTCCTGAAAAAAGGGTATAGCGGCGAGGGGTCTTATTGTCTTCTGAGCGGCAGTAATCAGCAAGAGATTGAACCTAAAAAAGTTTCACCAGTAATCTGTGTGATCCCTTAACCACTAGCTGTCCATTTCTGGCTCGGTCGGCCTCTTCCTGTTGTGTCCATTTCAGCAGTTAGAAGCTCGGCCTGTTCCAGCTCTTCAAGTATTGCCTTTAAATCTTTATAGCGATACTTACTGAATGGTGCGATCTTAATTGCTTTGGTCGCACTAATGCCTTCAGGTATTGCTCTCACAGCTTCAAGTATTTCTTTCTTCTGTGCCTCATGCTCACTGTTTGACACTTTCAATTTCATTATTGATACTGTCTGCTCAATTGAAAACTTCACATATTGGATCGCCCAGCTGGTGCTTTCGCTATCTACGATTTGCGCCTGTGGGTTCTTCGCGAGTGCGATAATTAATGACAGCTTCATGGCTATCTCTTTAATACGTGCAGGCAACGCCTCAAGGCCGAACACCTCAAGGCTGTTCTGCATATCAACTTGGAACCGATTAAAATCTTTAATCATTTTTAAGCTCTCGTTATCGAAAGTTAGGTCAACGCAGTCAGGGCTTTCAAGTGCCAATTCTTGGGGCATATTAGCTCTGGCTTTAATCTCATTAATCCATTCAATAATTCTGCTTGGCACTGGCACACTGTCCGGCTCGTCATAAACGTCACGTTCAACATTGCTCTGGTGAATAATAAATCTGCCGAGAAAACCATCGGCGACATTTGCTCCAGAGATTGCCTCATAGAAGGTTGATGGAGTTGTGATCCCGACGAGTGAAATCGCTGGGTTTTTAATGGCAATTTTTGCTCCACCTTCATCTTTTTTGGTCATCATGCTGTATGATTTGGGCCGTAGAACACCATCTTGTCGACCAAATGACTCAATCAGCATTGTCTGAGCCTCTAGCGAGTTGGTATTTCCGCTATCATTGGTTGCCCTAAGATATAAACCAAACTCATCAATGATCGTGCAATGGCGTGGCTGCTTGAGTAATGTGGTGACAACAGCTCCGGCAGAAGTATAACCACCATTAATCAGGTCGCCATC
>CAKZLI010000050.1 GCA_937125395.1 uncultured Glaciecola sp.
CTACTTAGCTTATTTTCCCGGTGACCAGTTGACACCATTGATATGCGATCCACCATCGACAAATATCGTATTGCCATTAATGTACTGTGCATCATCCGAAGCTAGCATCAGAGTTGCGCCACCAATGTCTTGTTCTGGATCCCCCATCCTACCAGCAGGATTTTGGCTCAATATTTCGGCCATCATCTCAGGTTCTTTTTCCATAAATTTTTTAGATGCTTCACTCATCGCACCCGGACAAATGATATTGGTGGTAATACCATGTTGCATCCATTCAACTGCTGAGGTTCGAGAAAAAGCCCGTACGGCTTCTTTGCAGGCATTGTATTCTGACGTATATTTATGGGCATTAACGCCATTTAACGAACACATATTAATAATTCGACCGTATTGCTTTGCTTTCATATACGGAAAAACCGCATTCATTATATTTACAATCGCGAAAAAACCAGCCTGCATGGTTTTCTGGTAATCGTTCATCGATTTATTCTCTATAGGTTTAGCCGGAATCATGCCGGTTGGATAGGCGTTATTCACTAAAACATCCACCTGGCCAAACTGGCTAATGGTCTGTTCAATTAACTTATCACCGCCACTCACATCAAATAAATCATAGGGCATATAGACGCCCTTTCCACCAAGTGCTTTTAGTGAATCAGCTGTTTTCTGACCCGCATCGGCATTAATATCAGCGACAATGACAGTACCACCTGCGCGAGCAAAGCGACGAGCAACGCCTTGACCTATTCCTTGTCCAGCACCTGTGACTATGATAATTTTATTGTCGAAAATATGCACTTATATACCTGTCTTAGTTTATTTTAGTTTTAATATCGTGGTTGCGAAGTAAGATTACTTGGCCTTATTAGGACTGTCGAGATCATTTTTTTACAGTTTACTTAATTGGAATCTTAATAGTGCGGCCGATCTTATCTGGCTTTGGAAACTTGGCGTATTCTTTTTCTATTGACTGTAAGCGTTGAAGAACATCGTCAGGAAATGAGGATACCCGTCTAGTTTCTAAATCTATGTGAACATCAAGGTGCTCTCCAGCTGCCGCTCGATATCCTTTATTTAAACAATATATTTCATGAAAAGTATGTAAACGTTTTTCATCAACTGACAAAAGCCAAGAAACAACCTCAATTTCGTCATGTTCACATAATTCTCTCTCAAAAATACAGTGGCTCTCAACAAGCGCTTTACTGCAGTTGTTTGCATACCTGTATCGTTCACCTAGATCGAGATGCTCAGTAAAATCAATATGGGCATCATATATTACCAAGCCATAATACTTTGTATTCATGTGCCCATTGAAATCAACCCAGTCAGCAGGAACTTTGGTTGAATATTTTCTAAATGGATATACTTCCATTTTTACACCCTCTAAAAAATGGCAAGCGCCACTATTCGCCAAATCGTGAAATTTGAGCTTAAAATTTGAATGAATTTAGCTAATGGCTTTGCAACAAGAAGCTACACTTCATAAACCGTTAGATAAAATTGAAATCCTGTAATGTTCTAGCTGCTGGGATCATAAGATTACGAATCAACATCTCTTGTTTTCCTGGATGAGCAACTTCCGTCGGCGATATAATCGGAAAGGGCAAGGTGTCTGGCCTATCTGCAGCAATAGCTTTAGCCAGCGCCATACCCATCATAGGCGCCATGATATTGCCCCACGCATTGAAATGCATTAAGCCATAAATCCCAGAGGCTAGACGATACATACCGGGGAACTCCTGTTCACCCATAGCAACACGCCCAGTCCAATAAGACTCTAGTTCAATGGGGAAGTTTTTCGTTTCTGGCCAGGTTCTATTAACCCACTGCATATGTTGCTTAAAATGCCAACCCGCATCATGGGGCTTTGTCCGGCTCGGTATTGACGCCATAACGATACGATTGTGTTCATCGACAATAAAAGGATTTAGGTCAATTGGCACCTGCGCTAAGGTCGCACGGCTAGGCATGATTATATTTCGTAATTCATCCGGCAATGGTTTCGTCGACAAGGCGTAAGCGGTAACCGGATAACAGCTTTTTTTAAATTCGGGAACAATATCAGTTGAGTAGGCGTTGGTGCAAAAAATCAACTTATCACAGCGGACTGTTGAACCATTTTTTACTTTAACAATCCAGCGTTTTCCATCTGACGTAACGGTGCTTGCTTCAGTCTCACCATAAATACGAGCACCTTTGCTTTTCGCCACTCGAGCCATTCCATTAGTAAAAAGGTAAGGGTTAATTCGCCCTCCCGACTCATAAAAAACGCCATGGGGATAGTAGTCAGATCCTGTCATTCCAAGCATTTCGTCTGCGCCTAGCGCCTTAATACTCTGTCCCAAACGTTCGGCTGATAAAGCGGCCGACGTTGAAAACTTATCTAATGCACTTTGTGACTTAATTGCGTTTAGATAACCACTTCTGCTCGCATCGCACTTAATACCGTATTTTTCAGAAATATCAAATGGCATTGTGTTGTGTTCACTAAAAAAATCGAGAAAAGCCTTACCTTTATCAGGAAACTTATTAAACACTTCAAAGTCTTTCAGCAACGGCAGGACATGACCCGCATTTCGACCTGACGCCCCCCAACCTGGCTGACGTGCCTCAAGCACCACCGTATCAACGCCTTGTTCTGACAAATGCAGCGCCAAAGAGCTACCGGCCAAACCTGCGCCAATAACTAATACATCAGTAGTTAAGTCTTGCTCAAGAGCGGCATAATTTTCAGCCAATCCTTTAGATTTAGTCCATCCACTAGCGTTAATAGGCACAGTGCCAGTGTCGTACTGTTTATATTTGGCATC
>CAKZLI010000051.1 GCA_937125395.1 uncultured Glaciecola sp.
TTTCCATTCAATGCTGTTCTTGCAACACAAGAGCGCCAGCATCTTTTATGGGGGAGCGCAGCTGCACTCGCAGCGCTTTGGTCGATAGGCGTCAGCCTAGAAGGCGATGGATTGAGAGTCCATATGCTTGGTATCACCTCGGTAGTAATGTTAGTGGGCCTTAGCCCTGCGATGATCACCGGTGCACTGCTGATGCTACTCTATAGTTTGGCCGGGCTGTCAGCTTGGTCGATGCTCGCGGTTAACTACTGCCTACTGATAGTGGTACCCGCACTGATCACCCACTGCTGGCTATTACTGATTGCACGTATCCCTCTTAACAACTTATTTATCTACATGCTAGGCGGTGGATTTATTGGCGGCATCGTCACTCGAATCAGTTTAGCGTTACTGCTTTATACGATGGGGGCTGCTGCAGGCGACAATAGCTTGCTGGCGATAAATGCCGACAAATATTTACCTTGGCTATTACTACTAGCCTTTCCCGAAGGGTTTATCAACGGCATGATAGTATCGGCCATGGCGGTATTTTTCCCGCATTGGCTACGCAGCCTCGATGAATATCGCTACATTGACCGCCGCAATTAACACTCCCTCCAATATGATGTGAACACGCTCACGGCTTTTAACTCCCAGAACTTCTACTATCGAACAATTATTATCCACTCAATGGCAAAGGTAATGAAAAAGCCACCAAAACAAGATATTTTCGCTGATCGTCGCAGCAAGCGCGCTGCAACCAACAACAACTGCCGGCGCATCGACGACTTTGAGCGTTACTACCTGTCAACAGGTGGCAATCGTTTACAAGCTGAAGCGTTATTGAAGCAAAAAGTAAATAACGGTTTACGTTCTGAGTTTGGTACACGTACTATTCCACAAATCGTATCTGGTGAACGTTCTGAATTAATGAACGAAGCAATGGAACAAGCCTCTGGTAGTTCAGATGAGCTTGGTATTGAGATTGTTGATGTACGCGTTAAACAAATTAACTTACCGCTAGAAGTATCTAATTCAATCTTCCAACGGATGCGTGCTGAGCGTGCAGCAGTGGCCAGAGAGCATCGCTCTGAAGGTCAAGAACAAGCTGACTTTATTCGTGCAAACATGGATGCCCGAGTAACGGTAATGCTGGCAGATGCAGAGCGTAATGCCCGTAAATTACGTGGTGAAGGTGATGCAGAAGCGGCTCAAATCTACGCCAATACGTATTCTAAGAATCCTGAATTTTATAGCTTTTTACGTTCGATGGATGCGTACCGTAGCAGCTTTAATTCAAAGCAAGACGTATTAATTGTTGATCCAAGTTCGGATTTCTTTAACTACTTAAATAATCAAAGTGGTATTAAAAAGTAAACCAAAACAAAGCAGTTAGTCATTTCCAAAACCCTTTAATAAGAGATTATTAAGGGGTTTTGTGCTATTATGGACGGCTAATAATAAGAGGGAGTCCTAGCATTATGGCTACAAATTCACATAAACCGTCAGTCGATACTGCACGTTCAACAAATAACAACACCGATGGTGTGCCTTTGGATAAATCACAATCTGGCTGGTTTGGGCGATTTTTGAATGGCGTTGAATTCTTAGGTAACTTACTTCCTCATCCGGTGACACTCTTCGCCTTATTATCATTGTTTATCATTGTCTTGAGTGGCATTTTAGGCATGTTTGATATTGCGGTGGCAGATCCTCGTCCAGAAGGTGCCAAAGGTCGTGAGGCTGATGGCGTCATCGAAGTCATCTCATTGATGTCAGCCGAAGGACTACAAAAAATCGTGACCGGTTTGGTCACCAATTTTACTGGATTTGCACCATTAGGAACGGTACTGGTTGCGTTGTTAGGAGTCTCTGTTGCTGAGCACAGTGGTTTGCTATCAACCATATTACGTTCACTAGTACTTAATGCACCTCGCAAGATGGTGACTTTCATTGTTGTATTTGCCGGTATTATTTCAAATACAGCTTCTGAATTAGGATACGTAGTACTGATCCCCCTGGCTGCAATGATCTTCCATTCCCTAGGTCGTCATCCATTAGCCGGGCTAGCTGCTGCATTTGCGGGGGTTTCAGCAGGGTATTCTGCCAATTTATTATTAGGGACGATAGACCCATTACTAGCAGGTATTACGACGCCTGCTGCGCAGATGATTGATCCAACTTATCAAGTTGGTCCTGAAGCGAACTATTATTTTATGTTTGCCAGTACGTTTGTTGTGGCAGGCTTAGGCTATTTAGTCACTGAGTATATCGTTGAGCCTCGGCTGGGGAAATATAACCCATCTGATGCACCAGAGCCGCTTGATACACCGGTGCTAGAGGCTCCCAATAAACAAGAACGCAAAGCCATGAAGATGGCTGGTTTATCCTTTGTGGTGCTGGGTGGCATTATTGCGTTAACCATCGTGCCTGAATGGGGTATCTTGCGTGATCCAGAGACAGGTTTTGTGACCGGGTCGCCATTTTTGAAAGGCATAGTGGCGTTTATCTTTATTACGTTTGCCATACCTGGATTTGTGTATGGTAAATACGCTGGCACAATGACCAATGATCGCGACGTGATTAATGCGATGGCTAAAAGCATGAGTACGATGGGACTATATATCACGTTAGTCTTTTTTGCTGCACAGTTTGTTGCGTTTTTTAAATGGACAAACTTAGGTACTGTACTTGCAGTTAAAGGTGCTGCGGCGATTCAAGCTGCTGGACTAGATGGCCCTGAGATCTTTATTCTGTTTATTCTAATGTGTGGCTTGGTTAACTTGTCACTCGGCAGTGCGTCTGCGCAATGGGCCGTCACAGCACCGATATTTGTGCCGATGTTAATGTTAGTTGGATTTGCTCCTGAGGTGATCCAAGCTGCTTATCGAATTGGTGATTCCGTTACAAACGTTATTGCTCCCATGATGAGTTACTTTGGCTTGATTTTGGCAATGGCAGTCAAGTACAAAAAAGACACAGGGATGGGTACCATGATAGCCATGATGCTTCCCTATTCAATGGTCTTTATGGTCGGTTGGATCATCTTATTCTATGTGTGGGTGTTTGGCTTAGGTTTGCCGGTTGGATTTAATTCACCTACATATTACGTGCCATAGGCGCATTACTTATACAAATATTGCAGACTAGGGTAGGCCAAAACCACTTAGTCTGCGTATCACAATCATGCCATTATTAAACTTGGAATACAGTGTTTATGAAGTACACATCAAATACGGTTTTTACCCATTCACAACAGGACAAAATCGGTGTATTAGTGAGTAACTTAGGCACGCCAGAAGCGCCGACTAAGCAAGCATTAAAACCCTATTTAAAGCAATTTTTGTCAGATCCTCGCGTGGTAGAAGTACCGAAGTTGATTTGGTGGTGTGTATTAAATTTGATTATTTTAAATATTCGTCCAAAAAAATCTGCGGCTGCTTATGCTACCGTCTGGACCGAAGATGGATCACCGCTGCTCACCCATACCAAACATCAAGCACAGGCGCTGCAAGCTAAATTTGATGCACATAGTCCAGGTGTATACCTAGTAGAATATGCGATGCGTTATGGTCAACCCAGTGTCGAAAATGCAATGAACTCACTATTGGAACAAGGTGCACGCAAGGTCGTTGTATTACCTTTGTATCCGCAATATTGTGCGTCCACTAGTGGCTCCACATTTGATGCATTAGCAAATGATTTTACCCAACGTCGCTGGTTACCTGATATGCGCTTTATTGCTCATTATCATGATGACCCTCGATATATTCAATGTATAGCTGACAGTATCAGTGCGCATTGGGCAACACACGGGCGAGCGGATAAGTTAGTTTTTTCATATCACGGGATCCCGAAGCGCTATTTAATGAATGGCGACCCTTACCATTGTGAATGTTACAAAACATCCCGATTAGTAGCCGAAGCGTTAGGCTTACAAAAAGATGAGTATATGACGACATTTCAATCACGTTTTGGCCGTGAAGAATGGTTAACTCCCTATACTGATGAGACCTTAAAGGGCTTGCCGAGTACCGGTGTTAAATCACTGCAAGTGATATGCCCTGGATTTAGTTCAGATTGCTTAGAAACCATCGAAGAAATAGGTGAAGAAAACTGTGAATACTTCATGGAACATGGTGGAGAACGGTTTGAATATATTCCCTGTCTCAATGCCAATGACGACCATATAGAGATGTTATTTGGTTTGTTGCAAGACAATATGCAAGGTTGGCAAGTCGAAACCGATATAGCGACTCGTGCACGTGATGCCAAGGCATTGCATGCACCTATGTAGGATAAATTTGTGTAATCTTCACACGTTTAGTCATTCTGATTAAGGATAGATAATGGAAGCACCACTGGCCTTGCGCAAAGCACAACGTATCGCGAATACCCTCGATACTGCTGTCAAAATACCGTTCATTGGTGTACGAGTTGGCTTGGATTTTCTTATTGGGTTAATTCCTGTTGTGGGCGATATTACCATGCTACTTGCTAGCTTACGGATTGTGTCATTAGGCAAACAACTTGGATTACCTTCAACACACCAACAACGAATGTTACGCCACTGTTTAGTTGATTTTGGTTTGGGTTTTGTCCCAGTAGTGGGTGATGTGGTCGATTTATTTTATAAAGCGAACCAAAAAAACGTCCGTATTATGGAGCGCTGGTGGATTGAAACTCATCAATCTGAAGTGCAGGAAAACACTCAAGCAGCCCTTGCTGCTTGGCAATCTGAGTTTGATAACACTCACACTAACACCAAAACTAACAATTAACTGGGTTTATCAGCGCTGTATTGTTCAAGTATGGCTAGCGGAATGATGTTTAATGACGCTGCACTAGTTGCCGCTAGTACAACTGGTGGAGCTACTCCAGCGGTATGTGCTTGGAGCCAACGAGACGCACACAAACACCATTTGTCACCTGGTTTTAATCCTGCAAACTGATAAGCAGGGTTAGGTGTAATCAAATCATTGCCCAAGCGTTGTTGCATAGCTAAAAAAGCGTCAGTCACAATGGCACAAACCGAGTGGTTGCCATAATCAGTAGATACAACGGCACAATAACCATTTCGCTGAAAACCGGTCCCTGCGCAACAAGGAATGAGCGGATCACCATAGACATTCAAATCAGACACGATAACGACCTTAAATATTGAGAATTGATACTTTATCTGCAAGTATACGTAAATACAGCTAGTACCCGATCATTTTGCCATTTATTAATGAGTATGTATGTTAAATAAGAGTCATTTAAAAGGGGCGATCAGTCCAACCCTTAACACCGATGAAGTCGCCAAGTTCGACGAATTAGCCGAACAGTGGTGGGATCCAATTGGACAATATGGACAAGCCATTGCATTTAATCACGCCCGGTTAGCGTATTTTAGCCAGCAAATTGCCCAGCATTTCGAAATTGATCTTCCCTTTACTCCTCAACCAAATGATAACTTGTGGCGGTTATATGATTTGGGCAATGTATTAAGTGGTTTATCAATTTTGGATGTTGGCTGTGGTGGTGGGTTGGTTTCTGAACCCTTGGCACGACTTGGGGCTCAGGTGACCGGTATTGATGCCAGTGCTGTCAGCATTCAAGTGGCGCAACGCCATGCGTGTAACACCCAAACTGAAGTAAATTATCAACATGTATTAGCCGAAGAAATCCTCGCGCAAGGACAACAATTTGATGTGGTAATCAATGCCGAGGTCGTCGAGCATGTTGATGATCAAGCTACATTAATCGCACAATGCGCGCAATTAGTTAAGCCTGGTGGACTGTTGATATTAGCGACATTGAATCGCAGTGTCAGTGCGTATGTATTTGCGATAGTGGGTGCAGAATATGTGATGCGCTATTTACCAATCGGAACCCATAGTTGGCGTAAATTTGTCAAACCGGTAGAGCTGCAAAGATGGGCAGAGGATAATCATTGTTCCATTAGCGGACAAACAGGGATGAAATTTAACATTCTCAACAAACAGTGGCGAAACACCGATAATATGGCCATTAATTATGTGCAGTGTTTTACCAAACTGGGGTAGTCATCTATAGGTATATGCATTACCCCAACATTACACAATACTTAGTCGCGCCAGCGTTTACTTAAATCATTGTAGGCATCGATACGGCGGTCTCTAAAATAGGGCCAGATGCGTTTAACGGTCTCAGTGCGTTGTAAATCCAAGGTCACAATTAAATTTTCAGATTGGTCGGTGCTTGCTTGTGCGAGGATCTCGCCTTGTGGACCTGCTACAAAACTAGTTCCCCAAAACTCGATCCCTGCAGCATCATTAGTGCTATCCGGTGCTGCTTCAAATCCAGTGCGATTAGCAACCACAACAGGAACCGAGTTGGCAACGGCATGACTACGTTGAATAATCTGCCATGCATCACGTTGGCGTTGCTGTTCGTCAGTGCTGTCATTGCGGTCCCAACCAATTGCAGTAGGGTAAAATAATATATCCGCGCCCGCCATTGCCATTAAACGTGCAGCTTCGGGATACCATTGATCCCAACACACCAATACGCCTAATTTACCGATGGAGGTGTCGATGGGGGTAAAGCCCATATCACCGGGAGTAAAATAAAATTTTTCATAAAAACCAGGATCATCAGGAATATGCATTTTGCGATAGGTCCCTGCGATTTCGGCACTACAATCATAGACCACTGCGGTATTATGATATAAGCCACTAGCACGGTGTTCAAACATTGATGTGATTAGCACAATATTTAATTCAGCAGCGAGCTGCCCAAAAAACGCATGACCCTCACCCTTAATCGGCTCTGCAAGATCAAATACATGGGTCTCTTCGGTCTGACAAAAATACAATGTGCTATGCAATTCTTGCAACAAGATACAGCGACAGCCCGATTCGGCTAATGAACGAATTTGTTCCGCGCTACTCAGCCAATTGGCTTGCTTGTCATTGCCTGCGACAGATTGTTGGACGACGCCAACGGTTACTGACGCTGCTCGTGGTGAAGTGTGAGTTGCAACGGGTACTGGCATAATGTACTACCTGCTTAAGCGGTTATTGACTGAGTGTAATATTCTATCAAGTTTAGTGAGATGGGTTCAAGCGACGACGCTCACACCCTGCATTGCTTGGGTAATCCAAGCGTCTTTGAGCACACCTTGTGGCACTTGCATTGTAATACAGTGCAGCGAACCGTATTGTTTGACGAGCGTTGTGCAGTCTACCGCAATAATAGTGTGTTCAGGATATGCTTGGGTGAGAACAGCAAGTGCTTCAGCATCCTCTGGCGCATTATAAATCGGCGCTAAGACAAGGTGATTAAATATCAAAAAATTAGCATAGGACGCCGGTAATCGTTCTGTATCATTAATGTCAGGCAATGGTAGCGGAAATAACTGATGATCTGGTAATGCCGCTTGTAGCTCATTAGCCATAGCTGATAACGGGACAAAATGGGGATCATTAGGTCGGTTATTAGCCCCTTGATACACCACACCTTGATGCAGAGTAAAGCGAGCCAAGGTATCAATATGCCCATCGGTATCATCATTTTGTAAATGCCCATTGTGTAAAACCGTCATGCGTTTAACACCCAGAGTATCAACAAATAACTGCTGATAATCTAACGCGCTCAACTGTGGATTACGCTGTGGATGATATAAACATTGAGCTGTGGAGAGTAAATGCCCATTGTTATCTATCTCTAGAGCGCCACCTTCCACCATCTGCGGATTGCTAAGCAAGGGGCGCTTACACAAAGGCGCTAAATATCGCCGATTCACTTGCGTATCAAGGTGTGCCGGATACTTACCCGCCCAGCCGTTAAATTCAAATTCTACAGGCTGGTATTGACCGTCGCTTGCGAGTGTCAAAAAACCATAATCGCGCACCCAAGTGTCATTAAATTCGGCAGGGATTAGCAGCACAGGCACATCGCTTGGCAGACGTTGTTGCACATCTGCAATATCATTGGGATCTACTAATAGCAGTACGACCCCTTGTGCATGAGAAATATGCTCTATGATAATCTGATAGACAGCCCGAGCATCCTCTAACCATGGCGCCCAGTCGGTATGTTGATGTGGCCACGCCAAAATTAACGCTTCTTGCTTGACCCACTCAGGTAACAGTTGATATCTCATCGTGTTCTTCTTGTTATTTTAAATGACGACCGCCGTCTAAATGCATGGTTTGTCCGGTCACAAAATCGCATTGTAATACATAATTCATAGCGGTGACCGCTTCTTGGGCACCTGGACAGATTTCGAGTAGGGATTTTTTGAGTGACTTAGCGCGATATTCGGCAGAGTCATGATCGTTAAACATCAATAACGCAGGTGCAATGCTGTTTACTTTGACGTGCGGAGCGAGTAATGCAGCAAAGGACAAGGTCAAATTATGCAATGCGCTTTTACTGGCGGCATAAGCAATGTGCTTTTTACTGCCTTTAACCTGAACATAATCTGTCATATGAATGATATCCGCTACACCGTCATAGGCGAGCAAATTAGATTGTAATGCTAAGTTAATTTGATACGGCGCACTAACATGGACTTGCATCATTTTGTGCATCAGCCCTGCGTAGTCTTGGGTATCAGCTTCTTGATCCCAATCAGATGCATTGTGGATAATCGCTCTGAGTGTTGGATATTGTTCGCCGATTGTGCGGCACAGTGCAGTAATCTGATCAGCTTGTGCAAAATCACATTGGATCACGTGTGCTCCAGCTTGAGCAAGGGTTTCAACATGCGGCTTGGGGGTGCGATACGTGACAATGACAGGGATATCTTGTGCGAGTAGATTTTCAGCCATGGCCAAGCCTAGACGTTGCGCTCCGCCGGTAATTAGTATTGCTGCACTCAAAATGGTATCCTTAATAGTAATGCTTAGAAGTAGTGCATATTAATACGTGGTGAATTAAAAAATCGATTTATTTACTAAATTACTTAAATTTTTTTTAATCCCAAATGTGTGGTTAAGACGTATATAAACTCACAAACTAAATGATGGATTGACTTATGTTAGCAAAAGAAGCCGTAATTGTACGCAATTCTCTGGAACCTGCGATCACAAAAGAAGCTACGCTTGTTCGTACTGCCCTCATTGAGCAAGGACTTGAAACTCCTATGGTCGATAATGGACTGAGTGATGAAGAAAAACGCACCAAAATCAAACAAGCAATGACCGATGTGATGCATGCATTGGGACTTGATTTGGATGATGACAGTTTGTGCGATACACCACGTCGCATCGCGAAGATGTATGTGAATGAAATTTTCTCTGGTCTTGATTATCGCCATTTTCCCAAAATCACCCAAATCGAAAATAAAATGAAAATCGATCAGCCGGTGCAAGTGTCCGATGTGTCCTTGACCAGTACCTGCGAGCATCATTTTGTGACCATAGATGGCACAGCGTCGGTTGCATATATTCCGAAGCAAACAGTAATTGGATTATCTAAGATTAATCGTTTGGTCGCTTTTTTTGCACAACGTCCGCAAGTCCAAGAACGTTTGACTCAGCAGATAATGGTTGCATTGCAAGCACTGACCGGTACAGATGATGTTGCAGTGAGTATTAATGCTGCACATTATTGTGTTAAGGCGCGTGGTATTCGTGATAGCCAATCGTATACCAAAACATCATCATTAGGCGGTGTATTTAGTTCCGATCCCAATATGCGCAAAGAGTTCTTCACTCAAAAATAAGGGGTTATCAGTGAATTCTTCGCTCAAATCATTGCCACTACTACGTTATATTTCTTTTGCGTTTGTTGTAGTGGCACTGTCTTTGTCAGGCTGCACCAATGTTCCTGCAGGAATTCAACCGGTGACGGATTTTGCTAAAGAACGCTATCTAGGCACTTGGTATGAAATTGCTCGCTTGGATCATCCTTTTGAAAGAGGTTTACAACAGATATCGGCCACTTACACTGCCCGTGATGATGGCGGTGTGAGTGTCTTGAATAAAGGATTTAATGTCGCTGAGCAGATTTGGACAGAGGCGCAAGGTAAAGCCTATTTTGTTGACAAAGAAACAACGGGTCATTTGAAGGTATCTTTCTTTGGGCCTTTTTATGCTAGTTATGTAATTGCTGTCTTGGACGAAGACTATCAATATGCACTAGTGACCGGGCCTGATACAGATTACTTGTGGATTTTGGCCAGAACCCCACAGCTTGACCCGCTCATCACTGAACGCTTACTGGAGTACGCAAAAGCGACAGGATTTGCTACTGATAAGATGATTTTTGTAGACCATAACATTCGCAATTTAGAATAACTCATAGTAAGCTTAACCTGTATTTTATTACAGGGAAATCACACCTTTATGCTTGCAAGTCACACCGCTGTTGTCGCGCAATCAATCACATTATTGGAGAGTGTGACAGGTACAGAATATCAGGCAATCAGCCAACCGTTGTTTAGTGCTTCTATTGGCATGCACATGCGCCATATCATTGACCATTTCAACGCACTCATCCGTGGCAGTGACACTTTGCATGTTGATTACAACGTTCGTTCACGACATAGTGAAACAGAAACCAACCCAGCATTGGCATTACAACAGTTGCATGATATTCAGCGTTGGCTCAGTCATCTTCAACCCGAACAGTTGAGCCTATCGGTGACGCTGGCTCATGAAGTCAACGTTGACGATGAGTTTGTGATATACTCAACCATAGCCCGTGAGTTGGTCTTTTGCACCTCGCATGCGATCCACCATTATGCTCTGGTCAATATTATCCGTCAGCTACAAGGTGCATCAACTGATAATACCTTCGGCTTAGCGCCAGCAACCATCGCCTTTCAACAACATAACGTAAACTGAATCCAAATAATGTCTATAGAAAAACACCTACATCAACGTGCCAATAATCAATGTGAGTTATGTACTCAGCCCGACAATTTAGTCGCTTATCCACTAGAACACTCTCCAGATACAACCGCCAATTGCGCCGTTTTAGTGTGTGGTGTTTGTCACTCGCAGATCCAAGGTGAAGTCGAACTTGATATGAATCATTGGCGCTGCCTTAACGACAGCATGTGGTCACCAACTCCTGCAGTTCAAGTGTTGTCTTATCGGATGCTTGGGCGGTTAAGTGGTGAAAGCTGGGCTCAAGATAGTATGGATATGCTATATCTTGAGGATGATGTTAAGCAATGGGCTGAGGCGGGCATGGTCAGCAATGATGAGCCAACGTTGGATGTTAATGGCGTCACTTTGCAAGCGGGTGACAGTGTGACTATTATCAAAGATCTCGATGTTAAAGGCGCCGGATTTACGGCAAAACGTGGCACACCTGTCAGAAATATCGGCTTGAGCGATAATCCTTTACATATCGAAGGCCGTGTCAATGGTCAGCGTATTGTCATCATTGCTGGTTATACCAAAAAGAACTAACCGACACAGTAAGCATCAATAATGCCACAAAATGAAAATATTAATCTATAGTAAGTTATATCCGATATCTATTATCGATATTCGACGATGTATTATTTTTTAATTTTAAAGGATTATTGTGATGAAAAAATTACCGATACTATTGCTTGCTAGCACCTTAGTGTTTTCTAGCCAATCTCATGCTGAGGGTTGGTGGGATTCAATAAAAAGTATGTTAGGTATGGGTGAAGCGGCTCCTACCCAAGTGGCTGATGTAACCCAGACGGCTACCGATGCCTTACCATCTGCGGCTGGATTGCTCAGCTCTATAACTGATAATCTCGGCGTCACACCAGAGCAAGCTTCGGGTGGACTTGGCGCAATATTTAATTTTGCCAAACAAAATGTGTCTGCCGATAAGTTTTCGCAGTTATCCAATGCTATCCCTGGAATGGACGGTTTGTTAAGTGCAGTCCCTGCTGTTTCACAAGCGTCACAAGGTGGCATGGGTGGATTGCTTGGTAAAGCCGCCGAATACAGTGATACATTAAAGAGCGTAAACCAATTAAAAGGGCAATTTGATTCATTGGGTTTAGATTCAGGGATGATCATGCAATATGTTGATCAAGCAAAGCAGTATTTAGATACTCCTGCTGGACAAGACGCAAAATCAATGTTGACCGATTCATTCTCTAAGTGGATGGGCTAAGCGGTCTCCCCAAAAATCGTTTTTGTAATCGCGCTGGGACTTGTTGCAGATCAACACTGAGCAATAACCCTGGCGTGTGATTAAAACTCGTATCGATACCAAGTGCATGAAAATTAGCGCCAAGTTTTTGATATTGTTTTGCTAATACGGGGAGCGTTTTACCGTCTTTCTCTAACGCTTGTATGTAAGTATTCACATACCTTTCAAGTCCCTCTTGCACTGTTTTACTTTGACTCAATGCAAATGCATGTAATTGTGGATGAAGGTCTAACGCAAATGGATTTGTTGGTTTGGCATGTTCGGGTTGGTTAATTAAGCCATGCGCAATAATGCTGACACTTTGTGGTTGGTATAACGTACTCAGTGAGACGGTACCATACAACACATGGTATTGCGGAAATGCATGAATAAATTCACCAATTCCTCGCCATAACATAAACAGCCCTTGGGGTGAGCGTTGATACTCGGGGATCACAAATGAACGTCCCATTTCCAAGCACGGTTGTTGTTGGTTCACAAAACCCGCTGCAAACGTAAACATATTATGTAAATACAATCCTTCGATGCCATTATCTGCTAACAATACATCAGTACGACCCATGCGATACGCCCCAATAATATGCAGCGGTTCCGCTTTATCCGCCGGAGTACGCACTACAAATAAATGCGTATAAGTGGCATCAAATCTATCCGTATCAAAGGCCTTACCAGACCCTTCATTATGCATTCTAAATACACGTTCACGTAACCGTGTGATTTCTTGAATGGTCTGCGGTGCTTGTTGTTGCATCGCCCAATACACTGAGTATTCACCAACGGTGATCAGTGCTTGCTCCGGCGGGAGTGCCGTTAATTCTGTAAGCAAGGTACTGGGATTGATAGGTTCGCCTAGTGGTACTTGGTTCGCAGAAGGTGAACTTGTAGGCCATGAATACTGCCAGCGGCTATCAACGGCATAACTTAAGCTTCGGGCAAAATCAGCCCCAGTTTGGGCCGGAAGATCCTTTGGCAAATTCAACAATTGCGTATGATCTAAGCGGATGGTGCGATGAGTATTAGCGAGTAGTTCACGGGCTAGGAGTAACATGCGTAAGCGATAATAAATGCGCCCAAGAGTATAAAAGAAAGGGCGATTGAAACCTTGCACAAATACCCCAACAAAGGCGCCATGTGCGTCTTTGGTCAGCCGATACACCAGTTTGTTCCATTGATGCTCAACAATGTCGTTGTATTGTGATTGAAAGTAGGACACCCGACCAGCCGGAAAAATTAACAGTGGGTGGCCTTGTTTGACATGCCGCATCGCACTGCGAATACTCGGTGCGTTTGCCGGATCGTTAGGTGCCAATGGATTCGTAAAAATAAAAAAATCTTCAAGTTCTTTAAATACTTGCAAACCTTTGTTGGCAAATACCTTGATATCGGGACGTTTTTTGCCAATAACGCGCGCTAAGATAACGCCTTCAATACCACCAAACGGGTGGTTACTGGCAATGACGACCGGACCCGTTGCTGGGATTTGCGCTAAGAATGTGTCTTCATTTTCGATAGTAATGGATTGCACTGATAACAGCTTGTCGGCAAAGTCTTCTTTACTTAACCCTTGCATCTGATGAGTCTGATACAGGGCGTTCATTTTGCTAATCCCAAAGATTCTATCTAGTAAAGGTAAGACAAGGCGTTGCCATAAATTGGGATGCGGAAAAAAATTAAGTAAACTGATTCTAGCGGACATGAATACAAACTACCTTTGGCATAAAACACATGAATAATAATTACCGGGGAGACTACAATAATGCATATGTATTTAGATTAGCAAATTTTGCGCAATTATTTGTGAAATCTGGCATAATATCAGCCATTCAATTTGTGTCTGGAGACGACTATGCAATCCCTTACTATTACTAAACCCGATGATTGGCATTTACATTTTCGCGATGGTGAAATGCTGGCCGAAACGGTACCTGCAACAGCACGGTGTTTTCGTCGGGCGATTGTTATGCCGAATTTAGTTCCTCCAGTGACGACAACCGAACATGCCCTTGCATATCGTGAACGTATTTTAGCACAAGCAACAGATTATCCAGATTTTGATCCTTTGATGACGTTGTTTTTAACGAACAGCACATCACCTGAAGAAATAAAAAAAGCCAAAGCAGCTGGTGTCGTCGCAGCGAAGTTGTATCCTGCCGGAGCAACTACCAACTCTGATGCCGCAGTCAAAGGGATTAAAGAATTGTACGAGGTGTTTAACGCGATGCAAGAAGTGGGCATGTTGCTCCTTATCCACGGTGAGGTCACGCAAGCACACATTGATATTTTTGATCGTGAAGCGGAATTTATCGAACAACATTTACGTCATTTAGTGGCAGACTTCCCAGATTTAAAGATTGTGTTTGAACACATTACGACTAAAGATGCGGTGGATTTTGTATTAGCGGCTTCTGCTAATGTCGCTGCGACGATTACCCCACAACATCTTTTATTAAACCGTAACGATATGCTTGTCGGTGGCATTAGACCGCATAATTATTGTTTACCTGTGCTCAAGCGCAATATTCATCAACAAGCGTTGCGTGCAGTGGTTGCTTCAGGTTCGTCAAAATTCTTTTTGGGAACTGATTCTGCACCACACGAAAAACACAAAAAAGAATCTGCTTGTGGCTGTGCAGGATGTTACAGCGCGTGGAGTGCGATTGAATTATACGCCCAAGTATTTGATGAGTTAGATGCCTTAGATAAGTTAGAAGGATTTGCGTCGCAACACGGACCGGATTTTTATGGATTACCGAGAAACAGCACAACGATTACTTTGCAACGCCAAGAATGGACTATTCCGGAGCAGATCGTCCTTTCAACTGGGGACGATATTGTCCCATTTTTCGCCGGACAAGCGATAGCGTGGCAACTCGTATAATGACTGATTTTACAACCCTTAATTTACGCCCAGAGCTGATCCAATCGGTTACTGAACTTGGCTACACACAGCTTACGGATATTCAAGCGGCGACTTTGCCGGTGGTATTAGCTGGAGAAGATGTGCTAGCACAAGCCAAAACTGGCAGTGGTAAAACAGCGGCGTTTGGTTTGGGGATATTGCAAGATCTCGATGAAAAACGCACTTACACCCATGCGTTAGTCTTGTGTCCAACGCGAGAATTAGCCGACCAAGTAGCGGAGCAATTGCGCTTATTGGCGCGCCGTATGGATAATGTAAAAATCACCACTTTGTGTGGTGGCATTCCGATGAATGGCCAAATAGCTACTTTACGTCACCCTCCGCATATTATTGTAGGAACGCCAGGTCGCGTGATGGATCATATGCTCAATCATCGTGTAAAATTGCATAATCTAAAACAATTCGTGCTAGATGAAGCGGATCGTATGTTGGATATGGGGTTTTCTGATGAACTGGACGTTATTTTTAAGCACCTACCTAAAGTGCGTCAAACATTGATGTTTTCGGCAACTTACCCCGATATGATTGCACAGATAAGTGATGCCGTGCAAAAGACACCACAACGCATTGAAACGCAATCTTTACACAGTGATACAAAGATCCAGCAGATAGCTTACAAGGTGTCTGATGAGCATCGTCAGCAAGCCGTCGCTGCGATATTAACCCATTATCAGGCCAAAGCAGCCATTGTATTTTGTCACACCAAAATTCAAACATTTGAATTGACTGAGTATTTACAACAAAAAGATATTTCTGCGGTAGCCTTAAATGGTGATTTAGAACAACGTGAGCGGACCCAAGTACTGACACGTTTTGCACATAAATCAGCGTTGGTGTTAGTGGCTACTGATGTTGCTGCACGTGGGTTGGATATTGATGCAGTAGATTTAGTCATCAATTACACCGTAAGCGAAGAGCCGGATGTGTATGTCCACCGTATTGGTCGAACCGGGCGAGCGGATGCCGAAGGCTTAGCCGTCACCTTGGTAAGTGACAATGAAATGGGTAATTTACGTGCGATAGAAGCGCATACTCAAGTCGTGCTTAAACCTAAAGGCATTGAGAGTGTCCGTTTTCATGCCAATCGTATTATCCAGCCTGAATACGTCACCTTGAGTATTGATGGCGGCAAACGTCAAAAACTTCGTCCTGGTGATATCTTGGGTTCTTTAACCAAAGAAGCAGGCATTGATGGTGATGACATTGGCAAAATCAATGTGACCAATCAAGTGTCGTTCATTGCGGTTAAGCTGCGCAGTGTAAAGCGTGCAATGGCACAATTTCGTGAAGGCAAGATCAAAGGTAAGAAATTTAGAGCAAGGCGTTGCTAAGTTAACGCCATGTTATTTAACGTAAATACGTACAATAAGGAATCACTATGACAGCTACAGCCATCGTATTTTTACATTACATTGTCCTGATATTAGTTAGCTTACTCGCCCTAGCAGGTTATCGCACTTATCTAGGCTTAAGTGGACAGAATAAAAGCTTAAAATTTGCAGCCGATGGGTCAGATGTTCCGGCTTTTGGTTTTCGTTTAACGCGTGTGCATGCCAATGCGGTGGAGTGTTTTCCTTTTATTGGCGGCTTGCTACTCTACGCCATGGCGACTGGCAATACTGACATCACCGATGGATTAGCGTATGTACTGTTAGGTGCGCGTATAGCTCAATCGTTGATTTTACTTGTCTCAACAAGTCCATTGGCAATTCAATTGCGCTTTGTGGCATTTTTAGTACAGTTTGGGGTTTGTGGTTACTGGACCTGGTTGTTTATGCAACCGATGATGTAACAATAATAAAATAACCCATCTGTAACATAGCGTTAAATACTAATTTGCATTATCCTTGTTGGTCTTATTTACCCATAATATTACCGACAAGGTCAATGCATGTTTGCTTGGTTTGAAAGCTTAATCAACCCCTTTCCCGATACATCTCTTAGACAACCTCCCAAAGGTGTATTTTCTTTTTGTTTGCATTATTCCAAAGGAATTTGGCCAGTATTAGTCTGTGTGTCGGTACTATCTGCGTTCATCGCGGTGTTAGAGGTCTCTTTATTTGGCTATATGGGGCAGTTGGTAGATTGGTTTTCGACTCGTGATCCAGCTACATTTATAGCAGAAGAACAAACTAGTTTGCTGATTATGGGGCTCATTCTGGTTGTCATATTGCCGGCTTGTGTCATTACTCAGTCTTTTTTGACTCATCAAGCTTTACTGGGTAACTACCCGATGCGTATTCGCTGGATGGCGCATCAATATATCCTGAGCCAATCATTGTCTTACTTTCAAGATGAATTTGCTGGGCGTGTCGCTACCAAAATCATGCAAACCTCTCTTGCTGTGCGTGAAACAGTGATGAAGCTGCTGGATTTAATGGTTTATATATGTGTGTATTTTATCAGTATTGTGGTGATGGTGTTTGCCACGGATCCCATGCTTGCATTGCCATTTATTATCTGGTTAGTGGTATACGTTACGATCCTCAAAGCGATATTACCCAAGCTAAAACAGGTATCAAAGCATCAAGCTGACGCGCGCTCAATAATGACGGGTCGGATCATCGATAGCTATACAAATATCATGACAGTGAAATTATTTTCACATTCTGCACGTGAAGCAAGTTATGCCAAAGAAGGGATGGATGGGTTTTTACAAACTGTACATCCACAGATGCGTTTAGTCACGATACTCTATAGCTGTGTGTGGTTTTCTAATGCGCTGTTGGTGTTATCAGTGACTGCGCTAGCCATCAGTTTATGGACTGATAGTTTGGTCAGTGGCGGGGCATTAGCGATTACAGTTAGCTTAGCATTGCGCTTAAACGGCATGTCACAATGGATCATGTGGGAAGTATCGTCGATTTT
This sequence comes from uncultured Glaciecola sp., assembly GCA_937125395.1. GTDB lineage: Bacteria > Pseudomonadota > Gammaproteobacteria > Enterobacterales > Alteromonadaceae > Opacimonas. The sequence continues at coordinate 17,885 of CAKZLI010000051.1, forward strand.
TGAAAATATAGGCACAGTGCAAGATGGTATTAATTCGCTCTCAGTGCCGATTACTATTAAAGATGAAACCGCAGCACAACCGTTAGCCATTGCCGGTGGGGCGATTGCGATTAAGCAGGTTAATTTTGCTTACCAAAGCCAAGCAGGGAATGTTGTTGATGTATTTCATTCATTGAATTTGCAGATAAAAGCAGGTGAAAAAGTCGGGTTGGTTGGACGTTCAGGCTCCGGTAAATCCACCTTAGTCAACTTATTGATGCGTTTTTATGATGTGCAATCTGGCACAATCGACATTGATGGTCAGGCTATTACTAAAATACAACAAGAAAGTCTGCGCGCACATATTTCTATGGTGACTCAAGATACGTCATTAATGCATCGTTCGGTGCGCGATAACATCTTATATGGTCGCAATGATGCAACAGAAGAAGAAATGATAGCTGCAACTAAACAGGCTGAAGCGTTTGAGTTTATACAGCAGTTATCTGATTCCAAAGGACGTACAGGTTTTGATGCGCACGTCGGAGAACGTGGTGTCAAACTGTCCGGAGGACAACGACAACGGATTGCCATCGCCCGGGTGATGCTAAAGGATGCACCGATACTGATCCTTGATGAAGCCACATCAGCTTTGGACTCAGAAGTTGAAGCAGCGATCCAACAATGTTTGGATAAAGTGATGCAAGATAAGACGGTATTGGCGATTGCACATCGGCTATCAACCATCGCCCAAATGGATAGGTTGATTGTGTTGGATGAAGGCAAAATCGTTGAGTCGGGCACACACAATGAACTATTACAACGCGATGGGATCTACGCAAAACTATGGTCACACCAAACAGGCGGTTTTATAGGGCTTGATTAACTGGTCAACGTGGGTATAATACGCATCCCTTCATTGTACTCCCTTATTTATTTTTTTCAGGCAGCACAATCGAAGTGTATGTAAAATTTGTTGATTGGTAGCGAATATAGATTCGGTATCACACTGCAGGGGCGTAGTTCCAATTGGTAGAACAGCGGTCTCCAAAACCGATGGTTGGGGGTTCGAATCCCTCCGCCCCTGCCACTTTTAGCGATAGGTTGCCATTGCAGCCACGCATTTTTAGCTAGGATAAAGCAATGAGTGAAAAAGTAGAAAATCAATCAGGTGGCGGCTTAGACACTGTTAAGTGGTTACTCGTGATTGTCTTATTTAGTGGTTTGGTTGCAGCTAACTATCACTATGAAGAAGTATCTGTCTTGTATCGTGCACTTGTTGCGGTAGCAGTGGTGGTTATTGCAGGCTTTATTGCTGCGACAACGAATAAAGGCACTCGCTTTTTGGGCTTTGCTAAAGATTCACGTACTGAAGTACGTAAAGTGGTGTGGCCAAATCGCCAAGAAGCGACGCAGACTACGTTGATTGTATTAGCAGCAACGTTAGTAATGGCATTAATTTTATGGGGCTTAGACGGCATTATTGTTCGTTTAGTTGGCTTCATCACAGGCATAGGGTTTTAATCATGACTAAACGTTGGTACGTAGTACAAGCATTTTCTGGCTATGAAGCCCGTGTTCAAAAAACACTGTTAGAGCATATCAAAACCAATGAAATGGAAGAGCATTTTGGTGAGATATTAGTGCCGACTGAAGAAGTGGTAGAGATGCGCGCTGGACAAAAGCGTAAGTCAGAACGTAAATTTTTCCCAGGTTACGTATTAGTAAACATGGAAATGAACGAAGATTCATGGCATTTAGTGAAGTCAGTCCCACGTGTATTAGGTTTCATTGGTGGTACATCAGACCGTCCGATGCCTATTTCGCAAAGAGAAGCTGACCTGATCTTAAATCGCCTTGAAGAAAACGTCGATAGTCCTAAGCCTAAGACCTTGTTTGAACCAGGTGAAGTGGTTCGTGTCACCGAAGGTCCATTTGCTGACTTCGATGGTACTGTTGAAGAAGTGGATTATGAGAAGAGCCGTATTAAAGTATCGGTCCTTATTTTCGGTCGTTCTACACCGGTTGAACTTGAATTTGGTCAAGTCGAAAAGAACTAATCATTTAGTTTTTGTCATAAGAAATGTGAAGCCCAATACAGTGATGTATTGGGTTTTTTTTGGCTAGTTGTTTAGTTTGAATAAATTGCCTTCAGTGACTTATCAACAGGCGTGTAAGTTATTCTATACGTCTTTTTAATGTAGACAAAATGACACGTGATAGTTATTTTGTCTATAAATATATAGATAGAGGTTTAATTATGTTCAAGTTTATCTTCTCTTCTCTTCTCTGCTCTTCTTTGTAGTGTACTTTGGAGTCATAGATTCTGTTAATGCTGACATGTTTGAAGCTTATCAGCACGACCAAATATGGGATCGATCATTCTCAGGTGGTATGTTTCCAATAAACAGTTCAAATAGATCTTATTTGTTTGGTATTGACGAAAATGCATCCCCGTTAATTAAAGATAAAAAATCATGCAAAGGAGCCGCTGCAAGGATTTACAATACATGCACAAAAACAGCTAACGATTCGGCAGCAATAATAGCAGGTGTTGGTACGTTTATATCTGCTGGTGCTTTAGTCGCAGGGAGAGGCAGCGTAGCTGCAGCAATAGAGTCTGCAACAGTAGCGACTTCAGTTTGGTTTTACAATAATGAAATGGCAGATTGTGAATTAACACAAACCGAAATGAATCTTAACTGTGATGAATCTTTTAAATGAATACTGTTAAGTTTTCAGTATTAAGTTTATTACTTTTGATATTTCTACCAATTGTAATCTATACAATAGAAGAGTTTATTTTCTTTAAATACTTTGATAAGAGCTTTTATAGAAGCATATTTACTATCACGCTAATCGGATTTTTTTTTAATGTGGCAAATAATTTAATCCAAAAATGGAAATGCGCAAGTTTTGTTGATAAGAAGTTTAGAAATAGTATTTTTGCAAAAAATAATGCAATAGTTTATGTGTGGGTGTTAATGATATTACTTATAAAAGGTATGTCTTTTTATCATTTATATCATAATAATCAAAAAAATGTTGAAGCTGGTAAATTCAAAGAGGATGTTGTTAGTACATTTGATGAAAAATTAAACTTCAATAAAATGGAAGCTGAGCAATATCTAGATATTGGCTACAAAAAAGCCATAAATCCTAAAGGTAATATGTTTTCAGTAAAAGAGGATGAAATCCTATCTTATGAATTTAATAAACATATAATGGCATATATAAAAGAAATAGAAAATGCTGCAGCTAAAGCACCACAAGATATCAATGAGCAACGCTATGCTGAGTATGGAAAAAAGTTAACTCAATTTGCTTTAGCTCAAGAATGGTTGGGATTTAAATTATATTTAAATGAAATGGTAAGTGTTGATGCAGATGCTATACATGCAGGAATAAATGTGGCTGTGTTATTAGGTGCTTCAAACGAATTTATAGATGAGTTAATTTCTCAAGGTGGCGAGCTCGAATCATCGATGTTGTTGCCAATATTACAACGAGGAGATATAGCACAAGTCAAAAAATTAGAGAACTATGGTTTGAATGTCAATCAAGCAAATCTAGGCGAAATAAATATGATAGATTTAGCATTGATGACAAGTAGTAAACCTGAAGTAATCGAGTTTTTGTTGAATCGAAATGTTGATGTTACAACATATAAAGAGAACTTAGCAATAGACACATTAGGTATAGCGATTGTCAATGCAGGAATGAATGCCGAACATGTAACTAATATAATAAGTAGGCTAATACAAAGTGGTGCAGAGATAACTGCTCATCATCGACAACTAATGATTGGTTTGCAACGCGAAGATGCAATAGCATATCATGAGCTGGTTGCTGGATTTCCAGAGCTAGACCCATCACTATAATTTTGTAACCTGAATACTTAAATAGCAAGAATAACTTATTTTACGTTGCTTACACTAGTTGTATTATTGCGTAAGCATTGTACACCTGTAAAGTTAATGACTGGCACATTAAGGTTTGACACTTCCGTCAAAAACACATATAATTCGCATCCCTTTATTTGCGTGGGGAGCCTACGACTTAAGTATTCTCATTACTTAACAGGCGCGCAACCCACAAACTGAGAGTATATAAACATGGCGAAGAAAGTCACTGGCTTAATTAAGCTACAAGTTGCAGCTGGCGCTGCAAACCCAAGTCCACCCGTTGGTCCTGCATTAGGTCAACACGGTGTTAATATCATGGAATTCTGTAAAGCGTTTAACGCAAAAACAGATTCTCTTGAAAAAGGCGCTCCGGTACCTGTAGAAATTACAGTATACGAAGATCGTTCTTTTACCTTTGTTACTAAAACTCCACCTGCTTCATTCTTACTTAAGAAAGCTGCTGGTATTAAGAGTGGTTCTGGTCGTCCAAATACTGAGAAAGTCGGTACTGTGACACGTGCGCAATTAGAAGAGATTGCTACAACTAAAGAACCAGACTTAACTGCTGCAAGTCTAGATGCAGCTGTAAATACCATCGCGGGTTCTGCTCGTAGTATGGGTTTAAACGTAGAGGGTTAATGACATGGCTAAACTAACTAAGCGCATGAAAGCCGTTCACGAAAAAGTGGATGCAACTAAAGAATACGGTATCAATGAAGCGGTTGCTTTGTTGAAAGAATTAGCGACAGCTAAATTTGCAGAAAGTGTTGATGTTGCAATCAACCTTGGTATCGATGCACGTAAATCTGACCAAAACGTTCGTGGTGCTACTGTACTGCCAAACGGTACAGGTAAAGACGTACGCGTTGCAGTATTTACTCAAGGTGCAAACGTTGAAGCAGCTAAAGAAGCCGGTGCTGACATTGTTGGTATGGATGATCTTGCTGAACTTGTTAAGAAAGGCGAGATGGACTTTGATGTTGTTGTTGCGTCTCCAGATGCGATGCGTGTTGTTGGTCAACTGGGTCAAATCTTAGGTCCACGTGGACTTATGCCTAACCCTAAGACTGGCACAGTAACGCCAGACGTAGCAACTGCAGTTAAGAATGCTAAATCAGGCCAAGTACAATACCGTAACGACAAGAATGGTATCATCCATGCGTCTATCGGAAAAATTGCGTTTGAAGCGAATCAAATTGAAGAAAACTTGAATTCATTACTCGAAGCATTGAAGAAAGCGAAGCCTTCTTCTGCTAAAGGATCGTTTATCAAGAAAGTTAGCTTATCTACTACTATGGGTCCAGGTTTGCCTGTCGACCAAGCTACATTAGCTAAGTAGAGCTAAGTTACGACCCATGTTATCCTAGGATAATATGTCTCTTAATGAAAGGTTATGGGTTGGAGCTTATTGTGCATACGTGTATGACTTTAAGTTCCCGTCCAAGACCGTAGGTGAGTGTTGGTGATAGAGGTAAGAGAACTATCACTTATAACGGCACTCTTAATGTAACAGCCTACGCAGACGGTGGTACGGACTCAGACTCTCTGGGGTTATCGGACACCGTAGAGCGGTAAATACAATAATGTATTTATCAATCTGTGAACCCTGATGGCGTAAGTTCGCTTACAAAGTCAGATTAAAAAGAAGGTGAACGCAGTGGCACTAGGCTTAGCAGCAAAAAAAGAGATCGTAGCGGAAATTTCCGATGTCGCATCTCAAGCTCTATCCGTTGCCGTCGCAGAATACCGTGGGATGGAAGTAGGTGAATTAACTGAACTTCGTAACAAAGCTCGTGAGCAAGGTGTTTTCTTAAAAGTAATAAGAAACACATTAGCAAAACGCGCTTTAGCGGACAGTAAATTTGCAGACATCGACAGTGCATTAACTGGTCCTTTAATTTATGGTTTTTCAATTGAGGCACCAGGTGGTGCAGCACGTCTTTTCAAAGACTTCTCAAAAGATAACAAAAAATTAAATGTAACAGCGTTATCGATTGGTAGCGGTCTATTGGGTCCTGAGAAATTGGACGCAGTGGCTTCATTACCTACTCGCGACGAAGCATTGGCGAAACTACTTGCTACCTTCAAAGCACCAATTGGGAAATTCGTTCAAACAATTAACGAAGTACCTAGTAAATTTGTGCGTGTATTGGCGGCGGTCAAAGACGAGAAGTAATTTTTCGTTTTTGGCAAACTATTTTAAATTAACAATAACTCCAGGAGTTTAGAGAAATGGCTCTAACTAAAGATGATATCTTAAACGCAATTGCTGAAATGCCAGTAATGGAATTAGTTGAACTAATCGAAGCAGCAGAAGAAAAGTTCAATGTAACAGCAACTGCAGCAGTAGCAGCAGTAGCAGCCGGTCCAGCAGCAGCGGTTGAAGAACAAACTGAATTTGACGTTGTACTTACTGGCTTCGGTGCCAATAAAGTTGCAGTAATCAAAGCAGTACGTGGCGCAACTGGCCTAGGCCTTAAAGAAGCTAAAGAAGTAGTTGAATCTGCTCCTAAAGCGATCAAAGAAGGCGTATCTAAAGAAGAAGCTGAAGAGTTGAAAACAGCTCTTACTGAAGCTGGCGCTGAAGTTGAAGTTAAGTAATTAATTGTAATTACTTGATGCCAGAAATGGCAAAAGCAGGTGGCTTTTTGGTCACCTGCTTTTTTGCGCTATAGACAATTAAGAATTTACTAACCGCTTATCTTAGTCTATAAAAGTGCATCACCTGATTATTAACTTAGTCGCAAAGGTGGAAAAAATCAAAGCGGACTGGGAGTTTGTTGCTAATACATTAGCAGCAGGTCGGGTCAAAAATCACTAGTTGAGGAACCCATGGTTTACTCGTACAGCGAAAAAAAACGTATCCGTAAGGATTTTGGCAAACGCCCTCAGGTATTGGAAATTCCATACCTCCTATCAATTCAACTGGACTCGTTCAAGAAGTTCATCGATGTCAATGGCGACAAAGATAACGGCTTAGAAGCGGCGTTCGGTTCAGTGTTCCCGATAAAAAGTTATTCTGGGAATTCAGAGCTACAATATGTGAGCTACCGTTTAGGTGAGCCGATGTTTGACGTACGTGAATGTCAAATTCGAAGTGTCACTTATTCTGCTCCGCTACGCGTCAAACTGCGTTTGGTATTGTTTGATAAAGAAGCGGCGCCAGGTACTGTTAAAGACATCAAAGAACAAGAAGTATACATGGGTGAAATCCCATTGATGACTGACAATGGTACTTTCGTAATCAATGGCACAGAGCGTGTTATTGTTTCACAGTTACACCGTTCACCTGGTGTATTCTTTGATCACGATAAAGGCAAAACTCACTCATCCGGTAAAGTGTTGTATAACGCGCGCGTTATCCCTTACCGTGGATCTTGGTTAGACTTTGAATTCGATCCAAAAGATAATTTATTTGTACGTATCGATAGACGACGTAAACTTCCAGCGTCTATTATTTTACGTGCATTAGAATATTCGACAGAAGAAATTCTAGAGTTGTTCTTCGAAAAGGTAAATATCCGTTTTGAAGAAGAAAAAACGTTTATGGAAATTGTGCCTGATCACTTACGCGGTGAAACTGCACAGTTCGATATTTTAGATAAAGAAGGTAATGTATTAGTCGAGCATGGTCGTCGTATTTCTGCGCGTCATACTCGTTCTCTTGAGAAAGCTAAGATTACTGAACTTGAAGTGCCACCTGAGTATATTATTGGTCGTGTTGTGAGTAATAACATTATCGATGAGAATACCGGTGAAGTCGTGGCAAATGCCAATGACGAATTAACTGTCGATTTAGTTGAAAAACTAAAAGAAGCAGGCATCAATTCATTTGATACTTTATATATCAATGAAATTGACCATGGTTCTTACATATCAGATACATTACGTGTTGATTCTACTAATGACCGTTTAGAAGCATTAGTTGAAATTTATAGAATGATGCGTCCAGGTGAGCCGCCGACAAAAGATGCGGCCGAAACCTTATTCGACAATTTATTCTTCTCTGAAGAACGTTATGATCTATCGACTGTTGGTCGAATGAAGTTCAACAAACGTCTTGGCCGTGACGAGATCACTGGTCCAGGTATCTTAAGTAAAGAAGATATCGTTGCGGTAATGAAGACATTAATCGACATTCGTAACGGTAAAGGCGACGTGGATGATATCGATCATCTTGGTAACCGTCGTATTCGTTCTGT
>CAKZLI010000052.1 GCA_937125395.1 uncultured Glaciecola sp.
GCCGCTAAGATACCGAAGAACAGTAAACTAATATCAGTAGATGACCAAGGTAACGAAACACCTCAGCAAAATACTACACGATATTACATGACTCGGAACGGTGCAACCCTGATAAAATGTATGCCACCTTTAGCTAAATCAACCACTGGTGAATGGCGACGATTTGAAGTAGCTAAGGGTTGGAAGGTTCACGTATGCAACAACGTAAACCAAGCAACACAACCCATCGACTATGAATACTACATTCAAGAAGCAGAGAAGTTAAAGCTTTAATTTACCCCATTTACCGACCTTAGTATTTGTCCGGTATTACCTACAGCGACATACATACCGTCTATTTCATTACGTGCTACAGCGTTAAGATTACTTAAAGGTGAAGCGCCATTCTGTACAGGTGTCCACGCGTTGTTTACAATTTTGTCCCCTAAATCCTTATAACCTATTTGGGAGTTATTGCCTACAACTACTAAACGTTGGTGGAAAGCAGAGTAAGCAAAATCATTGAGCTGAGTAGAAAATGTGGTAGTATCATCTCCTGTCCAAGTATTAATCCCGATAATATTTCCGTTGCTTGTACCATAAACTCTGGACTCGCCTACTCCATCCCAAAAGAATCCCAGTGAAGTGATGTTAGTTGCTACTGTGTCGGCTATTGCAGCATTAGTATCTAAATTGTCAACGAGTATTCTGGATTGAGAGATACCAGAGAAAGCGAAATAATAGTTATCTCTGATAGTACTAGAAATCCACGAAGTTTTGACTATCTTAGAAGATGCAGCTGGAGCACTAGTTAGAGAAGCGTACTCTGTCCAAGCACCCCCTTGATTTACAGAAGTAGCTGTTCTGAAAGTAGACCCATCTGTAAAGGATAACATCAAAGCAGAGTCCACTTCAGAGTAGGCTATTCCAGTCAGGTTATCTGTTCCAGATCCTGATAGAGCTGGAACAGATGTGGTGTCTTCAATTACAGAAACTCCATCACTTGTTTTTAGTAACACTCCTGCATTACCACCGCCCCAGAATGTCTCATTATCTGAATCATAAGTACAGCAGTTTAGGTTCTCAGTAGTAGTTGTAGTCAGTATTGTCCAACTGGAACCTGCATCGTTAGATGTACCTACTTTACCTCCATTACCTACAGCAAACCACCATTGTGTAGCACCTATAACACCTGTGCAAATATCATTGATGCTACTACCACCAAAAGGGTCACTAGCGATTGATGACCAACCAGCCGTGCCACTGACTTGACATATTTCAGTCGGTTCATTGGTGAGTACCGCTGAATCCTCCATTAACATATTGACAGTGGTATCATTTGGTTGTGTTACATTATAATCAACCGATACCACTGTCCCATATACGGTTTCATCACCTCTCGCAAATTTCAATCTTTTAGTAACATTAAATACATTAACCACGTTGAATAGATCAATCTGAAATGTATCATCATCGACAAAGACATAAGTGTAATTAGGACAGTATTCATTGGCTTCCGGATCTGGAAGAGGACCAGCCGTATTAATGTAACTGGTTTCAGTGACACCCACATCCCATGAACCCGTAACTAACAGTCTGTACAAAACCCCACTGTTTGAGTCCATGATCAACATCCCATCCACAACGTCATTAGGTGCATTGAAATCAGTGGCACGAGTCCATTCACCGACAGACGACAACCAAATTCCATTCTCAGCGGGATTCGTTTGACTCCTGACCAACACCCTTGCTTTATTTGTCAATACAATAGTGTCGATTGTTTGCAACCCCTGCAAGTTAATATTTGATTCCGTGCTAACTACACAAGGGGATTTGATACCTTCCTCTGGAGCAGTACCTATTCTTGATGTGTAACTAGTAGTCATTTGTCTTTATCCTTGCCCTCGGTGAGCATTTGATATGGGTTGAAATATTCTTCATTTCCTTCAATGTATGAATCAATGTAATCCACCGCTCGCCAGATCTGCCCTGACATCGGAACCTTAATCACGCCTGTTGTAGCTTTACCAATATCTGATGTAGTCTTGAGTCCACTCTGCTCACCCTCAACAAATCTACCCAGCTCACTCGGAATACTGGTCAATGCTTTAGGAAAACTATTCACCGGTGCAGATGGGGTGAACCCTTGATTGAATGTGGCTATCTCTCGGATCAATGGTATTGTTCCGAGCATGAAATTGAAAGTGTTTTTAAATAGATACTCCTCCAATTCCTCATCTTCATCCGGTGTATCCATTATCAACATTTGAGTTATGTTAGCCACAATGAATGGTAATATAAAAGCATCCATCGCGAAGCTCGCATTCAAGTAATCAGTACCACCCTTGCTTGATCTATACAGTCGTTGGTAGTATGCGTTGAACCATGAACCAAACACCGTTAGTGTTTTAATTCCTTCATTCTGGTTCGACTGCATTATTCTACCGAGATGTAGATCTGAACCAGAACCAACCGACTCAGCAACCGATGTGTCAGCTTCGGTGATGGCTCGTTTCTTATCACCATGTTCTTCCATTCCGATGTTATATTTAGCAAGCCACACAGGATATGCGACAGTGCTGTCAACCATTGTCTGCATGACAAAGCCATAGGTTTTATACTTCTCCCACTTAGCACCGATCTTGCTGGTTGACACCATCTGTTTCATGAACTCGCGAGATTCGCGATTAACCACTTGTGCTCTGTTCTCCATGAATTTGGACATACTATTTACTTCACCAACCATCTTACCTCGTTGGAAAATTAACTGAGCAGACGCCTGCATGAATTTGAGACCACCCACTTCAGCTGCAGCAATGGGTAATGCACCAAGTTGCTGCACTGTATTCCTGACACTGTATGCTAGATGCATCATGGTTTGAGTGCTTCTCATGTGACGTAACACTTTAGCCCAACCAGCGTGAGACTCCTGACTCAATCTACCACCTGTCACACCTTCGATTGATTCAATGAATGCTTTATAAAAACCCATACCGTGTTTACGTTCGATGACAGCTTTCACATCTTTGGCATTCAACAGAGTGCGTAGAGTTCTACCCGCTCTAGCATATGCAATGTAATGTATTTTCTCATCAACTGATCTGGTAATGTTACCGATGTCTAGATTGACAGGGTTGCCACCAGACCCAACACGGGCATTCAATGACCCTGCTTTCGTAGGCATCACTGATGATGTCATCATTGCTGATTCTTGCTCGTTACTTAATTCGATTCGTTGAGAGTCATACATTAACTGCATGTGACCACCTGTCATCTCAACACCGTTAACAGTGAATTCAGATGGTGGTAATTTAGGAGGAGCGACACCATCCATTTCAATAGCTGCTTTAGATAAATCAGGCCAGTGAGTTTCATTCATCGCCCACACTGCATTGACCAATGCTAGTTGATCTGGAGTTAGTGTGGATAATATCTTAGCGACATCACCGTGTGTTAGACCATGACCTTCCATCACTGCTTCCCGTGATGACTCTGTCCCCCAATAGAGTGCTATCATGAATTTCTCCTCAGATGAAAAACTAACTGTCTCACCAGACTCGACAACCATGTCAACACCATCTTTACGTGATAGGTTAACCTGACTGACATCACCCATGACTTCCTTGAACTCATCATAGAATCGTTTATTCAATTCCATTTTTTTATTTTCAGCACCGGTCAACAATTGGTATATTTTAGTGAACGCTTGCCCACCTGATTTCATTCCATCCAGTTTCCGTATCATATTTACAAGTGATGGCATTGAATTAACCACATGGTTCCATGTACGTTTCTCATTCTCGAAGTCACGCTGCTTACCACGCTGTAACTTGTGATCCTTACCACCCTCCTTTCGGACAGACTCAATCAATTCCAATCGAGATAGAGTGGACTCTTCGCTGACACTATCAGCCAATTGACCACCAACAAATCGTAGATGAGCGAGCATGTCGACAACACCTTGAAGGTCATCAGATGTCATGTCATCGAACTGAACTAATTGGAACCCTGTGAGGTCACCGTTGCGTGCTTCACGATACTCGACTGCTCTTACTAAATTAGGGTCAAGCATCTGAATATCTGTCAACTCACCAGACACATCTTTATGCTGACCGTGATAGAAGTCTAGGATTCTACCCAGCTCAATCAACTGTTCAGGTGACTGCCGCATGTCGTACATGTTCGACAATATCTTAATCTGTTGAACGTAATTAGCACTAACCTTTTTAGTATCGTAATCACGACCCTGATAACCTTTAACCTTTCTCCGATTCTTAACCATCTTGTCCTTCACACGCAACGATTCCTTGTACGTGTAGTGATTGGATAGTTGTTGAATCTTAGCAGTTGTTGAATCATCTAGAGTTACTGCATCTTGTGCAGCTTTGATCATTTGACGATAGTACTTGTCTGGTTGGATGTCGCTAAACTTCATACCAGCAATCAGAGTCTCAGCCTGTGATTTCAAATACCCTCTATTGATACCACTCTGATTTGCTTTCTTTTTAAGAGCATTGATTTCAAGTAACAACATTGCAGCGTGATCCTCACTGATCAATGCCTCCTGAACCTCTGCTTTAATTGTCCCGTCATTTAAGATGTCGCCATATTTAGCAACCATGACTGCCTCAGCAGCATCCTCAGCAGCTTGCTTTAATGTCGGTGAATTGACTATATCATCATACATCGCTTGAACTGATGGATACTCATGAGCCTCAGCGATCAATGCAGGATCAACACCACCTTCCTTCACGTGCTTACCGATTAATTTACCACTGATCTTATCGCCCTTGATCGCTTCTTTCAGTAGAGTGGTATCCATTCTGCCTTCAGCAGCGACACCTTCGTCATCTTTGTAGACTTTCAGATCGGATAATATCTGGTAAACTCTCTGTCCACTGATCGACTCCTTCATCTGTTTGATTATCGGTTGCTTCTCATCATCCCATTCTCTCGATTTGAGACGCATATACTCCTTCATCAACTTCTCATCAACTTTCATTTCAGCAGTTGTCGACACACGGGAGGAACGCATCTGGTATTCCGCCCATTGAGCATCAGACATACCTGCTTGTTCCTTCGATCTGAAGAATTGATCGTACTCTGGATTCGCTACAGCCTGTTCGATTTCATCCTTGCTTGCTAACAGTCGATCAAATACTTCTTTTATCTCAGGAGATAAGTCAGCATTATCTAGTCGACCATCCGTCAGGGTACGATATATTATTTTCAACCAACGACTGAATGCTGCGAAAGCTCGACGTAACCCAAGTGATGGGGCTTTACCTTCACGGAGGTAGACTTCGAATGTCTCCGCCCATTTCTCATGATGGTCGACTGTGATGTCGTCGAATGACTCCAACCCCATCCATTCCAATATCGTTTCTTGGTCTTTGGATAATCCATATTTTTTTGCATAAACTTTCTCCATCTCTAAAAATAAATGCCCACTCTCATGGAGAAAAGTAGACAAGTCACTGGCTTGCAATAATTGTATTGTTCGGGAGTCATCGTTGAGGTATATGCGACCACGTTCGAATTGTTCATACTGTTCGACTATAGCCACATCGTCATCGTTGAATATAACGAAATTGTGACTACCTCCAACACCACCACGACTACCGGCATCCAAGTATTTGATACCTTTGATACCCATATTGTGTAATGCCTCGGACGCTTCCTTTTCACCACCGAATTCCCTGACAGCTTTTTGATACATACCTTCACCTGTCATATCCATCGCTTGGAAAAATTCCACAGGTCTACCAAACAGCGCCATCATTTTCTGTTGAATGTGATCAGGTTGTTTCTCAATACCATCATCCCACCTGAGGTATTCATTATCCTCAGGCGCTAATTCAACTTGATATAAATTACCACCGGCGTCATCGCTTAATTTATCACGGTAGAATTCAGCCACATCTTTGATACCTGAGAAGTATAACCCCCATCCAAACGATTGGTTACCTTCACCGGTGTTGATGTTATCAGTGCTGAATTTATCAACAGTGTGGTTAGTACCATGATATGCTGACTGGTTTAAGACTTGCGTACCTTCTTTATCCCATCCGTATTTTTCGATGAATTCTTGGTTAACGGCCTCGACACGGGCACGGAGATCTGCGGCTTTGTCGAGAAGATCGGGTCGTCCTTCGAGGCTTCCCTGAATGTAACTTTCGCCATTTTTATCTTTCTCCCAATTGTTAGTTACAGCATCGCCTTCACTACGATAGGCAACGCCTTCGGAATCATTAAACACATCGCCTTCGATGTTGTTCATGACATTCTTCATCTTTGATTGGAAGTCAGCGTTTGACAGACCTTCCACAAAGTTTAATATTCTGACCCCATTTTCAGTGTATGCCGGTGCTAGTTCCCATGTACCAAACTCATCATGTATTGCTGAATATAACTGACTCACTTCATCTTCGGTTAATGCACGAGTGGTGTTCAACTCGAAAGCATTCTTACGGATTTTAGCGTCATCATAAATTGGTAGATGCCATACAACCATATCCTGTCTAAGTATCAATCCTCTCATTGACGAATATTCATTCATCATTTTGAAAGCTTCAGGTTTAACAGTTTTACCTTTACCACTACCAGTTGAAGGGACAGGTATGAATGTCTGAGCACCAGCTCCCGTGCTACTCTCCCATGCAGCCACACCGAATAGGTGAGGTGTTGATGGCATTCCAACCGCTTCAGCAATTAAATCCTGACCATCTTTACCAGTCAGTGCATTCTGCACAGCTATGAGATACTCCATCTGTTGGTCATAGGTTGCATTATGAATACCTTTTAAATCACCAGCTGCCTTACTGGGTGTTGCCTCCCAGCTCATTTGTACTGCGCGTTGTTCAAGTGCTTCACTGAAGTCGTACTTTGCTGAATCAATGTGATCATCTGTGAGGTTCGCTTCCATTCCTAATTTAAATGCTAATCTGAAATGTTTGATTTTATTCAGTCGTTCAGTCGGAGCATTATCTTTTTTAGTAGGGTCAGGTAGCTTAACGAATTCGATAATCTCTTTACCGTCCTTCATCACCTTCCGTTTGATTTTCTTTTTCAGTTCTTGCTTCAGTAGTTCACCACGGATTGAATCAACTCTACCTTTCATTGCAGACCATATAGCTGCTTGTACTTGATGTGCTGACCATCCGAGTTCATTAGCAATACGTTGTGTTTCACGTTCAGCAAATTTATATTTCGGTCCTTGATCTAGAGTTTTAGATCCAGAGTCAAATGCAATTGCCATCCACATATCCATTGTGGCTTTACCCATGTCCAACTTATCTGGGTCAATTTCGATCATTAGGTTCTGATAGAATGAATTTGTTTTAATACCACCCCACTCAATACCATTGACTAATAGATTAGTAGCTTTATCGTTATTCCCACTGAGGCCTGCTTTGATAGGTTGTCCTGTCTTCCATTGATAATATGCGGTCAACGCCATAGTGGTATTAGCAGGTACTGTAGCATTCGGTGAGAATATTGCGATCAGTGACACTATTCGTTCAGCTTCAGCTTTGTCTCCACCTGCCATTTGTAATATAGCTTTAGATGAATTCTCATACCAATATCGACCACGTTCACCTTCGAGAGTTAACTGCATTAAATTCTTACGCAGGACTGCTAATTTCTGAGGACTGCTACCAATCCATGCAGGAGCACCCACATATCGACCTGATGATTTCTCTCTCTTGTGTCCTATATCCGATGTACGTTTACCTGACTGGTACAATACACTAGGTTGGTTATCACTCTTGACAACAGTCACTGGTTCAAACAATGCACCCACCATCCCCATCCCTTGATGGTTAACCCAGTACCCAACATACCCAGCATCACTTATAGCTGATTCATAATTGCTGGCATTAATCACATCTAACGTGGCTTTGATGTTATCAGGATCAGCGATGAAGTCATATATTAGATGTGATGGAATGCTGACATCGTATGGGTTAGTACCCACTTTAGTTTCAGTTGTGTACCCACCCTTGGTCTTAGGCTCAATACCGAAGTATGATCGATCAATCCAGTTATCATCATTGGATCTTTCCTTCTCCCTTCCGGCACCAGCAGTCCC
>CAKZLI010000053.1 GCA_937125395.1 uncultured Glaciecola sp.
AAGCAAATTCAGGTCAAGGAGATTAAATTTCGCCCTGGCACTGATGAAGGCGATTACCAGGTCAAACTGCGCAACCTGCGTCGCTTTCTAGAGGCTGGTGACAAAGCTAAAGTCACAATCCGCTATCGTGGACGTGAAATGGCTCACCAAGAGATCGGGATCACTCTTCTTAAACGTGTTAAAGCGGATTTAGAAGATATCTCAAATTGTGAATCGTTCCCTCACCGAGTTGAAGGACGACAAATGATTATGGTCTTGGCCCCACTTAAGAAGTAATTGTGGTTTACAAGTTTATTTGTCTGCAAACAAATAACACCTAATTACTAAATTTTAATCAGCCATTTAATCTGCAAATTTTTGGCTTTATACAACAATGCGGAGTTTTAGCAATGCCTAAAATGAAATCCCACTCTGGAGCAGCTAAACGTTTTCGTAAGACAGCGTCTGGTCGTTTCAAATCGAAACAGTCTCACTTGCGTCACATTTTGACCAAGAAGAGTACTAAGCGTAAACGTCACTTACGTGGCAAAAAATTAGTTCATGTTGCGGATACTAAGCTTATCCAACGCATGTTACCTTACGTTTAAGACTGGAGACTGAATCATGGCAAGAGTTAAACGCGGCACAGTAGCCCGCGCACGTCACAAAAAAGTACTAAAACAGGCCAAAGGTTATTACGGTGCTCGTTCACGCGTTTATCGCGTAGCGGCTCAAGCAGTAACCAAAGCTGGTCAATATGCATATCGTGACCGTCGTCAGCGTAAACGTATTTTCCGTCAGTTATGGATTGCACGTATCAATGCGGCATCACGTCAAAATGGTTTATCGTACAGCCGTTTCATTAACGGTTTAAAGAAAGCGTCTGTTGAAATCGATCGTAAGATCCTTGCCGACATCGCAGTTCACGATAAAGTTGCTTTCACCGCATTAGTCGCAGTGGCTAAAGGTGCTTTAGCATAAAATTTTAGCAAAAGTTTAAGTTCTGGAAAAACGGTGAACGGGAAGTTCACCGTTTTTTTTTACTTTTTTTTAGATATCTTTGATTTTACGTGTGTTTAACTACACAAACCCGCTTCATTTCATGTAAAATACGCCCCATAATTTATATTTAACTATGTCCATTTGGGGATTCCATGGAACTTGAAGCCATTGTCAATGAAGCTAAACGCTTAATTGAAGCTGCCGCCGATGTCGCAACGCTTGACGCTGTTCGTGTCGATTTTATGGGTAAAAAAGGTAAATTAACCGATTTACTCAAAGGCCTAGGAAAGCTATCTAATGAAGAGCGTCCACTTGCCGGTCAAAAGATCAATATCGCAAAGCAAGAGATTCAACAACTCATCAGTGTTAAATCAGATGCGTTAAAACTAGCTGAAATGAATGCTAAATTGGCGAATGAAGCTGTTGATGTGACCTTGCCGGGGATCGCCCAGAATACCGGTAATATGCATCCAGTATCGCGCACTATTGAGCGTATTGAAGGCTTTTTTGGTGAGCTCGGTTTTGCAGTTAAGACAGGGCCTGAGGTTGAAGATGGTTTTCACAACTTTGACGCATTAAATATTCCTACTAATCATCCTGCACGCGCTGATCATGATACGTTTTATTTTAACCCTGATGTGATGCTACGCACGCAAACATCGGGTGTTCAAATCCGTACGATGGAAGTTGAAAAGCCGCCTATACGCATTATTTCTCCTGGGCGTGTTTATCGTAACGATTATGACCAAACTCACACACCTATGTTTCATCAGGTAGAAGGGTTGATGGTTGATAAAGATGTCTCTTTTACTGAGTTAAAGGGCATTTTACATGACTTCTTGAACCACTTTTTTGAAAAAGATTTAACAGTGCGTTTTCGTCCGTCGTATTTTCCATTTACTGAACCCTCTGCTGAAGTTGACGTGATGGATGAAAATGGCAAATGGTTAGAAGTTCTAGGCTGCGGTATGGTGCATCCTAACGTACTAAAATCAGTAGGTATTGATCCTGAAGAATACACAGGCTTTGCTTTTGGTATGGGCGTAGAGCGCTTGACAATGTTGCGCTATGGCGTAAACGATTTACGTGCATTTTTTGAAAACGATTTACGTTTTCTAAAGCAATTCAAATAAGAGGGTAAGGCATGATTTTTTCTGAAAAGTGGTTACGTGAATACGTCAATCCAGTACTTGATACTAATGCACTTGCTGAACAAATTTCAATGGCTGGTCTAGAAGTAGATGGTTTAGAGCCAGTCGCAGGCGAATTTAGTGGGGTAGTTATTGGTCATGTTGTTGAATGTGGTCAACACCCTGATGCAGATAAACTGCGCGTGACCAAAATTGATATCGGTGCTGATGAGCTACTTGATATTGTGTGTGGTGCACCAAACTGCCGTCAAGGTCTAAAAGTGGCTGTGGCATGTGTCGGTGCTGTATTACCAGGTAATTTTAAAATCAAAAAAGCCAAGTTACGCGGTCAACCGTCATTTGGTATGTTGTGTAGTTTTTCTGAGCTAGGCATTAGCGATGATCATGATGGTATTTTAGAATTACCCAATGATGCGCCAATTGGTCAAGATATTCGTGCGTATTTAGATTTAGATGACACTGCAATCGAAATTGATTTAACGCCAAATCGCGCGGATTGCTTAGGGATCCGCGGTGTAGCGCGTGAAGTGGGTGTACTTAATTCATTAGCGGTAACGTATCCGACAATCGCATCCGTGGATCCAACGATCACTGATACTAAAGCGGTTCATTTGGCTGCGCCAGATGCCTGTCCTCGATATTTATCCCGTGTGATCAACAATGTTGATTTATCGGTCAGTTCACCGCTATGGTTAACTGAAAAACTGCGTCGCAGTGGCATCCGTTCCATTGACCCAGTGGTTGATGTGACAAACTATATTTTACTGGAATTGGGCCATCCAATGCATGCGTTTAATGCAGATAGCATTGAAGGTGATATTCATGTCCGTATGGCAAATCAAGACGAAGCGTTAACCTTATTAGATGAAACGCAAATTAAAGTGAACGCCAATACGTTAGTCATTGCTGATGATCACAAAGCGTTAGCATTAGCGGGTATTTTTGGTGGCTTGCATTCAGGTGTTACCAGTGAAACGACTAACATTGTGCTTGAAGCGGCTTTCTTTGCCCCTGATGCGATTTTAGGTAAATCTCGTCAATATGGATTGCATACTGATGCCTCACATCGCTATGAGCGTGGGGTTGACCCACAGTTACAACGTGATGCAATGGAACGTGCGACAACATTATTGACCCAAATTGTTGGTGGTGAAGTTGGACCGATTGTTGAAGCTGTTGCGCAAGAGCACGTACCGCAAGCCACTGCGGTGATATTACGTGAAGCGCGTTTAGCTAAAGTTATCGGCATCTCTATTGCGACCGATACCGTGACAGAGATCCTTACCCGCTTAGGTTTCACTGTGGATTATAGTCACGCTCAATGGTCTGTATCTGTACCTGCATATCGTTTTGATATTAGTATTGAAGAAGACCTCATTGAAGAAGTTGCACGCGTATATGGCTACAATAATATCCCTAATGTTGCGCCAACGGCCTCATTAACCATGCGTCCGGCCGACGAAGCACAATTGCCACTTAATGCATTGAAACACGTATTGTTACAACAAGGCTACGACGAAGCCATTACCTATAGTTTTGTTGATCCAAAGAAACAACAGGCGTTGTTTGCTAATATTGATTCGTTGACATTACCGCATCCAATTTCTGCTGATATGTCAGTGATGCGTGTCAGCTTAGTGACAGGTTTATTACAGGCGGTAGGTTATAATCAAAAACGTCAACAACCGCGGGTGCGTTTGTTTGAGACAGGTTTACGCTTTATAGCTGATACTAATAGTGCCAGCGGCGTTGAGCAAACACCCATGATTGCTGGCGTGATTGCCGGTAATCTGCAAAGTGATACATGGCAGGCAGGACAAGCGGCTGATTTCTTTAGTATTAAAGGTGATGTTGAGCGATTAATTGCGCAGACTGCTGAACCTGAAGCATTTAGCTTTGCGGTATCCCAACGGACATTATTGCATCCTGGTCAAGGAGCTGATGTACTTAAACATGGGCAAGTTGTGGGTTTTGTCGGTGCATTACATCCTCAGTTTGCAAAAGCCGTAGGCGTGAATGCCAAAGTGTATATGTTTGAAATTGAACAAGCCGCGTTAACCGGGCGAGTTTTACCTAAAGCACAAACTATCTCTAAATTCCCGACGAATAAGCGCGATATAGCAATTGTAGTTAAAGACAATGTAAGTTATGCTGATTTAATATCATGTATTAAAAAAGTTGGCGTAAATCAATTAGTTGACCTAACATTATTTGATATATATACGGGTGAAGGAATTGCTGAAGGTGAAAAGAGCTTGGCAATTTCACTGACCCTGTCAGACCCTGAAAAAACACTGGAAGAAGTCGAAATTCAAGCGTGTGTCGATCAAGTGGTTTCAGGATTGAAGTCCCAATTAGCAGCAACGTTAAGAGAGTAATTCTATGGCTTTGACCAAGGCTGAAATGGCTGAACATCTGTTCGAGAAAGTGGGTTTAAACAAAAAAGATGCAAAAGATTTAGTTGAAGCATTTTTTGAAGAAATTAAGTCCTCATTAGAAAGCGGAGAACAAGTTAAGTTGTCCGGTTTTGGGAATTTTGATCTTAGAACGAAAAAAGAACGGCCAGGACGTAACCCAAAAACGGGCGAAGATATTCCTATCAAAGCCCGGCGTGTGGTGACATTTAAACCGGGTCAAAAGCTTAAATCCCGCGTTGAAAACGCACCGGGTGATGACAGCTAATAGTGAATACTACACATATTTTAAAGCACCTTCGGGTGCTTTTTACACTTTTATTCTGCTTATTTTTACTCGGTTATGGTGGATGGTTGGTTATTCAACAGTTTAACTCCAACACGATAACTAAACCTATGTTAAAACAAGCTCAACAAGCCCAAGTTGACTTTGAAGCAGACATTGCTAATCCTGCAAGCTCAAACGCTAATAATGCTGATAGTACCAATAGTGCGGTCTCAGTAGATGCTGCATTGCCGATATCTTCGCTCACTGCGATGGATTTATTGAATGTCGAGGAAGTCATTAATAGTGCTTATGCTGCGGTTCGCTATGCCAATGATGACGCATTATTAACATTGCATCAACGACTGATTGATACAGCTACACAAATTAACATTAATCCTGATGAGTTAGATTTTATTCGCTCGGAACAGGCATTACAATTCATGCGGTTTAGGGCTAAACGGGCTTGGTTTAAGCAAGAAGTTGAGCTGAGATATTATACACTTAAATCGTTAGATGGCTTGTTAGCACAATTTCCAGAAGCGAAAGGGGAGCTGTATCATCAATCAGTAAAGCTGATTATTGACCGTGATTTGATTATTTTTAATATGGCCAAAGCCATCGCTGAGGCCCAAGACCGAGCGATTGTTGAAGCGGACATTACATCCGCCCAACAACAATGGCAGGCAGCTTTTTAATTAGGTGACAAAGTAAGAGTGTGGTTTACGGATTGAAATAATAACGGTAAACCTTGATGAGCTGCATAAACCTCAAATCCAGCAGTATAAAATGCTGATAATGGATGGCCTGATTGCCCACCAGGCAGTGACATGTAGGCATGTTGCTCTAAACCTGGTTGGATAATGAAGCGCTGTGATGCACCATGAGTACCATTTTGCACTGCCGGCATAAAACTATCCCCAAATCCAGCTACCTCAGGCATATCAATCATTGACGCTAGTAGGGGAATTTGCCTAGATATAGGGTGTCTAATTTTAAGCGCATTGACGTTACCCCACTTCAGTAATTGTAAGTCTAACGTTTGACGTGGTTGCTGTGTTTTTCTTGCTAGAGTGTCTAGCGTTTGCATAAACATATCTTGCATAAATACAGCATAGTTATCATAGCCACTGGGTAACCATGACAGCGGTTGTTCTGAAACAATACGTGTCATAGCCGTATCCAAATGCCGATTGATTGGACTGAATTTGAGTCCGGCTGCTTTAGTTGACGTTAAGAAAGGTTCACTCAACGCGACCATTACTTGCGTTCTAAAATGTCTGGCCAAGGTATAACCAATATCATCTTTACAAGCACATGCTTGCCAATGAGTTAATGCGTCGATACTGCCTTTGATCACTGGATCAAGCTGTTGTGTTTGTGGCATAGCGGTTAATGTGCTGAGTAAGATATTGCGCCATTTTTTCATGAATATAGCGCGGTTATCTAACTGTAAGGCCAAGAAATCCGCTTCATCAAACGTGTCTTGTGCTTTTAATCGATTGGCAATTTGCACACCTCGAGGGCCTAATGCATAACCGCCATCACCAAATCGTGCAAGGGTATTGGTGGATAACACTCTGGCATTCGCACTCCATAATTTATTGTAATCTGGGTTAGCATAAATGGGTGTGTTCCTGTCAGCTTCATCCCACAATGCTGCTATTGAACTAAATTGTTCAGGCGATATTGCATGATGCTGGAGTGGTGAGCGAGCAGTAACAGCCCCGGTTAAACGATAGGCGATGTTACCTTGTCGATCGGCCATCATCATATTTTGAACGGGGATGCGAATACCTTTTGCTACGTCGATTAACGCTTGAGTGGTATTAGCATGAGCAAGTGCTAATAAATCAAAACTAACAGCATACGGAGTATGTGCGACCCACTTCAGTGCAAATTTTTTATTATTGATGGTTTTGACAGGGCCGTATTCACTCAATTCTAGACGCATCGATTCATCTCCATCTGGCGTAGTAAATACCTCAGTAGTGAACGTAGTCGGATATTCATCTGGTAATGCTATCCAATCAACATTATCCACATTTGCATTGGTAAATCCCCATGCAGCATGCAAGTTTGATCCAACAATGATCCCTGGGGCACCAGGAAGACTTACCCCCACAACGGTGATGTCTTTTCCAGCATGTGGATAAGAAAGTTGAGCACGATACCAAATAGCTGGTAAATTTAAACCAAGGTGCATATCGTTGGCTAATAGTGCATGTTGGTTATTGGTGTGCACGTCTGATACAGCCCAATTGTTACTGCCAATATCAGCTTCCTCAAAGCCATCTAACTGAGTGATGGCGAGTTGTTTATCGGCTAGGCTCGTCGCTTTGTTCGTAGTCTCAGATGCCTGAGTGTCAGCTTCTGATGCGGGGCTGAGGTTCGGAATTGGACGGGTATTTTCAGGAATAATACTGCCATCTAAAGCGGCTTGATAAGGTGAGGGCGATAGTAAGAAGTGCACCATCGCAGCGCCATATTGATCATGTAAGTGGGTCAAGGTTAAATCACGCTCAACTTGTGATGATTGAAGATCCATATACATACTGTAAATGACTAATAATGAGTCTTCATGTTGCCAAGGCTGCATGCTCGCACCGGTGAGTAAATACTCGAATGGTTTAACGGTATATTGTTCGATAGTGTCATTTACACCCTTGGTGTAAGCGGTGATCATTGCTTGTTGTTCTTGTGGAAAGTGCGAGAATGCTGCCTTTGCACGTGCTCTAAATTGATGAAAACGAGCCAGTTTGTCACGGGCTAAAGCACCTTTACCGAATAACGCTGATAATTCACCCGCAGCATTGCGTCGTAATAAGTCCATTTGAAAAAATCGGTCTTGCGCATGGGCAACGCCTTGGGCATAAAACGCATCAGTTTGCGTCTGTGCTTGAATCAACACCATGCCATATTGGTCACGTTGTAGTGTGACTGGATGTGTAAGAGATGGCGCTGGAATAGCTCCGTCTAATTGTGGCACTGAGCCTTGCAGCAATAAACCCATGCTGATAAAAGTAATGATAAACACTGTTATGAGTGTAAGGAATAACATTTTTAACCATTTCATAAATTGTCGTGCCCGAAAGTATTTTATAATATTGTTGTTGTGCTACATTAGCGCATTATTAATCACATTACATCCATTTAAGAGGGAAGCTCATGCATCCGATAATGCTTGATGTTGCAGGCCATGAATTGACCGCACAAGAACGAGAGGTGTTAGGTCACCCTTTAACTGGTGGAGTAATTTTATTTGCTCGAAATTACCAAGAACCAGCACAGTTGCGTCATTTGACATCACAAATAAAACAAGCATCATCCAACCCAATCCTCATTGCTGTTGATCAAGAAGGTGGTCGGGTTCAGCGCTTGCAAGATGGTATGACGACTATTCCTGCCATGGGATTGATTCAACAAGCACAAGATAGTGCTCAATTAGCTAATGATTGTGGAATTGTCATTGCTAGTGAGTGTTTAGCTCATGGGGTAGATGTGAGTTTTGCACCCGTGTTAGATATAAATGGTTGTTCTGAAGTCATTGGCGATAGAAGTTTTTCGGATAATCCTGATACTGTCATTGCACTTGCTGAAGCGTTTATCGCAGGATTAACACATACAGGCATGGCGGCCATCGGAAAGCACTTTCCGGGGCATGGTAACGTTCAAGCTGATTCGCATATTGCAATGCCTGTTGACACGCGCTCCGCTGAGGATATTTTTGCACATGACATGGCAATATTTGCGTATTTAATCAAACAGGAGCGATTACAAGGCATGATGCCAGCCCATGTGATTTATCCTGAGATTGATACGCAACCTGCGGGTTTTTCGACGGTGTGGCTACAGAATATTCTGCGTGAACAACTTGGTTTTACTGGGGTGATTTTTTCGGATGATTTATCAATGCATGCTGCCACACAAGCGGGTGATATGTTAAGTCGAGTGCAACATGCATTGCATGCTGGCGTCGATATGGCGTTAATCTGTAATGCACCCGATGAAGCCATTAGTGTACTGGATAATCTAGGTCATCAACCGGCACACATGGCCGAATATTCTGCTAAAGCACAACGCTTGATACAAGTTAACCGAGAGCACATCCAAGCTCATCATAACAAGCTGCAGAGCGCGATATACAAAGCGGCTCAAACACGATTATTAGATTTCAATATCAGGCGTACTTAACTGGGCATTGCACCAACGGGCAAACACAAACAAAAAATCCGATAGACGATTAATATATTGTAGTACCAATGGAGCTAATTCGGTGTGTTTGCTCAGTGTGACCAATTCACGTTCCGCGCGACGTGCGATGGTTCGAGCGACATGGGCATGGGCAGCGATCACAGCACCGCCTGGTAAAATAAAACGTGTTTGTGCAGGCAGTGTTTCGGTCATGACATCAATGTGCGTTTCGAGCCATTCAACCGCATCAGTTCGCAATTGACTAGCATTAGACATAGCGAATCCCATTGCAAAAATATCTTGTTGTATTGCTTGCAGTGCTTGTACTTGATGCGCGATTGCCTGTGTTTCTTGACTAGCTAACGCGGCCATTAACCCAAGATTAGAGTTGAGTTCATCTAAAGTACCGTAGCATTGTAATAAGCTGTCATCTTTGTCTTTTTTTAGGACTTGATCAGCATAAACTTGAGTTTGACCAGTATCACCGGTACGCGTATAAATTTTCATGACAACTCGCTATTCAATAGGCTCAGGGGCAGGGCGTTTATGACGTCTCAACTCAACAATCATACCAAAATAAGGGTGGTCAAAATAATGGACTTGATTGGAGATAATCCGACGTCGCTGTTCAAAGGTGTGTGGTTTGATGACCATAACATCATCTTCTAAGGCTTCAGTATAAAACAGCGCATGGCTTTCAATGTGTAAATAAGGGACCTTGTTGATGTATTTGATAAATACTGTCAACAACCCTTCTAATTCAAACACAGCGTCAGTATCAATGATGGTTTGCTCTTGAATTGATTTAATTTGATCAGGATAAACCGGCATCGGCATTGAGCGGTTATCTGTGTCAGACATACCTGCAGCTAACGTTGCATCAATCAGCGGTAGGATAGGCATATATGAATGAGAATTCGGTATATCGTTAGAAAAAGCATCCGTTGAACCCAGTGTTTCTGGTGCTTGAGTCCATTCATTTGGGTTGTGAATACTTGGGTTATGTGAAGGCGTAAATGTTAAGTTTTCACCCGCTAGGATCGGAATTGAATAGGCATTTTCTTGTCCGACATAAACTGGTTGGCGCCATACAGTATGTAATAAGGGTTGATAGCTTTTGTCCCATTTTATTTCTTTGTACAGAGCCGTTAGTTGTAACAATGCTTGCGGTAAAATATGTGCCTGTTCACTGCGAAAAGGTTCGTATCCATCATAATGTATCGGCAGTTGATTGAGCATTTGGTAACGGTCAGCCAATGGATTTCGTGCTAAAAGTGTGGGTATATCTGGGGTGAAATAACAGTCTAAGCGGATTGATTGAGTATATAAATTATCAGCATCACATACAGGAAGAGCTTGCTGTAACCAACTCGGGTCAATAAAATGGAATGTGCTGAAGACGTTATCGATGCGTTGAGCAAAAGGTTTATCGACGCGAGAATCAAACTTTTCTGTAACCGATTTAGTGGCATTGTTATGCTTAAAGATAAGTACTTCAACATCAAACCACCAATCGGTTTGCTCTTGTGCGTTTACAATAGGTGTCAAAGCACAACTGATTGATAACAATGCAGTTATTAACGCTTTATTCAGCTTATTATCGGTAACGCGTAACTCGCTAGACATCCATTTTCTCTTTAAATATGGTAGATATTGGCAAACTCACTCAACACACTCACTCAACACATTAAGTGGCGTTGCCAAACTCATTAAAACTCATCACTAACTGCTCCACCCAATCAATTCGACCTTGTGCGGTAGATGATTCTATCATGACTTTAAGTCGGGTTGGACCATCAAATCGATAATCCTGTGGATTCTGTTGGATCAGTTTGATTAAAAATCCAGGGTCAATGTTAGCATCCTGATAAAATTCAACCATACCACCTTTTGCTGACGCTTCTACTTTTTTCATGCCTAATGATTGCGCAACAAGTTTTAGTTGTGTGACGACAAACAAATGTTTTGCTGGCTCAGGTAGAAGTCCAAAACGGTCAATCAGCTCAACTTGCAACTCATCAAGTTCATGCTGATCTTGACATGATGCAAGTCGTTTGTACAAAGACAATCGTAAATTGACATCACCGATATAGCTATCAGGTAACAATGCAGGAATACGCAATTCAATATCAGTTTGTTCGGCCAGTGACGCATCTAAATCGGGTTCTTTGCCAGACTTAATGGCTTTGACCGCTTGATCTAACATGTCCATATATAAGCTATAACCAACGGTGGCAATTTGGCCTGATTGTCCGTCACCTAGCAGTTCACCGGCACCTCGGATCTCTAAATCGTGGGTTGCCAATGCAAAACCAGCACCGAGATCCTCTAGCGACGCAATCGCTTCTAGACGTTTGGTGGAATCTTTGGTCATTCGTTTAGGATGTGGGGTTAACAAATACGCATACGCTTGGTGATGGGAGCGGCCTACACGACCACGAAGTTGATGTAATTGCGCCAAGCCAAGGTGATCAGCCCGATCCATAATAATCGTATTGGCACTTGGCACATCGATGCCAGTTTCAATAATTGTCGTACACAATAATACGTTGTAGCGTTGATGATAAAAATCATCCATGATTTGTTCTAATTCGCGTTCGCGCATTTGCCCATGCCCAATTGCAATTCGAGCTTCCGGAATAATGTCGTTTAGTTCTTCCAATGTGCGCTCGATGGTCGACACATCATTGTGTAAAAAGTATACTTGGCCGCCACGTAGTATTTCGCGCATAACCGCTTCTCGAATAATCTCATGATTTCGTTTGATAACGAATGTTTTAATCGGTAAACGTTTTGCTGGCGGTGTAGCAATGATAGATAGATCACGCATCCCACTCATTGCCATATTCAATGTTCTAGGAATAGGTGTCGCAGTCAGTGTTAAGATATCCACATCGGCACGTAGTGCTTTGAATTTGTCTTTTTGACGCACACCGAAGCGATGCTCTTCATCAATGATGACTAATCCGAGATCAGCAAATACCACATCGTCTTGCAATAATTTGTGAGTACCAATAACAATATCGATATGCCCCGTTTTTATGCCTGCTAATACCGCACGTTGGTCCTTAGCAGAGACAAAGCGAGATAGTACTTGGATATTGAAAGGCCAATCAGCGAATCGATTAACAAAATTCTCAAAATGTTGTTGTGCTAACAACGTTGTTGGTACCAGAATCGATACTTGTTTACCGGTGCTTGCTGCAATAAAAGCGGCGCGCATGGCGACTTCAGTTTTACCGAAACCAACATCACCGCAAACCAACCTGTCCATAGCACTCGGTGAGCCCATGTCGTTAATGACGGCATTGATTGCTTGTGCCTGATCGGGGGTTTCATCAAATGGAAAACTATCTGCGAATTTTTTATAGTCATCCCATTCTATTGCATGAGAGAAACCAGGTTTTGCAGCGCGCTTAGCATACACATTGAGAAGTTCTGCGGCGACATCACGGACTTTTTTCGCGGCTTTTTCTTTGGCTTTTGACCAAGTGTCATTGCCTAATAAATGCAAAGGTGCGGTATCGGGATCGCCACCACTGTACCGAGATATAAAGTGTAATGACGAAACCGGCACGTATAGCTTTGCGCCTTTTCCATACTCAATGGTCACGAATTCGGTAGTGACTCCACCTGTATCAAGTGTCTGCAAACCCAAGAATCGACCGACACCATGCTCTATATGGACAACCGGTTGACCTGTGGCAAGCTCTGCTAAATTGCGGATGATTGCACTTTCATCTGTTGCTTTACGCTGGTCACGCCGTCGTCGCTGAGTAATTTTATGACCCAGTAACTGCGTTTCAGTTACAAACAACACTGAATCATTAGCACCTTGTTGCACACAAAAACTATGATCAACACGGCCCACAACCACAGAAGCAAGGCTTTTCGCTGTTGTATGTTCGGCAAATGTCGCAATAGGACTTGGTGAATATGGTGTCTTTTTGAGTAAGGTGATTAAGTTTTCTTGACGACCTTGGGTTTCTGCACAAAACACAATACGGGTCGAGGCACGTTGCGCATTAATAAACTGGGACAATGCTAAATGCGGTGTCTTGGCTTGTGCATTAAGTGCAATATCTTGGACTGCTTGAATCGAGAAATTGTGTCGACCGGCTTTTTTCTCTAATGGCAGGGCGCTAACATCAATTCGTGCACGTTCTTTTAACCGACCAAATACTTGAGTCCCATTTAAGTATAACTGCTCAGGCTTTAACAACGGTCGAGCGGTGTTATATCGATACTGATCATAGCGATGGGTGATATCTTGCCAAAAACGATCAGATTGATCGTAGACATCGCCATACACCATCATCAACGTATTTTCGTGCAGATAATCAAAAATGCTCGAGGTATCTTCAAAAAATAACGGTAAATAATATTCAGAACCGCCAGGCATGGTGCCTTTGGTAATTTGATAAAATACCGATTCTTTGGCGTTGTTTTCATCAAATTGTTCTAAAAATTGCTGCCTAAATCGCTTCCTTGCTGATTCATCTGTAGGGAATTCACGTGCTGGGAGTAATCGAATATGCTCCACTTTATTACCGGAGCGCTGATCACTAGGGTTAAAGTAACTGATGCTTTCAATTTCATCATCAAATAAATCTAAACGAAACGGTTGGTCACTTCCCATCGGGTACAAATCAATAATACTGCCACGCACACTAAATTCTGAATGGCTCATGACTTGTGACACGTGCAAATAGCCTGCATTTTCTAAACGTCGACGAAATTCGATAATATCTAAAGTCTGGCCAACTTTTAAAAACAGCAAATATTGTGATAAATAACTCACTGGCGCAAGTCGCTGCATGACCGTGCTAATAGGCATGATATAAATGCCACGTCGCTGCTGGGTCAAATCATATAAGGTTTCTAAGCGTTGCGATATGATATCTTGGTGCGGTGAAAAATGATCATACGGTAAGGTTTCCCAATCGGGAAATAACTGCACTGAATAGGCAGAACTCTCATTGCTGTCGTCAGTTGAGGATTTGAGAAAAAAACGCACTTCTTGTTCTAAACGCAAGGCTGATGGTGAATCTGGGGTCACCACTACAATGGGACGTTCATCGTGCACAGCGGCATTTGCGATTGCCAAAGCAGGACTAGAGCCAGCTAATCCTCCCCAACTAATGTGCTGTGGGCGATTCGTGTCGGTAATGAGCTTTGGTAATGGTGGAGAGAAGATATTTGCCATGGCGCGGTGCGTGATCCCTTGGATTTTTGTTATTGTGTGTTAATCAGAGCCTTGTTGTCGGGCTCGCAATTGCTGTGTTTGTAAATGCAATGCACAACGAACCAACACTTCTTGGTCCATTTCACGAATTACAGTATACAACAAACGTAATTGATAAACGTCACTATCAGGTAAAAGATCACAACTAATCACTTCGGCATAACAAAATATTGCAGCAGCTTCTTCGCGAATAAACATTTTTAATTGAGCGTAGGTGCCGACTTGAATTGGGTTGTCGCTTAATACTACACAACCTGCTGCTCCGAATTGTTTGCTATGGTAGCGATGGCTTGGGTTATCCTCTTGCTGCAAAATACTGCTAAGTAAAATGTCCATTTTTCGAGATTGTAATGTTAAAAACATCATTAATTGCTCGCCTTGCTCACCCAAGCTAGGGATAGGTCTAAGCGCGCTCTTTTCTAAAGCCGCAGCTTCATTAATGATGGCAAAAGCATCCGGAAGGGTATCCTGTAAATAGCGCATGTCAGGTTTGCCCTGGTCATCGGCTAACCATTCAATATTTAAATTAATGTTGTGTTCAAGCATAAAAAAAGCGTTAAAGTCAGCGTGTTTTTTGCCTAAATCAGGCGCATTAGCAAGCATTAATCTGTTCCTTGTATTGATGGGTGTTGTGGTTATATCTCAATCTGTCGTATTATGACCATAATCAAGTGACGACAATAAATGACATACAACATGAGTCTAGTATCGGCAAGGATCGGCTATCGCTATAGTAAAAGTAAAGTAGCGAGCAGTTTCATCGCGTTAATTAACTTTTTTTCAGTGTTTGGATTATGCCTGGGTGTTGCCGCATTAATCGTTGTGCTATCAGTGATGAATGGCCTAGAAGATCAACTTAAACAACGTATTTTGGGTGTGGTACCGCACATTGTTATCACGCACCAAGCTGATGATAAACCCATTGAATTGAGTCAAGACCACCAAGCAAAGCATATTGCCAGTATGCCATTTATCCAACGCCAAGCTTTAGTTCAATCGGCAAGCGGTTTATCAGCGATTAATTTACAAGGCATTGTGCCTGATATTATGCAAACGGCCTCAACACTAAATGCACATTTTGTAGCAAATGATTTATCGGTCTTAGCACCAAAATCGTATCATGTTGTTATCGGTCAAGCACTCGCCCAGAAATTAAATGTTCAAGTGGGGGATTCGCTGCGCGTCATCCTTCCTTCAACGACTCGTTTTACGCCATTTGGGCGTGTCCCAGCACAACGAAAGGTTAAGATTGCAGGTGTATTTAACTTGCAGTCCACAGAGGATAGTCAGACTTTATTTATGCATCTGGACGATGTCCAGCGTCTTGCTAGAATAACACCTGCAGCCACAGTAAATGGAATTAGTGAGAGCACTCGGTGGTTTTTGGATGATCCGTTTGCATATCTAGATATAAGCAATGCTTTGGCCCAACAATCCATTACTCACATTACTTGGCGTGATATACAAGGACCGTTATTTGATGCGGTAAAAATGGAAAAAAATATGATGGCGTTAATGTTGTTATTGGTTATTGCCGTGGCAGCATTCAATATCGTTTCGGCCTTGGTGATGGTGGTAATTGAAAAAACACCTGACATTGCGATCCTCCGAACACAAGGCCTTAGCGCATGGCAAATCATGCAAATATTCATGTTCAATGGTCTATTTAATGGATTAAAAGGGGCTTTATCTGGTGCAATATTAGGCATTGTAATGGTGTTTGCATTAAATCCGCTGTTAATTTTGTTGCAAGTCCCTATCGCATTGTCGGGTGATGGTACCCCTGTACCTGTGTTAGTTGAATGGCTAAACATACTATGGATAGTGCTGATTGCATTGGTTTTATGTATCCTTGCGACTATACCACCAGCACTCAAGGCATTGTCAATGCAACCTGCGCAAAGTTTAAAATACGAGTGAATGAGCGTATACTAGATATAGTTTACACAATTTTATTACTACAAGGCACGGCACTATCATGGATAAATATTACATTACCGCTCAAGAGCTGTTGGAAGACTCTTTTCGTTTAGCTCATCAGGTATTTGAAGACGGATTTCGTCCTGAGTTTATTGTTGCTATTTGGCGTGGTGGGGCACCTATAGGTATTGCCGTTCAAGAGTTTTTTGAATACAAAAATGTAACGACTGATCATATTTCTGTGCGCACATCGTCGTATTACGGTATTGGTAAACAATCCAGAGAGATCAAAGTACACGGACTGCATTATATCATAGAAAACTGTAATGCCGCTGATAAGCTGTTGATTGTCGATGATGTGTTTGATTCAGGGCGCAGTGTTGAAGCATTAATTGATAAGTTACGTTTACAAATGCGTTTGAATACCCCTACAGATATTCGAGTTGCTTGCCCTTGGTATAAGCCGCAAAACAATAAGACAAATATTGTGCCTGATTACTTTATAAAAGAAACAGACGAATGGATTGTGTTCCCACATGAAATTAATGGACTAAGCAAAGAAGAAATCATTAACGGTAAACATGACCTAAGTAATATTCAAGATATTCTGTAAGATCAGTGCTGTAGGGTGTTAGCTAATGAACGTTAATAACTATTATTAACGTTCATTGAACTTGATTTTCAACTTTGAAATATTAAATAATAATTTAAAAAGTAAAAGAAGCTAACAAGAAGAACCCGCCTTGACTTGTCTCTTTTAGTCGAATTTGAGTTTCGCCTGCAGGTAGAATTTGATTTTCTTCAATATCATCTCCCAAAATTTTAACTGATGGGTCAATAACAAATCCCAGTCCAATATTCCAGCTTTCGGTATCAGATTTTTTAAATCCGACCATCCAACCAAGACCAATAGCTTCGATTATTTCATCAGTACCAGGTTGAAGTGCTATAAATGGTCCATGACCCCATTTATGCGAAGGTGTCATTCCAAAAAAACTATAAGCTTTTGGATCAGCTTTTTCAGTGGTGAAAAAATAATGTGATTCTAACATTATCCTTGCTATGTCATTTTGATCTTTTTTAATTCTGACTTTACCTGTTTCGTCAATAAACGCTTCTTGAATTCGTCCATTATTTCCTGTGTCATGAGTTAATGAAACGCCAACTCCAAAATTTAAACCAGCAAATTCTCGGTTTTGAGCTGAGGATGTAAACGATAATAAAATACATGTGATTATAAATAGCAATTTAATGTTCATAAATAATTCCATTTGAATAGTTAACAGTGTTGTATACTTCAAAGCTATAAATTATTTAGTATTAGGCAAGTTAAAAAATATCAAATATATCTATTCTATCAATTAACATGAGACGCACATCAATAATAAATTACGTTTAATAATAGACAATAATTTAGAATGTGCAAAAAAAATACAAATTAATTTAGATAATTTGTATTCTAAGTAAATAGTGTTTAAGCAGTTTTAATTTTTATTGCGAAGATATTTAATTAGAAAGTAAAGATGTTTACTTTGGGTCTGGATCAAAATAGTGTTTATCACTAAAGGTGTAGACCCAATTGGGTTTGTAAATGATCAACAAGGTCATGGTCATCCCATTAAGCATGGCTTCTGGAAATAACATCAGTGGGATCAACACTTCATAGTTATCCACCACCACATCCCAGGGGTAGGTACCGTTTAATGCATAAAATCCGCCAATTAACCCCATTTTGATTGCAATGCCAATGGCCGCAGGAAAGAACGCGCATACAAACACGTACACAAACATATTGCGCATGATCTTATGAAAGCTCAGCGTAAAGACCATATACGTTAAACCAATGGGGATTAACACACCGAATAAGCCATTAGCGCCAAGCATTTCCCAACTTTCCCGCCCGACGATAGTAATACCCAATAATACTAACCCAGAAATAAATACCGCATAGCGAAAACCCAGCGTTAAGGTTAGGGCACTTAACCAGAGAAAATGCACAGATAATCCATCATAGATACCTGCACGAAATAGCCATAAGACAAACACGACCACACCAGCACCAAACACCAAATGCTGGATGCGCTTGTGTGCCAACATAATACTAAAATCAATATGCTTTAGAACATACACATAGATCCCTGCATATAATACTAAACTGATAATTTCTAATAATGTCATTATGCTTTCTCAATCCTTAACGGTGTTGGCTTATCTAACTTCGATCAACAATCAAAACTGGCAAAAATAGGCGCATGGTCCGATGGTTTTTCTATGCCGCGCAACGCATAATCAATTTCTGACTCAGTACACAAAGGCAACAATCCCGTTGAGGCCATAATGACATCAATGCGCAAACCACGGTTATCAACAAATCCTTTAGAGCGGTAATCAAACCAACTGTAGCGTTCGGTTAAATCAGGCTGAAGGTGGCGGAACGTGTCATGTAATCCTAAACCTTGCAGCGTCGCTAACATCTCGCGCTCTTGAGGCTGAAAACTGCATTTACCGCTGCGTAACCAGCGCTTAGCGTTATCGGGTCCGATGCCAATGTCCAAGTCAGTCGGTGAGATATTAATGTCTCCCATCACAACATATAGCTCATCGGCAGAATGAGTTGCTTGTAAATGCGCCGTTAAGTCCCTATAAAATGCCACTTTGTAAGGAAATTTAACTTCGTGGGAAATGTTTTCACCTTGTGGAAAATACCCATTATACACGGTTATGTCTGTCCCATTGTCTGTTGGTAGCGTCACCGCTATTAGGCGTTTTTGGTGCGCTTCAGTATCCTTAGGCAGCCCATATTGCACATGTGTTGGTTTTGCTTTGGTGAGCATAGCTACGCCGTAATGAGCTTTTTGACCATGATAAACGACGTGATAGCCCATGGCTTCAACATCACTGATTGGAAATTGTGCATTGTCGACTTTGATTTCTTGCAGACCAATGACATCTGGAGCATGTGCGTCAATAAGGGCTTGTAACTGGTGCAAACGTGCACGCAAGCCGTTGATGTTAAATGAGATGATTTTCATAAGTAATGGCATTGTTTAGAAAAAGATAGTGTTAGTGTATCAGAAAGGATCTTGGTTTTACGTCTCAAGCATGCGAAAATTAACAATATCAGTTCAATTATTTGCACAGTGGTCAAAGCATGCGCGATTTTCGCCAACAGTTTCCGTTTTTTGCTAGTCAAGCTCCGTCAATTTATTTTGATAATGCGGCAACTACCCAAAAACCACAATGTGTAATTGATGCTATTGAACATGCCAATATCCATCAAAGTGCGAACGTACATCGTTCATCTTATCAACTCGCCGCGAGTGTCACCGATGCTTATGAATCGGCAAGAGATGATGTAGCTCAATTAATTAATGCACCTAATACAAAACAGGTATTTTGGAGCAAAGGAGCGACGGAATCGTTAAACCTATTGGCGCATGGATTAGGTGAGTTATGCCGAATAGAGCACGCATTATGGCAGGGTGATGAAATTATTATTCTTACCTCTGAGCATCATGCAAATATTTTACCTTGGCAACAGTTAGTTAGCCGTTTATCACCAATGAAAAAATTACGCGTAACCCCTGTATCCCCGGATAGTAAAGGTAACTTTGATTACACTCAATTACGCGATGCAATCAGCGAACGAACCGCTATTGTTGCAATAGCGCACGTATCAAATGCCTTAGGATGCATCCATCCCATCGCTCAGATCACGCAATGGGCACATCGGCATAATGCGTTGTGTATTGTTGATGGCACGCAAGCTGTTGCCCATATTCAAGTAGATGTACAAGCGCTGCAATGTGACGCTTATGTCGGCAGTAGTCACAAAATGTTCGGTCCAACGGGTGTAGGCTTTGGCTATGCAACGCATGCCATTCTTGATGCATTACCACCATATCAAGTCGGTGGTGAGATGATTGAATATGTGAGCTTTGATGAAGTGCGTTATCAATCTTATCCCTTAAAATTTGAAGCGGGTACACCAAATATTTCGGGTGTCATTGGCATGGGTGCGGCGGCGAGGTTTATTAAGCAACAGCAAACGACAATTCAAAGCATAGAAGATGAATTGCTGGAGTACCTTACGCAGCAGTTACAGTCATTGCCTGTAATTACCATTCTTGGTGATAATCATAATGAGCGGGTCAGTCTGTGTAGTTTGCTTATCGCTGGGGTGAGTCATTACGATATTCTGCGCTTGTTAGACGACCAGCATATCGCTGTGCGGGTAGGGCATCATTGTGCGATGCCATTAATGCAACACTTACACATTGACGGTACATTGCGTGTATCTTTGTGTGCCTATAATACGCGTGCTGAGATTGATGTGTTTATGACTAGTTTGCACCAGGCAATCATGACCCTAACAGCTTCATCTGAGCCTGCTGGAATAAATCGTATTTCACCACAGAGCCGTTTACACTCTGACTCTGACTCTCACTCTCAATCTGAGTCTCATGTTCAAACTACATTACCCTTAGCGCAAGCATTTCTTGGACTTACTGATTATAGTGCTAGTTTTAGACAAATCATGCTCAGTGCCAAAGAATGCCCAATCTTGCAAGAAACAATGCGCACACCTCAATATCATGTTGCAGGGTGCGAGGTTGATGTTTGGCTTGCCAATCAAAATGGGCAGTTTGCGGCATTTACAACAAGCAAAATTATCAAAGGGTTACTCGCCATATTGCTAGAAAAAGCCAATCAATTGCCGGTCGAGGAGCGTCGTCAGTTTGATTTCGCTCAGTATTTAGCTACGTTGGGGATCAGTCATCATCTGAGTCAATCTCGGGTTGATGGTTTGACTGTTGTAATTGAGCAATTGTCTGTTTAGCCTCAATCCACTGCGACATATATTGTGTCGCTTTTAAAGATTGACGATTTAGTAGGTGTTGCCAAAAATCTGTTGCTCTATCACGCTCTCGGTTCATCAGCGCATCACTGATGCGATTAACAAGCGCGTACTGATGTGTCTGCCGGTCAAAATCACCGGCTAACAACGGCTGAATGTCATTTTGGGCGACTTGCCACTGCGTTTGAGAGCTAAATAATGCAATGGCGACTTGCGCGAACTCCTCCGATAATGCACCGATAGTCTGTGGATTCATATTTTCGATCCCTTCAGCACCGATTGGCGAAGTCACACTGGGTGTACCTACTTGCATAGCATCAAATAACTTTCCTTTTAAACCCGCACCAAAACGCACCGGTGCCAAATTCACTCGCGCTTCTTGTAATACTTGTTGTGCGTCTTGTGCCCAGCCTTGTATATAAAATCCATGTTTAGGTTGATGAAATTGCTGGGCTTTAGCTGGTGTATATGCACCATATACATGGCATTTAGCATGGGGCAGAGCCGTTTTGATTAACGGCCAAATATGCTTTGCGAGTATTTGGACCGCATCCCAATTAGGGGCATGCCGGTAGTTGCCGATAAATACAAAATCTTGACGTTGTTCATATGCTGGCCATTGTGTTATCTGCTCGTCTGAGAGAGGAGATATTAAAAAAGGGCAATAATGTAAGCGCTGCTCAGCGATGGGATAATTTGCCGTAAGATATTCCAGTTCTACACGTGAAATAATCAAACTGAGATCCATTCGCATAATACTCGCTATTTCACGCAACGCTAAATCATTATGCAAGCAACCCAATAAATGTGGGGGAGGCGAACTGCCATCGGGTAATTGTTGCCCCAGATGGTAGCATTGTAACGCCCGTATATCTAATGACAAACTTGGGTCTTGATTGGTCAGTTGCTGGCGAATGTGTCGTAGTGAATGGATATCTTCTGTATCTAGCACACACAATGCATTTGGGCAGGCTTTACGTACTCGCCATGAAAATTGTTCTTCAATCATAAAACGGTCAAACAACACAATGT
This sequence comes from uncultured Glaciecola sp., assembly GCA_937125395.1. Taxonomy (GTDB): domain Bacteria; phylum Pseudomonadota; class Gammaproteobacteria; order Enterobacterales; family Alteromonadaceae; genus Opacimonas. The sequence goes on from CAKZLI010000053.1 coordinate 22,061, forward strand.
CAGGGGCTAACGCCGACACAAAATCATCAAACGATGATGCATTTAACTCTATCGTGTGCGCTGTAATACTTAAGGCAGCTAAATCAATGGTGTGTTGTGCACTGTGCTCATCAGAATAGGGGCTCGCAGGGCTGGCAAAGTGACATTCAGCACCTGCGCGGTGTAATGTGTCGATTAAACTTAATAAATGCAAGCCTGCAGCAGAGCTTTTAGGCTCAGGCCATACAGTGCCGATGACTAATAAACGTTGTGCTGATAATTTCACGACTAAGATTCATATTTGTTTGAATAAGTCGTATATTACCTTAGCTGATCGAATAATTATAATAAAATGAGAGGGTGTATGCATATTGACCATGCGGTTGTGGGAGCCGGTCTAATTGGTGGCTATTTAACCGCTCACTTAGCTGAATTACCATTAGATTTATCACTGCTCGTGGTAGGACGTGCCTATGCACAAACTGATTTTACTGACAATTTATATCTATCTGATTACGAGAGTGCCAAACGTACGGTTGCAAGTGATCAAGTGATATTTAAAACTGAACTCAAGCATACTACATTCACTCCAGCCGCTTGTGTATGGCTAACCGTTAAATGTACAGCGATGGCTACCATCGCCGATCAAATTACACCATTAATCGGTCCTGAAACGCTGATTATATGCTGTCAAAATGGGATTGGCAGCGAACACAACATTGTGCAGCAATATCCTGATAATGTGGTTATCCGTTGTATGTTTCCATTCAACGTGGTGCGTTTAGCACCTGGGCATTTTCATCGTGGATCATCAGGTACCGTTATGTTTGAACATGTCTCGGTAAGCAAGCCTACTATAGGCTTCGATGCGTTGGTGACTGTTATTGAACATTTGGCTAGGCAATCACACAGCACATTGCCGATTGCATGGTGTGATGATATGGATGGACTGTTGTGGGCTAAGTGCCAGGTAAATTTAACCAACAGTGTCAATGCACTTGCCAATTTGAGCCTAAAGGAAACCCTTATGGACAGAGGGTATCGTCGTATTATTGCCACCATGATGCGTGAGCATTTAGCTGTGTGCGCTGCACAAGGTATTGTATTACCCAAGATCACAAAAGTCAGTGCAGTCTTGATCCCCAGCATACTAAGTCTGCCCAATTGGTTATTTCCCTATATTGCCAAATCAATGGTTGCGATTGACCCGCATGCCAAACTATCCATGTGGTGGGATATTGAGCATGGTCGCCCCACAGAGATTGACTATATCAATGGGGCAACAATTCGTGCAGGTAAATTACATCATATTGACACACCAATGAATAACCGGGTGTACAACGCCATTAAATCACTTGAACTTGCAGAACAACGTTATGCAGTTGATGCTGACTTATTGGCCACTGATGCGTCGGATTTCGCAGCGGGTAGTTAATTTATCAAGGTACGTGCAAAACCGTTGATTGTGTCCTATACCATAGGGATATAAACAACATATAACTCACGGATTTTGTAATTATGATAAAAGCGATTGAATACGCTGCCTTTGCATCGGATGCATTTGTATTGCCTGCTGCGGTGATCAAGATTCAATCATTGCTGAAAGATGACACATCCTCAATGGAGGACTTTGCCGACGTAGTAACCTTAGACCCACTGTTAGCTGCGCATTTGTTGAAGTTGGTTAATTCGCCAATGTACCATCTCAGAAGTCCGATTGACTCTGTTGCCCGTGCTATTAAAATTTTAGGCACCAAAGCAGTGTATGACTTATCAATAGGCTATGGGGTAAGCGCTGCCTTTTCGCAACTGGATACCAATACCATTGACCTTGAGCGATTTTGGCAATATTCAGTACGCACGGCGTTATTTGCAAAATACTGGGCCGAAAAACTCGCATTGCATGAACCTGAGCGTTTTTTTATTGCCGGGTTATTGCATAATATAGGTGAGCTTGTGGTGGTGCGTAAATCCCCTGAGACGGCATTATCTTGTACGCGTTTTGGTATTGAGCAACAACCTTGGGAAAAACAAGTTGATGTCATGGGTTATACCTATAAAGACGTCACGGAACGATTACTTGCAGCGTGGGGGATCCCTCAAGGCATTATTGATGCGATTAAACCCATTCATGAATCAGCCCAAACCATTGGGTCAATAGACAGTAAAGTCATGCAACTAGCTTACCATCAAGCTTTACTAGAATCTTACCCGTTATTTGTCGATGACATTACTGAGTTGCCAGAGCAATACGCTTTTTCATTGGGGATAAGTGCCAGAGGACTAGACGATTCTATCGAACATAATCGATATCGCTTGTTAGCAATCAGTAGCTTGTTTAGTCCTAACGTTTGTCCTGTTGGTTAATCAAATACACCAACTCGTTGACGGCTTATTGCAATAAGTTGGCCGCTTTCATCCCATACATTTGCTTCGGTGATCCCATATCCATCTTGCGCATGGCGGGTGATATCATGATACGCAAACCAGGCATTCGGTGCATAATTCACGTCTGTCGTCAAAAATTCCACATTCCAATTAATCGTGCTCGCCGGAGCCGGCCATTTTAATAGTTGAATCAGTGTGGGCGGGAAGGCATCCATTAAACAGATTAAACTGACCATATTAAATTGTGTTTGTGGTTGCTTAAACTTAAACCAACCACTGTAGTGGGAGGTTTTTTTACCTGTAAACGGAATACCGCCATCTTGGATAGATAAATCAAACTGACGTAAAAATTTGGGCGTGACTTTGGGTATATTAGGAATAAACGTGCGTTTTGAAGGCATAGTAAAGTCATGTAAATCGCAATTAGGTACAGTGACCTTAGATTCACGACTTTTGGCAAAGCATGCTTGGAGCACGACACAATTCTTTCCGTTTTGTTCTGCCATTGCCATTAATTGGGACACGTTGCGACCAACTCGTAATTCAACATGCTTGATAATGAAGGGTTCATCGCATAATAAAGGACCTACAAAATTCACATTTAACGTACGAATAGGGCGCTCATCTTCTATCGTGGCCTGTAAGCTAGCAAATAATACCGCGCTCGATATACCGCCATATACACTGCGACCTTGCGACCAGGATTTGTCGATTTGAACGTGAGCTAAATCTCCCGCCATGTGCGCGTGAGTTTGGGCAATGATGTCATCAAAATTCATGTGAAGGTCCTTAACTGGTCAGATCACTATTATCAGTATATCTTATTGAAAATGCAAACAACATTGATAGTTTCAGATGAATTAGATCTCGTTATTCATTCAGCTAATAGTTGTCAATTTGTTAGCGATATTGGTGTTTGCCAGTCAAAGGGATAAACTAATCAATATCTTGATTGATGGATGACAGAGTATTTAGTGACAACAGTAAATTTTGCCCATGCCAATGGTTTTCCTGCGCCTGCCTATCAGCGTTTTTTTGATATGCTACGACAGAACTCAACTGAAGCTGTACGGGTGATTGCAAAACACCAATATGCACACGATCCTGAGTATCCATTAGTCAATAACTGGACTCATCAAGTTGACGAATTACTTGATTTTATTCGCAATAGCAGTGATGAGCCTATTGTTGGGGTTGGACACAGTTTTGGTGCTGTTATTACTTACTTAGCAGCATGTCGAGCGCCTGAATTATTCAAAGGCGTTGTTTTGTGTGACCCGCCATTACTTACCGGTTTGGGCGGACGAGTATTCGCCAAGTTAAAGCACACTCCACTCATAGACCGAATTACACCAGCTGGCCGGACGCGCAATCGTAAACAAAAATGGGATATACAAGATGATGTGTCTGCGTATTTTGCAAGCAAGCGGTTGTTTAAAGGGTTTCCTGCTGAATCAATCGATGATTATGTGTCTAGTGCGACACAGGTGATAGACAGTCAACGACAGTTAAGTTATGCCGTTGACGTTGAAGTGAATATTTTTAAGACGATACCGACCAATTTACATGATTATTATGGTCAATGTACCGTCCCAGGGTTACTCATTACTGGTGCACAAACAAATGTCACGTTAGAGATGTTTGTGAAGCCTTTTTTGCAGGGTAACCCACACTTTGCCAGAGAAGTGATTCAAGGTACGCATATGTTTGTCTTTGAAGAACCGCACAAAACGGCCGAAAAAATTAACACATTTATACAACAGTTAGGTTAATGCATTCAGCATGTGCGGCGTAACTAACACAACTCCCGCGCTTGATACCCGAAAGCCTCTAGCACGGTCTTGGTCATGATCGACGCCAATCTGCATTCCATCTGGTATATTACACCCCCGGTCTAACACGGCTTTTTTGATAGTGCAGTGGCGACCAACCTCAACATTAGGAAGCATCACAGCTTCTTCGATATAGGAATAAGAATGCACTCGTACATTAGAAAAACACAAACTGCGTTTTAATAATGATCCGGATATAATACAACCACCTGATACAACGGAATTGATAGCTTGTCCACGACGTTCATCATCATCCCAGACAAACTTAGCCGGCGGTAACTGTTCTTGGTAGGTCCAAATAGGCCATTCTTCATCATATAAATTAAGAGCCGGCACCGGTTCAACTAATTCCATGTTCGCTTCCCAAAAGCTATCAATCGTTCCTACATCTCGCCAATAATTGTTCTTTTCACCTAAACCAAACTCAAAGGCATTGACAGAATGTTCCTTAATGATCGCAGGAATAATATCTTTACCAAAATCACGTTGCGAATTTTCGGTATGTTTATCTTTTTCTAATTGTTCGAATAAAAACTCGGTATCAAAAATATAATTACCCATTGACGCCAAACAATTCTCAGGGTCGCCATCAAGCGGAGCAGGGACCTCTGGTTTTTCAGTGAAACTCGTGACGGCATTATTCTCATCAACGGCCATTACACCAAATGCACCAGCCGCTTCTGAACAAGGCACCCGCATGCAAGAAACTGTCATTTTGGCACCAGACTCAACGTGTTTTGCGAGCATGTTGCCATAATCCATTCGGTAAATATGATCACCGGATAATATCATGACGTATTTAGGGAGCTCATCGCGAATAATATCAATATTTTGGTACACGGCATCGGCAGTACCTTGATACCAGTCATCTGATGCACGCTGTGAAGCGGGTAAAATCTCGATCGATTCACCGAGTTCTTTTTTAAAATGTCCCCAACCTCGGACAACATGTCGAATTAAAGAGTGTGATTTATATTGAGATAAAATACCGACTCTACGAATACCAGAGTTGATACAATTGGACAGTGGAAAATCAATGATTCTGAATTTTCCACCAAAATAAACGGCAGGCTTTGCACGCCATTGAGTTAACTCATGAAGACGTGAACCACGACCACCTGCAAGTATCAATGCATAGGTATCGCGAGTTAAATTACTAATATATCTAGGGCTATTGTTTGGCATAACGAAATCCTTGTCTTGCAAATAAACAGTACGTAATTTGAAGTGTATAATATTTCGACAGTTGTTACTACCAAGGATTATCAACTATTAGATCTTTCTTAAATATTAATAAGTTACTCCTGATCGGTAACGTTTAACATAGCGCTCGGTTGACGTTAGAGGCTGGCGTTATGTTCAATGTGTTTGTTATTTGTTGACCAGCATGGATTAGTTTTGGTAAATCAATTCCAGTAGAGATACCCATTCCATGGAGCATATACACAAGGTCTTCTGTTGCCAAATTACCACTCGCTCCAGTCGCATATGGACATCCACCTAAGCCTGCGACAGCACTATCGATATTGGTTATACCCAATTGGAGGGCGATCAATACATTAGCTAGCGCTTGACCATAGGTGTTGTGAAAATGCACAGCGAGGTGTTTGACAGGAATATGTAGCAGCAGTGTTTCAAGCATGCGTTGCGTTTGTAATGGTGTACCTACGCCAATGGTATCGCCTAATGATATTTCGTAACACCCTAATCGATAGAGTTCGCGCGCAACATAGAGAACATTTTCTAGCGGAACATCACCCTCATATGGACAGCCTAAAACGGTTGATACATAACCTCTAACCGGAATGTTATGCTGTTTGGCTAGGGCAATCACAGGCGTAAAACGTGCGATACTTTCGGCAATGCTGCAATTGATATTTTTTTGTGAAAACCCTTCAGATGCGGCACCAAATACAGCAACTTCATCAATGCCACTAGCGATGGCATCCTCTAAGCCTCGAAGATTAGGGGTTAAAGCACTGTATATGACATTGGGATGTTTTGGCGAGTGGGTTAATTGTGACACTAATGCTGCTGAATCAGCCATCTGCGGCACCCATTTAGCAGAGACAAAACTACCGACTTCGATGCGTCGACAGCCTGCAGCAACCAGATCATGGATAAGCGTTAATTTGTCATCGACATGAATGCTGGTGGCTTCATTTTGTAAGCCATCTCTAGGGCCGACTTCAATAATCGATACGTGTTTGGGGTAGGGCATCATTACTCCTTAGTCATCTGCTTTGACAAAATCCAGCACACAAGCACCACCAGCGACTAAGCTACCTTGTGCAAAATATACTTCATTGACGGACCCTGCGCAGGGTGCGACTAGATTGTGCTCCATCTTCATTGCTTCAATAATCATTAACACATCCCCCTCATCAACAGAGCAAGGTGGCGTAATGGGGACACTCACAACGGTCCCATTCATGGGCGCAACAAATTGAGTACTGCCTTGTTCATCCTCTGTGCCACAATCAGGCTGTACATGCAGTAATCGATACTGTGCTCCGTGATAAGTAATGACCCATTGATTGGGTTTTTCACACATCGCATACAGTCTAATCTGCTGCTGCTGTACTTGAACTGTATATACATGTTGTGCAGGTTCGCACTCAATTATCCAAACTTGTGAAGGATCTATGGTCAGTGTTTGCTGTGTCGACGTTCCTTGAGATAACGTGATTTGACTGTGACGGGCTAAGTTTGCTCGCCAATTGGCTGGGATCACGGATTGGTCGTTTGCACGGTTGGCATGCTGGGCGCTGTTGGTGTCGATTATAGTGGCAGCCGCAAGCAGCACATGTGCATCAATTATTGCATGATGATTGAGTAGACTAGATTGATACTGTTCAATAAAATGCGTCGAGACTTCGCCAGCAATAAACGCAGGGTGCTGCAATATGGCCTGTAAATACTGAATATTTGTCGTACAGCCTACGACAAAAAATTGTTGTAAAGCTAATTGGCAACGGTACAAGGCTGTCTTACGGTCAGTTCCCCAAGTAATTAATTTAGCAAACATAGGATCGTAATAAACACTGATCTCATCACCTTGCAACACGCCGCTATCAACCCTAACGTATTCGGATGAATCAGGCGTGACAAAGGCATGTAATGTACCGGTAGACGGCAAAAAATCATGATCAGGGTCTTCTGCATAAATCCGTGTTTCAAATGCATGTCCCGTACAACGTAATTGAGTTTGTGTCTTAGGTAATGCTGCACCATTGGCAACAATCAACTGCCAGTGCACTAGGTCTTCACCCGTCACCATTTCAGTGACAGGATGTTCGACTTGTAGACGTGTATTCATTTCCATAAAATAAAAGGTATGATCGTTATCTAACAAAAACTCAACTGTGCCGGCGCCAACATAATCAATTGCCTGTGCTGCTGCTACTGCGGCTGTTCCCATTGCCTGACGCAGTTCATCACTCAAGCCTGGTGCAGGGGCTTCTTCTACAATTTTTTGATGACGACGTTGAACCGAACAATCTCGGTCAAATAAGTACACGCCATTGCCCAATCGATCACAAAACACTTGTACTTCAATATGCCTAGGTTCACTGATGTATTTTTCAATTAACATGTGATCATCAGCAAAATTGGCTAACGACTCACGTTTAGCCGCGTGTAATGCGGCACTAAATTCATCTTCGTGATGCACGACTCGCATTCCCTTGCCACCGCCGCCCGCACTGGCTTTGAGCAACACTGGATAACCGATTACTTGCGCTTGTTGAGCTAAAAGCTCAGGTGTTTGCACATCACCATGATAGCCAGGCACGAGTGGCACATTGGCTTGTTGCATGATTGCTTTAGCCGCAGATTTAGAACCCATTGCTTGTAATGCGTATTCATCAGGACCAACAAACACCAATTCATGTGCCAAACAGGCATTGGCAAATGCGGCATTTTCAGATAAAAATCCATAACCTGGATGAATGGCATCAGCCTGACTGGCTTGCGCAACAGCAATGATTTTAGCAATGTCTAAATAGCTTTTTTGTGGAGCCGGCTCGCCGATGAAATGAGCTTCATCTGCCAATTTAACATGCAAAGCAGAGGCGTCAGCCGCAGAGTAAACGGCGATGGTGTGGATCCCAAGACGTTGAGCTGTACGAATTATTCGACAGGCTATTTCACCGCGGTTAGCGATCAGTAAACGGGTAATCATGAGTGGTTGTCCTTGTGCCATTGGGCAGGGCGTTTGTCAAAAAAAGCTCCCAAGCCTTCTTGGCCTTCTGGTGAGACGCGAATACTGGCAATGGTCGCTGCCGTTTTGTGCATTAATTCTGAGGTAATGGGCTGAAACTGACACCAATCAATCAGCTGTTTGGTCATTGCCAAAGCTTGTGGACCAGCATTTAGGCAATGCTCGATAAGCTCGTCTACAGTATTGTCTATATCGTCTTCGCTGACGGCTTCACTCAATAACCCAATTCGTCTAGCACGACGTGCAGTCATTATTTCTGCGGTTTGCATATAGCGCCTTGCTTGCCTTGGCCCTATTGCATTAATCACATATGGAGCGATAGTTGCGGGGGTTAAACCGAGTTTGACCTCACTCAAACAAAATTTACTTAGTTTGGTAGCAACAGCCATATCGCAGCATGCAATCAAACCGACGGCGCCGCCATATGCAGCACCACTTACCTTGGCGATAGTAGGTTTGTTTAAGGTGTATAAACGATTGAGCATCGTGGCTAAAGCACACGCATCTTGATGATTGCGTTCATAGTCATAACTCACCATTTTTTTCATCCACTGCAAATCAGCACCCGCGCTAAAATGTTTACCATTTGCTTGCAAGATCACGACACGGGCAAGGGGATCAGCATTGGCTTGCTCAAAGGCTTGAGTTAACAAGGCAATTACTTGCTCATCAAACGCGTTATGCTTTGCTGGACGGTTAAGGGTAATATGTACCACACCACGCTGGTCTTTGTTGTAGGTTACTAGTAATTCACTCATAAAATACTCTTATTTAGCTAGATGCTTAATTACATTCTAAATACACCCCATTGCGTCTCTGCAACGGGCGTATTTAAGGCAATCTGTAGACTCATCGATAAAACGATCCTTGTATCAGCAGGATCAATCACACCATCATCCCATAATCGCGCAGATGCATAATATGGATGGCCTTGTTGCTCATAAGTATCAATAATGGGTTGTTTAAATGCCTGTTGCTGAGCATCACTCCAGGGTTCTTGACGGGCGTGTTTTTGATCTGCTTTGACCTGTGTTAAAACACCGGCAGCTTGTTCACCTCCCATGACGGAAATACGTGCGTTGGGCCACATAAACAAAAATCGCGGATCGTAAGCACGGCCACACATGCCATAGTTACCTGCGCCAAATGACCCGCCGATTAATAGCGTTATTTTTGGCACATTCGCGCAAGCCACTGCTGTTACCATTTTTGCACCATGTTTAGCGATACCACCCGCTTCATATTGTTGACCAACCATGAAACCAGTAATGTTTTGTAAAAATATTAACGGGATCTTGCGCTGTGCACAGAGCTGCACAAAATGTGCCCCTTTTTGAGCTGATTCTGAGAATAATATCCCGTTATTGGCGACAATACCCACCATGAAACCATCGATTCGAGCAAAGCCGGTAATTAAGGTTGTCCCAAATAAGGCTTTAAATTCATTAAACACCGAATCATCGACAACTCGTGCAATCACTTCACGGACATCATAAGGTTGACGGGGATCTTTAGGCACTATCCCATACAACTCGTCGGCAGGGTAACGCGGTGCGATTGTCGCAATGCGATCGATATAAGTCGCTGTTGGACGGTTTAATTGTCCCACGACATTGCGGGCAATGCGTAACGCATCATGATCATTATTGGCTAGGTGATCAACTACGCCCGAAGTGCGACAATGAACATCACCGCCACCCAGGTCTTCTGCGCTGACAACTTCTCCAGTTGCTGCTTTAACTAACGGCGGGCCACCTAGAAAGATCGTACCTTGTTCTTTTACAATAATGGATTCGTCAGCCATAGCTGGTACGTATGCACCACCGGCTGTACATGATCCCATAACGACTGCAATTTGTGGGATGTTTTGTGCTGACATATTCGCTTGGTTAAAGAAAATTCGACCAAAATGCTCTCTATCTGGAAATACTTCATCTTGACGAGGTAAGTTAGCACCGCCTGAATCCACTAAATAAATACAAGGCAAATGGTTTTCTTGGGCAATGGTTTGAGCACGTAGGTGTTTTTTGACAGTTAACGGATAGTATGTGCCACCTTTAACCGTCGCATCATTTGCTACAATCATACATAGCACCCCATTGACCCAACCAATTCCAGCAACCACACCGGCACAAGGCACCGCCTCATCATATACATGTAATGCTGCTAATTGACCTATTTCTAAAAATGCAGAGTGAGGATCTAACAATGCATCGATGCGGTCACGGACTAATAATTTGCCGCGGGCAATATGTTTATTTCGTGCCTGTTCACTGCCACCTAATGCTTGTTGTGCGATAGTGGCTCGAAGATCCTCTACTTGCGCTAGCATGTGTTGCGTGTTGTCCACAAAACTAGCAGAGGAGGGCGTCAATTGCGATTGGATTACATTGCTCATGGTTCTGGCCTATTTAGATTCTTTAAATAATTCACGGCCGATTAACATCCGACGGATCTCAGATGTCCCAGCACCAATCTCATAGAGTTTTGCATCACGCAAAATCCGCCCAGTTGGGTATTCATTGATATACCCATTGCCGCCGAGCAATTGAATGGCATCCAACGCCATCTTAGTCGCTAACTCGGCTGAATATAAGATGGCGCCAGCTGCGTCTTTACGTGTTGCTTCACCGCGATCACATGATTTTGCAACCGTGTAAACATATGCCCGTGCAGCATTCATTTGGGTATACATATCGGCAATCTTGCCTTGTACTAATTGAAATTCACCAATGGACTGACCAAACTGTTGCCGGTCATGAATATACGGTACAACAATATCCATACTCGCTTGCATTAATCCCAATGGTCCGCCAGATAACACTAAGCGCTCGTAATCCAGACCTGACATTAATACCGCAACACCACCACCGAGTGTACCTAAGATATTCTTGGCAGGAACGATGCAATCTTCAAATACTAATTCACACGTGTTAGAGCTGCGCATTCCTAATTTATCGAGTTTTTGTGCTTGAGAAAATCCAGGTGTCCCTTTTTCTACAATAAAGGCTGTGATCCCCTTGGAGCCAGCATTGCTGTCGGTTTTAGCATAGATAACAAAAACGTGAGCGTCAGGGCCATTGGTGATCCACATTTTGTTGCCGTTGAGGATAAAATGATCTCCTTGTTGCTCTGCACGTAATTTCATACTGACCACATCAGAGCCGGCATTGGGTTCACTCATCGCTAACGCACCGATATGTTCACCACTGACCAGTTTAGGTAAATATTGTTCGCGCTGTGCAGGGGTTCCGTTTTTGTCTATTTGATTCACACATAAATTAGAATGTGCGCCATAGCTAAGCCCAATGCCACCAGAGACACGTGATATTTCTTCCATTGCGATTGTGTGAGCTAGATAACCCATATTTACACCACCGAATTCCTCTGCAACGGTAATACCGAGCAAACCTAAATCGCCCATTTTTTGCCATAGATGATTTGGGAATTGATTGTGTTCATCTGCTTCACTAGCAATGGGGGCAATCTCACCTTGGGCAAATTGATAAATGCTTTCCCGCAACATATCAATATCATCACCAAGACCAAAGTTTAAAGTAGGGTAAAGGGTGTTCATAATTATTCTCCGTTTAATTTGGCTGTGGCGTTGAGTTCATCGAGTTCTTCACGGCAACGGCTCTCAACCTCATCTAATTCACTGATCAACATTTGAATATCGTGCAGTTGTTGTTGCAATGTGTCACGTTTTTGTTTGGTTAAATCTAGCATGGTCGCTAACTGCACTGCAGAGCTGGGATTGGTGTCATACATCGCAAATAAAGTTTTGATTTCGGCTAAAGAAAACCCTAAGCGTTTGCCTCGCAGGATAAGCTTTAAGCGAACGCGATCTTTGGCATAGTAAATGCGTTGTTGGCCTTCCCGGACAGGGTGCAATAGACCTTGTTCTTCATAGAAACGGATAGCTCGGGTAGTGATATCAAAATCCCGTGCTAATTCACCGATGGCGATGGTTAATTCGTCTTGAGTGTGCATCACAGTCATTCACAAGTTACTAACAATATGGTTATCTAAGTTACATTAGCTTGACGTTAACGTAAAGTTAATTTACGTTAAGTGTATCATTAATTATAAATACCTAGCAAAAGGATCATCTTATGTCAGCATTCTCAACCGTTATTGTTGCCGCCAAGCGCACACCAATGGGCAGTTTTATGGGAGAACTATCCACTCTGACTGCGCCTCAATTGGGTGCTGAAGTGATCCGTGCGGTGACAACGAATATTGATCACAGCGGCATCAATGAGGTAATAATGGGGTGTGTGTTACCAGCAGGTTTAGGCCAAGCACCTGCGCGTCAATCAGCATTGATGGCTGATCTACCCCAATCAGTCGGAGCGCTGACAATTAACAAAGTCTGTGGTTCTGGTTTAAAAGCAGTCATGCTAGCTCATGATATGATTCAATCGGGTAATGCTCAGGCTATAGTTGCTGGCGGAATGGAGTCAATGAGTAATGCGCCTTATCTATTACCAAAAGCGCGTCAAGGTTATCGTATGGGTCACGGTAGTATGCTTGACCACATGTTCATTGATGGCCTAGAAAACGCGTATGATGGTCAATCCATGGGGACGTTTGCACAAGCTAAAGCCGACGAAGAGCACATGACACGCTTGCAAATGGATGATTTTGCCCTCCAGTCATTAGCCAAAGCCCAAGCAGCACAAGAACAGGGTGCGTTTGCTGAAGAGATCACACCTGTTAGCGTGACACATCGGCATACCATCCATGCAATACAGCAAGATGAAGGACCGAGAACGGCGCGCCCAGACAAGATCCCACACCTCAAACCGGCATTTGCTAAAGATGGCACAGTTACGGCTGCTAATTCAAGTTCGATATCAGACGGTGCTGCGGCGTTATTACTTATGCATGAAGCTACTGCGATTGATTGTGCGTTGAGTCCGATAGCCCGAGTCGTCGCGCACAGCACGCATGCGATGGCTCCGGAGGATTTTACTGTTGCGCCGATAGGTGCAATCAAAAAGCTGCTCGATACACTGCAATGGAATGTGGCTGATGTGGATATATTTGAGATCAACGAAGCGTTTGCGATGGTGACCATGGCAGCGATAACGCAATTAGGCATTGACGAGGATAAAGTCAATGTCAATGGCGGTGCTTGTGCACTAGGACATCCAATAGGTGCCTCGGGTGCACGGATCTTAGTGACATTAGTCCATGCATTAAAGGCAAGGCAGTTAAGTAAAGGAATTGCAACGCTGTGCATCGGTGGCGGTGAGGCAGTAGCGGTGGCTATCGAAATAATTTAACTCTTGCCTTTATGAGCCGATAAAAGGCATTATGCAAAATGTCATTTGCTCGGATTAAAGGAATATCAGATTGAGTGAGCCATCTTCTACATCATTGGATAATCAAATCGCATTGCTCGAGCGAAGATTAGGCCGTGAAAAAAAAGCCCGAGAGATGGCAGAGCAGTTACTTGCTGAAAAATCACGAGAAATCTATGCGGCTAATCAAATGCTCAAAGGTGCCTTGCTTGAGAGTGAGCAAAAACGTGACGAGCTACACTTCTTGCTCAATACCAGTGACAGTTTGTCGTTGGGCTCCAACAGTGAACATTTATTAACAAACGTGACTGAGTTGACCTGTACTTTTTTGCAAGCCATGTGGGGTATCAGTGCCGTTCAATTATCATCCAGTGCAATATTTGATGTGAACACGCCAATCTGTGATCGCAACAAACATTGGAGTAATAATGCTGCATTCATTGAACATATCAATGCGCACATTCATGCACAACCGGCGACTCATGATTGGCATATTATTGATGTGCACGACCCGGTGTTGTTTCCGAGTCAGTTAAAGATGATGTATTGTTCAATGCCGATAGATAATGGCAGTGTGCTACTGTCATGCTTTTTATTACAATTTGAACCGAATTCAGCAGAAACCCTCGACGCATTAACGATTATTCAACGTCAGCTTAAAACCTTTTTACTTGCCCGTAAAAATGGTACGGCAGTTACCGAAACCCAAGATAATCTCGATATTATTAAAGAACAACTTTCCAGAGCCAAAACGCAATTAATGCAGTCTGAAAAAATGGCATCATTAGGTCAGTTAGCTGCGGGTATTGCGCATGAAATTAATAACCCCGTTGGTTACATTCGCTCTAACATGGAAGTCATGGTTGATCATGTCAACGATATGCATCAATTCATCAACGCTTGCAAAGTATACATAGAGCAACATGATTTGATCCCCAATACTGATTATCAAGCATTACATAAGCAATATGACGTGGATTATATTCTTGAAGACTCAACCGATATCGTCAGCGCTAATCTTGAGGGCGTTGACCGTATTAGCGAAATCGTCAATGGATTAAAAACCTTTTCGCATCAAGGAGAGAGTGATTTCTCTGCGCTGTCTATCGAACAAATTGTGTCTGCAGCGTTGAATGTAGTTAAAAATGAAATCAAATACCTACATAACGTCGATCATCTTATTCCAGATGACGATATTATGGTGATGGGTAAGCTTGGACAGTTACAACAAGTATTTGTAAATTTGTTTGTTAATGCTGCTCAAGCAATGCCTGATGGGGGAACCATTGGTATCCATTACATTGTTGATGCTAAACAATGCCAAATTAATGTGACCGATACCGGTGCTGGTATGGATGAAATCACACGTAAACAACTGTTTAATCCGTTCTTCACTACCAAAGCGGTGGGTGAAGGTACTGGGTTGGGCTTATCGATTACCTATTCAATTATCGAAAGTCATAAAGGGTATATTGACGTGGCATCTCAACAAGGTCAAGGTACGTGTTTTACGATTACGTTGCCATTAGCACCGAATAAATCTGACGTGTAGATTACAATATAGAAGGGTCATCAATGCGCTTATTACAGACAAATCGTTGACTAACCGTGTGTAATAAATCAGTGACTTCTTGTACTGTGTTATCTCGTTGATAGTGCTGATGCGCAAAAAGACGATAGCCAGCCAGTAAACTATACCAACTCACCGTTGGATAATAGCTCTGCATATTCCGCTCCACTAATACCTGATGTAAATCCCCACCTTGTTGCCAACATGCAAGAACCGCTTGTAAATTAGCAGATAGGGCGATTTGCTCTCGGCAATGCTGCCAATATGTATTCGATGTATTATGTTTGGCTGTGGTCGGTTGATGGATCTGATTACAGGCATAATGGGCAACGATGTAGTCACGTATACCTTCAAATCTTGCGTTGATATTTTGGTTGAATTGCGCCCGACAAGCACTGGTATGTTTTCCTGCAGTGAACGCACCAATAAACTGAGTGACAGTTTCTTGCACTAAATGTAACGCGGTTGCTTCAAGCGGTTCAATAAACCCTTGTGCTAAACCAACAGCAATAGTATTGCCTACCCAATGTTGTGCCAAGCGTCCCACTTTCATCGTTAAATGTCGGGCAGGGATACTTTCATCAATACCTAGGTGGGCACGTAATTCTGCTTCAGCCTGAGCCGGACTTAAATAATCACTAGCATACACATAGCCATTGCCGATTCTGTGGGTTAGTGGAATCCGCCATGCCCAACCACAATTCATTGCTGTAGCTGTCGTTTGAGGCAGTTCGATCGCATCGCGGTTAGTCGCTATTGCAACCGCCCGATCATTATACAAATTATCGTTGTAATGAATAAATTCAGTACCCAATGCCTCTTGAATTAATTTGCCATTAAAACCTGTGCAATCAAAAAACCAATCTCCACTGTAAGCTTTACCTTGTGTATCAATTACGCTATGAATCATGTTATCGGATTGTTTTACATGTTCAATGGTGGTTTGGATAACGCGAATACCCTTGTTTGTTCCATGTGTTTTTAAAAATACCCCTAGTTGGGTAGCATCAAAGTGATACCCATAACTTGTTTTGATATCGCTAGCGGCAGTATCGATGAGATGAGGGCTTTTATTTTGTTGCGCCAGTACTGCAGTCAAAAAATACTCATCTGGATGCGGCATCTTAGACTGTCCTGCATGCATGGCGTGTACTTGATGTAAAAATGGTCGGGCACTGTGATGGTCTAAACTAGATGGAAAAGGGTGAAAATACGAATTAAATTGATCATTCTCCAGATCTGTCCAACCGTTAAATCGAATACCATGCTTATACGTTGCATGGCAGGCTGGCATCCATGTTGATTCAGCAATACCCAAGATGTCAAAGAACACTTTTAATTGTGGGGTAGAACCTTCACCCACACCGATGATGCCTATCGTTGGGGATTCAATGACCGTAATCTCAAACCCGTGTTGTTGCAATTGATGATGCAATAAATTAGCAGTCATCCAGCCAGCACTGCCGCCACCAACAACCATAATTGATTTGCCCATACTCATTCACCATGTAACGCAATTTAATTGCTGAGTGTAAAGGCTTGTAACGATGAGTCAACAGATCTGAAGTGAATTGCACTGCAAAAAAGCAATTAATCGGTCTTTGACTGGTGAATACGTATGCATAAAATTGTTGCTTGTCAGTAATTTGGGTACATTGGAGCTCATCGAAAGGTTACATGGCAAAAGCCCCCAAAAAAATGTACTCAGGAGAATCTAATGTCACACTGTGTTAATCGCTTAATACCTAGCTTAGCATTACTGTTGAGTGTTTTGTTTGTAGATACTAGTGCGGCGCAGACACAATCTATAGCGAGTGACGTTAAGATTGAGCCGCCTAGTTGGTGGGTGGGCATGGCGAATTCACAAGTAGAACTAATGCTTGAGGGGAGTCAACTGCCACACCCCCTTAATCAATACAACATTCAGTTAATTGCACAAGACGTTAGCATCGCACACGTGGTACATCCGGCCAATCCCAATTATGCTTTCGTCACACTGACGATCAATCCCAAGGCAGCGGCTCAAACGATTGAGTTGCGGTTAACTCACCCTAACAGTCTAGCGGTTAAACTTGAATATACATTAGCTGAACGACGAGAGCAGTCAGCCCAGCGGGAAGGGTTCAGTACTAAGGATGTGATTTATTTGATAACACCTGATCGATTTGCCAATGGTGATCCCAGTAATGATGTCGTCGAAACGATGCAAGAAGGGGTTAATCGCGCTTATAAAGGTGGTCGCCACGGTGGTGATATTCAGGGAATGATAAACGCGTTAGATTATATTAGTGATATGGGATTTACCCAAGTATGGACAATGCCATTATTAGAAAACGCAATGCAGCGTTATTCATATCACGGTTACTCGACGACTGATTATTTTGCTATCGACCCACGCTTTGGCAGTAATGAATTATATAAAGCGTTTTCCGCTCAAGCAAAAGCCAAAGGTGTTGGGGTAATCAAAGATGTGATCCTGAATCATATTGGCAGCGCTCACCCTTGGATGAGTAATATGCCATCACCGGACTGGATTAACCATGGTACAGAGTTTACTCCGACCACGCATACGCGTGAGGCGTTACATGACCCCCATGGTGTGCAAGGTGATATTGATGAATTTGCTACGGGGTGGTTTGTTGATACGATGCCTGATCTTAACCAACAAAATCCACACTTGGCGCAGTACCTAATTCAACATGCTATTTGGTGGATTGAGTATGCTGACTTGTCGGGGTTACGTGTTGATACTTACTCTTATTCAGATAAGACTTTTTTAAGTCACTGGACTCAAGCGGTGATGGCTGAATACCCAAACTTGAATATTGTAGGGGAAGAATGGTCCGTTAATCCTTCAATTACGGCCTATTGGCAACGTGGTTCGCAACGTCATGATGATTATCAATCTGCTTTACCGAGTGTCATGGATTTTCCGTTACAAGTGGCATTAAGTCAGGCGTTATTACAAGAAGATACTTGGGCAACGGGCTTGCGCAAAATCTATACGGTTTTAGCAGCTGATTTTGTTTATGGTGATCCCTATAATTTGGTTGTGTTTGGTGACAACCATGATATGAATAGAATCATGCCACAACTAAACAATGATCCTGCGTTGTTGTTAATGGCACAACAGTTTTTATTAACCACTCGTGGTATTCCACAAATATTCTACGGTACTGAAATTGGCATGACCGATTCAGGGAAGGGTGATCATGGACTGTTACGCGCGGATTTTCCTGGAGGGTGGGCAGGAGATAGCGTGAATGGGTTTACCGGTGTTGGTTTATCCTTGATGCAACGTGACATTCAACAACAATTACGCTGGTGGTTAAATTGGCGTAAACAAACACCGGCTGTTACACATGGTAAGTTGACACAATATTATCCAAAAGCTGGGATATATGTATATTTTAGAACGACCGAAACACAAACTATTATGGTGGTCCTAAATAAAAATACCCAAGAAAGTGAATTGGACCTGAGTCGATTTAAACAAATGTTACCAACATTGGACCACTCGGATGCACCTTCAGCTACCACTACGTTAGTGGATGTCTATACCCAAAATCATCATGTAATAACCGATGATCCATTATATCTCAAGCCTAAGTCCGTCACAGTATACGAAGTTCAATAAGCACAATACATTCTATCAATAACAAGTGAGCGCAATATGCAGCAAGTGAGGCAACAAATAACACAAGTAACCGTTCCAGCTGGGGCGATTACTTGTTCGTGCCAATGACAATTGCCACGCCACAGATTGTATCAGGATTGTTCTGTGGCTGGATGTTGTCCTTGGTATTTGCTAATAACGCATCCTATATTATAGTAGTGGCTGGCATATCAATGCTATGTGGCGCCATTGCAGTTTTTTTTGTTGCTGAGCATGCAACAAATGCTTCATCTTCTTCAGTTTTATCGGTTAAGGAATAGTATGTTACCAATACATCATAAAAATAATAAATCACATCAGCGCCTGTCGACACTCGCTCAACGCATTCGCCAAGCATTACTTGTTACTAGCGTTGTAACCGGTATGGGCATGCTTTCAGGTTGTGCCAGTACGTCAGAGCAAGACACGGCTGTGCATGCTAACAAACAAGTACACGAGTTTTATGGCACGAAGGAAGCTTTTGCTAAAGAAGCCGTGTACTTTGTGATGACCGACCGCTTTGTTGATGGCGACCCAAGTAATAATTATCCTGAACAGGGTGGCGATTATCCGACCTTTGATTTACCGTTAATTGGAGAAAACGGTGCGACGGCCAATGTTGGATATATGGGCGGTGATTTTAAAGGTATCTTGGATAATGTTGATTACATTACTCAGATGGGCTTTAGTGCAATTTGGCTAACGCCTATCTTAGACAATCCCGATCAAGCGTTTGCCGGTGGTGAAACGATCGAATTTGGTGGCGCGTTTAAAGACGGTGGCAAAACTGGTTATCACGGGTATTGGGCAAGTAATTTTTTTAAAGAAGATGAGCATCTCATCTCCACTGACTTAAATTTTCGCCAATTGAATGAGGCATTAGCAGCCAAAAATGTCAAAACGGTATTAGATATTGTTGCCAATCATGGGTCGCCTTCATTTAGCATGCCGATTGATCAGCCTAAATTTGGTGAGCTTTACGATATCGACGGCAATTTGGTTGCTGATCATCATAATTTACCCACTGAATCGTTAGATCAAACGAATCCATTGCATGATTTTTTTCATCACTATCCTGACATCATGCAATTGTCCAATTTGGATGAGACCAATGCACAAGTTCAAGACTACTTAATCAATAGTTATCTGTATTGGATTGAGCAGGGCGCTGATGCATTTCGGATTGATACGATTAAACATGTTCCTGCACGATTTTGGAAAATAATGGCCGATCGTATTCGTGCACAACATCCGGATTTTTATATGTTTGCGGAAAGCTATGATTACAATGCTAATTTTATTGCTCAGCACACATTACCTAAAAATGGGCAAATCAGTGTGTTGGATTTTCCGGGTCAATCTGCGTTAACCAAAGTCTTTGAAAATCCGGCTAGTGACTTTGCTGATTTAGCCGATTATCTCCACCTTACTCATGGCCCATATCACAATGTATATGACCTGACGACATTTTATGATAATCACGATATGCGACGAATGAATGCCTCTAATGAAGGCTTTATCGATGCACATAATTGGTTGTTTACCACACGGGGTATTCCAGTGATATACCAAGGTTCTGAATTTGGCTATATGCGAGGCACAGCTGAACATGCTGGTAATCGTAATTATATTGGTCAGCAACGCCTCACTGAGCATGCCGGTCATCCTATTAGAGAGGCGTTAATTGAAATCGCTAACGTTAGACAAGCATTACCTGCATTACAACAGGGCTTACAAGTAAATGTTGCATTAAATGGGCATAAGGCAAGTTTCTATCGGGTATTACAAACTGCTCAAACTCAGCAGATAGCTTTGGTGTTATTGAACAAGAGTAATCAAGATCAACCGTTTTTAGTGGATCAACACTTGCAAGCCGGAACTTGGGTAGAGCAATTGTCGGGTGCTAGTGTGGCGATCAAAGCACAAGCGGGTAAACCGATTACGTTTAGCACATCCGTCGAACCACATGGTGTGCAAGTATGGGTATTGAACGAGATTGTACAATCTCCGTCATTATTAACTGAACTTCACAATGCAATGGCATACAAATAACCCTTGATTACAATAGGACCTCATAAGGTTGTTTTTGGGCAATCTTTATGAGGTGCTACGTATGATCAGTTCCGCGGGCATTAATTGGTCTGAGACTTGCTCGCCGTTAATTAATTTAATCAGGTTGGACACTAACATTTCTCCGGCAAGTTTGGTGTTTTGTTGCACCGTTGTCATCGGCGGAGTGGTATACTCACTCACTGGAATGTTGTCATATCCTACCACCGCAATATCTGTTGGGCATACTAGTCCCTGATCACGCATTGCGCGTAACACACCAATCGCAATTAAATCACTGGCACAAACGATAGCATCAGGTAACCCGTCTTCTTCAAATAATAATGTGGCTGACTCATGCCCAGCTTCCTCAGTAAAAATCGCATCCAACTGGCCCATAAAAGCATCGTCTAGGTTATGTTTACTCAGTGCGTCGATATGTCCATTAAAGCGGGCCATAAACTCTGGCGCTTGGGAGCCGGCATCACCAATGAATGCAAAGCGCGTTCTACCTCGCTCAATCAAATGTTCGGTAACGGCAAAACCACCTTGGTAATTATTACAACTGATAGAAATACCAGGATGATTAGGATCATGGGCACCCCAGCGCACAAAGTGCGTTTTTTGTTGGACTAAATGTTGTATTTTTTGCTGATAGTCTAAATAATCACCATAACCTAATAATATAAGGCCATCCGCTTTGTGAGAATCTTCATATTCTGCATGCCAATCATCTTGCAAATTCTGAAAGGAAACCAACAAGTCAAATCCAGCAGCAGAACAAGCCTTGGTGATACTTCCTAGCATTGATATAAAAAAAGGGTTGATCTGAGAATCATCCGTAGAGGGATCTTCAAACAATAATAGAGCAATAGTCGAAGACCTTTGTTTACGTAGGTTACTGGCGTTTTTGTCGACCTTATAGTTCATCTCTTTGGCAATTTTTTGCACTCGCAGACGCGTCTCTTCATTCACTAATGTTGAATTAGATAATGCTCTTGATACGGTTGACTGTGAGACTCCCGCTAGATGGGCAATATCAAATGAGGTTGCTTTCATGAATTGATTCTTCGCTTTTATAAGGGCAATTTACATACACAGTTATATCACTGTATTGCATAAAATAACATTATTATGCAAAGCCTAAATAAATAGCTAGAGCATCGCATTGACGATGGTATACTAAGGACACTGAAATATTTATAACAACCCATTAAATGAAAGGAATGGATGTATGAGCGAAGAAGTCGTTGCACGCCCAAGTAATTTTATTAGACAGATCATCGATAAAGATTTGCAACAAGGTGTGCACCAAGGTATTCAAACCCGTTTTCCACCAGAACCAAATGGGTTTCTTCATATTGGTCATGCAAAATCGATTTGTTTAAACTTTGGCATTGCTCAAGATTATCAAGGTAAGTGCAACTTACGCTTTGATGATACCAATCCAGAAAAAGAAGATATCGATTACGTGAATGCAATCATGCAAGATGTTTCTTGGTTAGGCTTTGATTGGGATGGTGAGGTTCGCTATTCGTCTAATTATTTTGAGCAATTACATGATTATGCTGTTGAGTTAATCGAACAAGGTTTAGCCTATGTGGATTTTTCTGATCAGGATACGATGCGAGAAATGCGCGGCACGTTGACGAAACCGGGCACGAATAGTCCTTATCGTGATACTGCTATTACTAAAAATATCGCGTTATTTGCCAAAATGCGAGCAGGGGAGTTTGCCCAAGGCGAATGTTGCTTACGTGCCAAAATCGACATGAGCTCGTCATTTATGTGCATGCGTGACCCAGTATTGTACCGCGTTCGTTTTGCGCATCACCATCAAACCGGTGATGCATGGTGCATTTATCCAATGTATGATTTTACGCATTGTATTTCAGATGCGATTGAGAATATCACGCATTCCTTATGTACCTTAGAATTTCAAGATAATCGTCGTTTGTATGATTGGGTGATCGAACATATTTCTATTGATGTGACGCCACGTCAATATGAATTTTCTCGCTTAAATCTTGAATATACCGTGTTGTCTAAGCGCATGTTGATTGCTCTTGTCACGGATAAGCATGTTGCAGGCTGGGATGATCCACGTATGCCAACAGTAGCTGGCTTACGTCGTCGTGGTTATACACCTGCGTCTATTCGTGAGTTTTGTGCTCGTATCGGCGTAACCAAAATGGATAATCTGGTTGAGATGAGCATGCTCGAGTCCTGTATTCGTGATGATCTTAATGTCAACGCACCGCGTGCGATGGCCGTGCTCGATCCGATTAAACTGGTAATCGAAAACTACCCTGAGGGTCAAGTAGAAACGTTACATGCGCCCAATCACCCAAATGACGAGAGCATGGGAACACGAGAAGTACCATTTACTCGTGAGATTTATATCGAAGCAGATGACTTTAAAGAAACAGCAAACAAAAAATTCAAACGTTTAGTACTTGATAAAGAAGTCCGTTTACGCAACGCCTATGTCGTTAAAGCAACGCGTTTTGAGCAAGACGCTCAGGGTAATGTGACGACTGTGTATTGTACATATGATCCCGATACTCTGGGTAATGATCCGGCAGATGGTCGCAAAGTTAAAGGTGTGATCCATTGGGTCAGTGCAGAGCAAGGTGTACCTGCGGAGATTCGTTTGTATGACCGATTATTTTCGGTCCCTAATCCAGCCGGTGAAGAAGACTATTTAGCCAGCATAAATCCAGATAGCTGTGTCATCAAACACGGTTTCGTTGAACCAAGCCTAGCGCATAGTCAGGTGGGTAGTGGTATTCAGTTTGAACGGACAGGGTATTTTTGTAGAGACAGTGACGATCAAACATTAACATTTAATCGTACCGTCGGTTTACGTGACACCTGGGCGGGTTAGCCCAGGGATACTTACTTACTTGGTTGACAATCGATGGATTGCCCATTGATATTGACCGACTCATCACTCATCAAATACAGATAGCTTGGCATAATATCAAGTGGCGTAGAGAGTAATTTAGGGTCTTCAGCCGGAAATGCTGAACCGCGCATCTTAGTGGCTGTTGCACCAGGGTTTAGGCAATTTACGCGGATTGTACTGTTGGCATATTCGCAGGCCATTACTTGCATCATGCCTTCTGTTGCGAATTTTGAAATGGAATAAGTGCCCCAAAAAGCACGCCCTTTTCGTCCAACACTAGAAGTGGTGAATATGATTGAACCTTGAGGAGATTTTTGCAGGGCAGGTAGCACGCCTTGGGTTAGCAAAAATTGTCCGGTGACATTGACTTGCATGACTTCAGCAAATTCTTCAGGCGTGATTTGATTGAATGGACACAAATGTCCCAACACACTCGCGTTGTGTAAGACCCCATCAAGTCGTCCATATTGGTCAATTAACATAGCGCCCATTGCTTGGTAATGCTGGGCTGTCGCTCCAGCTATATCCAGTGGAATGATGCCTGGTTCTGTATATCCAGCAGCAACAATTTCATCGTACACCGCTTCAAGTTTTTTGACTGTTTTGCCGAGTAAAATTACTTCTGCGCCGTGTTTAGCGAACGTCAGTGCTGCTTGTTTGCCAATACCATCACCAGCACCGGTGATAAGAATAATTTTGTTTTGTAGAGTAGAGGATGAAGCGTTGAATTGATGAGGTTGCACGTTAACAATAACCCTAATAAAAAAGACAAAGAAATAAAAGTGTTGTTATTGTACCTAAAAATCCCAGTATCGCATAATTGTTAATCGGTTTAGTGTAATGCATGGTTTATATAAGATACAAAAGCTGTTGATTTCGTTAATTTTTATAGGTTTTGTTTAAAAGGTGTTACAAAACATTAACAATGTTTTGCAAATTGAGTTTAAAGGCAATAGACTTGAGTGTAAGATTAACTGGTCTAAGCACTTATCAGATTTTATAAAGTTGAGGGTGTCTCAGCTTTTACAGTAAAAATAACAACAAATATGACTCTTAGGGAGATATAATGAAAAAACTGTTAATCAGTACCAGCGTTGCTGCAGCACTTACTTTAATGGGGTGTGGTGGCGGTGAAACTATCAGTGATTTGCAAGAAAGCAATCCAGCCCAAGCTCCTTTGTCTCGAGTGGTCTTTGACCCTGCAAATGGTAACCTTAATATCCCTAATGATTTATTAATGTTGCCAGGTGATGATGGTTTTTTTGATTACACGTTAAACATTCCTGTTGCTGATCCAACAGATTTTGCTGATCCACAAAATGCATTAAATGTATTAGATGGCTGGTCTGTATCACAACCGTTTGTTATTAATGTTGATACGCCCAGTGGTGTGAGCCTTGATGCGAGCACCGTATCTGCGGGTGTATCATTATACGAAGCCACATTAGGCTTAAACCAATCAGATCCAGACTGTGCTGCTATTGCTGTGCCATCGGCCGGTTGTAAAGTCGGTGACAAGCTAACATTCGGTGTTGATTATGTTGTCTCATTATCTGACAGCGATACTATTGCGTTTGTACCGTTGAAGCCGTTGAAGCCTAGCCAAGGTTACATATTAGTATTAACGGATGATTTGAAAGATTCAACAGGCCGTTCAGTGCAAGGTTCAACAACCTGGGGTTTAGTTAATCAAGATCCGGCGACTTCACCATTAGGTTCTGAAGCACAACTTGGTTTACAAACCCTCATCAACAGTATTGTTGTTTCACTCGGTCAAGCAGGTGTTGAGCGTGACGATGTTATTTATGCAGCATCGTTTACGACCCAATCCACTACCGTTGTTTTAGAAACCATCAAAAAAGTCATGGTCGGAGAATTTGCAGCACGTTTCGGTGCAGGTGACCCAACCGCTGGAGCTGCATTACCAGCTATCACAGTTGTTGATGCACCTGATGCACCTAATGCAATGGAAGCACTTGGGTTAGTCTCTGCTGAAGCTGTTGCTGGTGCCGTTCAACTCGGTATTGCAGGACTACCTGCTGCTGCCGCTCCGTTGATTCCAGCCATTGAAAATGCTGATTTTAGCGGTATGACTACCTGTGCTGGATTATTAACCGCTGTTGGTGGTGGTTTTGGTCACCCTTCAGCTCAAGTCAATGACTTTGCAGCGGGTGTGGCTGGTGGCGTATTAGCTGAAGCGGGGCCATTTTGTGCTGCCAAGCATGTACGTGGTTCGATTTCATTACCGCATTACTTAGCTATTCCACGTGCAGATAATGCCACAGCTCCCGTCAATGAGTTTATGACAGCAGCATGTGACAGTGGCATTGTATTAGCTGGATTTGCTAGCTTACCTGCTGCGGTGCAAGCCACATATTCACCAGGTCCTAATGACGCAACTTGTGCTGCGGTTGGTTTACGCGACTTACAAGATGCAGCTGGTAATACACTAGACCGGGATCGTAATGTGACTCGCTTTAGCCCTGTGCCACAAGCAAAAGGCGGCAACGCGGGTAACATGACATTAGATGTACAAATTACCGTGCCAGATCCAATGGTTATCGCTGCGCTAGAGCAACCTGCAGTGACGATGCCTGATGCTGGCTGGCCAGTGGTGATTTTATATCATGGTATTACACGTAAAAAAGAAGACATGTTAGCGATTACGGCGGCATTTTCATTCGCGGGTATAGCCACTGTTGCCATTGACCATCCATTACATGGCTCTCGTGGTTATGACTTGAACGGTGATGGTGTTGATGAGTTAAATGCGACAACGGTTTCAGCGACACATTACATGAACCTCAAAACGCTACCGACAGCTAAAGCGAATTTAACTCAGTCTGTATCTGATTTGTTAGGATTACGTTTAGGCTTAAATGCGTTAGTTGATACCTCTACGGGCAGTGTTGCTATGTTAGATAAAAGCAACGTTTCTGTGATGGGTGTCTCGTTAGGTGGCATAGCAGGTGGTAACTTTGCTGCTGTTGCCAATACCTCAATGGGTGGTGATTTAAGCGCGCTAGATAGCATGTTTAGTGTTGCTGCTGCCTCATTGGAGTCGCCAGGAGCCGGTACGGCACAATTTTTATTAGAATCGCCTAGTTTTGGTCCTCTAATTAAGAGTTTGTTGTTAGCTGAAGCGAGCCCTGAATTTGCTGCTCTAGTTGCCGCTACTTATCCAGATGGTGCAACAGAAGCACAGACGTCTGGCTTGGTTCAACCATTCTTAGATGCGTTAAGTGATGCACAATTAGCAGCAGTCAATGCGACGTTTAATCAGTTCTTGTTTGCTGCGCAAACGTCATTGGATGGTGCTGACCCTATCAGCTACGTGGGTGCATTAGGCATGAACACGCCAACTCATGTAATGACAGTCGTTGGTGATGGTGGATTAAACCTTCCTGACCAAGTTATTCCGGTAAATACATCAGCACCACTGGCTGGTCAAGATGCGTATGTTGAACAAGCTGGGTTAATGCAAGTGTCAACAACAGCGCAATCTGCTGATCCTGTATCTGGTTACGTTTTATTTAATGAAGGCGCGCATGGTTCATCATTGAGCCCAGCATCTAGTGCTGCAGTAACTGCAGAGATGCAAAAGCAATCAGTCTCTTTCATTGCTTCTGGTGGTCGTTTACTGCCAATAACGAATGAAGCGGTAGTTGAGTAATGTAAATTTACCAACCGGTAAACCATAAATGTGTAAAGACCTGTAATGCGAATTGCAGGTCTTTTTTTTGTTAATAAATTGTAAATTAAATTAGATTAAAGTAGATTAAAACATTCAATATAGGAGAAATTATTTTGTCTAATATCATTTCGAAATCAGTTGCGATTGCTATGGGTACGATTTCATTACTGACTTTAAGTGCTTGTGGTACTGACGGTGTCAAAGTTGCTACACCACCAATGCCTATTCCTCCAACGGTTGTTACACCTGCGCCTGTTTTACCTGCATTTGATCCAGATGGTGAACTCACTGCTAATATTCGTTGGACAGATTATGGAGTGCCCCATATAACGGCTGATAATGTTGAGGGCATGTCATTTGGAGTAGGTTATGCCTTTGCCAAAGATAATATTTGTATCTTGGCAGACCAAATTATTAAATATAATTCGCAACGCGCTAAATATTATGGACCGGATGAACAGCCTGGTAGTGGTGACTCAGGAAATCTGATTAACGACTTTGGCTTTCTAACGGTCGGAATACAACAGATAGCTCAAGATAATTATGCCAGTATGTCAGCGAATACCAGAGCGATGGCTTCAGGATATACCCAAGGCTATAATAAGTATTTAGCTGATACAGGCGTGGCCAATATTGATCCTGCATGCGCTAATCAGCCATGGGTTCAACCAATCACACCTATCGATATTTTAACGTATTCACTTGGCGTATCATTATTACCTGGGGCTGCGAATTTTTTACCCGCGATGTTTGCTGCAGCACCTCCTGGGGAATCTTTTTTACCGCGTCCAGTGATGGCCGCTCGCCCTGGGTTAGCCTCTAATACAGCCAATACCTCTATTCCGTTTGCGATGTCGCCGAACATCGTATTACCTGAACGCAATCCACAAGAGATGGGATCTAATGGTTGGGGCTTAGGTTCAGACATGACCGAGAATGGGATGGGGATGGTGTTAGGTAATCCCCATTTTCCACATACCGGGAATTTACGTTTTTGGCAGTTTCATACTACCATTCCTGGATTTTTAAACGTGATGGGTGGCTCATTAATGGGTGTACCTGGGGCTGTTAATATTGGGTTTAATGAGAACGTGGCTTGGACTCACACATTTTCAACTGCAGAGCACTTTGTAGTGTATCAATTACAACTTGATGATAACGATTCTTCTGGTTTAACCCATTCAGTGGATGGTAATAGTCGAACAATTAATAGTAAAGTTATACAAATAGATGTTGCAACTGGACCTACTACCAGTATGCAGCTCGAAAAAACCGCGTATTATACTAACTATGGTCCGATGATAGTTGTACCGGGTAGTTTTGATTGGAGCGCTGGACAAGCGTTTGCTATAAAAGATGCTAATTTGCCTAACTTTGATGTTGTTGATCATTGGTTTGCGATGAATGTGGCTGCCAATATGGAAGAATTTAAACAAGCATTTAAAGATCATGATGGCGTAATCTTTAATAATACTATGGCGGCCTCTAAAGAAGGTGAAGTATTTTATATTGATGACTCTACTGTACCCGGTCTGACCGATACGGCTATTAATGCGCTTACAACCAATCCGTTACTGGTTGCCACTAAGCAAGCCGCTGGTTTTACAGTATTACCAGGTTTTATCTCGCAGATGGACTTTGTCGGACCTGTACCTTATGCACAAGCGCCTAAATATGAAGGTACGGATTATGTACAAAACTCTAATGATAGTTTTTGGTTAACTAATCTAGAGAATCCGATTACGGGTGTATCGCCGTTGTTCGGTGAAGTGGATAACCAACAATCGCTTCGCTCAAGAATGGCGCATAAGCTATTGGCAAATGCTTCTGGTAGTGATGGGTTGTTTTCACCATTAGAAGTGGAAGAAGCCTTGTTAGGTAATCATAGTTATCTAGCCGATGCGGTATTGAGTGATTT
>CAKZLI010000054.1 GCA_937125395.1 uncultured Glaciecola sp.
CACACACGCGGCATGGCTGCATCAGGGTTTCCCCCATTGTGCAATATTCCCCACTGCTGCCTCCCGTAGGAGTCTGGACCGTGTCTCAGTTCCAGTGTGGCTGATCTTCCTCTCAGAACAGCTAGAGATCGTCGCCTTGGTGCGCCTTTACCACACCAACTAGCTAATCTCGCTTAGGTTCCTCTCTGCGCGGGAGCTAAAAGCCCCCTTTGGTCCGTAGACATCATGCGGTATTAGCTATCGTTTCCAATAGTTATCCCCCACACAGAGGCAGATCCCTAAGTATTACTCACCCGTCCGCCACTCGTCAGCAACTAGCAAGCTAGTTCTGTTACCGTTCGACTTGCATGTGTTAGGCCTGCCGCCAGCGTTCAATCTGAGCCATGATCAAACTCTTCAATTAAATTTTTGTATCGAATTATGAATTGTCGTTGTTGACACTCTTAATGAGTGCCCACACAAATTGTCTTGTTATAAATTGTTAAAGAGCGTTGCGACTTCCTCGCACCAATCAAGTAGGCTGGTTAGCCCCTCTCAATCGGGATGCGTATAATACGCTTTTGAATCTGGTTGTCAACGTTTTATTCAAACTATTTACGAATAAACACTCTAACTAAAACATCGTCAAACGCTTGCACTACTTGGCTTTGCCGTAAACGACTTGGCGGGTGTTGTCTCAAGCGAGGGCGCATTTTACAGACATAATCGGATGCGTCAACAGGGATTGTTTAATAATATACAATTTTATCTTAACACATTGATATTCTTAGACTTTTTATTTAAATTTTATTCCGGGTATAAAAAAACCGATGAAAACATCGGCTCTTTTGGTCTTACATTTTGAATTAAGTTATTCTGGAGCAACACTAGTGTTACCAGAACCCCCTTTTTCAGCTTGTATTCTCATGTAAATTTCTTCACGATGAACTGATACTTCTTTGGGTGCGTTGACACCGATTCTGACTTGGTTGCCTTTCACACCCAATACAGTAACCGTAACATCATCACCCACCATTAAAGTTTCTCCAACACGACGAGTCAAGATAAGCATTGTAGCTCCTATTCCTTTTTTATTATTCATCCATGTTTTTGAAAACAGTGTTAAATGTTTCCATGATTCCTTGTAATTTTGGTCACAGCAAAATTACTTTTCCTAATTATAAGTACAAGTTCAAGAAAACACTAAATTTTTTCTGAAATAAAATTATACACTGAGGACAATGCATTCTCTAAATTTTCAGGTTGAGTGCCACCGGCTTGAGCCATATCAGGTCGACCACCTCCCTTTCCGCCTACTTGCGTAGCAACAAAGTTAACTAGTTCACCTGCTTTTATTTGATTAACCAAATCACTAGTCACACCGGCGATTAAGTTAACCTTATTATCACCTGGCACACCTAACACGATGATACCTGATGAAATCTTTTGTTTTAGCTCATCTAACATGCCACGCAACGCTTTTGCTTCGACACCTGGGAGGTTAGCTACTAATACATTTTGTTCTTTTATTATCTGTACTTTACTCAGTAAATCCGAGCCTTGCTGACTCGCTAATTTCTGTTTAGCTTGATTTAACGATTTTTCGGTCGTTTTAAATACTTCTTGTTGAGCATGTATACGCTCAATTAACCCTGCTGGTTCAACTTTAAACAAATTTGATGCTTGGGCTAACAACGTGCTCTGCGCCTGAATGTAAGCTAAAGCAGTGTTCCCAGTAATCGCTTCGATCCGTCTAACACCTGAAGCGATACCACTTTCAGAGGTTATTTTACAAATCCCTATTGCACCGGTTTGATCAACGTGCGTGCCTCCGCACAATTCGGTCGAGAATGATCCCATACTTACGACACGAACTTTTTCATCATATTTTTCACCAAATAGTGCCATTGCTCCGGAGGATTTAGCCTCTTCCAAATCCATAAGCTGCGTACCTAGATTGTGATTAGCACGAATTTGCGAGTTAACTAATTGCTCAATTTCTATTAATTGTTCTGCTGATATAGCCTCAAAATGGGCAAAATCAAAGCGTAATTTCTCTGCATCGACTAATGAGCCTTTTTGAGTGACGTGCTCACCAAGAATTTGGCGCAGTGCAGCATGTAGCAAGTGGGTTGCACTGTGATTAAGTACGATGGCTTCGCGACGTGACGTATCAATAACGCTATTCACCACATCACCTACTTTTAGTTCAGCGGTTGCAATGCCTTGGTGGGCAAAAGCGTTTGCTATTTTTTGAGTATCTGTGACCGTAAAACTGTCTGTCGATTGGTTTGTCAAATAACCGCTATCTCCGGCTTGACCACCAGATTCGGCATAAAATACAGTCTTATCTAAAATGACAATTCCAGCTTGGTCAGGCGATATATGTTGAACAGATTCGTTGTCTACTATGATTTCTAATACGGTTCCAGCACATTCAGATTCAGTATAACCGTTAAATTCTGTGCTGTGCGTCACTTTTAATGTTTCATTATAATCAGTGCCAAAATTACTGGCTTTTTGTGCGCGTTGACGTTGCGCTTGCATTGCCTGTGCAAATCCATCGTCATCAATCGTCATGTTATGTTCACGTGCGACATCTGCAGTTAAATCTGCAGGGAAACCATAAGTGTCGTACAGTTTAAATACGATATCACCGGGGATAACAGTTCCCTCTAGCTCACTTAAATTTTGTGTTAGTATGTTCATGCCACGCTCTAGTGTTCTAGAGAATTGCTCTTCTTCAACCCGCAGTACTTTTTCGATGACTGGCAGTTGCTCTATCAATTCTGGATACGCATCGCCCATCTGTTCGGTTAGTGTACTGACAAGCTTATAAAAGAAAATATCTTCCGCGCCAAGTCTATAACCATGTCGAACTGCACGACGAATAATGCGACGTAACACATATCCACGTCCTTCATTTGCAGGCATGACACCATCACAGATTAAGAAACTACAAGAACGAATGTGATCAGCGATAACCCTAAGTGACTTATCTGATAGGTCTTGCGTGCCAACAATCTGTGCAGCAGCTTTGATTAATGCTTGAAATATATCAATTTCGTAATTGCTATGTACATTTTGTAAAATTGCAGAGATACGCTCAAGGCCCATGCCTGTATCAATCGATGGCTTAGGTAACGGCTCCATTGTGCCATCAGACGATTTGTTGTATTGCATAAAGACCAAATTCCAGATCTCTATAAAACGATCACCGTCTTCTTCAGCTGAGCCCGGTACACCACCCCATATATGTTCACCATGATCATAAAAAATCTCTGAACAAGGGCCACATGGTCCGGTATCACCCATTGACCAAAAGTTGTCTGAAGTCGCGATACGAATAATTTTGTTTGCGGGTAAACCAATGTCATTCTGCCAGATAGCAAATGCTTCATCATCATCGGCGTACACAGTTACTAACAACTTATCAGCTGGTAAGCCAAGTTCTTTGGTTAAAAATGTCCACGCAAATTTAATGGCATCAACCTTAAAATAATCGCCAAAACTAAAATTACCCAACATTTCAAAAAAGGTATGATGACGAGCTGTATATCCGACATTATCTAAGTCATTATGCTTACCGCCGGCTCGCACACAACGCTGCGAAGATACGGCGCGAGAGTAATTACGTTGCTCAGCACCGAGAAACACATCTTTAAATTGATTCATTCCAGCATTGGTAAATAACAGTGTAGGATCATCACTTGGCACCAATGAGGAAGAGGACACACTTTGATGACCATGTTGTCCAAAATAATCTAAAAATGCCTGTCTAATTTGGGCCGTAGAACGTGTCATTAAAAATCCTAAAAAATGTATTCAAAAAATGCTGAGATAGACGGAAAAAATTTGCTATCTGGAATAACCCGCTAATCTATCACAGATTAGTCTTATAATTAATAATATTGTGCTGATTTTACTCAAAAAAAAACTATTTTGTAGGATAAAACTCCACTGCGTGAGTAATTTGTTCTTGGTTAAAGCCTCTATATTGCAAAAATCGCATTTGTTTTTGTTTAAGTTCCCACTCAGTTTCTGGGTACATGGCATACTTTTTACATTTAACTTGATACGCTAATTCAAACCAATCTGGTTGGATTTCTGCAAGTACTTCATTTAACAGTCCCGAATCAATATTATGGCCAAACAACGCTTGTTTTATTCTACTAAGCCCTTGTCCTTTGACCATGCAATTACGCACAAAATGCTCGGTAAAACGCCGATCAGATTGTAAATCTTTATCAACAAACTGCTGCAATACCGATTCAATATCATTGTGCTCAACATCCAGCATGGCCAATTTTTGGCTTAATTCAGCATAGCTTTGTTCTCTGCGCGCTAACAAACGAGTAATCTTGTGCCTAATAACACGTCGTGGATCCGAAGTTTGAATCGGGATATCATCCATATCCATAAATCACTCACCTTTTACTGAACTGTTTTTAAATGTATCAGGTAAGAATAACTAAATGTTTTCACAAAAGGAACTGCACTTGTCTTATACAGTGTCTGCCTGTACCGATATATCCACTATAGATGCGCAAGAATGGGATGCATGTTTTGAACAAGATGGAGGCCCATGTCTGTCTTATGCATTTTTATTAGGCTTAGAACTTAGTAACAGTGTGGGGGAAGATACAGGGTGGTTACCTTATCATCTGTGTATTAAATCAGCCGGTAACACAATTGCTTGGGTGCCAGGTTATATAAAAACACACAGCTATGGTGAATATATTTTTGACCATGCTTGGGCTAATGCTTATGCTCAACATGGATTTAACTACTATCCTAAGTGGGTCAACGCTATTCCATTTACTCCGGTAACATCGCAGCGTATCGGCTGGATAAATAACCAAGCTCGCTGGCAAGATTTACCGGATATTATTGCGCAGATAAAGGATTTTTTGTACACGCATCAATGTTCATCAATGCATCTATTATTTGCAAATTTAACCGAGCACGCGCATTTATCTAACAGTCCATTGCTGCATCGATTGTCGTTGCAATTTGAATGGCAAAATAAACAGTACACATCATTTAGTGATTATCTAGCGGGATTTACATCCAGAAAACGTCGTTCAATTACCAAAGAACGAAAAAAAAATGCTTCACATAATGTGACGGTGTCGCGAATATATGGCGATGCTATTACGCAAGCTGACATGGATTTTTTCTATAGCTGTTATCGGGTCACGTATTTAAAACGCAGCGGACATGATGGCTATTTAACGCGTGAATTTTTTAATCATTTATTACATAGCATGCCTCAGAATGTCTTGCTGGTTCTTGCCAAACAAGACTCAGACTATATCGCAGGTTCATTATTCTTATTCGATGACACACAACTTTACGGTCGTTATTGGGGTGCCTTGCAAGAAGTCGACGGTTTACACTTTGAATGTTGTTATTATCAAGGGATCGAATTTGCTATCGAGCACCGCATACAGCGCTTCAATCCAGGCACTCAAGGTGAACATAAAATATTACGAGGCTTTGCACCCACCTATTGCCACTCATATCACAGTTTAGCTCGCAAAGATTTTGAGGTAGCTGTCGATGACTTTTTACAACGTGAGCAAATCGGTGTGCGGCAATACAAACAACACTGCGATGGGTTGTTGCCTTTCAAACAGACGGATGAATAAGTTGTAAACAGATATGTCTATCTCCTAGGCATTGCTCGGTAAGATTGTTACTATTATTTTGAACCAAAATTTAGATTACTATTGGAATGATACAATGATGAAGAAAACTACAATAGCAACATTAGTTGCAGCGAGCTTTATACTCGGCGGCTGCACAGGCCAGGCCCCAACGACATCAGTCCCAACTGCAGTTGAAGCGGTTGCAGCAAAAGCAGAACTAGGCTCATTTGGTGTAGATTTAAGTGCGCGTAACTTAGATGTAAAACCAGGTGATGATTTCTTTATGTATGCCAGTGGGAATTGGTACGACAACTATGAATTACCTGCAGATAAAACACGTTTTGGTGCGTTTTCTAAACTCGCTGAGCGTTCAAATGATGAAGTTAAAGCGATCATTGAAGATCTAGCGGCAAAAGAAAACTTATCAGGCACTGAAAAACTGGTTGCTGATTATTACAACGCTTACATGGATACTGACACGTTAGATGCGCTCGGTATTACTCCACTGCAAGCAACCTTAACTGATATTGCAAACATTGCTGATGTGGCCGGTTTAACCAAAACATTTGGTGAAGCTTGGTTAACTGGCACCACTAGCCCTATCTGGGGCGGCATGTGGACCAACCCTAAAGATCCAAATCAATACCAATTACATGTTGGTGTGGGTGGTATTGGTCTACCTGACCGTGACTATTACTTATTAGATACTGAACGTTTCGTCAATATTCGTAATGAATATCAAAATCATATTGCACAAATGTTAGCGTTTGCCGGTATCAGTGAGGCCGATGCCCAAAACCAAGCGGCAGCAATATTAGCACTTGAAACCAAAATTGCTGAAATCCAGTGGCCACGTGAAAAACGTCGTGACCGTGATCTAGCTCTAAACCAATTTGAGCGTGATGCATTTGAAGCTGAATATGCTGGGTTTGATTGGGATAGTTTCTTTGCCTCTTCTGGTTTTGCGATCCCAGCATTAAACGTACGTCAGCCTGAGCCGGTGAAAGCTGCGATTGACTTAATCAACGGTGAAGATTTAGCGACGTGGAAAGCGTATTTAACTTATCACACAATCTCAAACAACGCGTCAATGTTGTCACAAGATATCTACAATACGAACTTTGCCTTCTTTGGCACGGTATTAAACGGTCAAAAAGAGCCACGTCCTCGTTGGAAGCGTGCGATCAGTGCGATGTCTGGTACTGAGAGTTTAGGTTTTGCGATTGGTGAGATTTACACCGAACGTTATTTTCCTGAGAGCTCCAAAGCACAAATGGCTGAGCTAGTTGAAAACCTCCGTACAGCCCTTGGTCAACGTATCGATGGTCTTGATTGGATGGGTACAGAAACTAAGGTTAATGCTAAAGCTAAGCTTGCTGCGTTCCGCCCTAAAATTGGTTACCCAGATCAAGGTATTGATTTTGCTGGTTTAGATATTAAAGGCGATGATTTATTAGGTAATGTCAAAACACTTCGTCAATTCTTCCAAGCCAAAGATGTGGCAGTTGAAATGGAACCAACAGATCGTGAACGTTGGGGCATGACACCACAACAAGTCAACGCGTATTATAACTCATCATTTAACGAAATTGTGTTCCCTGCGGCAATTTTACAACCACCGTTCTTTGATCCAAATGCAGATGCAGCTGTGAACTACGGTGGTATTGGTGCGGTGATCGGGCATGAAATGGGTCATGGATTTGATGATCAAGGTTCAAAATCTGATGCAGAGGGTGTGCAACGTAACTGGTGGACTGATGAAGATCGCGCTGCGTTTGATGCTAAAGCAGAAAAACTAGCCGCTCAGTATTCAGCGTATGAGCCTATTGAAGGTAACTTCGTAAATGGTAAAAATTCATTAGGCGAAAACATTGGTGATGTCGGAGGATTGGCCATGGCCTATCACGCTTATCAACTTAGCCTAAATGGTAAAGAAGCGCCAATTATTGATGGCACTACAGGTGATCAACGTTTCTTCCTAGCATGGGCACAAGTCTGGAAAGAAAAACGCACTGAAGAAAGCATGCTTAACCAACTTCGTGGTGGCACACATGCGCCAGGTCGTTACCGTGCACTTGCGCCGCGTAATCATGATGCATGGTATGCTGCGTTTGATGTTAAACCAGGTGATGCATTGTATTTAGCACCAGAAGATCGCGTCCGTATTTGGTAACTTCGTTAAGCGCTAACAATAGTTACTAAAAAGCTCCGCAGTTGGTATCAGCTGCGGAGCTTTTTTTATGTATTTAATATGGGTTTATTTACTCAATTGGCTCAGGCGAATATTGATATAAGCGATTAGTCTGTTGATAAAGCTCAATATCATGTTGATAGACAAACCCTAACCGTTCTAGCAATTTAATCGATCGGGTATTCGTCGGCAGCACTATTGCCAAAATAGTCTCAAGCTTAAGAGCAGTCAGCGCATGTTTAAGCACTACCTGACAAGCAGTAAAGGCATAGCCTTGTCCAGCATATTCATCCAATAACGCAAAGCCTAAATCAGGATGCGCTAGCTCTGGACGTTTTAATAACCCACACACGCCAATCGGGAGTGATGAATTAGTTACTGTTGGATGTTCAATAACGGGGATCGACACCACATCAAGCGCAAAACCATTTTCGGCAAAACAGGCCATTGGCCCAGTAGAAATATATTGTTCCGCTGCGGTAATATCAGTTATGTGTTTATCTGCAATAAAACGGATGAAACTTGGCTGATTATACAAACGCATCACAAAAGGCGCATCACACAGGGATAAGCGCCTAATGATTACGTCAGATGACAACATCAAGCCGCAAACTCAGCTAAAGATTTAGGACGAGCAACCGCAGAATGAAGCTCCCAAAAGTACTGATGCGAATCATATTGTGCAGAATTTAAATCCACAATAGATAATTTATTAGGATCAGTAAACGTCATCGACGCAGGACCGAATGACTCCAACGGTAAACGCTCTGCAGCATTTTGCGTAAAATACGCCACAAAATCATGAACCAAATCAACCGTGTACGGATACGCCAATGCATCATCTGGCATTGCAGCTTGGTTAACCGCGATGACTGTGGTCAAAGCAAATTGATGCCCTTGCACATGTGAATGTTCTGACGATACAAGCGGTGAATGAGCAGATAGATAACGTGCATTAATATAAACATACACTTCTTGATAAAAACTCGCCCAGCCTGAAGGCATTGACTTATCTTCATTAAAATAGCGCATCGCCCATGTCAGTAATGGGTAAGCATCTGGCTCAGCCTGACAATCATCCAGTAAATTCGCTAAAAATGTCCCTGCCATAACGCCATGCTCCCATTGCATATAACGCAATACATAACGTAATAAACTATACCCATCGGCCATCACATAAACATCATACAACGCATTCATACGCTGCATATCTGCTGGCGTGTAGCTATATGTCGAGGTTAAAAAGCTGTGTTCATCAGTTTTAATTTCGTATTTTTCCATATACCCTGGTTCAGCCATTGGGCTGTTGGGTAACAGCTGAGTAGGATAGGCCTTAACCGAGACATCCATATCAATATAACGTTGTAAATCTGCCGTAAATGAGGCTACCGTTTGTCCTGGTAATCCCATCATTAAGTCAGTCGATAATGGCAAATTCAAATCTGTAAACGCTTGCGCCAGTTCATCATAGCGCTGGGTGCGAATGTTTTTACGATTAATGACTTCTAATGTTTGCTCATCAGTGGTTTGAATCGAAATGATCCCTTGCCCGATGATCCCGCCATCAGAAAAGATTTTAATGATCTCGACTAAGCGCCATGTCGAGTTTTTGGTATAGTTGACCACTATCTCTTGTGGGTAACCATATTGAGCTTTGGTGTCGACAATGAATTGTGATATCTCGATATCGCGATCATACAAGCCATAATTAGCATCAGCAATCCACATCACCCGAATTTTATTTTGCCCTATCCACGTAATTTCATCTTTAACCCGCTGTAAGTCAAACTTACGGATTTTTTGATTAGTCGCACTGCCCCAATCACAGAACGTACAACCATAAGGACAACCGCGATTCGTTTCAATGATAGCCGCCTCGACGCGTCCTTGGTACTGATCGAATAAGCCAGATAAATACGGAGATGGCACAGCATCCGGGCTTTTCATGCGCTCACGACTACCGGTACGAATAAAGCGCCCCGTCATCGCTTCTCGATATGTGATCCCGGTGACTTGCGCTAAC
Organism: uncultured Glaciecola sp.; assembly: GCA_937125395.1. Taxonomy (GTDB): domain Bacteria; phylum Pseudomonadota; class Gammaproteobacteria; order Enterobacterales; family Alteromonadaceae; genus Opacimonas. The sequence goes on from CAKZLI010000054.1 coordinate 9,845, forward strand.
GCATGATTATCCGCTTGAATATCCCGTTGATGCGGCGTATTCGGTTTGGCGATCGCACTTAACGCGTCAACCACTTCGGTGATCGTAATCTCACCTTCCCCATGAACGGCAACATCTACCGAAGTATGTTCCGTCAAAAAATCTTCACAAGCTTGTTGATAATCAGGCGTGCTCGGACCGCCATGGATAGTAAAATTACCACTATATTGTTTCACCGCTTGACTGATCTGCATGTTGACATCAATTGACCACATGTAATTAGAGAATAGCCACACACCTGCACCAAATTTGCGATATGGCCCATTAAATAATGCATTCGGCTCAAGATAATTAAGTGGGATAAACTGAAATTTATCAAGTAACACGCCATCTTGATACGCAATCAGCGCACTATAGAGTACGCCTAATGCCAGTGGAAAATGGTTTTCCATATGGGGCACAAAGTAGACCGGGATTTTATCTTCGGCTAACGCGTCTTGCCATTTAGCAGGGATTGGTAACGCTGAAACTGTCGAGGTCGAAAAAGGAGTTAAGACTGGCGCGGTTTTGGCAATATTGGTTTTTTCATCGGCTAATAACCCTAACTGATGCCATGCACTGATGCGAGCTAAATAAGTATCATAAGCCACACCTAGCGGCGCTTTTGTTGTCAATATATCAGAGATTGATTTACCTTCACCAAAGCTCAATAGCACCATGACATCGAGTGCACTCAGCGAGATAAAATCTTGGGCTTGAGCTGACCATGCACACAATCCATCCGCAGCAAACGAAATGGCAAAATGCGTTCCAATCCGTAACTGACTCATCGCATCAAGTACAGTATCAGATAAACTATCAATCGCAGCTAACGCTACAGGGGTAATCGAGGGAGGATCAACCGGAGCGAATTCACTGATAGCCTTTACTTCTGCGTACTGAGTAAAGCGTTTGGTTACTTGGGCTTGGGATAATGAAGCGAATTGTTGCTGCATTAATGGCAATGCTAACACCTTATCCACCAACTGACTTTGCGTCACAAGCTGAGCAGCACCAGACTGGTATTGGGACTGTAATGCACATTCAAGCATCACAAAATCAGGCTCACCTAACGGAATAGATTGCGCAGTACCCGATACATTGGCTAATAAAGGCATGCCTTTTCGAAAAAAAATGAGTTTTTGCTGATTGATGAACACGAGTGAGCCCGTTTTATTGTTTTTTTGATTATAGCGGAAGTGTTACAAGGTGTTAACCCGTCATTTACAAAAAAACCATCAAGACCTAATGTAGATAATTGATGGCTTATTTAATCGTACTCAGCGGATAATCATAGAGCCTTAGACCCTAACCGTTAATATTCGGCCCTAACCACATCTGAGCCGTTTGCTCATCCCAACCTTTGCGAACAGTGTAATCTGTGACTTGGTCAGCTTGAATTTGTGCTACTGCAAAATACCGTGCATCCGGATGGGCAAAATACCAACCCGATACAGCAGCACCAGGCCACATCGCATAGCTTTCAGTCAACTGCATGCCCGTTCTGGCTTCAACTTCAAGTAAATCCCAAATTAATTGTTTTTCTGTATGTTCCGGACAAGCGGCATAGCCAGGTGCGGGACGAATACCTTGATATAATTCACGGATGAGTGATTCATTATCTAATGTTTCATCGGCTGCATAGCCCCAGCCCTCAACACGCACTTGTTGATGCAAGTATTCGGCAAAGGCTTCGGCCAAACGATCCGCTAACGCTTTGACCATAATACTATTATAATCATCACCATCCGCTAAATAAGCTGCGGATAGTTCATCTTCACCAATCCCCGCAGTGACCGCAAAGGCACCAATGTAATCTTGACGCTTGGCAGATAATGGCGCAATATAATCACTTAAACAATAATTAGCGCCTTTAGGCTTGTGCGTTTGTTGACGTAAATGATGCGCCACGACCACCTCACCTTGAGCATTAGTAATATGAATATCATCATCGACGCTGTTGGCTGCAAATAAACCATACACACCTTTTGCTGTCAGTAATTCATTTTCACACAGGTTATCGAGCATCGCTTGAGCGTCATTAAATAACTCAGTCGCTTCATTCCCTACGACTTCATCCTCTAAAATACGCGGGTATTTCCCAGCTAAAGACCAGGTCAAGAAAAACGGTGTCCAATCGATGTATTCACGTAACGTGGCTAATGATACCGACACGCTATGGGCGCCTAATGTTTTGGGTGTGGTGATCGGTGCTTGCGCCCAATCACAGATGAATTTGTTGTCACGTGCTTGCGCTAACGTAATCGGCTTAGTGCGCGGTGTTTTGCGTGCATGCTGTTGACGCACTACGGCATATTCTTTTTGTAATTTTTCATGAAAAATCGGACGCTGCGTCGCTGATATTAATTGCTGACACACACCCACCGCCCGACTGGCATTGGATACATATACCACTGGATGATCGTAATTTTGTTCAATTTTAACCGCAGTGTGCGCTTTAGAGGTCGTCGCACCACCAATCAATAAGGGTAAATCCAAACCATTGCGTTGCATTTCTTTAGCCACGTACACCATTTCATCCAGCGATGGGGTAATCAAGCCTGACAAGCCAATCATATCCACGTTTTCATCTTTGGCAACTTGCAAGATCTTGGCACATGACACCATCACACCCAAATCAATCACTTCAAAATTATTACATTGCAGAACGACGCCGACGATATTTTTACCAATATCATGCACATCGCCTTTGACGGTTGCCATCAATATTTTACCATTGGAGCTGGCTTTGCCATCTTTTTCAGCTTCAATGTAAGGCTGCAAATGACCCACGGCTTTTTTCATGACTCGGGCAGATTTAACCACTTGCGGTAAAAACATTTTACCTTCACCAAACAAATCCCCTACTACGTTCATGCCATCCATCAATGGCCCTTCTATGACATGTAAAGGACGTTCCGCAGCCAAACGCGCTTCTTCAGTATCATCGATGATGTAATCCGTGATCCCTTTGACTAGGCCATGCTCTAAACGCTTGTTGACTGGCAGTTCACGCCACGCTAAATCTTCAACTTTTGCGGCTTTGCCATCACCTTGATATTTAGGGGCTAACTCCAGTAAGTTGTCCGTCGCTTGGTCGTGACGGTTGAGGATCACATCTTCAACTGCATCACGCAATTCTTTGGGGATTTCGTCATAGACTTCAAGTTGACCAGCATTCACAATGGCCATATCCATACCCGCTTTAATCGCATGATATAAAAAGACCGAGTGCATCGCTTCACGGACCGGATTGTTACCTCGAAACGAAAATGAAATGTTCGACAAACCACCCGACACATGCGCATAGGGTAATTCTTGACGTATTTTGCGCGTCGCTTCAATAAAATCGACCGCATAGTTATTATGTTCTTCTATCCCGGTTGCAACAGCAAAGATATTCGGGTCAAAAATAATATCTTCCGGTGGAAAACCGACTTCATCGACCAAAATACGATAACTGCGTTCACAGATATCAAATTTTCGTTCAACAGTATCCGCTTGCCCTGTTTCATCAAATGCCATGACAACGGTTGCAGCGCCATAACGTTTGATCAATTTCGCTTGCGCAATAAAAGGTTCTTTGCCTTCTTTTAGACTGATGGAATTCACCACCGATTTACCTTGAACACATTTTAATCCGGCTTCAATGACTGACCATTTGGAAGAATCAATCATGATCGGTACGCGCGAGATATCCGGCTCCGAAGCGATCAGATTTAAAAAACGCACCATGGCGGCTTCAGAATCCAACATGGCTTCATCCATGTTGATATCAATGATTTGTGCACCGTTTTCGACTTGTTGTTTGGCTACTTCTAGCGCAGTTTCGTAATCTTCTTCTAAGATCAAACGCTTAAACATAGCAGAGCCGGTGACATTGGTACGTTCACCGATATTGATAAATAATGATGCTGCTTGAGACATGTGTAAATATTCCTAATGTACAAACGGTTCAAGACCGGATAAACGCATTTTGGTTGGTAACGGAGCAACTTGGCGCGGAGCTAGCTGATGTACGGCTTGGGCAATGGCGGCAATGTGTTCAGGGGTACTGCCACAACAGCCGCCAACAATATTGACCAAACCCGATTGTGCCCACTCTTGGATATGTTCTGCCATTTCTTCAGCATCCATATCATATTCACCAAATTCATTAGGCAAACCGGCATTAGGATGCGCGGAGACGAAACAATCGGCGACAGTAGATAATTCGTTGACGTACTGGCGCAACAAATCCGGTCCTAAGGCACAGTTTAACCCCATCGATAATGGCGATAAGTGGCGCATAGAATGATAAAACGCCTCGGTGGTTTGTCCCGATAACGTCCGCCCAGAGGCATCGGTAATGGTGCCTGATACCATCACGGGATAACGCTCAGCGCGTTGTTCAAATACGTTTTCGACGGCAAACGCCGCGGCTTTGGCGTTAAGCGTATCAAAAATAGTTTCGAGCATAATGATATCCGCTCCTCCATCCAACAAGGCATGGGTCGATTCTTCGTAAGCGACCACCAATTCATCAAATGAGACATTGCGCTTGCCTGGATCATTCACATCAGGTGAAATAGAAGCCGTGCGATTAGTCGGCCCAAGTACTCCTGCTACATAGCGGGGTTTATCTGGCGTTGAGTATTTATCGGCAGCTTGACGCGCTAAGCGCGCAGCAGCCAGATTGATATCTTTGGCAATATCTTGCATATCATAATCCGCCATCGCAATGGTGGTGGCGTTAAACGTGTTGGTTTCGATAATATCGCACCCCGCTTCCAGATATTGTTCGTGAATAGTGCGGATGGTATCAGGCTGAGTTATCGCTAATAAGTCATTGTTACCTTTGACATCACAATGCCAGTCGGCAAACTGTTCGCCCCGATAATCACTCTCAGAAAATTGATAAGCTTGGATCATCGTCCCCATCGCACCATCTAAAATTAAGATCCGTTCTTGGGCTATTTGCGCTAATTGTGCGTTAAATTGCGTGGAAAGTTGAGTCGACACGTTGTCATCACCTTAAAAAATAAAACGTTAGGAAAGAGTGGTTAAATCATACGGCGTGGTCTGATACACATAATAGTTCAGCCAGTTGGTATACAACAATGTACCATGTGAGCGCCAAGACACTAACGGCGCTTGACTCGGATCATCGTTAACAAAATAGTTTTCGGGTAGCGGCGTATCCTGACCCGTGAGTTGGTCACGAGCGTATTCCTCAGCAAGCGTCAACGCATCGTATTCTGGATGACCGGTAATAAACACATGGCGTTTATCTTTGGTCGCCGCGATGTATGTGCCGGTCTTATCTGATGCCGCTAATACCTCTAACTCAGGTATGCGTTGATAGGCCGATTGCGGCACATTACCAAAGCGTGAATGCGGTGCATTAAACACAGGATCAAAGCCACGCATTAGCTCATTTTTGGGTGCAAGCACTTGGTGCGCAAATACACCAAACAGTTTATCTTGACGTAATTCGCGCATTTGCCCATAAAAATGATACATCGCAGCATGCGCTGCCCAGCATAAATATAACGTCGACTGGACATTGACCTTTGCCCAGTCCAAGATCTCCTGCATATCTGACCAATATTTTACGTCTTCATATGCCATAAACCCAAGCGGTGCGCCGGTAATAACCAAGCCATCGTATTTTTTATTTTTGACTTCACTAAATACTTTATAAAAAGCATCCATGTGCGATTGCGGGGTATTTTTGGATAATTGATTATCAATACGGATCAAATCAATATTGATTTGTAAGGGAGTATTCGAAAGTAAACGCAAGATCTGCACTTCGGTTTCAATCTTATTCGGCATGAGATTAAGAATACCGACTTCCATCGGCCGAATATCCTGATTCGTGGCACGTTCCATATCCATCGCGAATATATTTTCACTGTCCAATACATCTAGTGCTGGTAAGTCTATTGGTATTCTAATAGGCATACATTCCTCCCCTAAAGCCTGATAGCTTTATTGTGAATGATTTTACCTAAAAGTCAATATTTACGTCTAGACGTCTAAACGTCTTAACCGCTAGAGTGGATATTTTGTAATAATTCAACCTCTGCTCGACCTAAATCACATGCACTCATGACCTCATCAATACTAGCGCCATCTGCCACCAACATTGATGCTTTAGCATACAGTTTAACTTGTGGATCACGCTCTTCAATGACCTGAGTTTGGACTTGAATTTTTGTTATTTTTTCAGCAAATACGACATTGCTAATGGCTAATTTTTCGATTTGGTGTTGCTGTTGAGTCAGCTCATGGCGATTATCATTAAGCGTTTGCTCTAATTGTTTAATCACCGTAAAAGCCGTATTTATTTCCCTTGCCATCTGCTGCTGTTCTAGCTGTAGTGCGACTACCGATTGTTTTTTTGCATACATCAACCCCACAATACATATCGCAACCAGACCAAATGCAGTAGCACTTAAGTTGATTATCGGTAACCAATCATGCATACCATCTAGCATCAGATATCTCCTAAATCATCCCATTCACCATCGCTTAACAATTTATTTAAGTCCACCAAAATCAATAATTCATCACCACGATTAGACACACCTTGAATAAACTTCGTATTGTCGTCAGTACTCACATTAGGGGCCAAGTCAATATCTGAATTTTTTAAATATACGACTTCAGCTACACTATCAACTAGGATACCAACCACATGCTCATCGGCCTCAATAATAACAATACGAGTATTGTCAGTCGTCGTGCCAGGTGCTAAACCGAAACGAGAGCGAGTTTCGATCACAGTAACTACATTACCGCGCAGATTAATGATCCCTAACACGTAATCCGGAGCGCCAGGTACAGGGGCAATTTCGGTATAGCGAAGTACTTCTTGTACTTGCATTACATTAATACCGTAAGTCTCATCACCTAATCGATATGTCACCCACTGCAAGACTTCATCATCTGCCACCGCTGTCGTGTTTAGCTTTCGTTCATCGTTCATGTATATCTCCTAAAAATTGTTGGCTTGGTTAACGTTGATTACTCGACAACCCAGCATCTAACATATCCGTTAATTGCAATGTATCAAGCATTGCACACATTTGCTGTTTTATTAATCCGGCAAGCCAAGGTCGCTTTACATTTGTATCGCGCCAATTGACGTCATCTTTATCAATTAAAATTATGTCGCGTAAATTATGACACGCAATCCCCCAATTTGACTCATGTAACATGACAATATATTGGTACTCGTTGTGTGGTTGATAGCTGATATCTGGTATAACGTCCGTTGTTGTATTTAAATGCAAAGAACCTGCCATTTTGTCCAAGTGTGTGTCTAATAATAACCACTTAGCCCCATCAATACAGTTTATCCCTTGGCCTTTTATCTCAACATAACCCGCATACCAAGACGGTCTGCCCACAATATGCTGTAAAGGCACATAGCTATGTATTCCTCCTAGTTCAGCTAAAGGCGCTGCAACACTTACACCTGCAATATCAAATAATAATGCTGGAAACATCTTATTTGGTAACCGTTGCCATAATGCTTGAACACCTTCTGGCTGTTCGTTTGATTGTTGTGGGCATACTTGTGAAAATGAGTGTGGGGATGCATTGGTTGGCGTTTCAGACACGCTCTGCAATAATGTCTGTAGCGATGCTGCTAGCGTTGTTTTGGTTGGTAAGTGCGCAGCCGATTCCGTCAGCAACGTATCCATATATTCATCCAACAACATGCGGAATAGTCACCTTATGTTGTTGTAAATACGTCAATAATTTAGCGTAGGCACGTACACCGCGAGTGTTGGGAAACTGATGCGATGCTGGCATATGAGCTGCACTGGCGTCACGAAAATGGGTATCAATAGGAATAACATCCGACCATAATGTTTGATGATACTGCTGATGTAACGCTTTATAGGCAGAGGCTGTTGCTCGCAATCGTTTATCAAACAAGGTCGGTACGACCGTCTTAACAAATTGTTTGCTCAATTTATGCTCCAACAATAGCAATGATTGCATCATCTTGTCTAACCCACGAATCGCTAAATGCTCTGTTTGCACAGGTATGATCACCTGGCTCGACGCGGCTAATGCATTAATCATCAACACACCTAATATTGGAGGGCAATCAATCAACACAATATCATACCAAGGCTTAATACAGTGTAATGCTTGTTTGAGAGCGAGTCCCATACCTGGCGACTGACCAAGCTGGCCATCTAATGTTGCCAAATTCATGTTAGCGGGTAACACACTGATATTGTCTATATGAGAAGCATAAATGCAAGGTTGAATGACATCAACAGTGAGTTTTTCAGAACACGTAAATATATCGAATACGCCTTTCACGCTATCATTTTCATCTAAACCAAAATAATGACTCAGTGATGCATGTGGATCTAAATCAACCAATAATACTTGTAGTCCTTGCTTTGCTAATAATCCAGCTAAGGTGACTGTTGTCGTTGTCTTACCGACCCCGCCTTTTTGATTGGCAACGGTCCAAATCGCTGAGCATGTCATAATATTTCAGTATTGATACAGTGGCCAATCTGTTCAATCGGAATATTGGTTTTGGCAAGATTAGCTTTAGTCACCGCACCTGGCATGCCATATACGATTGAACTAGCTTCATCTTGCGCCCACACCGTTGCGCCATATTGCGCCAAAACTCGACATCCTGCAGTGCCATCATTGCCCATACCAGTCAATATTATACTTAGCACTTCGCCACCAAATACATTCGCCAAACTCGTAAAACAATGATCTACCGAAGGTTTGTAGACAATTTGGCCATTGTCAGGAATATCCGTAATATGTAATGTGGCTGCTCGCCGAGAACCTTGTACTAACATCTGTCGTCCACCAGGAGCCAGATACGCCACACCAGGAAAGAGCGTTTCGTTATCTTCTGCCAATTTAACATGGATCGCACAGTTGTGATTTAACCGTTCTGCAAATGCTTCAGTAAAGGTAGCTGGCATATGTTGCACTAATAGGATGGGCACAGGAAAATGCACCGGTAACGTGCTTAATACTTGTTGCAATGCGACTGGCCCGCCAGTAGATGCTCCTATCGCTAAACATTGATACCGTTTACCCGATTTAGTCACTGAATTAACAATATTGACAGTGGATGTCTTAACCGGCGTACTCATCGATTGTTCTGATTTGATAAATACTTTGGGGGCGTTGATTGCTAAGGCGCGGGGTTTGCGCATATGTCGCATTGGGTGGCGCTGACGGACCAAGGATAACAACTTACTTCTTAGCCTTAACCCTACTTTGCTATTGAGCGTAAATTGACTATCAAATTCTTTAAGTAAAAAATCTAACGCACCAGCATCTAATGCATCAAAGGTCTGCGTAGCCCCTTCGCGTGTTAATGAAGAGAACATTAAAATAGGCGTTGGCGCCGCTTGCATGATTTCACGTACCGCCATAATGCCATCCATGATTGGCATTTCGACATCCATGGTAATAATATCGGGATGCAATGTCAGCGCTTTGTGCAATGCTTCTTTACCATTACTCGCGGTTTCAATGACACTCAAACGATCATCTTGTTCAATCATTTCTTTTAAGCGGCGACGGTGAAAGATGGAATCATCCACCACCAAAACAGAATAATTTAACACGGTTTAGTTACTCGCTTATTTTAAATTACTATTGGCATACCGCTTTAGTAAACTAGGAATATCCAAAATCAATGCAATCCCACCATCAGACGTAATCGTCGCTCCCGCCATGCCAGCAGTCCCTTGTAACAACGAATCCAATGGTTTAATAACGACTTCTTCTTGTCCCACTAAAGCATCCACAACAAATCCAACTTGTTGAGTAGATATTTGTACGACGACAACATGCCCAGAAGTGCGCCCAGCTTTGTCCAGTTTAGCGTTCAGCCAATCATTCAAATAAAACAAGGGAATGGCTCGGTCGCGCACAATCATCGTCAGTTGACCATCCACTGTATTGGTTTTGTTGAGATCCATATTAATAATTTCATTCACGCAACCTAACGGTAATGCAAATGTTTGCGCGTACAGCTCAATCATCAATGTAGGCAAAATCGCTAATGTTAGAGGGACTTTTATAGCTAAACTAGTACCTACACCTAACTCAGAATGAATATTTACAGAACCATTTAATTGATTAATTTTGGTTTTGACTACATCCATGCCTACGCCACGACCAGACACATCTGTGATTTCAGTTTTGGTCGAAAAGCCAGGCGCAAATATTAAATTAAATGCCTCAGAATCTGTCATTCTTGCTGCAGAATCTGTATCGAGCACACCCCGTTCAATCGCAATGCCTTTGAGTTTTTCAGCATCCATTCCTTTCCCATCATCATCAATGGTTAACAGAATATGATCACCTTCTTGCGATGCTCTGAGTTTGACAACCCCCACACGAGGCTTGCCTGCTGCCTCACGCTCATCGGGCATTTCAACACCATGATCAACCGAATTGCGCACCAAATGCACTAATGGATCGGCTAATGCCTCCACTAAGTTTTTATCTAGATCGGTGTCTTCACCTTCCAATACCAACGTAATTTCTTTGTTCAAACTGCGCGCAAGATCTCGTACAACCCGCGGAAAACGACCAAACACTTTTTTAATTGGTTGCATTCGCGTCTTCATCACCGCACCTTGTAAATCGCCGGTCACGACATCCAAATTGGCTATCGCTTTGACCATACTTTCCTCTTGTGTATTGACCCCAAGACTTAAAAGTCGATTGCGCACAAGCACTAATTCTCCGACCATATTCATGATTTCATCTAAACGACGAGTATCAACTCTAACCGTTGTTTCACCTTGCTGGGCATTGACATAGGATTTTTTAGTTTCTTTGGCTGGCGGATTAACAATAGCCTTAGCCCCAGGTTTGTTGCTTGCTGCATTGGCGACTTCTAGCACCGCAGGAGTGGCCGCTCGTGCAATAGGTGCAGAGGTATTAGGTGCAGGAGTGTTAGGTGTTGTAATGGATTTTATTTGTGTATCAGCTTTAGGCTGGGGTGCTTCACCTTTGCCATGTATTTCATCCAATAACGCTTCAAATTCATCATCGCTGATATCGTTTTGAGATTTGTCAGTAGGACTGGTTACGTCAGTTTTCGGGGCCGAGAACTGTCCTTTTCCATGAAGCTCATCCAATAAGTTTTCAAAATCATCTGAGGAGATATCTTCTATCGAGTCATTACTGGGTGTACTTGCAACAGCTTCAACGGGTTGTGGTACTTGCGGCGCAAAAATAGCTTCATCAGCTTGTTCTGGGGCACTTAATTTGTGTAAAATTGCTATCAATTCGGCTGGAGCAGCTTGCAATGGCTCGCGCGCTTTGACGAGGTCAAACATAGCAACAACTACGTCAGTAGCTTGTAATATTACATCCATTAACTCAGTAGTTAAGGCACGTTGACCGTTGCGCATCACATCAAATACGTTTTCCGCACCATGGCATATATCCACTAATTCGGTTAATGCTAAGAATCCGGCACCTCCCTTGACGGTGTGATACCCCCTAAAAATAGCATTCAATAAATCCCCATCTTCAGGGTTATTTTCTAATTCAACTAGCTGTTCCTGTAACTGCTCTAGGATCTCACCGGCTTCAACTAAAAAGTCCTGTAATATATCCTCATCAACATCAAATGACATACATCCCTCTCTTAAAAACCCAGACTCGATAATAAATCATCAACGTCGTCTTGACCGTTAACAACATCATCTCTTTGTGCCGCATCGATAGCCGGTCCTTCGGCTTTAACCTTTTGTTGCTCATGGTCTAATTGTCGTGTTTTAGCGTTAGACACAGATTTAGCCTCACCCACAGGTTCACCAAATACCGTCAATAAATGCACCAAACTGGACTGCACTTCTTTGACTAATTCAATCACACGACTAATTACCTGCCCGGTTAAATCTTGATATCCTTGAGCGAGCAAAACGTCAGTTAATAAACGATTGACGGTTTGAGTATCTTTGGCGGTATCTATCAATAATCCGTCTATTTTGGTACATAACGAAGTTAACTCACTGCGTCCCACCTCTGCAGCCATGAGATTATTCCATTCAGGTAAAATAGCGTTGATCCGAGTGCTGATCGACTCAGTTAGCGGCATAGATTGCTCAATTGCATCCATGGTGGTGTTGGCTGCTTTTTCAGTTTCTGCAAGGACATAGGTTAAGCGTGATTCGGCATCAGGGATCCCATCATTGACTAACTTTTCAATATTGGCATCGATTTGAAAATTATTTAGCGAGTCATGCAACTGGCGTGTTAATTTTCCTACTTCCGTAAAAATCTCAGCAGATTGTTGCATCGAAAATGCCGCGATAAGTGCATTGGCTTCTGCATGTTGCGCTTGCTCAATATACGCGACAAGTTGCTTAGCTTCAGCTAATGATACGGTTGCTGGTTGCATCACAGTTCCTATATTATCCAAGTCGTGCGAATATTTTATCTAGTTTTTCTTTTAGGGTTGCGGCGGTGAACGGTTTAACCACATACCCATTTACGCCAGCTTGTGCAGCAGCGACAATTTGTTCTTTTTTGGCTTCAGCCGTGACCATCAGTACCGGTAAGTGCTTAAGGGCATCATCAGCTCGGATTGCTTTAAGTAAATCAATACCTTGCATGCCAGGCATATTCCAATCCGTGACAACAAAATCAAATTCACCTTGTTGCAACATCGGTAACGCCGTATTGCCATCATCGGCTTCTTGGATATTGGCAAACCCTAAATCTTTTAATAAGTTTTTAATAATTCGACGCATTGTGGAAAAATCATCGACGACTAAAATTTTCATACTTGTGTCCATGGACAGACCCTTTATTTATATTTAGATGATTACGCTTCTTCGGCATGCCAAGAGCGTAATTTAGCTTTTAACTTTAACATTGCTTGACTATGTATCTGACTGACCCTAGATTCACTGACGCTGAGGACTTCACCAATCTCACGTAAATTTAAATCTTCATCGTAATACAATGACAAAACGATCGCTTCTCGTTCAGGTAATGTCGTGATTGCCTTGGCTAATGCTTTTTGAAATGAACCTTGTACTAGATCATCATAAGGGGTATCGGCTGATTTATTTTTCTCTGTTGTAATAACATCCTCAGCCACACCTAAATCTTCGATCCCGACTAACTTCCCAGCATTGACTTCATTTAGCATTTGGTGATATTGCTTTAAATCCACACCCAATTGACCAGCAACATCGACATCTTTAGCATCGTTGCCGGTTTCTTTTTCAACTTTTGAAATCGCTTCGGTAATGGCGCGTGAGTTTTTGTGAACCGAACGAGGTGTCCAGTCGCCTTTACGAATATCATCCAGCATTGAACCTCGAATACGGATCCCCGCGAATGTTTCAAAACTTGCCCCTTTGCTACCATCAAAATTCTTGGCAGCCTCAAGTAAGCCAATCATGCCCGCTTGGATTAAATCATCAACCAGAACGCTGGCCGGTAACCTCACCATCAAATGATGGGCAATACGTTTTACCAATGAGGCATGTTTTTCAACCAGGGCGCGTCCATCTAACGGTTGGCTGTATGCTTTTGCTTTAGTATTCACAGTTCATCTCCTACTGCTTGTTTTGCTACCAACTGCTCGATAAAGAACTCCAAATGTCCTCCAGGTTGAGTTGGAATAGGCCAATCTATTGCTTGCTGTGCGATATTGTTGATGGCGACGGATGCCGGTGAGGCTGGATATGCATCAACAATTGAGCATTGTTTACGCACTGATTTTCGGATATTTTCATCAAAGGGAACGCTACCGACTAGTTCAAGCGCGACATCCAAAAAGCGATTAGAAACCATTGATAACTTTTGAAATAACTCTTGGCCTTCACGGATATCACGGACCATGTTGGCAACAATCTTAAATTTAAAGACCCCATGCTCTCGGTTTAATACTTTGATTAATGCATAGGCATCGGTCAATGAGGTAGGCTCGTCACATACCACTACCATAATGTCTTGAGCTGCACGTGAGAAACTCAAGACCATGTCTGAAATACCAGCAGCTGTATCGACCAGCATCACGTCAATGGGGGTTTGCATATCACTAAACGCGCGAATCAACCCAGCATGTTCAGCAATCGATAAATCTGTCATTGATTGGGTACCGGATGAGGCAGGTGCTATTTTGATGCCATGTGGTCCTGTCACCAAAATATCATCTAAACTGCATTCTCCAGCTAAGACATGTGAAATATTGCGCTCGACACGCAAACCAAGTAATACATCAACATTGGCTAAGCCTAAATCGGCATCTAACACCAACACACGTTTGCCCTGTTTGGCCATTGCGATTGCTGTATTTAATGTGATGTTAGTTTTACCCACTCCCCCTTTTCCCCCTGTGACAGCAATCACTTTTACAGGTCGAGAGTGGTTCATTTTTCGTAGACTACTGGCTTGATCATCCATCATATCGCTCTTGCTGCATGACTAGCATGCATTCCTTTAGTTGTTTTTTTGGCGTACTGCTGATAAAGCTTGGCTGCATCAGCGATAAGGTGTTGTGCTTTAGCTAGTTGAATATCCTCAGGGACTTTTTGCCCATCAGTTAAATAACTAATTGGTAATTCATTCTCAATGGCAACACTGAGCATTTCTCCCAATGAATAACATTCATCCAACTTTGTAAAAATACATCCTTGTAGCGACACATCCCGATACGCCTCAACGGTTCGTTGCATTACTTGATATTGAGCACTCGCTTGAGCCACCAAGTACTTGTTAATTGGCATATTGGTCACATTTTCAAAGGTTGATAACTGTTGTATCAAACGTATGTCACGCTGACTAAAACCAGCCGAATCAATCAATATTAATTTTTTATTTCTAAGTTGATATAATGTATCGGCAAGCTCTTCACTATTTTGGGCTTTTTTTACTTGGCAACCGATAATTTTGCCGTAGGTGGCGAGTTGTTCAAAAGCGGCAATACGGTATGTGTCTATGGTGACCATCGCTACCGCATCTGCGCTATGTTGTTTGGCAAATTGCGCGGCTAACTTAGCGACAGTCGTAGTTTTGCCTGTGCCAGTAGGCCCCACTAGGGCAACGACTCCGCCATGAGAAACAATATTTTGACCGGCAATGTGTAACCGGTTAGCCATCAGCTTTAACACGAACAACCATGCTTGCCGTTCGTCGCTGCTGTCAGGTGCAAAACTCAGCATTTGATCCGCTAGTTTTGCCGTAAGCCCCATCGCTTGTAATTCTTGTGCTAAATAATGCTTAATGGGATGTTGCCGTTGTCGGTCTTGTTTTAGTAACCCCGCAACTTGATGTGTCAGTACATTGCGCAATGAATGTAATTCAGCTTGTATCTCCGCCATACTCGATTGCTCAGCAGAATGCCCATAAGCCTGTTGCTGAGGCGTGGCAAATGATAATGAACTTGCCTGATTACGCTGCATCTCTTGTGCCTGTTGTGCTGGAATGGCCGAGTGCATAATCGAGGCCGAAGGATGATCAGTGGCCTGATACGATGGGTTTTGTTTTTCTAGTAACGCACGTAAACTGTCTTGTCCAGAGTCACCAATAATGTCACTTAATGTGGCCGAAGGCTTAATCTCTTGATGTTCAGATTGACCATTGTGCTGAATAATCCGTTGTCGAGAATACGTTGGGGCTTGTGTCATATTAGCTTGTGTTACAGACGTTTGATTGTGCGAATGAGAAGCACTATCCGATTCATCTAAGCGTCGCGTTCCTTGCGGTTCTTTATCGTATGCGGCGACTAATTCAACCCCATTCACCGTTTTTTTATTCGACATAATGACCGCATCGGCGCCTAATTCGTCCTTAACTAGGCGCAGCGCATCCCGCATATCTTTCCCGGTAAAACGTCTGATTTTCATCTTCTTACTCCAACATGTGTCAATTCTTTGCTATTCGGGCAATTATTGGCCGACTGAACTGACAATTTTAATTTGTTTGTCATCGGGAATTTCTTGATAAGACAACACATGCAGTCCCTGCACCGTATGCTTAAAGAATCGAGATAACACCGGTCTTAATAACCCTGACGTCAATAATACTGAAGGTTCACCGGCAATTTCTTGCTGTTGACTCGCCTCATTTAGTGATTGTTGTAAGCGTTCAGCTAGGCCAGGTTCTATTCCTGCACCATCTTCACCACCGGCTTGTAATGACTGATGCAACATCTGTTCCAAATCTGGGGATAAGGTAATAACAGGGATTTCTTTGCCCCCATTATTGATGTCTTGAATGATTAAACGTTTTAACGCAATACGCGTAGCAGATACCAAGACATCAGGGTCTTGGCTTTTAGGTCCGTATTCACGCAGGGTTTGCACTATGGTGCGCATATCCCTAATAGGCACTCCTTCGTAGAGTAAGGTCTGGAGTACTTTGACAATGATACTCAATGGTAAAATATCAGGGATCAATCCTTCGATGAGTTTTGGTGATTGTTGTTCTAACATCTCAAGTAACTGATTGACTTCTTCATGGCCGAGTAACTGATAGGCATGATTCGTTAACAGCTGACTGACGTGAGTTGCAATCACCGTTGGATTATCCACGACGGTATAGCCTAATGTTTGGGCATGCTCACGTTGATCCGGCTTAATCCACACAGCCTCTAAACCAAAGGCAGGATCTTGAGTTGCCTCGCCATTTAATTGACCAAATACTTGTCCAGGGTTAATCGCCATCTCACAATCATGTTCAATATATGATTCCCCCATCGTGACGCCCATCATCGAAATAGCATAATGATTTGGATGCAGATCCAAATTATCGCGGATATGAACAGGAGGAATCAAAAAACCCAATTCTTGAGATAGTTTTTTACGAACTCCTTTAATTCGGGTTAACAGTTCACCATTTTGGGTTTTATCAACTAATGGGATTAATCGATACCCGACCTCAAGGCCTATCGTATCGACTTGTTGTACATCATCCCAGCCAAGTTCTTTGGTATTTTGAGGTGAGGTGGTAGCCGGCATTAGCTCAAGTTCTTGTGCAGCTTGTGCGTGTTTTTTCTTTGCCCAATCACGATAAAAGGCATAGCCGCCTACGCTGGCACTCAAACCCAAAAAGGCCAAATGAGGCATGCCAGGTACTACGCCCATGACAAACAAAATGGCAGCAGTCACATACAAAGCTTTTGAATCGGCGAGTTGTTGACGGATTTCAACGCCCATTTCTTGAACGTCATTTTCGCGTGTTACGATAATCGCGGTGGCGACGGACAACAGTAATGACGGAATTTGTGCGACTAAGCCATCTCCTATCGTCAGTAAAGTGTATACTTCAACAGCATTGCCAAACGCCAAGTCATGCTGCATCATCCCAATAAACAATCCACCAATAATGTTAATCAACATGATAAATAAGCCGGCAACGGCATCGCCTTTTACAAATTTTGACGCACCGTCCATCGAACCATAAAAATCCGCCTCAGCAGTCACTTCTTCACGACGTTGACGCGCGACGTCTTGATCAATGTAGCCTGCGTTAAGATCAGCATCAATCGCCATTTGTTTACCCGGCATCGCATCTAAAGTAAATCTTGCCGATACTTCCGAAATCCGACCCGCGCCTTCTGTCACAACTTTAAAATTAATGATCAATAAGATAATGAACACCACAATACCGACCGCGTAATTACCCCCGATCACAACCTCACCAAAAGATTGAATGACTTTCCCGGCAGCATCTCCTCCTTCATGCCCATAAAGTAATACAACTCGGGTTGATGCGACGTTGAGTGCTAGACGCAAAACGGTAGCGATCAACAGTACAAAGGGGAAGATCCCAAAATCAATCGGACGTTGAGTAAACACCGAAACCAAGATAATCACCAAAGACAGAGCAATATTAAAACTAAATAAGATATCCAATAGCATGGGTGGCATCGGTAAAATAACCATAGCCAAAATCGCCAATACGACAATCGGCGCACCGAGTCCAGATAGCATATGTTTGATATTGTGACGATCTACACTTTGAAAATAATTAGCAATTTGCATTTACGATTCTTTGACGCTATTTGGAGAAGTTATCTGGTAATTACAACTTGCGTGCCAACTATTGCCAATGAGTGAGTTAGCGACGTAATTCGACAGGAATAGGAAGATCTTTAGGTAAGGCGTTAGGGCGCGCCCCTTTGCCTTGCTTATAGGCTTTGACTTGATACACATACGCCAGCACTTGGGCTACAGCCATAAACAGTTTTTGTGGAATTTCGCCATTAATCTCTGTTGAATAATAAATAGCGCGAGCTAGCATTGGCGACGCAATTAGTGGCACACCGTGGGCACCGGCGACGGTTCGAATATGCATCGCAAGTTCATCTATCCCTTTGGCTACCATCACCGGAGCTCGATTGCCGTCTTGATCATATTTAATGGCAATAGAATAGTGTGTTGGATTTGTTACAATGACATCTGCAGTGGGGACATCTTGCATCATGCGATTAGCAGCAGATTGATACTGTAGGCGTTTTATGCGCGCTTTTACCATAGGATCGCCATCTGAATTTTTACGTTCATCTTTGACTTCCTGTTTGGACATTTTTAACTCTTTGTTGTGTTTATAAATTTGGTACGGGACATCCATCAAGACAATGGGGATCATTGATAGAGTCAGTAGCAAAAATGCCCACTCCAACATATCTAACGCATGAAATATATTCATTGGAAACAATTCTTGGTCTAAATGCAGTGCTTCGTCTTTATAAATAATCAACGACAAATACGCCATGCCACTGATCACCACAACCTTCGCAATAGATTTAATCAACTCCACCAGCGCATTGAGTCCAAACATGCGTTTGAATCCCGCAATGGGGCTGATTTTGTTTGCTTTTGGCGCCGCTCCTTGCCATGAAAAATTATACCCACCAATAGCAATGCTGCCATATACTCCGCCAACTAATGCAACAACCATAAAAAGCAATACCGGCAGACTGACCGCATCCATCACCCACACCCATGCTTGAAACATTTGGGTTTCATCATACGTTTCTTGCCGCGACAAAGTAAAAGAACGTTGCATCACACGATAAAGTGCTTGAGCAATATAGTGCCCAAAAATTAAAAAACCAAACGCACTGGCCATTAACACTAATGCAGTCGATAGTTCGCGGGAGCGCGCGACCTGTCCTTTCTCAGCAGCGTCATCAATCTTTTTGGAGGTGGGGTCTTCGGTCTTATCATAGTCATCAGCCATAATAGTGACTCACTATGCGCTGATTGAAGATCCAAGGGTTGATTATGGACATACCGCAACCAATTGACACATGAACGTTTGTGCACGATCCCATTGAATTGCAAAATGCGTGGTCAAATTCTCTAAGGTGACGAAGATAATAATGAGTCCCATAATTTGCGCAATTGAAAACCCAATGCTAAAAATATTGAGTTGAGGGGAAGCTTTCGTCATGACCCCGAAAGCCAAATTAACAATTAACAAGGAAACAATAGGTGCCAATGCAACGGTTATTGCAGAAACAAACATCCATGCTCCCCAATGCGCTATTGATTTATATTGTTCTGGCGTAAACCACGCCTCGCCAATTGGGAATGCGGTAAAGCTAGCAGTGATCATTTGGATCATGGCTAAATGCCCATCAATTGACCAAAATATTAATGTCGCTAAGATTAAATAAAACTGACCAACGGCAGGCACGGAGATCCCATTCACACGATCAACAATGGAGGCAAACCCCAGACCAGTTTGCATGGCAATGATTTGACCCGCTAAGACAAACGTATCCAATACCATCGCAGAAATAAACCCCAGTGCAATACCAATAATCAGTTGCTGAAACATGACCACGATTGCGCCAGCAGAAAATAAATCAGGCATATTCACAGCGGGCATAACCGGTAATATTGCTAAGGTTAAAAATAAAGCAAAAAGAGTTCTGACTGGCGTAGGTATGGTTCGAGCACTGAGCCCAACCATAGAAATTAACATACCCGATATACGCAAAAAAGGTAACAAAAAGTCACTCAGTAATTGCATAATACTGCTGGATAATAAATCCACTACCCCACCAACTGCGGGATGCTATAGACCATATTCAGCGTATAATCCATGAATTTATTAACCAGCCAATTGCCGCCCCAACTCAGTGCTAACAAGGTAATTAATAAGCGTGGTAAAAAACTCATCGTTTGCTCGTTAATACTCGTTGCTGCTTGGAATACCGCCACTAACAAACCGATTAATAAGCCAGGAATAATGATCGCAGAAACCAAAATAATCACCATTAACATAGCTTCACGTAATAACTCAACGAACACTTCTGGTGACATATAATTCTCCTAAGTGCCCATGCCAAAACTAGTGGCGAGCGTACCAAAAATAAGATTCCACCCGTCCACTAACACAAATAACATCAACTTAAATGGCAGCGAAACGATCATTGGCGATAACATCATCATCCCCATCGCCATCAAAATAGAAGCCACGACGAGGTCCAAAATCAAAAAGGGAATAAACAGCATAAATCCAATCTGAAAAGCCGTTTTTAATTCACTCGTCACGAATGCAGGGATCAACACCGTTAATGGCACATCGGATGGTTCATCAAATTGATCTTCATACCCACCAATCCTGACAAACGTGTCTAAATCTTTAATCCGAGTTTGCGACAACATAAACGCGCGCATGGGTATTTTGGCTGCATCAAATGCTTGCAACGATGTCATTTCTTCATTCAGATAAGGTTGTAACGCATTATTATTTACCTCTTCAAATACCGGCGCCATAATGAACATAGTCAAAAATAAACTCACCCCGATAATAATTTGGTTCGACGGTGATTGTTGTAAACCAATGGCTTGGCGTAAGATTGACATCACAATAATGATCCGTGTAAACGCAGTCATCATCATGATAAAAGCAGGAATAAGACTCAGCGCTGTCATGATAAACAGCGCTTGTAATGTCATTGAATATTCTTGCGTACCATCAGCATTATTGGTCACCGTCACCGCAGATAAGCCCTGTTGTGCTGACACTTGCATACTGATGAACATCAGGCCAAGTAACATGCCACAACCCACCCACCAACGTGGGAACATCTGCGCACTGAACCTTAATAGAGTATGTCGCATTATTTATGTTCCTTTGATGAATTCATTGCTTGAGCCATAACCTGAGTAAATTTTGACGCCATCGATGCATCAGGATCATGCACCTCTTTGCCAAACTCAGTATTAATTGGTAAAGATAAATGCGCGAGATGATTAATATTGTGCGTTGTTACTCCCAACAAATGCTGTTCATCTCCGACTTGGACAACGATGACTCGTTCTTTAGTCCCTGCGACAAGGCTGGCGACAATTTTTAACTCACCTCGTCCAGCTTGAGTGACATTAAATCGGCGCATGAGATATGCTAAGCCAAAAATAATGGCAATCACGAAGATTAAAGAGAAAAATATTGACGCTATTTGCGTGATGCTCGTAAAGTCAGTGCTGTCTTGAGCATGCAAAAATGGAGAATATAAGCCAAGGGCATTTAACGCGAACAGGCTAAAGCCCTTGTTTATAAAGGATTGTTTACTTGAGTTTTTTAATTCTTTCGATTTGAGATATAACATCAGTTAACCGGATACCAAATTTATCGTTGACGACTACTACTTCTCCATGAGCAATCAACGTGCCATTTACTAAAACATCTAATGACTCACCCGCAACTCGGTCTAATTCAACCACGGATCCTTGGTTTAACTGTAATAAATTTCTGATGCTGATACTGGTTCTACCGACTTCCATCGATATTTTTACAGGGATATCTAATATCGTATCGAGTTTCCCCTTGTCATAGACCTCCCCGCCTAATTCAGACAGTTCATCTAAGTCGGCTACTTGCACCGGATCAGCACTGTCCGCCATACTAGAGTCGGCTGTTTCAATATCGGATTGTGCCGCACTCGTTGCTTCAGCATCCGCTTGTTCCGCCATTGCCTCTGCCCAATCATCTGTATCTTCACTCATAAATCACCTATTTCGTTAATTAGTCATCACATTACATATCCGCTTCTAGGACACGCAGTTCTTTTTCATTATCAATTACTTTGCCACCACGGGTGAATAACTGTAATTCTGATTTGATTGATGTGGGTCGTGGGATTTTTTCAACAACCTGCAGCGCCAAATGATCGCGTGAACGCCCAAGCTTTGCACGAAACGACGGTAAATCCTCAATTAGCACAGTGATATGTTCAGGCATATCAATCGGCAAAATATCCCCCGTTTGCATCTCCATTACATCGCGTAAGGTAACGTTTAAATCCAGCATATGGGTGGAAAGCTCGACATCCACATCCATCATTTCATCCCGTAACGCTTTGCTCCAACGAAAATCTGTATCTTCCTTGTCAGATTGCACACCCGCGTCTAACAGCTCTCGGATTGGCTCAAGCATGGCATAGGGCAATGACACATGAAAATCCCCTCCTCCACCATCGAGCTCAATGTGAAAAGAACTGATCACCACGACTTCCGTGGGGCTAACAATATTTGCCATCGCCGGATTCACTTCCGAATCCAAGTATTCAAATGTCACATCCATCACAGGTGACCAGGCCTCTTTGTAATCTTCAAAAATTATTTTGAGTAACATTTGAATGATACGACGCTCAGTCGGTGTAAATTCACGACCTTCAATCTTGGCATGATAACGGCCATCCCCACCAAAAAAATTATCAACCAAAATAAAGACTAAGCGAGCCTCCATTGTGATCAACCCGGTGCCTTTAAGTGGTCTGAAACGCACCATATTTAAACTCGTAGGGACAAATAATGTATGGATGTATTCACCGAATTTAATCATCTGAATACCATTAATCGAGACCTCGGCAGAGCGGCGCATCATATTAAATAGACTGACCCGCATATGCCGGGCAAAGCGTTCATTAACAATTTCGAGCGTCGGCATACGCCCACGCACAATGCGATCTTGTGATGTAAAATCATATTCAATGGTTGCCTTTGAATTAATTTCTTCGACACTTTCTTCAGGCACATCATCGACACCATGTAAGAGTGCATCTATTTCATCTTGTGACAGTAAATCACTCACTATTTATGCCTTTTTATTGCATCACAAAACCAGTGAAAAGGACTTTTTCAACAGTTTCGCTTCCGGTTATTTCTTTCAATGCACGTTTGACTTCACGTACCGCGGCTATTTTTAACGATTCTTTACCAGAAGCACTACTCAGCTCTGATGCATTGGTGGCGCTAAATACTTGTAACAACGTGCCTTCAATCAAGGGAATGTGAGTTCTTGCCATATTTTCATTGTCGATACCACGCACTAAGAGTTGCACTTTGATTTGTACCAATCGCTCACGATCTTGTCCTGGAACATTGAACGTAAAAGGTCTGGGCATGCCCACATACATAGCATCTAACGAACTGGTATCGACTTTGTCTTCAACAACGACTTCATCTTGCATTGGTGCGTCTCCTTCGCTAACTGCGCTCTCATCGTCCGTAAATAAGAAAAAATAAGCACCACCGGCGCCCAATACCACGATTAATATCGCAACAATAATAATAATAATCAGTTTGCCTTTACCGCTTTTGGGTATGTCGATATCTTCATCCGCCATTGCCAATCCTTAGTATTTGGTTATGTTGTTAAGCGTAATAATCAATGCCACCGAGTGCACCATTTGTGATTATGGTTTCATTTGCAATATCGTTGCCAGTCTGTTCATTTAATCCTAAATCAGGCTGTTGTGTTGTCCCGCTATCGGTATGTTGCTGCGCATTAGCTGCTGGATCTTGTGCTGAATGACCTGAGTGTTCTTGGTTAACTGATGACTCTCCCAAGCTCAATCCTTGCTCCGCTAACATTTCTTTTAAACGAGAGCTAGCCTGGTCTAAGGCATCGCGGGCTTGTGTATTTTGCACGATCATATTGACGGTAGCTGTATCACCATTCATCGAAATTTTAACTTGCATTGCGCCTAATTCAGCAGGGTCGAGTCGCATTTCGGCGGTGAGCTGTTGATTGTTGTTCATCCAAAGTACTTTTTCGACTAACTGCTGCTGCCCTTCAGGCTTAAACATATTAACGGACTTATCGAATGCAGATTGAGCTGGGTTAGTGCTTTGTGATTGAGCTGCAAGCTTATTTTGTTCAAATTGCCCAATGGCTATTTCGTTATTTTGACGCACAGGCTCCATCGCCCCTAAATAAGTGTCAAGTGCTTGACCCGTCATTGAACCTTGATGAGGAAATAGTCCTGCTAAGGTTTGTGTCACTGCACTTAAGATTGGCTCACTTTTGAGCATGCCTTCCGGTTTGAGTTGAACATCAAGCTTGGTAATACTTTGGTTGATCAAACTGGACAAATCGATACCTGGTTCATGTCCCTGACTAAGCTGAGCTTTGATTTCTGCAAGCCCGCCTTGCAAGTTACTGACAAACTGCATACTCGCTCCAAGAGTACGCTGTGAAGATTCTAATCGCTGCGTAATCTGCTGGCTGACTTGCTCAAGTTGTTTGGGGGATAATTGCAGTAAGGTGTTTAATCCATCGTCTTGCGACCATTCCACCAGCTTAGGTTGTATTTCCTGTTGAACTACTGCCTGATGAATACGGGTTGGTTCTGTCGTCATAGTATTAGGTACATGTAACTTTGTTGTATCTGCACTTGTAGGATAAGTTGCTATATTATTTTGCGTTGGTTTACTATTTTGCGTTGCGTCTGCTTCAATTGGTGACTCCGTCAATTTGCTTGTTGCTATGTCCCGTGACGGCACAGATGATGGCTCAGATGATGACACAGACGACGGCACAGATGATGACTCAGGTGATGGCTCAGGTAGCGACTCAGAAAAATGCATAACCGAGTCTTGATTGATTGGCTCGCTTGGCGTCTTACTCACTTTTAATGACTGCTGGTTAATCGCAATATCTGAAACATCACTACGTTTAGCTAACGCCGGATGACTAGACTCTGTTGCAGACGATGGCTTAGCGTCTTCGACAGGCAATTTATCCTCAGTAACTAGGGACGTAAATCGGCTGTCACCCATTACCTCATCGCTCAAATGCTGTACCTGAGCATCCGATTGTGCAATTAATTCATGCCAGTCGGTTTCCGCCGCCTCCGTTTTAGATTGCTGTTGCTCATTGGTTTCAACCGGCGCTGGTATATCTAAATTATGAGGAGCTGCATCATCACTGAGCGTATCTTGCTGAGTACTGGCTTGTGCAAACGAGGTTTTAAATTGAGCTGGATTTGCTACGGTATCCGGCGTTGCCGCGATGTCCTCTAGTGCCGTTACAGGCGATGCAGCCTTAGGGGCAAGTTGTGTCTTGGTAGAGGCAAAAAGTTGCATGTAGTCAATCCTTAAATATTTGCTTTTATAGTGACAACCCTAATATCAACAAGGCTTAGCACTTATTATACATAGCGCTATTTAAGGTATTTGCAAAAGCTACGCCAAGTTTAAAAAGGTGGCTTTTTGGCTAAAAATCGTTGGAGCGCAAAATCATCATGCACCGCTTGCTCTTTGCGAAGTCGTTGAGTGTGAAGAGTGTCTTGTTTACGTTGTATGAGTTGTTCGATAGCGCTGCGTTTTTGTTGCATTTGTTGCCACATGCCATGACGTTGAGTCAGCACTGAGCGTGCTTGTGTGATTTGTTCGGTTTGTTGCTGGCAAGCTTTATCCAACTGCCCGACAAACGATTGAGATTGACGGTATTGACCTGAACGTATGCCTAACGATGCGTCCGTTAATATGCCCTGAATATATTGTTGGCGATACTGATCTAACTGTTCAAGTTTGCTTTGTTGTTGCGCTAGATGTGCTTGAGCCTGCTGAAAATCTAATAATGCCTGCGCTTCCTTCCGTTCTTCCAACTCCAATACTAATACCAGCTGAGAAAGTGCCATTTATGACCCTGTTTGTTGTAAACCTGCTGCCAAAGTCGACATCGTGTTATATGATTCATCATAGCCAATTACTTGCAGCATGCCTTGTTGATAAAAGGCTTTGATCGCTGATTCAGCAGCAATCGCTAAATCAATGCGCGGATCAGCGCCGCGAGTGTATGCACCAATACTGATTAAATCTTTATTTTGTTGATAAAGCGCATGAACTTGACGAATGCGTCGCGCTTGTTCAATGTGATCTGGAGAGACAATATTGGGCATTACTCGACTGATCGATGCTTCCACATCAATCGCTGGAAAATGCCCAGAATCAGCAAGTTGACGCGACAATACAATGTGCCCATCTAAGATAGCTCGAGCAGCATCAGCAATTGGGTCTTGCAAATCATCGCCCTCTGTCAACACAGTAAAAAATGCAGTAATCGATCCTTGATGTTTATTGCCCCGCCCTGCTCGTTCAACCAATGCAGGTAAGCGAGCAAATACCGAGGGTGGATACCCTTTTGTTGCCGGCGGTTCACCTACTGCAAGCGCAATTTCACGTTGCGCCATCGCATAACGCGTGAGTGAATCAATCAGCAGTAACACATTTTTACCTTGATCACGAAAATACTCAGCGACCGTAACTGCCGTCTCACATCCTTTTAAACGCATTAAAGGAGACGTATCTGCTGGTGCAGCAACAACGACAGCTTTAGCCCGATCTGCTTCGGATAAAATATCCTGAATAAATTCTTTTACTTCACGCCCTCGCTCCCCGACTAACCCCACCACCACGATATCGGCTTGTGTGCCTCTGGTCATCATACCCATTAAGACACTTTTGCCGACGCCACTACCGGCAAACAAGCCCATTCGTTGGCCATTTCCGACAGTTAGCATGCTGTTGATCGCCCTGACACCAACATCTAAAGGCTCATTGATCGGTTCACGTGAAAGAGGATTCATCGGTGCTACTGTAGTTGGCACTCTTTTTTGGGTCACTATCTTTCCTAGGCCATCAAGGGGAGCCCCGTTGGCATCAATTACCCGACCGAGCAATGCATCACCAACCGGTAAACCGGATTCTTTGTGCAAAGGATGAACGCGAGAACCGGGGATGATCCCTTTAACATTTTCAGTTGGCATTAAATAGGTCAAATCCCCAGCAAAACCAACAACCTCTGCTTCTATTTCTCCATCAATTGTTTGCACTAAACATTGACTTCCCACCGGCATATTGCAGCCTATGGCCTCTAGAGTTAAGCCGATACCTCGTACCAGTTTGCCCGAAGCAATAGTCGGAGACTGAGGCACCTGGTCGATTAAAGCATGTATTTTATCCTTGAGTGTTTGTGCCATTGACTAAACCTTGTTCTAACATGAATTTGTCTAACACTTGACGCATACGACGCTCAATCGTCATATCCACTGAATTGTTGATGCTCGTAATATCACATCCGCCGCGAGAAATAGCAGAATTATGGGTGAGTTGCCAACCATTTTTTTTAATCTGTTCGGCCCCAAAATGCGCAACAATAATGGCATGATCCTCAGGATTAAGGGTCACCGTATAATGAGTCTGTGCCATCGGCAAAATACCGTATCCCGTCTGTAATGCCTGAGTAATAATCGCTGGATTAGTCTGAACTTCAACCTGTAACACACTCTTGGTTAATGCAAGGGTCAAATGCAGGAGTTGTTCTTCTAATGAGTCGTCAATCTTGGAAATCGGGTGGAATAAGGTATTAGCCAGTGATTTAAACAACTCCGCTTGTATTTCAACGCGTTGTAATCCGTCTTTTTTACCTTGCTCAAGCCCCTGTGATAACCCTTCGGTTTCACCTTTCATAAAACCCGCTTCATACCCTTTGCTGTGACCTTCATCGTACCCTTGTGTATGCCCTTCATTTAAGCCATCTTGATAAGCGAGCTGACGGATTTGTTCAATGTCATGCGCAGTAAGCGGTTTCAGTTCAAGGGTTTCTTCTGGCGGTTCATACTGCCAATCGGCCCGTTTGTTGATCGCGTTAGTCTTGGTCGCTAGATCATCGGTTGGATCAACCATGGGAATTGACCAAGGCTTAAAATCATCTGGAGTTGAATGCGTCATAATTTAGAGGAAATCATCCCCACCGCCGCCACCGAGCATAATCTCTCCAGCATCAGCTAAGCGTCGAGCAACAGACAAAATTTCTTTTTGTGCGGTTTCAACTTCTGACACACGAATCGGCCCTAATGCTTCAAGATCATCTAGTAGCATATCTGCAGCGCGTTTAGACATATTACTGGTGATTTTATTTTTCAATTCATCCTCAGCACCTTTGATTGCTTTGAGTAGCGACTCTTGCTGTACTTCGCGTAATATGGCTTGCATGCCACGGTCATCGACATCGACCAAATTATCAAACACAAACATCAAGTCTTGAATTTGCTGGCTCATCTCTTCATCTTGCTCTCGGATAGAGTCCATCAATTGACCTTCAATATTAGTATCAAGGTAATTCATGATATTCGCTGCTGATTTTAAGCCACCCATTTTGGCCGCTTGAGTACCAGCTTGACCGGCAAATTGTTTTTCCATGATTTCATTTAATTCTTGAAGTGCTGCTGGCTGTACTTCTTCAAGATTAGCCACACGCATTAACAAATCCAACCGTACTTTTTCTGAGAATTGTGCCAATATCTCAGCCGATTGCTCCGGTTCTAAATATGACATGACAATGGTTTGTATTTGTGGATGTTCGTTACGAATAATGCTGGCAACTTGTTTTGAATCCATCCATTTCAGTGATTCAAGTCCTTTCGCGCCGCTACCCGTTAGAATTTGATCGACTAAATTAGCCGCTTTATCTTCGCCCAATGCAGCGGTTAAAGCTCGCTTAACAAATTCTTGGCTTTGGAAGCCAATCGTAGAATAATTTTGGATCTCTTCAATGAAGCTTTTGTGCACAGCGGTAATCTTTGGCTGTGTCATGTCTTCGATCCCAGCCATGGCTTGGCCGAGACGCTGCACTTGCTTAGGCTCTAAATGTTTAAGTATCTGCGCTGCATCTTCTTCTGACAACGATAACAGCAAAATTGCCGCTTTTTCAGTGCCTTCAAGTTTAGAGATATCATACGGTTTTGCTTCAGTTGTTTCATTCGCCATCAGTGCCTCTCCTATTCATCCATTAATAACCAGCCCTTGACTGCTTGTGCAGACAACTCTGGTTCGTTGGCAACCAATGCACGTACTGCTTTGAGTACATCTTCATCTTTGTGTAAATCGGGCATACTTAACGATCCGTCAGCGGCAAACCCCACTTGCCCCTCATCAAATTCAGCATTGAGTAGTTCAAGTGCATCATCACCTAAATCGAGTCCTTCATCTGCATCAAACTCCGAACTTTCTAGGCCACTGTTGGGATCTATCAATCTTTTTAACATCGGTCTGACAACAAAGATAATGAGGGTTAATATGACAACCGCGCTCAACGCTAATTTTATTAATGGTAAAAATCGCGGGTTTTCCCATAGAGGGATCTCACTTATCTCACCTAAATCCATGCGATTAAACGGAATGCTGACAACTTCTAATGTGTCACCTCGGGTCACATCAAAGCCAATGCCACCTTGTAATACTCGACGAATATCTAGCAATTCGGATTGTTCTCTAGGTGTGTTCGTCGCGGTTCCATCTGCAGCAACACCGGCAACATAATCAACAGCAACCGAGACACTGAGTCGACTCATCACACCGGTTTGTTGCTTGGTATGGCTGATTGTGGTGTCTAACTCAAAATTACGCGTTGCTTCTTTTGATGTATTAGAAGGAGCCGGTGGCACAGCCCCATTTTGACCATTAACGTCTTCTGGAATATTCGCATCTAAGGGAGGCTGATTGGTCAAAGCACCGGGGATCCCTGCAATGACCGAACCGTTAGTTGTCGTCTCATAGGTTTTTTCTGAGCGTACCGCAGGCAAATCTGGATTAAAGCGCCGCTGAGTTTGCTCTACCGATGTAAAATCCATAGCCACATCAACCTGAGCAGTATAATTACCCATACCTAATATAGGGATTAAAATAGAATCGATTTTGGCTAAATATTCACGTTCACGTTTGTTTTCAATTTCATATTGTTTGCGTGCGCGTGAAGAGGCAGAGTTTTGTGAGCCTGAATTTAATAAACGTCCTGAGCTATCGGTGACTGTCACCGTTTCTGGAACCATACCAGGGACGGCACTTGCGACGATATCAACAATCGCATCGACTTCTTCTTCATTGATTGAGCTGTTACGTTTAGTGGCGATGACCACAGTAGCAGAAGGTTTGCTCTCTCGACGGGCAAACACATTTTCTTTGGGTATTGCCAGCAATACTTGCGCAACTTGCACAGCGTTCATTTTTTCAATTGTTCTAGCAATACGTTGCTCTCGGGCATGTTTTAAGCGCTCCATCTCTAGACGCTGACTGACCCCAAACCCCATATCTTGCATAATGATATCGGTACCTTCATCGGTATTTTGCTGCAAACCTTGACGGGTCATACCTAATTTAATGCTTTGATAGTGTTTATCATGCACCAAAATAGTACTGCCTTCTAATTTGTATTCTATTTTGTTCTGATCAAAATAATCCAAGGTGTCAATTAACTCTTGGGTTTTAAATGTCCCTAATGGTCTATATTCAGGTTCTTGTGCCCACACAGCGATGAATATCGCAATAGCCACACAAATCACTAATGCGACGATAATGGTTAA
This sequence comes from uncultured Glaciecola sp., assembly GCA_937125395.1. Classification (GTDB taxonomy): domain Bacteria; phylum Pseudomonadota; class Gammaproteobacteria; order Enterobacterales; family Alteromonadaceae; genus Opacimonas. The sequence continues at coordinate 40,500 of CAKZLI010000054.1, forward strand.
TTGACGCATCATATCGGCGGTGCCGATAGAGTCAAAAATACTGGATTTTTGTTCTGGGGTGCTGTTTAAGCCAAGTCCTTCATCAGAGATGGCTAGTTCGGTACTACTTGATTCGGCCATTATGACTCTCTTATACCGGCATGTTCATGATAGTTTTATAGGCTTCGAGTACTTTGTTGCGTACTTGTATCGTAGCCTCAAACGCAATGCTCGACTTCTCTTTAGCGACCATCACATCAGCTAAACTGAGATTCGGATCCCCCATATCAAAAGCATTTTGCATTTGTTTAGAACTACCTTGCAGGCTATTCACATTATTTAAGGCCGAGTTGAGCATGTCGGAAAATTGGCTACCGGAAGTAGTAACTTGACCAGGTTGAATCGGCGCAGGACCGGGTTGAATCTCCCCGACCATGGATTGCATCTCTTGATACAACGCATTTGCTTTAATTTCCATACACCCTCTCTTAAAATGACTGTTTCATGGCGCTTTTGTATTGTCAGCACGGTTTAGTCTGTAAAATTGTTTAGCTCTGAGCTTCTTTGCAAATGCCGCACCAATATGTCAATGCGTTACCAATTTGCAAGTGCCTTAGTGACTCAAGTCGATAAATGACCTGGACTAAGGTAATTCGATGCCGACTTCTCGCATTTTTGCTAATTTGTAGCGAAGGGTACGTGGACTGATTCCAAGTCGCTCAGCAACCTCTTTGCGCTTGCCATGGCATTGCTCCAAGGTATCCAAAATAATTTGGTGCTCTTGATACTGTAACTCACTGCCTAATTGAGCTGGGTATAGGCTATCTGTATCTGGTAATGATGTGGTGCGCGGCATAATCTGAGTATCATCTTCAAGCATTAAATCATGTGAATCGATAATATTATCCTCACACAAAATAAGCGCTCGCTGGACCACATTTTCTAACTCTCTCACATTACCTTGCCATTGGTGTTGCATCAGCTTATGGCGCGCTGCTGCGTTTAATTTTACTGGCGCTTGTGCTGTCGCTAAGTGCTTAAGAATTAGATGCTCAGTCAAGGGGATAATATCGCCAGGTCGTTGATTTAATGGCACCCACTGCAACGGAAACACATTTAATCGATAGTATAAATCTTCTCTAAACTCACCCAATGTCACCGCTTGCTTAACATCTCGGTTAGACGTGGCAATCACTCGCACATCTAACGCGATGGTTTTTTTTGAACCCAAGCGTTCAACCTCTTTTTCTTGTAATACCCGTAATAATTTGACCTGTAGGGGCAATGCCATCTCGGTAATTTCATCCAACAAAATAGTCCCGCCTTGAGCTTGTTCAAATTTACCAGGACAGGCCTGTACCGCCCCAGTAAATGCCCCTTTATCGTATCCAAACAACGTCGCTTCTAGCATATTTTCAGGAATGGCTGCACAATTAATCGCAATAAAAGGGGCGTCTTTGCGCGGAGAATGATCATGCACATAACGTGAAATCACTTCTTTACCTGAACCGGATGGTCCCATGACCATGACGGTTGCTTGGGATGTCGCGACTTTTCGAGCTAAGGTTAATAATTCAAAACTAGCAGGGTCACCCACCACAGGATTCATCGATTCTATTTTTTGTAACGGAGCGTAGCGATCCACTAAATTTAACAACACTTGCGGCGCAAATGGTTTGGATAAATAGTCAGTAGCCCCTTCTCGCATGGCATTGACTGCATCATCAATCGTGCCAAAGGCGGTCATCAACAATACTGGCAATTGCGGGTATTTTTGTTTAACGCTGCGTAATAGGTCCAACCCAGAGACACGGCCAAGTTGAATATCGCTGATCACTAAATCGACATCCGTATTGTTTAATTCTAATAGCCCTTGTTCCGCATCAACGGCGGTAAACACAGTATACCCACCCAACAATAAGGTATCCTCTAATGCTTCTAATAAACCGGGGTCATCTTCGACGATTAATATTTTTGATGACAACATCATTATGTCTCCTCGCACGTATTTGCGCTATGAATTGGAATAGATAGGGTGAACATGGCCCCCCCAGTAGCATGATTTTGTACTGACACACTACCTTGATGTGATTTCGCAACGGATTGCACTACTGCCAGGCCCAAACCAGTGCCATGTGCTTTAGTCGTATAAAATGGTGTGAATAAATGTTGTTGCTGCTGTTCATCGATGCCAGGCCCATGATCACGCACAGTAAAATGACAAACATGATCGGATTCGATGTGCACTGCTAGCTCAACAGGTTGTTGCTTGGCTGATACCTGAAACGCATTATGAATAAGGTTTTGTAACGCGCCACTTAGTGCGGTCTTGTTGCCTAAAATATGGATTGGCTGATGCTGCCCAAAGGATGGTATTGAGCCGATATGCAGGCGATTAGCATATTTATCTTCGATGCCTGACACGCTGCTAGCCACTGACGCTAATAGCTCTGTAATCGGTAATGATGTCACCACATTTTGTTCACCACTTTTAGCAAACAGCAACATATCATTGACTTGCGATTCAAGTTCTTTGAGTCGTTCAAGTACCTTGCACGAAAACTTTGCGCGCGCATTATCTGGCAATGAGCTGACCGATAAATTAGCGGCGTAAAGCATAGCTGCAGACAATGGTGTGCGGATCTGATGTGCCAATGTTGCAATCATTTTGCCTAATGATGATAGGCGCTGTAAATGACCAACACGGGCTTGTAATAACCGCGTTTCGGTTAAATCGGTGATGACAATTAATTGCCCAAGTTGATTCGATAAGGGTGACGTTGATACTTTAACCAGTAAGCCATTTTTTAATGATACTTCATGTCCATCATTCGCTTGGGGAGCAAATACATGTCCGATTACATCTCGCCATAATTGGTTCAGGAGTGACACCGATAACAATTGCTGCGCTTGTGCATTTGCTTGGATGACTCTGCCTTGATGATTCAAGACAATCAATCCGTTAGGCATCGCGTCAAATATTGCCACATGCTGATCGCTAGATAAAACACGCGCTCGTGGCTGTATATCAGTAGGTTGTAACATAGTGTATTTTCTCTAAGTCAATAAACCGGCAATAGGTTGCCGCTATAGATAAGACTTTGCATGGACTATGCCAAGATAAAAAAACCACTCAATCATGACGGAGATTAAGCAGGATTAATCTCGACAAATTTCATATTTACGCATTTTTTCGACCAAGGTGGTGCGCCGCATGCCCAGTTGATCCGCCGCTCTAGCAACTACCCATTCTTGTTGTTCCAGCGCTTGTTGAATGAGATTAATTTCTAACTCAGATAAATATTCTTTGAGATTCACACCCGCAGAAGGAAGTGCCGCAGCGCCAGCGGAAGGGATGCTAGATTCTGGTACATCATCATTGCCTAAACTCCCGGCAAACACCTCATTTATCATGTGTCGTTCCAACACTGACTCGGTCTGTAAACACGCCGAGGTAGGTAATTCACCACATTGATATTTAGAAGGTAAATCAAATACATCAACGACTTTAGCTGGGAATAATATTGATAAACGTTCGATCAAATTTGATAGTTCTCGCACATTACCTGGCCATTGATATTGAGTTAACGAGGTCAATGAGGATTGGGTGAATTTTACAATGCGTTGGCCTTGGCCATCGAGTCGCGCTATCAACTCCTGTAACAATAATGGAATATCTTCTTCTCGTTCACGCAATGCAGGGCTATTAATCGGAAATACATTTAAGCGATAATACAAATCTTCACGAAAACGTTCCTCTGCGATCATCGTATCCAAATCACGATGCGTCGCCGCCACGATACGCACATTGATTTTAATCGATTTATTGCCACCGACTCGTTCAAAAGTGCGTTCCTGTAACACTCGCAGAAGCTTGACTTGCATTTGCAGTGGCATGTCTCCGATTTCATCCAAAAACAAGGTTCCGCCTTCAGCAAGTTCAAAACGCCCCTTGCGTGCACTCACAGCACCGGTAAATGCGCCTTTTTCATGCCCAAATAACTCACTTTCTAACAACTCATCTGGAATTGCGCCACAGTTTACTGGAATAAACGGCTCTTCACGTCGAGGTGACATATAGTGAATATTCCGAGCTATCACTTCTTTACCGGTACCAGATTCACCCAAAATCAATACGTTAGCATCGGTCGGAGCAACTTGCTCAATCAATTTGCGCACATGACGGATTTGTGGACTGTCGCCAACCAATGAACGGAATAAAATCGTCTTGGTGTTTTTTTTGGTACGTTTAGGTTTGTTGATCAAAAAGCTACGGCATTTTTCTAACATCGCAGTTAATGCTGCGTACGTGACCGGCTCAATGAGTTCCCCAACAATATTGGGAACGATGGAAGGGTGTTCGGGTGAATTACCGACGACAACAAAAGGAATAATTGGGAATTTTTCGGAGACATCTAACGCGAGAGATAAATGCGTAGAATCAATTAAAACGCCTTCAATGTCGGCGCCGACAGTCAGTAATTCAATTGCGCGAGAAAACTCTACAGCACGACAATTTTCACCCAGAAAATTGATGATGGTGGATAAATTTTGGCGACGACTAATGTCATCACTAATGATGAGAAAATCTTTCATAGCTTCCATGCTCTTAGGTTGTTCTGTGTCTCATTTATCATCGCTATTACAATACCTATTACAGCCAGTGAATGTGTAACATTATTAATTCAACAGCAAGACAATCCGATGTCTGTGTAATAGCAGCGACGCTTGGATGGCAAGTATAACAAAATTTTGACTATTGTCATGCAACACAAAGGGTATGAACTGTGACGCGATATGTAAGCGATCGCCGATTAATATTATAACTCATTGTTAAATATACCTATTGTTTGAATGTTTTCATGCGCTTTTTGTAAGAATATCGCCAATAAAACTGTTATTCATTAATCTTACTTATCCACAGCTCAGAGCAATTTTAAGGATTACTCCTTAATCATTGTCCGGTAAGTGCGGTAAATTTGGCGCATCCTGGCGCATTAATTTCACGTGCCATATGCAATAATCCCATCGTTAGCTCTCCTGTAAATGGCGTCAATCGACACCCATTTGCAGTTACCCGTTGCGCTGTGGGAATCGATTGTTTACTCAATGCTACGAGCATCCGAGTATGATAAATATGTATTGGGGTATCACCATGTATTGGCAATGTCAGCGGGTGATCTTGATGCTCGATATCAGCACTAGATGGATAGTATTTCATCAATACCAAAGCTAAAGCTTGGCTATTACATAACACGTGACCTATGTGGCGTAATGTATACGCAAGAGAATATTCAGGTTGGGGTTGTTGAGTATAGCTCTGTGCTAGTAGCACAACAGTGACATTATTAGGCTGGTCTGCATACAGATTTTCTGGCAAGGCTATCGTATCCGGCATAAGCAATACAATACGTTGTTGCCTTGAGGATTGCTGTACGCGTGTAAACCAATCAGATAACCACTGTTGGCCATCTGACACAGCGGTATCAGTAGCAAACTCAGGGAATATATACACATGATACTCAACATTATCGAGCCAAGCCTGTGACGGATTAATGCGACTGTGTTTAATACAATGAGCCGTCGTAGGTAGACTAAGCAGACGCTCTAATTGATGTTCAAATGATCTATCGCACAATAATGCGATTGACTGTTCTTTGAGTATTTGCTGTACCACGACAGCAGTGCGCGTGTGAATATCGGCATTGGTATAATCATAATCAAGCCCATCGAAGGCTGAGATATGTTGCTGTATTTTATCTAAAAATGTATCCCAAATATGCGCGAGCTGCTTAAAATATGTTGCTTGTGAATACAACGAAATATCAGACAATAAAATGGCACATAGAGTATGGACAGCGCCATTGAGTAGATAAAAACTCAATGTCTTATTCTCGTTGTATGCTTTAAATAATTGGACTGTTAGTGCTTTGCACAATAATTGAATATCGGCATGATTAGAGACACATTGTTCTGACATACGAAAGACCGAAAACACATCAAGGTCAGTCGATTTTGCTAATAATTGTGCGTAATTAGCTTGAAATTGCGCTAAGCCATCCGTTGCAAAGCAGTCTTGGTTTACCTGCTTAACCACCGTATGTTTTTGCTCAGCGCCAAGTAAAATATCATCATGTACTAGCGCAAATGCGCCGTTTATTTTTGCGCCATCACCGAGGTTAAATACCTCAGCGGTATAGTTAGCAATACATTCTTGCATATAGCGTCGAGCAATTTTGAACTCATATTTAGTCTGTACATGCCCACCAAAATTGCCAGGAAGCGTATGAGCAATATGACTATGTTTAATAAAATTAGACGTATCTTGCTGTTGCTTATAATAAGCAGAATACTTGGAGTGATGATGATGTTTGTCTTTAAAGCCAAAATCAATCCCCAACAAATAGATATTTTTAAAACCCGCACTTAACACAAAATTAACAGCAAAGTTGGATACTGTCGGAAACGCATGATCGATAAACATATACTGAGATGCCTCTCGTTTGCCCAAAAACAGTAATGTCGAGGACTCACCTGCTTTAGCCACTAAACGCGTCGCACCAAATAGGTCCACTACATCAGGGTGGATACCGTTACAAGAAATCAGTGTAATATGTTGCCGTTGCTGTGCGGTTGTCGACTGTGCAATCCAATCATAACATGCTCTATTTTGTTCTATCTCGGCATGATAGTCAGGAATGATATCATGCTGAATCAATGCTTTTAGTGCTGTCCCACACGAGATCACAATGGCATTATTCTGATATGCTTTAATACACGCAATGCTGGCATCTAATGATGGCCCATTACCTACCACAAAGACTGGAAAATCGCGTATGTGATTGGCCATACGTGTAGGACTTGCCGCGAGCATATACGGGATATGTTGACGCATAGTAGCATCAGTATGCGCAAAGCCATACAACACGTGATCCACATGTTCACTCATCACCAATTGTGCTTTTAAATGTTCTCGTAGTTCGGTAAATAAGTGTGCTAATGAGGCATTATAATAGGGTTTATACAAATATGTTTGCGCCAAAATATGCATGCCTAATTTCTGGCTTTGCTGCGTGATATCATTAAGTAACTGGTCGCCATTTCCACCAATATTCAAATACAAAGTTGTATCTGCCTCAATACAATGTTCAGTGATTGCCTGCCAGTCCAACGCAAATAAAGAACAATAAAAATAATCTAACTGTGATTCACACACAAATATATGACTTATCTGACATCGCGCTAATAATTTAGGAAGTTGCACACCTAATCCCATTCCATACATGATCAAACTAATAACCTGATCAGGTAAGCCACTCTGAGCTGTCTTGACTTGGGCAAAAGTGCTGTTTACCTCTTGGGTAAATTGATGGTAAAGATAATGCTCATGTTTAAATAAATTATACCCAATATTGAGATTATCTTTGGTTGGATGCTGCATGAATGTCTGTAAATTAAGATCGACTGCGGCGTCTAGCTCACGCCGATATAACACCGAGCCACTGAGCTGATTGCCGCAATTAACTTGCCCATGGCCATCAATTAACGGAGCCCAATAGCGTGGCCTGTATGTGGTAAACAGATCATGTAATTGTGGGAAATGCGTCGCCATGACTTGCATATTTTGGATAAACGGTTGATACGTAGTAGGCTCAATATCACGCCATTCATCGGCGGTTGAGTCTTGCCACAGCGGCGGAGCATCATGTTCGTATTGGTTTATTATGGCATTGAGCGATAAGGGAGTGATCCCCGCCTGTCCTTGCGTATGCAATCCTTGAACTAAAGCATCAAACACATGTGAGTTAAAATGCTTATACAGCGCAATACTAGTAAAGTCTGACACACTGTGTAATTCGTTTATATCACTATATGCGGATACTCCATCGTTACCCATCTGAAAAAATAACTGAATATTACGCTCATCACAGAACCTTAAGATGTGCGCCCAATTAACAACGTATAAACTGTGACGGAATAACTCAACATTTGGCTCATATATAATGACATGTGAAAACTGCTGACTGGCAATTAATTGCTCAAAATGGAATCCAAGGCCTAATCCGAGGATCACTAAAGGCTGGCGTTCTTGAGTTGTCGACCTCACAGGTAAAGTCGCGTCAGGTGTGCCTTGTGCCCATTTAATTTGCATCGGCTTGGCTAAGAATTGTTCAACGCGATCATGCTCAACCTGTTGCGCTAGCGGTTGATAGATCAAGGTTTCATGCGCATATTGGATGCAGTCATACTGAGTAGAATTTGGATACTGAACCAACCCAAACTGTGGCGCATCAGTGGTTTGCAACATCGGAAGAAGTGAAGGGATGGAGCTACGAAACGCACAATAATTTTGTTGAAACTTAAGCTGATCAAGATTCAAATCTGTGGTACGGCTGCTAGCGTCAAAGAAATTGGTATATTGTTTATCCATCACTACTTAAATTTTTGAATGGCCCTCTTTTTTCTACTCAACGATGATAACGTCTGTTTTATCTCGTTGCGTTTTTCGACGGCACGTTGAGTCAATTGTTCAGCCGACACTAACTCAAGTGATACAAATGAGCTACGCGCCTGATCCGTTAACTGAGTCAAATATTCAACAATAAAATCATGTCGTTGAGATACTAATTGCGCAAAGCACTGTTCATTATTTGACTCGTTAAAGTCAAGATGCAATAACCTTTCCAACTTGTCATTTAGTATCGTAAGAGGACCAGGGGTCAGTGCATGTGATAGCATAACGGAGAGCTTACCCTGTCACTTGTTTTTGAGCAAAAGCATCTTGCTTGGCTGCGTCGGGTATCGCTGCCCACGCATCTCTGATTGGGCTTAACAACGCAGAAACTTCGTCTAACGGGGCACTATTATTATCCATATTACTCACACCGATCTGATCAAGCATATAATTATATAATGCGTATAAATTTTCAGAAAACTCGCGATTAGTATCCATATCGATAGTATCGCGGAGGTTTAATATGATCGCGGTTGCTTTAGATAAGTATTGGGATTTTCCAGATAAATCTTTTCTATCAATACAGCCCTTAGCATAAGCAAGTCGCTCTAGTGCGCCAGCCATTAACATCAATGTGATCTTGTGCGGATCAGCCCCGCTTAATTGCTGCTTTAGTGAGTCTTTTTGATACGCGTTTATCGCTTTATACGACATAATTAATTATCCTAGTGATGCTAAAAGAGCTGAGCTGGTTTGGTTTAATCTGGCGACGGTTTGATCTAAATTTAAATATCTGTCACGGAGTATTTGCTCATAGCTTGCCATGCGCAGTTCTAAGGATGCTCGAGCATCGTTTATTGTATCTTGTTCATCTGCTGCAGCACTTTCTCTAGATGCAATCAAGCCTGAACTGGACGTAAATTGTTCAACGTATGAAAGCAATCTTGATGCCACACCATTTTGTTCATCACTAAATAACCGTGCAATACTGTCAAAATTGTCATCCATCGCATCATTAAGTCTTGATTCGCCGGTTCCTAAACCAAAATCTGTCGAGCTAATGGATAGTTTGCCATCATTATCGAGTTCAATTCCCATCGCAAATAATCCACCAATTGCATTACCCGGCACATTATTCCCGACAATAGAGGCAAGATTTTGCCGGATCCCGCGCGCTAACGAATCCCCCGCTAATGCTCCATCCTGCTGTAAGTCAGTTTGCGAATATTGCGTTAAGGTATCTATTTCGGAGATCAAGGTATTATACTTGTCGACAAACTCATCCAGCTTTTGCCTTAATGCTTCTTTATCCAAGCCAATCGTTAGTTCGGTGGTTCTTCGAGTAACGCCGTCAGAGCCAAATGCTGAGACATCAGAGACGGTGAATGAGACATTTTGGATGGTTTCTTCAAATTCATTTGTCGCACTTTCGACCTGAATACCATCCACAACCGCTGAGGCATTGATGGCATTTTGGATCGGAGTTAAATAAGTGTGTGACTGGGTTGAATCTGTTGTACTGAGACGATTTAGCTCAGACGTATCCAATGTATTGCTAATAATGAGATCATTTCCTGTTCCCGTTTTGTTGGATGTAAAAACTAATTTAGCCCCAGCAGCCGTGCCCGTATCAATAATATTGGCTGATACGCCAAAATTATCTGCATGTTGATTGATTGATTCACGTAATTGCGTCAACGTCATCCCTGCTGTCACATCCACTGCAAATGCATCCGTGTCTGAAGCAGAACCAAAGCGTAATTGCCCCGAACCACTTGATAATACAACCGTATCAGGGCTTGCAAACTCCCCATTCGCGGTCTCTATGCGACTGCCACTGGCTAGGCGCTCAACGGCAATATGATATACTCCTTCCAAAGCTTTAGCGCTTGCTGTCGCTTCGAGTGTGGTTAATTCATCATTAAATTCTCGCACTGACGGTTTACGTGATTGTAAATCCGCGGCTTCTTTTAATTCATCAAGTACATCTTCGAACTCTGACATTTTGGATTTGAGTTTACCAAATCCCGATATAGTCGATTCAACTTCCGCTTCACGCGTATCCAAGCGTTGCGTCTTAGGAGTTCGCTCTGCTTCTAAAAGCTGCGACACCAGTGCTTCAAGATCAAGCCCTGACCCTACTCCTAACGATTGAATCGCCATATATTTACCTCATATTTGTTTATTAACCAATATCCCTATTGCTGATCCACGGTCAGTGTCTAGGGTTTTAAGTTTTTCGGCTATTTTTAAAAATTCTGCAGAAGGAATTTGTCTAATTATATCCCCCGAAGCCTGATCAACTACCGAAACAATGGTACGTGCACTGTTATCATCTATCGAAAAACTCAATTGTCGGGTAGATGTCTGCAAGGATTCGGTTATTTCTGTCACCGCTTGCTGTATTTCAACAGCCGTGGCATTCGAAACCGTATCCGGCGCCACAAATGTTGCTCTATTGAGAGCGGTATCAGCTCGTTGAGCATCAGATACCGACGTTGAGTCTAACTGGGCGACGTCATTGTTTGTTGGTTTAGTTGCAAAATCTCTACCAACTTGTGCAATATTGATATCCATAGTGTGATACCTCTCTTTTAATTACTACTTAGCCGAGCAATGATAATGCCATTTGTGGACGCTGATTTGCCTGACTTAAAATAGCCGTTGATGCTTGTTGCAAAATTTGGTTGCGGGTTAACTCTGATGTTTCCGTTGCAAAATCAGCATCACGGATACGTGAACGGGCTGCTGAGATATTTTCAGAAATATTCGCTAAATTTCTAATCGTGGATTCGAAGCGGTTTTGCGCAGCACCTAAATCGGCTCGTGTCGAGTTAATGCTCGATAACGCACCGTCAATTGATTCCATGGCCGTTGCCGCCCCGGCGGTAGAACTAACGGTTAATTCATTAATGCCCAAAGTGGTTGCCGTAACAGCACTTAGGTCGACGGCTATGGTTTGATCGGCATTTGCACCCACCAAAAATTTCGCATCAAAATTACCATCAAACAGGGTTTTACCATTAAATTCAGTGCTAGCGGCTATTCGTGATATTTCACTGACGAGTGCGGATGCTTCTTTTTGTAATGCGACTCTATCTGCGTCAGAATTAATGCCGTTTTGGGATTGGATAGCCAGCTGTCGGATCCGTTGTAATGAAGACGAGACTTCACCTAATGCACCTTCAGCGGTCTGCGCGACAGAAATACCATCATTGGCATTGCGCACAGCTTGGTTAAGGCCTTGTACCTGGGTGGTTAGACGATCACTAATTTGTAATCCAGCCGCATCATCTGCCGCTGAATTAATTCTAAAACCAGAAGACAGACGTTCAAATGAACGATTGAGCGACGTGCTTGTATCAAATAATTGACGTTGTGCATGTAGTGCAGACACATTTGTATTAACAAATAAAGACATGAATATATACCTCCTGAGAACTGTTGGTTGATTATTTAATACAACCAGCTCAGATTATTTTTTTCTATTGTTAGTCACTACACTAGCAATAGACCTCTATATTAATAACTCACTACAGTTATTAACGAAATTTCCTCTCACGGAAGATATCGGAAGTAACAAAAGCATCTTTAGTTATTTATATGAATCCAAAATATTTGGTTTAAATAAATGTTAATCAGTAAGTTATATAAATTGGCACAGTACTTGAATAATAAATGCTAATACAATTTAACGTTTAGGTTACGTCAAAAAGTTGTCGAATATTGCTAATGACTGTCTTTAGTATAAAAGATAGCATTAACGAAATTGCTCTTGCAGGCATAAAAAAAACCGGGCATCAACGATACCCGGTAAGCTTGCTCACGTTAGGAGGTGGAGCAAAGACCTTTTCGGCTGGCAGAGTTGTAGTTGAATACTGGCCTCTCAACCACTTCTATACTCTCAGTTCTGTTAGCCGATTTTTATTTTGTTTATTATTGTAGTTTATACATTACCCCTACCCTTGTAATAAACTCAACGCCGCTTGCGGTCGTTGATTTGCTTGGGCTAAAATCGCAGTACTGGCTTGTTGAATGATCTGCGAACGGGTTAATTCTGCCGTCTCAGCGGCAAAATCTGTGTCTCTTATGCGTGATCTTGCCGCTGACACATTCTCAGAGATATTCGCTAAATTTCTAACCGTCGATTCAAAGCGATTTTGAATTGCACCCAAATCAGCTCTAGTGCTATTAATAGTTGATAATGCTTGGTTTATTTTTTCTAATGCTGAAGCCGCACCGCCTGCTGAACTGACGGATAAATCAAATGCGCCAAATAAGCCCGTGTAGCCATATCCATCTTGTTTCGTCATATCAACACTAATGGTTTGGTTGGCATTTGCTCCTACCAAAAATTCAGCGTTAAACGTACCATTTAAGATATCGACTCCGTTAAATTCTGACGTACTGGCCACACGTGACATTTCTTCTTTTAATGCATCCACTTCTTTTTGTAAGGCTAATCGGTCAGCCGGGGAATTTATTCCGTTTTGCGATTGGATTGCCAGTACTCGGATCCGTTGTAAGGCATTGGTGGTTTCATCGAGCGCCCCTTCTATCGTTTGCGATAATGAAATACCATCACTGGCGTTACGTACCGCTTGATTTAAACCCATGATTTGGGTGGTCATTCGGTCTGAAATTTGTAATCCTGCAGCATCATCCGCAGCAGAATTAATCCTAAACCCAGACGATAATCGTTCAAAGGCGGTGCTTAAATTTGCAGATGAATCAATCAACTGCCGACGTGCATTTATTGACGATATATTGGTATTAACAAATAACGACATAACTTTCTCCTAACTTCCATTTTGGGAACAATCTTATAAAATTTTAAATTGGCATGTAAAATGCTATCTATTTGTGTCAGTCAAGTAATTGACTGATGCTTATAAATTCACTACTTATAAGCACACAGGGAGCGATAGCTCTTGCTGACAGACAGGTATGATGACCAAACCTCATACCTCTCACTACCTCCTGGCATTATTCCTGTCAGTCGGCGTCCAACAAAGTATTCACATACAATGTGTTGTTTAAGTGCTTCTTAAATTCTAATTATTGTAATAATTGTAACGCGGCTTGTGGCCGTTGATTCGCCTGGCTAAGTATGGTTGTACTAGCCTGTTGAATAATCTGCCAGCGAGTTAATTCTGATGTCTCGACGGCAAAGTCTGTATCTCGGATCCGTGATCGAGCTGCGGTCACGTTTTCCGAAATATTACTTAAATTTCTGATGGTTGATTCAAATCTATTTTGAATCGCACCCAAGTCAGCACGTTTCGCATTAATCGCCGAAATAGCACTATCAACTTGATTGAGTGCAGCTTCTGCAGCAGCTACGGTTGCAACTGATATGGCTGAATTGTTAAACAAACCTTGCGCACCATACCCATTGGTTCTGGATAAATTAACACTGATGGATTGCCCTGCGTTTGCACCAACCAAAAAAGCAGATGAAAAACCGCCTTGTAGAATATCCACACCAGCAAACTGAGTGGTGCCCGCGATACGGCTTATTTCATTCACCAATGCGGTCACTTCTTTATTCAAAGCGGCACGATCACCTGACGAATTAATACCATTTTGGGATTGGATTGATAACACACGAATACGCTGTAATGAATTAGTAATTTCGGTCATCGCGCCCTCAGCAACTTGTGCTAAAGAGATACCATCATTGGCGTTACGAACGGCTTGATTCAACCCCATAATTTGGGTGGTCATGCGATCCGAGATCTGTAAACCGGCAGCATCGTCTTTTGCGCTATTAATTCTAAAGCCAGATGAGAGTCGCTCAAAGGCGGTATTTAGACCGGATGTTGATGTAAACATTTGACGTTGAGCATTCAACGACGAAATATTCGTATTGACAAATAAAGACATAATAGTCATCTCCTAACGATTTTTAATAGACACCGATATCATTATTATTAGAGTGTCATTGTGATATCTGGCTTTTCGCTCTATTGATATCAATCAGGAAACGCTTATTAATATTATATTGTTCCTCTGACATAAAAGGTATCGGACAGACACCAAAAATCCTTTAGCAAAAAAACTAAATTATTATAAGATATTGAAAAATATAGAATATTGGGGAGAGGAATCTCCCCAATATGATGACTATTTTAACGAAAAGTCACGTCGTCACTACTTAGTAAAAACACCATTCCTACCTCCTGGCACGTTTCCTAAATAATAAAGTGCTCACCCTTTCGACGACTTAACCTAATAATTGTAAGGCCGCTTGGGGACGTTGATTTGCTTGTGCCAAAATCGTGGAACTTGCTTGCTGTATAATTTGATTACGGGTCAAGTTTGATGTTTCAGTCGCAAAATCGGTATCCATGATACGAGATTTAGCACCTGAAATATTTTCAACTACATTAGACAAATTACGGATGGTTGATTGAAAACGATTTTGTAATGCACCTAAATCAGCGCGCATCCCACCAATGGCAGATATTGCAGTATCCAGTGAAGCTATCGCTGCAGAAGCGCCAGCAAAACTTTCAACGGTCAATGCATTAATACCTAGACCTGTTGCACTGAAGCCCGTCGCACCATTGATGCGTGAAGCTGTCATGTTGACTGAGATTTTTTGGTCACTGTTAGCACCCACTAAAAAATCAGCTTTAAATTGCTGCAAAATATCTTTATCGTTAAATTGCGTATTGGTCGAAATGCGTGATATTTCAGTGAGTAACGCAGTCACTTCTTTTTGTAGGGCTTCACGATCAGAATCCGTGTTAATATCATTTTGGGATTGCACGGCTAACTGACGGATCCGCTGCAAGGCATTAGTGGTTTCGCCTAATGCACCTTCAGCCGTTTGGGTTAATGAAATTGCATCATTTGCATTGCGTACTGCTTGATTCAAACCATTGATTTGTGAGGTCATGCGATCAGAAATTTGTAGACCAGCAGCATCATCAGCCGCGCGGTTGATACGAAATCCGGAGCTTAGTCGCTCAAATGACGTGTTTAATGAATTGGATGAATTGAACAATTGACGCTGTGCATTTAATGCAGACACGTTTGTATTGACGAACATTGACATATGAGTCACTCCTTCTACTCTCAGTCCAGCTCACGCTGGCAGGCCGGCATCATTTCCGGATAATTTACTACTTGTAGTCCACCAAAAACATAAATGTCAATGGTATAACTGGCTCTCTCAGAAACTTTATCGACTATTTAGATTTTCCCTTTAACTTTTTTGAAATATATCGTTATAGGCGATTTGAAAGACGCAAAGAAGTGGTCAATATGGGTAATGTATAGGCATAAAAAAAGGTGCTTATCTTGCGATAAACACCTTGTTGGTTTGTGTGAATTAGCGATATATGAGCTAGATATATTGGAATAAATTCAACGAGGAAACTTTAGGGAAGGTGGCTAAGGCAGCCTCTAATGCCGTTTCCTGTTTAGCAAATCGGGTCGTTGCTTCAGCATAATCAAGATCTTGAATACTGGCTTGCGCTTTTTTATTTGCAACTTCCATATCGAGATTAGACGCATATATCGCATCAGCAATATTCAGCCTTCCCCCAATCGACGAACTCTCTACGGATATTTTATTCATCGCATTATCAATCCCAACTAAGGTGTCAGAAATACGTGTGTCAAATCCGTTACTGGCTAATGTATTATCTTCAAGAGCAATAATAAAATCATTAATTGTCTCTGCGAGATTTTTCTTCTGTGGTGGTGCTAACGTCAACTGAGTGGTTTCGCCAACTTGCGCGCTAAATTCAAACTCTATCCCACTATATTGAAACGCAGTATCTGGTGCAAAAGGTAACACATCGAGCACTGCGCCGGTTCCGACTTGAGCAATTTGGATTTCACCTGGGTTAATCACCGTCAACTGTATATGATTGTTAGCAGCAGTAGTTGGGTCATATAAATTTTTATGAAAACGGTCAAAGGCTGTTTGATCTTTTATTTCCATACGCTCAAAATTATCATTTGTATTGGGATCGCGGGTAAATTTAAGACGTGCAAACACATTTTCAAATATATCTTGCCCTGAGCTTGTCGTTTGCAAGGTCACACTGTCAGATACACGCATAATATTCGTGCCTGTATCGCCTTCAAATTTAAATTTGTTTGCATTGGCAGCATAATTAAAACTAAATGCCTGGGTTTGTGATTGAAATCCAGCAAAAATGTATTCACCACCGGCATTTTGTGCATTCATCAAGCTAAAAATCTCATCTCTGACTTGTTTTAGCTCACTCGCAATGGCGTTTTTATCGGTTTGTGTCAAAATCCCGTTCCCGGCTTGGACGGTTAATACCCGCGCCCGATTAGACGAATCTTTAATGCTCGATAGAATGGTTTCTTGTTGCTCTAATGAATTTTTAAGTAAATTCGTATTGCGGTTATATTGTGTGATCTTGTCTAACTCTTCGGTAATACGGATTAATTTAGCGGCACCAACAGGATCATCTGATGGTTTAGTCAGGCGTTTGCCTGTGGCTAACTGATCTTGAGTTTCAGTCAGTGCACGTTGGTTATCACTGATGGCTCGCAGGCTTTGGGTATATACTTGATTGGTTGATACGCGCATCGTTATTACCTCGCTGCTGCTAATATGGTTTCAAAAATTTCTTTTGCGGTCGTTATGATCCGAGCTGCAGCGGCATAGGATTGTTGAAATCGAATTAAATTTGCCGCTTCTTCATCTAGGCTCACACCCGATACTGAATCAAACCAATCTTTAGCTTGATTTTTCATGACCGATGCCGCTTCTAATGATATTTCCGCTCGGGCTGCTGACTCACCCACTCGGCCAACCAAATTGGCGTACGCTTCATGAAACGTGGCTAACGCACCGGTATCATTGTTACTAATTTTAATGTTACCGGCTTTTTGAATCTCTGCCATGGCGACCGCATTGGTATTATCACTGATCCCGTTGGTGTTATAGCCGACCACAAAACGGTCATTGGCAATCACCTCCCCTTGCAAACTAAAGTCATACCCTGGAAAATCATCCAATGCAGCAAAGGATGCCGGCCATTGCGGTGTGCCTGATGCTTTTGCTTGAGCTAATAAATTATCGTAGCTGGACACATTGTTCACTGTACTCATCACGTTATTACTCGCATCTAACACTTGATAGCTAGTCGCTGAACTGAAAATGACTTGAGTCGGTGCGCCAAACACAGGATCCGGCGAGTTGCCACTGCCTACAATGGCACCTTCGGCCGTAAATGCAGATAACCCATTATCATTAATCATGGATGTGTTTGTGGTGCCAGAACGCGATACAACCGCATCTCCAAGATTACGAACATCCACTTGTACGCGCATGGGAGAAGCAAAAGCAAGATCCTCTGGTCGCGAGGTCGCTAACGTCACATTGGCTGCCGCTTTGCGCGTAGGTTGAAACAAAAATTGATCACCTTGGGCATAATTACTACCTGATGCAAACTCGATTTCAACGCCACCTAATATTGCGTTGTATGTCCCTGCTTGTGCCGTTACGGTATAGGTTTGTACAATCGGTTCACGGTGTTGATCCAACGTCGGTGAACCGTCAGCGTTAAGGGCGGTAACTTCGATAGAAAAGGTGGAAGGTAACGTGTCGCTCGGCTCAGACGTCACTTCCACTCGATAATCTGAATCCGTTAACAGATGGCTTGCACCGGCAATGATGCGTCCGGATGCTCTAGAGGATAAATCATTGTTGGTTAAATAATTTAAGCCATTAAAATTGGGGATTGTAAATAAATCACTCCCTAATTGCTGATCCAAATCCATCCCTAATTTATTTTGACTGTTGATGCTATCTGCAACTGCAATTGTTACTTGCCCAAGCTCACGCATCGTTGGAGATAAAATCTCATTTCGATATGCAAATAATCCACCCAATGAGCCACCCAAATTAGATTCGGCAACATAGATTGCTGTATTATGCTTGGCTGCGCTAGGATCAAACTGCGTATTGAGCTCGAGGCGTTGAAAGGTATTGTCGGGATCACTGCCCATGCTCAAAATATTAAACTTACCCGTATCCATCACCAAGGACTCTCCGGATTTTAGGCTGATATTGATCGCACCCGTTCCATTAGCACTTTGACGCGTCTCAATAGCGATGATCTCTGATAATTCCAGTACAGCTAAATCACGCTCATTCATGAGTATATTCGGATTACCAATCGCGCCATTTCCTTGTGATACCGAAATAGCTTCATTTAAATTAACAATCGTTTGGATCAAGCCATTTGCTTGCTGTACTTCGTTTTGGAATTGTAAATTCAGTTCTCGCTCCGCATCAGACATATAATCGGCTATCCCACCAATTCGTCCTAATAATTGCTGAGCTTGCCCCATTACCAAATCACGTGACGGGAGATTGGTCGGATCATCAGCTGCCGTTTGCATCGCTGCAAACAATTCACTCATTCCTTTAGTCACGCTGTTGGCCTCATTCGCCAAAATATTATCTAGCCCACTGGTATTTAATGAATACGCCGCTAATTCAGCCACTGAAGAAGTATCCCGACGCAGTTGATTTTGAGCAAAAGTATTGATGACGCGCTCAGTGGTACCCCGTCCCATCCCACCATTAGCCTCCGCAATAAATTGCGTATCTTGGCGCACATACCCTTGGGTATTGATATTCGCAATATTGGTACCTGTGGTATTTAACAACACATTAGAGGCGTTAACACCACCTGTAGCAACTGTAAATAAATCGGTTTTAATTGCCATTGCTATTCACCTATCCGACTATCAAGGGGCTGATGTTGTGCTTCAGTCTGCAAATTTTGTGCTGGGTTGTCGATTGCAGAGACTGTCGATGTCAGTACATCACTTTGCATAATACGCAAAATCTTATCAGCGTATTGTGGATCCGTTGCATACCCTGCTCGTTGTAATTCATGGAAATACTGTGCTGGGGAGTCGGTTTGAGTCAGTGCTTGGCTGTAGCGTTCATTACTTTGCATAAACGCGACATAATCTTGCATAGAGTCAGTGTATGACGCATATTTTCGAAACTGAGCGTGTTCTTGTTTAGCGATCCCTTGATCATATTCAAGGGTTGGCACATTAATCGATTGCCCTTGCCACCGCTCATCCGCTTTTATCCCAAACAAATTATGTGCATTGGCTTGTCCTTGATGCATCACATATTGTCCCCAACCGGTCTCTAATGCAGCTTGAGCGATCAGTGCTTCAGGTGCAATATTTAAGGCCGATGCCGCTTGTTGTGCCACTGGATATAAACGTTGTATAAATTGCTCTGGAGAATCAAATCCAGCTTGTTTGATTGGTATATTAGGTAAGTTGCCATCATTGCGTAATGCCTCCGCCGGCATAAACCCTTCCGCGCCACCAAATTGTTGAATAATAATATCGGCTAAGCCCAAAGAGCTATTGGTCGATAATTCAGTGGCAAGTTGCTTATCATGCATATCACGATAAAAAGACACTTGTTGAGAATTAAACGGTGAATCTTTATCCGATAATACCGCTTGCGCTTTGCGCATCGACTTTAGCATCATCTGCACAAAAATCCCTTCAAACTGTTTTGCAGCCTCAACTAACGCCCCTTTGTCTCCACTTTTAGAAGCTTGACGTAATGTATCAATACTACTTAGATCATGGACATTTCGAGCCATTTCAAGTGGATTAGAGAGTTTGCTTTGCATATCCATTAGATCACCACTATCTCACCTTGCAATGCCCCAGCTTGGCGAAGCGCTTCTAAAATCGCCATCAGATCACCTGGCGCAGCGCCCACTTGATTCACTGCACGGACTAGCTCTTCTAAAGTAACGCCAGGCTCAAACTTAAACATACGAGAGTCGGATTGATCAACGTCAATAATAGATTGAGTTGTCACCGCCGTTTCACCTTGTCCTAGTGCATTAGGTTGGTCGACTTGTATATTCTCTGAAATGGTTACCGTCAGACCACCATGAGTAATCGCTGCAGGTAACAGACGGACATTTTCACCCACTACAATTGTGCCAGTGCGAGAATTAATCACCACCCGTGCTGACATTTTGGCAGGGGTAAAGCGAAAATTTTCAACCGTTGCCAAAAAACCTACACGCTGGGCTAGGTCGCGTGGGGCACTGACACGCACAGAGGTTGAGTCAATCGGCTGAGCGATCGCATACCCATTTAGCGGATTAGCACCTAGTCGAGTGTTGATAACATCGGCTAATGCTTGGGCTGTTGAAAAATCCGGTTGATGTAAATTAAAGGTAATGTAGTCATTTTGCATCAATCCACTGGGTACTTCTTGCTCCACTAACGCACCATTGGGGATGCGCCCAACCGTAGGGGTATTGGCCACAATCCTTGAGCCATCAGCGCCTTCCGCACCAAAACCGCTGACCACTAGGCTACCTTGAGCGGTAGCATATATTTTGCCGTCTAACCCTTTTAAAAAGGTACGTAGTAAGGTTCCACCGCGTAAACTAGATGCTTCTCCTACTGAGCTGACCGTAATGTCCAAGGTTTGCCCTGGTTTTGCAAACGCTGGCAATTCAGCATGCACAGCAACGGCAGCGACATTTTTAATCTTAGGTTTAGTATTCGGATCCAGACTAATACCAAAATTATTGAGCATGGTGCGAAAGCTCTGTTCGGTAAAAGGACTTTGCTCTCCGGTACCCGGTAAACCCACTACCAAGCCATAGCCGACTAACTGATTCGCTCGCACACCTTGTACGGCAGCAAGATCTTTAATCCGTTGCTGTGCCACAGTAGAGGTTGCGATACCCATGCATGCTAAGAATAAAATTAATTTAATCATCGTTTGTGTCATCATTTTTCCTACAATGGCCACCATTTTGAATTAAAAAACTGGCTCACTAGCGATTGCTTTTGCGCATCCGAAAACGAACCGGTTCCACTATATTGAATGCGGGCATTCGCAATTTTGTTCGACTCGATTTCATTATCCGGTGAAATATCAGCCAGACGAATGATGCCTGTTAAGCGTATATATTCATCGCCACTATTGAGCGTCAGCCATTTTTC
Organism: uncultured Glaciecola sp.; assembly: GCA_937125395.1. Lineage (GTDB taxonomy): Bacteria > Pseudomonadota > Gammaproteobacteria > Enterobacterales > Alteromonadaceae > Opacimonas. The sequence continues at coordinate 61,945 of CAKZLI010000054.1, forward strand.
TCCTCGAATAACTAAATTTTGATTCGGTAACACTTCAATAACCGTCACCGATATATTGCCCGATAAACTGTTACTTTGAGCCGTGGCAGCATCACCTGCAAACGTATTATTACTGGTTAATCCTAACTGCAATGCTTGGGAGCCAATATTGATCGCATTGCCCCCTAATCCAGTGATTGGTGACAAATTAATCCCTGTGTCTTTATTTGTTGCAGTATTGGCAGATTTAGAGGCATTGGTATTTTCTCTTAACTGCACTGAAATTAAGTCACCTACGCGTCGTGCTTTTACATCTGAATACAAACTGTTGGCCATTCCCGCTTTGAATAGGCTGCCATCTTCAACTAACTTTGGTAATTCTATCGGTGGTTTAGCGGGTGCAAAAAAAGGGTCATTAGCTATCACAGGCGCAATCGGTGTCGAACTGCAGCCACCTAATAGATATAATGCTGATACATACAAAACGCATAATTTTAGTGTTGCTAATGGATGCCGCATCGCTTTGTCCCCCTTTGCCTGTGTTAATTAAAGCTGCTGAATAACCTGACCAAGCATCTGATCCACGGATGAAATAACTTTTGAGTTCATTTCGTATAAGCGTTGTGATTCAATCAAATTGACCAATTCTTCCGTCACATTCACGTTTGATGTTTCCAGCGCACCTTGCACCAAGGTACCCAGCCCCTCCAACCCTGGCACACCTTGAATCGGTGCACCACTAACGGCGGTCTCGACGTATAAATTTTGCCCGATAGGTTGTAACCCGGTTGGATTGATAAAATCGGCCGTATTAAGCTGGCCTAATACCTGTGGTTCAGCCTGTCCTCGGACACTGGCAGACACTTCACCATCTTGTGAAATCGTAATTTGTTGTGCGTCTGTCGGGATTGTCATGACGGGCTGTAGCACAAAACCAGCTCCTGGTGTGACGATTTGACCTTGATCGTTTAATGTAAATTGACCATTGCGGGTGTACGCTAAGCTGCCATCCGGTTGTTGGATCTCAAAAAAACCTCGCCCTTGGATAGAAATATCCAGCGCATTGTCCGTCGTTAGCATGTTCCCTTGTGTATGACTTTTTTGAGTCGCCACCACTTTTGAGCCCGCGCCCAACATTAAGCCTGAAGGCAATGTTGTGTCAGCTGATGAACGACCACCTGGTTGATTGATATTTTGATATAGTAAATCTTCAAATATCGCACGATCTTTCTTAAATCCGATCGTACTGGCATTCGCCAAATTGTTAGATACCACAGATACATCCGTCTGTGCCGCATCTAATCCGGTTTTACTGATCCATAAAGCTGGGTGCATGGGTGACTCTCCACAAATAATTTATAAAATACGTAATAACTGATTTGAACGGGTGACTAACGTATCCGCTTTTTTCATCAATTTGACTTGCATCTCGTAATGCCGCTGCAAAGAAATCATATTGACCATTTCTTCAATAGCATTGACGTTTGACCCTTCAAGCATGCCTCCACCAACTCTTACCGTCGCATCAGCCAGCGCATCCTGAGCATTATTTAATCTAAAATACCCATCTTCTCCGCGTTGTATCGCTTGATACTCTGGTTTCACTAATTTTATCCGGCCGACCTCTTCAGACACTGTTGCTGGTGCACCTTGTGGTCTAGCCATCACCGTACCATCAGCCGTTATTCGGACATTTGATACCGGCACGGGCAACGTCAAAGGACCATTATCACCCAACACTAAGTTACCTTTGGCATCTTGCAATGTGCCGTTGGCATTAATTTGCAAACTGCCGGCTCGCGTATACGCCTCGTCACCTTGTGCATCTTGTATTGCAAAGAATCCATCGCCTTGAATTGCCATATCTAAGTCACGTCCCGTTGTAATAATTGGACCTGATTCATAATTGTTAGTTGGACTTTCGGTCATCGCAAACACCCGAGTCGGCAAACCTTCGCCGTATGCTGGCATCGCTCTGGCTTGTTCTAGCTGCGCTTTAAAACCGGTTGTTTGGGCATTGGCGAGGTTATTGGCACGCACTGCGGTGGCAAGCAGATCCTGCTTTGCACCACTTGCGGCAATGTATAACATTTTATCCATGACAATTGCTTGACCTAAAGTAAACTTATATTAAGTAAAGCAAAGACAGTGCCAATAAATAAAAAAGGCCGCAAAAGCGACCTTTAACCGACAATGATGACATTATCGAATATTCAAAATTGTTTGATTGAGCTGGTTATTGACTTCTAATGCCCTAGAGCTCGCTTGGAAATTACGTTGTGCGATAATCATATCAATTAATTCGGTGGTTAAATTAACATTAGCTTGCTCTAACGCCGAAGAATTAATATCACCATACGTGCCTGTCGTTGCCTCACCCGCTAACGCCTCACCAGAAAGAATACTCTCTTTCCATTGCGTACCAGATTGTTGGGTTAAGCCTTGTTCATTTGAAAATCGTACCAGTGCAACCCGCACAATTGGCTCTGAAGTACCATTTGAAAATGTCGCACGAACCAAGCCATCCGCACCAATATCAATTCCTGTTAATCGTCCGACAGGTAAGCCATCTTGTTCTAGCGATGTGACTTCAAACGCAGAGGCAAACTGAGTGGGTTCTTTGGGGGTGGCACCGGCAACAGATAAATTAAAATCCAAGCTGATAGTTTGAGTTGGATCCGAACCATTTACCAGGAGCTGATCACCTAATGCATGTGACGTGATCTTATTATTCAGTTGTGGGGTCCCATCGGGTGATTCAATACCAATAAAATCCCCACCTGCGCTGAATTTTAATTTTGCAGCTGTGACAGGGTTGCCAGTATTCGTGCCAGCAGTGTTAAGCGCCGTTGCAACATCACTGTCATTGCCATCAGAGTTGACCATGTTGACTAACTTATCATCCACCGCTGATACCACATACCATTCATTGGTCACATCAGGGTCGTTGTCTTTCATAAAATAATAGGTCATGACATGGCTATCGCCTAACGAATCATAAATCGTGACAGAAGTAGCGGCGTTATATGTTAACGGATCATTAGGATCAAAGGCGGCCACATCTTTACTTTGATCGCCGGCAGGTAAGTTCATGCGGAGATCAACTTCACTGGTTTTTTGTGGGGAACCAGACGAATCAGGGATACGCACCGGTTCGGTTGTCGACAATGCAACAGATGAAGACGTTCCATCAGGATTCACCGGAAATCCTAACAGATTATCACCGGTTGAATTCACCACAAAATTATCGCTATCTAGTTTAAATTGACCTGCACGCGTAAATGAAAAATCCCGCGATGTTATCTCTGGCACGGTCGCAAAAAAACCATTACCGGTGATCGCTAAATCTAATGCGTTTTGTGTAAACGCCAACGAACCTTGCGAAAATTGTTGTGAGACTTCTTGTGTCAACACACCGTCACCTACTTTTGTCTTTCCTGATGCTAATAATGAAGACGCATACACATCTCCAAATTCGGCGCGTGATTCCTTAAACCCGACAGTATTCACGTTAGCAATATTGTTTGATGTGGTATCCAAATCTTTTTGTGCCGCTGAAACACCACTTAATGCAATATTAAAAGACATTTATTTACTCCTACTTATTAACCAATTTGAATGACGTCATCGAGTAAAATACTCACGTCACCATCTAAATTTAAGACAACACCTTGAGCACTCGACCCAAGACTGACACTATCCACGTGTCGATTAATCGCGGTGGGGACTGCGACACCTTCTCCAAACACTTCACCTTCTGCTTTAACGGTATAATTTCCTGGCGGCAACTGATTGCCGTTTTCGTCCTTGCCATCCCAATTAAATTCGATGTTACCCGCACTCTGTGTCCCAGCATCAATAGATTTAACCAGTTCACCAATCTCATTATAAATACCAATACTCATGTTCTGCACGGTTTGCTCATTCACGACCACGCCCGATATCCCTTCATCTGCGTTTTTGTAGCCGACATTGCCCGCCACTAGTACATCTTGACCAATTAAACCCGACGCTTGCAGAGCTTGATTAGACGTCATTGAAGCAGCAAAACCCGTAAATTGTTCATTCAACTGAGTAATGCCCTCTGCAGTACTAAAGGATGTCATTTGCGACACCAATTGATTATTATCCACCGGCTTTGTAGGATCTTGATTGGCTAATTGCTCCGTTAACAACGCAAAGAAATCTTCTTGTTTAAGCTGTTGCTCTGTCCCATCTGAGATTTTTACTGCCTCATCTTGCCAAAACAAATCTTTGTGTAACCCAATATTATTTATTGTGTTCATGTCGTTAGGTACCCTTATTGACTTTGCCCAAGCTGCAATACACGGCGAAAGATCCGCTTAGTGGTATCTGCAATTTGTACGTTGGTTTCATAGGCTTTGGACGCTGACATCATATCTGCCATTTCCTCGACGATATTGACATTAGGTTTATAGATATACCCATTTTCATCTGCCATTGGATTGCCCGGTGCATATTCGATTTGTAGCGGTTTTGCACTTTCAACAACCCCTAATACTTTGACACCTTGACCGACTTCAGCACCTGTAGCTGACCCGCTTTGTCCGCCCAATGCACGTTGCATTTCTGCGGCAAACACCGGATAACGCGCTTTATAGGTTGTATCAGCACTACTACTGATACTGTTTGCATTGGCAATATTACTTGCTGTGGTATTAAGTCGCATTGATTCAGCGCCCATCCCAGTAGACGCAATTTTCATTACATTAAATAAACTCATTGTTATTGTCCTCCAGTTAGGGCTTTTTTCATGCCTTTAAATTTACCGCCCAAAAACTGCAAACTGGCTTGATAGCGCATACCATTATCCAAAAATTGATTTCGTTCTGTTTGTGCATCCACATTATTACCATCACCGGTATCAGGTTGCCCTGGTACTCGGTATAACGTTTCGGCTGCTGTACTAGCACGTAAGTTAAAATGTTTGTCATGGGTCGAGGCCATTTGATTTGGATTAGACGTAGGAGAGTGCTGCATGGCTTGATTCATTGCCGCTTTAAAATCAATCCCTCGGGCTTTGTAGCCGGGTGTATTAGCATTGGCTAAATTACCCGCTATCACTTCCATATTTTGCTCACGCACTTTGACCGCGCTGTGGTGCAAATTGACCATTTTGTCTAAATTAATTGCCATCGATGATTCCTCGTTTGCAGAGAAGTGTGCAAAGAGAATGCCAGAAAGTAAAAAAGCCTCATAATGAGGCTTTTATTGTTGTAAAGGACTATCGGGAGAGCTGATAATAAAGGCCTGGTGAAGCTTTCACCATCGTTAATAATTGATTGCTGTAAGAGACGGATTCAGAAGCACCGAGGAACAAAATACTGTCACTATGCAGCAAACCGGCAATTTGTTGCAGGATTTTGGTTTTGATGTCCGTAGAAAAATAAATCAGTACATTGCGCATAAACACCATATCAAATTTGCCCATACTCGAATAACTATGCAACAGGTTCACGGGTTGAAATGTAATTATCTGTTTTAGTTCATCATTAACTTGCTGGCGTCCCTTCGCGTTTACATGAAAAAACTTCGCCAAACGCATTTTATCCATACCGCGCGACATGGCATGAGCATCATAACTGCCATCTTTACATTGATGCAGCATATCGGAAGATAAATCGGTAGCAATAATCTCAAAGCCCTGGGCAAACGCATTTGGGTGGCGTTGCTTATATTCCAAATAACATATCGCAATTGAATAAGGCTCTTGTCCAGAGGAACAAGCAGCGCTCCAGACCCGAATCGGTTTGTTTAATGCATCGAGTTTAGCCAATATGGAGTTCGTTAACAATTCATACGGATAGCCATCCCGAAACCACAGCGTTTCGTTGGTTGTCATGGCATCAATTACTGCGGTTTGTAACGCAGGATTGTGACCTCTTATGGTCTGCTCAATCACCGTTGTTAAATCTGGCAAGGCATATTGGTCAATAAACGGAAACAAGCGACTGCGCACTAAATACTGTTTACTGTCACCTAATACAATCCCGCAATAGGTTTCCAAATACGTACAAAATTGACGATAGGTCGTATCGGAAAACTCACGATTTTGGCGCATCTGGGATATCATCATCCGTTATTTATCGAGCCAAGACTGCACTGACGTTGCTAGCTCATCAGGCTGAAATTTAGCAATAAAATCATCTGCACCGACTTTTTCAACCATGGCTTGATTAAAAACACCACTGAGAGAGGTATGCAACACCACTTTAAGATTCACTAATGAGGGATCATTGCGGATTTCAGAAGTTAATGTGTAGCCATCCATTTCTGGCATTTCAATATCCGATACTAATACGGCAACCTTGTCATTAATATCGCCAGTATCAGCAGCCAGTGCCTTGAGTCGTGCTAAAGCATCCTTGCCGTTTTTAGCCATTTCGATTTCAAGTCCAATGTTGGTTAACGCTTTTTTGACCTGGTTGCGGGCAACTGACGAATCATCGGCAATAAAAATCATTTTATTTTCATTCCCAACGACACTCAGGCTCTCTTTTACTGACTCAGACAAATCTGTTGAAATCGGTGATATTTCATTGAGAATTTTTTCGACGTCTAATATTTCAATTAACTCGTCTTCTATTTCGGTCACCGCGGTGAGGTAGGATTCATTACCCGTGCCTTGAGGCGGCGGCATAATAGCATCCCAATTAGTATTGACGATCCGCTCTACCGAACCAACCAAAAAACCCTGCACAGAACGGTTATATTCAGAAATGATAATAAAGCTATTTTCAATATCTTCAATTCGCTTGCCACCCGTTGCCAAGCTTAAATCGATAACTGATATAGTGGTGCCTCGAATGTGAGCAATGCCACGAACCAAAGAATTTAATTTGGGCATGCTCGTCAATTTAGGACATAGCAATACTTCTCTCACTTTAAAGACATTTATCCCAAAACGCTGGCGCGAATTTAAACGAAACAATAATAATTCTAATCGATTCTGTCCAACAAGTTGAGTACGCTGATTGACGGAATCTAAAATACTAGCCATGAAGCCTCCAAAATAATTAGGCATGTAATTTGCTGTGTTTACTGACAACAAAATATTGACGCAGTATCGACAGATGGCGGTCATACCCAGCAACCGCATGAATTTATTTACTAAAGGTGTATCGGCAGATGAAACAAAATTATCAGCATTTATTGCGTATTGGTCAGTTCTTTTTTTGCCAATCCCGTTACATCTTGAGACTGATCACCCTATTGTTTTTAACACATACAGCACATGCACAAGAAGGCCAAATTCACACACAGCTGATGGTCAAGGCAGCCGAACATATTGCGTTAGCCTTAGATAATGCATCACCAACACATGATGAACCCTACAAAAAAATATCACTGACGCCTTTACCACTTGATACAAGGATCCTGATCCCAACGTGTGCTACAGCACTAAATTATAGTCATGACCACGCCGATTTAGCTCAAGCATCCATCATGGTGAAGATTGCCTGTCCGGATAATGATTGGTTTGTGTATGGCACCGTTAAGCAGCAAAGATTAATCAAAGTCATTGTTGCTAACCGGTTATTGGTACCTAATACATTAATCACTGCGCAAGATATTGAGGTGAAATATATTCCTGAAAGACGGGTTCGCTATGCTGTATTTCATGACACTGGCGCTATATTAGGGACAAAAGTGAAACGCAAAATACGTTCTGGCGTAGCTCTTGCAAGTAATTTGTTGTGCTTTGTGTGCAAGGGCGATAGTGTCAAAATAATTGCGCTTGCTGATGGTTTAAGTATTAAGACGCAAGGCATTGCTCAACAAGACGGCACATTAGGACAAACAATTGCCGTTAAAAATAGCCGTTCAAATAAACAAATTATGGCAACAGTAATCGATGTTGCTCAAGTTGGAGTTGCTATTTAATTACAGCAACATATAAAAGATTAAATATATACATGTTCCAGGAAGTCCCTGAACATTATATTTAAGCTAATTAGGATTTTAAAAATATCTTTAAAGTTTTTGGTTTTCAAGCCGATTGCAGTATTGAGGTATGATAAGGATGAGGAATTTATAATGTCTATTAACAATATCAACAATGGATTATCAAGTAATCCACAATTAGATAATCAACGTGCTACTCAACAAGCAAGTAATGCTAAAACAAGTGGCGCACAACCGCAAAGCGCAGAAGATTCTGTCTCGTTGACTCAATCAGCGCAACATTTGCATAGCATGCAAAACAAAGCGCTTGAAGCACCTGTCAATCAAGAAAAGGTCGAGCAATTGCGCAATTCAATTTTGAACGGTGAATATCGTATCAATCCAGAGGCGTTAGCTAACAAAATTGCAAAAATGGAAAGTGAAATTTTTGGACTTTAATCGCATGATTAAAAACCAAAAATTTTACTGAATTACCGCAATGCATAATCTTGATGAACAGTTACTTACTCAGATTGAACAATTACATAAATTGATTCAATTATTGGATAACGAGTTACAATTAATCAGTACGCGCGAAGCGGAACCATTAATGGCTTTGTTAAAAGCCAAAGAAGTATTACTTGATGATATCCATCAACGTGACCGACAAATACAAACGATGTACCTTTCGGCAAAAGAAAATGACGCGTTAACTGAAGCAATGACAGATAATGTGGAGACTTGCTTTGCACTTGTTGATCAATGTAAATACCGAACCGATATCAATGAAAAAGCAGTCGAAAACGGGCAATTACGATTGGCACATTTACGCCATGTTCTTGTCGAATTGCGCGCCAAAGAATCAATGACTTATGACCGGTCTGGTAAAGCTCAATCCACCGCAAGCACTCGCTCGATCAAAGCCTAAATTAAAAGCCTACGTTAGTAGTACCGAATCTCTTTAACGTGCTGTCTATTCTCAGTAATGACTGTTAAGTCATGCGCTCTGCGCATATCCAAACTTAACTCCGTCACATAGGTATTGTTACCTTGTTGATAAGATTTTTGGATTTTTGCCCCTCGAACCAACCCCAATATTTGGGTTTGTAATGCAGTATCTTGCACTACCATCGCCCCGATTTGTTGTGAGCCTTGGATGCCTAAACCGTGCAATTGCGCTGCCAATTCTTTATATGCCTGCGCTTTAGAGGCGGTCATTGCATTGATGATCTTCGCTTCTATATCTTCCCCAGCTTGTTGTTCAATTGGCGCATAACCTGTTGCATAGAGCACCGGATAGCTATCTGGCTGAACCGTTTCATATTCAATATGCGAATTGAGCACATTACTGCAGCCCGCTAATAACATTGAGCCGCTAATCCAACATACTGAAAAAACATGCTTGCTGTATCGTTTTATCGACCAACATTGCTGACCAGATGGAACGTTATTTAGTGTCATGGAGTTACCTTTAAAGTAGTAGCAATATTACGTGTGTGCTTGGGGTTTAATTACTTTTATTACATGTTTTACTGCATGTTTTGTTCCAACTACGCATGCCAAATAGATTTGCCCTGTGAGCAAATGGCATTAATCATGCAGAACAACGATCACTTAGGCTAGAATCAATTAGCCATGCTTAACATCAGGTATGCAATATGAATTATTTGACCTTAACAACCTTATTTAACCGTACCGCTTGGGCTGACACACTATTGCCGGTGTTGCTACTGATATTTGCCTGTGTTGGGCAAACTTATGCCAACCCTATTCTAGTGCAACAACGCGTTTCACTATTAAACACCAATATTGATGACGCCAGAAATACGGCAGTGGAAGCTGCCATAAAATCAGTGTTATTGCGGACGGGAGGGTCTGTTCAAGCCAACGCACAAATTAGCAACGGTATAGTGCAACAAGACACCTTTAATATTGCTCATCAAGGCAAATTGCAATCCGCCACCATACTGCACGAAGTTCACACCGAGGATGAGCTAATTGTCGATATTAATGTTGAATTAATCGATATGCGGCCACGCTGTGAAATGACGCCCAATCAACGAAAAAGCGTGACAAGTTCGTTTTATTTTGCTGATTTACACTCTTCCCAAGAGAATGATATGCAAGATCTTGCGCTGTGGATCCCAACCAAAATACAACAATACTTTGCCCTAGAACACTCTACTCTTGCCATTTCACACATCGATTCAACCCCTTGGTACCCAGGACTACGTTCCTCCCCTACAGCCAGTATTGAACTCGGCAAAAAATTTAATGCTCAATACATTATCAGCGGTCAAATTGACGATATATCCACGCAACGCACTTACCCTAAAGCGTATGCGTTTTGGCAAAAGGAAAAGGCGCAACGTCAGTTTGCAGCGAGGGTGGCGGTATATGATACATTTACAGGAACCCGTATTTTTGATCGCGGTTATCAATTTGCTACTCAATGGCATGACCCGCTAACTGCAAGCACTAATATTCGATCTCGGCAATTCACGCAATCTCCCTATGGCAGTAAAATAATGGCAACCATTGCTCAAATACAACAGGATATCGAACATCATATTCAATGTGCTCCGCAACGCGCTCGCGTTATTGGCATCGATCAGCAAACTGTCATTATCGACATCGGAGAGCAACAAGGGGTCAATGCTGATACTCTGTTTACGTTATCGCAATACTCAGAGCAACTTGGCGCACAAGGAACGAATATACTTATAACTACGCCCCATCAGGCACACTTTGAAGTGGTGAGTATTATGTCATCCACCACGGTCATCAAACGAACAACCGGCATGTTAACGCAAAATATTCAACATCATGATTGGGTCACGGTCTTACCATAATATTCAACAAAATCGTGTGATCTTCTTTTAACTTATATGGTATTAACTATAATATCGTCAATAGGTCTTATCTGGAGAATACTATGCAACCGAACAACACGGATAATCCTGAATCACTCGAAGGACAAGATGACGCCGCAGCGTTTTTAGCTGAAATGTCAGATGTGCAACCTCTTATCACTGAAGCGACAGTGATGCTCAAAACCGATGATCCGTTGGCGTTATCTCGCCAATTAAAACGCGAACAATTACAGCAAGACACACACCCCACATTACTTGCATTATCATTAGAACTGACCCGTGCCATAGACCCTTATGATTTTATTAGTTACAAACAAGATGGGATCCAAGAAGGGGTGTTTAAGAATTTACGATTGGGTAAATATCCGATTGAAGCGCGTTTAACGTTAACTCAATCAACCATCGAAGTGGCTAGAGAAGCTTTATTTAACAAAATCACATTGTGTTTTAAGCAAGGTACAAGAGTGCTGTTAGTACAACATGGGATGGGATTGAATAGTAAACCGGTTGCGGGAAAATTAAAGAGTTATTTAAATATGTGGTTGCCAGAGTTTGCAGAAGTTATCGCTTATCACTCTGCTCATGTAAGCCATGGCGGTTTAGCGGCAACATATGTGCTATTAAAAAAGAATCCAGAGCAAAAACTTATTAATCGAGAGAAACACGCAAAACGCGGTTAAATATCGGTTTACAAAAATACTGCTGCGTTAGCGCTCGCGTTGATTGCCGCAGTGACTGTCATTATGACTACCGCAACGAACACGCTGGTAAAACCGATTTTTTTATTTCTTTTAAACATCTAACGCACCTACTAACACTTTTAAATCATATTAACTAATATTTAAGTAATACTTAACTATTACTTAATTTAGCAGGCTAGTAACAACTAACCTACTAACTATATTAAAACACAAATAGAATTTTACAAGTTATTAATTTACATACTTACGTGCGTTTCTGAACATTCTCATCCAAGGACTGTCTTCCTGCCATTCTGGCGCTTGCCAAGAATTAGCCACAGCTCTAAAGACACGCTCTGGATGTGGCATCATAATCGTCACTCGCCCATCTTGCGATGTCAAACCGGTAATCCCATTGACTGAGCCGTTAGGGTTAGCCGGATATTGTTGTGTGACATGCCCATCGTTATCAACAAAACGCAGACTTACTTGTTTCGCGCTTTCAATTAAACTTAACGCAGCGGGTGAGCTAAATTCAGCATGCCCTTCACCGTGTGATACAGCGATAGGCATACGTGAACCAACCATATCAGCAAATAACACCGAAGCAGAAGGTTGTACTTCAACCATGGCAACACGCGCTTCAAATCGGGCCGATTGATTCTGGACAAAATGAGGCCAATCTTGGGTGCCAGGGATAATGCTATGAAGGTTGGATAACATCTGACAGCCATTACACACCCCTAATGAAAAGGTTGCGTTGCGTTCAAAGAACGCTGAGAATTCAGCTTTAGCTAGCTCATTATACAAAATCGATTTTGCCCAACCCTCACCTGCGCCTAACACGTCACCATATGAAAAGCCGCCACATGCCGCTAACCCTGCAAAATCAGCTAAACTGACATTACCCGATAAGATATCAGACATATGTACATCAACCGCATGGAAACCAGCTCGATCAAAAGCCGCTGCCATTTCATAATGTGAGTTAACACCTTGTTCTCGTAAAATTGCGACTTTAGGTAATACACCTTTGGCAATATATGGGGCACTGATGTCTTCATTAAGATCAAATGACAAATGTGCATGTAACCCAGGATCATTCGGATTTTGTTTACTAACGTGTTCTTGTTTAGCAGTCTCAGGATTATCTCGTAATGCTTGCATCTGATATGTCGTTTCTGCCCATATTGTTCGCAGTCTAAGACGCGACTCATCAACAATGACCGCATCGCCGATACGCATGGTGATCTTGTCTCCAGCCACAGGGGAACCTAAAATATGAGCGCAATGTGCCAACCCTTGCTCTGCCAATATAGCCATGACTGAGGCTAATGATGCTTCACTCACTTGGATCACACCGCCTAATTCTTCATTAAACAATATCGCTAAGGCTTGCTCTGCATTGCCTAACTGGCTAAGTTCAACATCAAGACCACAGTGACCAGCAAATGCCATTTCGGTCAATGTTGTAAATAACCCGCCGTCTGATACATCATGATAAGCCAATGCCAGTTGCTGACTGACCAGCGCTTGAATAGCGTTAAAATACCCCTTTAGCAACTGTGGGTCATCTACATCAGGAACACTATCACCTAATTGTCCGTATACTTGTGCAAGACATGAACCACCTAAACGCTGTTGTTTTTGGCCTAAATCAATATAGATTAAATGACTTTCGCCTTGGTCAAGGTGTAATTGCGGCGTTAATGTTTTACGAATATCTTGAACTGCACCAAATGCAGTAATGACTAATGACATGGGTGAAGTAACACTTTTGGTTTCACCGTCTTCTTCCCATTGCGTTCTCATCGACATGGAGTCTTTACCAACCGGGATGGCTAAATCTAACGCTGGACATAACTCTTCACCAATTGCTTTAACCGCTTCGTACAAACCGGCATCTTCTCCAGGATGACCAGCGGGTGACATCCAGTTTGCAGATAACTTAATTCGTTTTAATGACCCGATGTCAGCAGCCCCAATATTGGTTAACGCCTCAGCCACAGCCAAGCGCGCCGAAGCACCATAATTGAGTAAGGCAACCGGCGTTCGCTCACCCAATGCCATCGCTTCACCATGATATGTATCAAATGACGCTGCAGTTACCGCAACATCTGCAACTGGAATTTGCCATGGACCGACCATCTGATCACGTGCCACTAAACCGGTGACTGATCGATCGCCAATGGTGATCAAGAATGTTTTTTCAGCGACGGTAGGTAAACGTAAGATACGCTCAATCGCATCGGTAATTGTCACGTCTTGCAGAGTCAAAGGCAGAGGGGTAAATGAAGCAGATTGGACATCGCGATGCATTTTTGGGGGTTTACCCAACAAGACATCTAACGGCATATCAATCGGATTATTGTTATGCACCGCATCACTTAATAATAAATGAGGAGCAAGCGTTGCTTCTCCTACGACTGCAAATGGCGCTCTTTCACGTTCGCACAAAGCGGCAAACACGGCTAAATTATCCGGTGCAACCGATAATACATAACGTTCTTGTGATTCATTACACCAAATCTCATGCGGGCTCATGCCTGGTTCATCATTGGGCACGTTACGTATTTCAAAATTACCGCCCCGCCCTGCATCATTGACCAACTCTGGAAATGCATTGGATAAGCCACCGGCACCAACATCATGAATAAATTGAATCGGGTTGCTGTCACCCATCTGCCAACAACGGTCAATCACTTCTTGGCAACGACGTTCCATTTCTGGATTCTCGCGTTGCACCGATGCAAAATCCAAATCTTCATTGGATTGACCCGATGTCATAGATGAGGCCGCGCCGCCACCTAAACCAATATTCATAGCGGGACCACCTAGTACAATGAGTTTTGCACCAATGGTGATCTCACCTTTTTGGGTATGTGCTTTACAAATATTACCTAATCCGCCAGCAAGCATAATCGGTTTGTGATAACCGCGGACCTCTAAACCGTTAAAACTGGTAACAGCTTGCTCATAAGTTCGAAAATACCCTAACAAATTAGGGCGACCAAACTCGTTATTAAATGCAGCACCGCCCAATGGGCCATTGGTCATGATATCTAATGCCGATACAATCCGCGCAGGTTTACCATAATCTGCTTCCCAAGGTTGTTCAAAACCAGGGATACGTAAGTTAGAAACACTAAATCCGACTAAACCGGCTTTGGGCTTAGAACCCCGACCGGTAGCACCTTCATCACGGATTTCACCACCAGAACCGGTTGCTGCACCAGCAAAAGGCGCAATCGCAGTGGGATGGTTATGCGTTTCTACTTTCATCAAAATGTCTATCACCTCAGGATGATATTCATATTGATGATTGACAGGAGATGGAAAGAATCGCCCAGCCAGACTACCTTCCATTACGGCCGCATTATCAGAATAAGCTGAATGTACAAACTCTGGTGTGTGCGCAAATGTGTTTTTTATCATTTTGAATAATGATTTTGGTTGTTCGACGCCATCAATCGTCCAATCAGCATTAAAGATCTTGTGCCGACAATGCTCTGAATTGGCTTGCGCAAACATGTATAGTTCGATGTCGTTAGGATTACGCTTTAATCGAGTAAAGCTGGCAAACAAGTAGTCAATTTCATCATCCGCTAATGCTAAACCATAGCTAATATTGGCATCAATTAATGCTTGTTTACCCAAACCCAAGATATCGACAGACGCAAAGTGACCAGGGGCATCGGTCAAAAACAGATTTTCTGCAGCGTCCATCTCATCTAATACCACTTGAGTCATGCGATCATGGATCAACGCTTTTACTTGCTCTCGTTGGGCTTCAGATAAATATTCATCACAGGTAAGATAGAACGCTTCACCACGTTCTATTTTGCTGACCATAGTAAGGCCACAATTATGCGCAATGTCGGTTGCTTTTGTGGACCAAGGAGAAATAGTACCAAAACGCGGTGTCACTAATAACAGTTCACCAGTATGCGCGATATGTTCGCTTGCTGGTCCATAGGTTAAGAGTTTATCTAAAACCACTTGCTCACTCGTCGTCAATGCTTGTGTGGCAGCGACAAAATGTACGTATTGAGCTTGAATGCTTTGTACAGGTAATGCAAGGTCATGACATGACTGGAGTAATTTTTTAGTCGCAAATTCTGATAAAGAGGTGCTGCCGCGCAGGATTAGCATAGATGGTTTCCGAACGTTTATGGGACAATTTTGAGTCGTTATTATAGAATAAATAAGACAATTTGATAAGAAACATTTACCATACGTATGATATCGGTTAAGTTTTAACCTAACGAGAATGGCGCACTATTATAACAGGATAGATTTATGCGTGGCATTAGCCTAAGTAAATGGATAGTTTGTCTAGTCATTACCGTCGGATTGTCTGGCTGTTTTGAGTTTACCAAACCCAATAACGAACTAAAGCGCATACTCAGCGAAGGCCAAATCGTCATCGCAACTGAATATGGTGCAAATTCGTATTATCTACAAAATGATCTCCCTAGTGGTTTTGAATACGAATTAGCCGCAGGTTTTGCTCGCTTCATTGGTGTCGAGTTACGTATCCAACCCTACTACTCTGAAGCGATAATGTTAAAAGATCTCACTAACCAAAAAGTAGATATTTTAGCATCACAGTTTTCATTTTCGAACGAAACGACGGCAAAATATAAGCTAGGCCCAGCCTATCAATATTATACGCACCAAGTGGTGATTCACCGTAATCAACGAAGTTTACGCGACTTATCACAACTCTCCGGTAAAGTGTATGTGCAACGAAATAGCCAACAAGCGGCTATTTTACAAGCCAGTGATGCACTCAATGCGGCTGTCATTAATGACACACTCAACTGGCAACAAGTGGATCAATTCGATGATGAAGAATTACTGTTACTGGTCGCCGATGAAAAAATCACTGCAACCGTAGCTAATTCAGCGTTAGTCAACGTAATGCGCAGACGTTACCCTGAGATTAAAATGGGCTTGGATCTGCAAATTGATGCCGCCCAACAATGGTTGTTGCACCCCTACCAAGATGATTCATTGCTCAGTGCATTACTCGAATACTTTGGGCATATTCAACAAAATGGTGAATTCAGTCGATTACAAGACAAATACTTTGGGCATATTCGCGAATTCGATTATGTCGACACCACCGCTTTTATTAGAGCAGTCGAGACCGTTTTGCCGACATATCGACCTTGGTTTGAGCAATATTCAGGTGTGTTTGATTGGCAATTAATCGCCGCGACTAGCTATCAAGAAAGTCATTGGAAACCGGATGCGATATCTCCGACGGGTGTGCGAGGATTAATGATGTTGACTCTTCCGACAGCCAAAGAAGTAGGCGTACAATCGCGCATTGATCCGCAACAAAGTATTCAAGGGGGCGCGTTGTATTTACAGAGACTGTATGCACGTATACCCGATAGGATCAGCAATCCAGATAAAATATACATGGCACTTGCCGCGTATAATTTGGGGTTAGGCCATGTTGAAGATGCCAGAGTACTGACAGAGCGATTTGGATATGATCCGGATCTATGGGTAGACGTGAAACAACACTTACCGTTGCTACGCCAAAAACAGTATTATCAGCAAACTCGATATGGGTTTGCCCGAGGCGATGTCGCCGTAAAATACGTTGAAAATATCAGACGCTATCATGATAGTTTGATGTATATTACTAAGGTTGATGAACCAACAGGAAATAATTAAATTAATGAAAAAAAATAAATTATATCGGACTAATAGACAACTCTTGTCTGGCACGTCAAGACGTCGAATTATGCTAAAAAAAACGCATTTAAAAATGTTACAACGCCGAAAGCTATTTAATTTATTCAACTCTAATTTGTTTGAACCTGAACAAAGCTGAATGCAAACAATATGCAATAGACGATTTATTGCAATGCTTGTTTGGCTTTTTTCTCAGCTTTAATACTTGCCCGGCGTGCCTTAAAAAATCGTGAAATTTGAGTTGAACACTCATCCGCCAATACACCCGATGCAATATCTACTTGATGGTTCAGGCTTGGGTGTTGCAGTATATTCATAATACTACCCACACAGCCTGTTTTAGCATCGGCTGCGCCAAACACCGTTCGCTTGAGCCGTGCATGCACAATCGCACCGGCACACATTGAGCAAGGTTCTAATGTCACATATATCGTAGCATCCAAAACCCGATAATTATTGACCCGTTTAGCAGCATCTTGGATCGCCATAATCTCAGCATGACCACAAGGATCAACATCAATTATTGAGCGATTATATCCTTCTCCAATAACCTTATTATCTAATACAATAACCGCTCCGACAGGTACCTCGGCGAGTTGACTGGCTCTATCAGCTAAGGATAAGGCGTACCTCATCCAGTATTCATCTTGCTGTCTTTGGTGTAAATCAGACATTAGTGTTTTTACTCAATAAGTAGTGTTTTTGACAAAATACATACAATCATGAATCACCACCTTGACGATAAGCTATTGATTATAGTGATTTTAAAAAAGTGGCGCGGATATTGTAACCATAATATAAATATCACGGTATATACAAATTTCGGCTATACTGACACAAAATAAGGAACACATCATCATGAATATGACCGCTATTGCCATCGTCGCCATCGTTTGTTGGGCCATTGTTTCCATCGTAGAAGCAGCTAAATCCAACAAGAAGCATAAGATATCACAAGTTGAACGTGACCAAATAGAAAAAGAAATCGCGGCATTAAAGCAGCGTATCGAAACCTTAGAACGCATTGTAACTGATGAAAAATACGCGTTAAAAAAAGAGTTTGAAAACCTCAGTTAACTTTACCACTGACTCTTTTTTATTGTGGGCTAATGCCCATCTAAAATTCGCCGTTCCGCACGTTCTACGCGACGCGGCTTGCCACTGATCACCAAAATATCGTTGTCACGTAACACGACATCTAAATTGGGTGATTCCAGTACCTCATTACCGCGTTTAATCTTTTTGACGTGCACGCCATAACGCACTAAATCACATGCAGCGATAGTTTTGTCAACAGCCCAAGCAGAGCGGTTTAAGTTAATGGCATGCATAAATTTTAATGTATCTGCATTTGCATAACTGACCTCAGTGGTCTCTCCAGGGTAAAACCCATGGAGATGATCATAATGTTCTTTGCGCTCATTGCGGATCCGCTTGAGGATCCTTGACATTGGCACCCCACTGTAATGATACACTTGCGATACTAACATCAACACAGCCTCTTGTAATTCTGGAACAACCTGTGTTGCACCACTTTGATACAAAGACTCAAGTGCATAATCTTTGCGCGTGCGAACAATAATAGGAATAGTCTGGTTAAAGCTACGTATACACTGAATACATTGACTCACTTTGGCGATGTTATCAAAGGTGATAATCACCGATGCAGCTTGATTTATATTCACACTGTGCAAAATGGATTTATCCGATACATCACCATAGATGACGGGTTCATTTGCAGTTTGTGATTCTTGTACCCGAATCGGATCAATATCAACAGCAACATAACTGATGTGTTCCATATCAAGCATTCGTGCAGTGGACTGCCCCACGCGAGCAAAGCCCAAGAGCACGACGTGGTTATTTCGCTCAAACTCTAATACCTGAGCATTATTGAGTGTGTTGACGGTGTCATCAGGTGCAAACACATTAGCAAACCGTACGCTGTTAGCGACTAAAAAAGGCGTGCACGCCATACTCAAAATACCAATACTGACCAACACCGACGCTACCTCTGGTTCTAAAGCTTGGTGTGTCACCGCTAGTGAAGCAAGAATAAAACTAAACTCCCCCATTTGACATACCTTAAACCCAGCAGCCCAAGCATCATTGGCATCGGCGTTAAAAATCATCGCTGACGCACGAACCATGAGTATCTTTAATACCAGCATCACGCATAATCCAAGTATGATAACCCCAATATGCGCCCACACTTCAGGTAATTCTAAACGCATCCCGACAGTGACAAAAAACAAGCCCATTAGAATATCTTGAAATGGACGAATATCCGATTCTAATTGATATTTATATTGGCTTTCACCGAGCATCATCCCTGCAATAAATGCCCCTAGTGCTAATGACAAACCCATGCCATAAGTAAATCCTGCTGCAATTAACACAACGGTGAGAGTAGTGAGTACGAATAATTCATCCGTGCGCGTATTGGCAACTTCACGAAATATTTTAGGCAGTACCCATTTACCTATCAGCAATAACGAAGTGATAACAACGATACCTTTCAGCAAAGCCAGCCCCATCAAAGAGGCAATTGACGTCTCTGAAGCACTATTGATTAACGGAATAAAGATCAGAAAAGGCACCACTGCCAAATCTTGAAATAATAGTATTGAAACAGCGAGTTGTGAACGAGGTGTATTTAACGTCCCCATTTCTGTTGTTTGTTTAATTACGATTGCGGTGGACGACAAACCAACCATCCCACCAATAATGAGAGCAGCAGACAGGCCAAAACCAAATCCGTATGCAATAGTGGCCGCCACTAAGGTGGTCAACACCATCTGACTCAAACCCACACCAAACACTAGATGGCGCATGGCTTTAAGTTTGGGTACTGAAAATTCTAAGCCTAACGTAAATAATAAAAACACAATCCCGATTTCAGCTAAAACATGCATCTGTTCTGGATGGTCAAACAAACTTAATGCACTTGGCCCAACGATAATACCGGCAAACAAATAGGCTAATATGGGAGGCAAATTAACTCGCTTAAAACACCATACGCTAAACACAGCCACAACCAACAATGACAGAACGGATACAAACTCAACAGGCATCTACATTATTCCTTTAACAATGGATATAAGTGAGCATCGCACCACAAGGCACTATCGACATTATGCTCACGAATGATTAGTGTATAAGTTCTTAACCAAGGTGGAATTAACCATAGTTTGTACCATTGTTTAATGGGTTTGTGATGCCGTTCACCTTGCGGTTTTATCTTATAGGTTAACGCCACTGGTGAAACAGTGGAAGTCGGTGACGCTGACGGTGTATCCAGCATGGCATGATATTGAGCGCGAGCCTTGTCTAAAGAATGTTGAGATACACACCATAGCTGCTGGTCATATCGCATAAAATGAAGCTGACCGTGTTGGCTGGTATGGATGGTGAGTTTGCCCTGGGCTGAAGACTGTGCATGAATCACGTCCCATAGCGCATCGGTTTGCGCTTGGCTCATTGGTAATTGCGTAATAGTATGGATATAAGCGCGCAATATCGCCGTCTGCCATGCATCTGAGTAACTTGCCAAACGCGTTAAGTGTAATGTCCGTGCAATACTCGAAGTAACCGTCGGCATACACATACAATCCAATAAACGTTCTTGCACCACCTCATCGAGTAAGCTGCGCTCTTGCTGTAATACCTGCATACTATCAACGACTTTATCGGTCCATTGTGGCCAACGTTGCACTAAGCTGGGGATAATAGCATGTCTCAAAAAATTGCGGTCAAACCGTGTATCGGTGTTACTGGGATCATTGATCCAGTCTGTTGGGCTTAATACCGTATTGGCATAGTCATTGATTTGAGTTTGACGCAGCGACAATAACGGCCGGAACAACGTCTGTCCATTCACTAATGGTTGCCACCTAGACATACCTGACAGTCCCAGTGTTCCCGAACCGCGCTTCAGATTCAGCATAAAAGTTTCGGCTTGATCATCTCCGTGTTGCCCCAACAGCAATACACTGTCTGGTTGCATCATAGCAAACATCGCCTCATACCTTGCTTCACGGGCTTTTGCTTCTAAATTACTGGTACCATCAAGTGTTACCGCGGCGCTACAATAGGCAAACTGATAATGTTTGGCCAGTTGCGCACAATGCTTTTGCCAGCTCGAAGCGTCAGGATGAATTTGGTGATTGATGTGTAGTACAGTGAGAGGATATTTTGCGTTTTCTGGCCATTGTTGAGCCAGCATATGCAATAAAGCAACAGAATCCATTCCACCGCTTAGGGCAAGATAAGTTGGGCGTTGAGTAACAAACACCCATTCATTCGAGGTGCAATCGATTAACGGTTTAGCAGTAGCCAAACGACATTAATCTTTCATAGCGCTGAGCTTTGAGCTCTTCAAGACTTAACGCTTTGAGTTGAGCAAGCTGTTGTTTAATCGTTGCTTTGTAGTTTGCAGCCATTGCTTGATGGTTACGATGTGCGCCACCTAACGGCTCTTCAATAATATCGTTAATCAAACCCAACGATTTGATTTGTTGAGCGCCAACGCCCATAGCTTCAGCAGCAAGTGGGGCTTTTTCGGCACTTTTCCACAATATCGAAGCACACCCCTCAGGTGAAATAACCGAGTAAGTCGAATACTGCAACATATTAACGCGATCACCGACACCGATTGCTAATGCACCACCAGAACCACCTTCACCAATAACGGTACAGATAACAGGTACATCCAGCTCTGCCATTTCTTTTAAGTTACGCGCAATCGCTTCTGATTGGCCACGCTCTTCAGCGCCCACTCCAGGGTAGGCTCCAGGGGTGTCAATTAGCGTAATAATCGGCAAATTAAAGCGTTCTGCCATTTTCATTAAGCGTAATGCTTTACGATACCCTTCAGGTTTAGGCATACCAAAATTACGTTTGATTTTTTCATGCGTATCACGTCCTTTTTGATGACCAATAATCATCACAGGCTCATCATCAAGCATGGCTAAACCACCTACGATAGCTTTGTCATCCGCATAAGCACGGTCACCGGCTAATTCATTAAACTCAACAAAAGCATGTTCAATGTAATCATGCGTATAAGGGCGTAATGGATGACGGGCTAGCTGTGATACTTGCCATGCACCAAGATCTTTAAACACTTTTCTGGTTAAATCAGCGCTTTTTTCTTGCAGACGGGTAATTTCTTCTTCGATACCCACATCTAGTTTACCAGTTTGATTAACTAGACGTAGTTCTTCTATTTTGGCTTCTAGTTCAGCAATCGGTTGCTCAAAATCCAAAAAATGTACGCTCATGTACTATCCTAATATTGTGTGTTGTTGTGGTTAAGAAAAGACCAACATAACGTTATCGTAACCCAAACATTGTCTTAATTCATGTAATAATTGATCACTGGGTGTCACATACCAAGTTGCATCAGAAGTTAATGCAACTTCTAAATCTGGATGTTCAACCTTAAACTCCAACGGACAAGTCCCGCCTACATAATGCTTTATTATGCGCGATGCAGCATCAATTCGGTGATGTAATTGTTCATCATTAATAACAGAAATCGATAAGGCACGAACAAACTGTTCACGCGCATCTGTTATTTCCATTAACGATCTAACCGTCATTGTATTGCTATTGGAGAAATCATCAAAGCTGACCTGTCCTTTTACATACAAAATTTTGTTAGTTTGCAGCAATGCTTCATAATTTTCGTACATATCAGGGAATAATCTGACGTCTACTCGTCCTGATTTGTCATCTAAGGTGACAATCCCCCAACGACGACCTTTTTTATTCGTCATCACGCGCACACCTAATACCAAACCGGCAATCGCAGCTTGGTTTTCTTTACCGGTCGGTTTAATGTCGTTGATCCGACAATCGGTGTAGTGGCGTAGCTCACTGAGATATTGGTTAATCGGGTGACCCGTTAAATAGAGACCTAAGGTTTCTTTTTCCCCATCTAACCAGACTTTTTCGGACCACATAGGCACATCAGCAAATGCTTGGTGCGCATCATCAGCCTCAGTCAGTAGACCAAACATATCTGCTTGGCCAAAGCTTTCAGCTTTAGCATGTTGAGAGGCAGCATCAAGCGCATCTTGCAAGCTAGACATAGTGGCAGCTCGATGCGGCCCTAAATTATCCATAGCACCGGCTAAGACCAGTTTTTCTAATACTCGCTTGTTGATCTTCTTAATATCAATCTTGGCACAAAAATCAAATAAATCACTAAATTTACCATGTTGCTCACGCGCTTCAATAATCGCTTCAATTGGCCCCTCACCGACCCCTTTAATCGCGCCGATACCATAGACAATTTGTTGTTGATCATTGACCGTAAATTTATAATTACCGCTATTTAAATCCGGCGGGCAAATAGTAATTCCCATCCGTTGACATTCATCTGCCAAGGTCACGATCTTGTCAGTGTTATCCATATCGGCTGACATAACTGCAGCCATAAAATAAGCAGGATAGTGTGTTTTTAGCCACAAGGTTTGATAAGAGACTAACGCGTATGCAGCAGAGTGAGATTTGTTAAAACCATAACCGGCGAATTTTTCTACTAAATCAAATATTTTCATCGCCAAATCAGGATCGATCTGGTTATTTTTGGAGCCTTCGGCAAAGAACGAACGCTGGTTTTCCATTTCGTCGAAATTTTTCTTACCCATCGCTCGACGTAATAAATCAGCGCCACCAAGTGAATAACCCGCCATTTCCTGGGCTATCTGCATGACTTGTTCTTGATACAAAATAATACCGTAAGTCGGCTCTAGAATCACTTGTAAACATTCATGTTGGTAATTTGCATCGGGATACGAAATCGCTTCTCGACCGTGTTTACGATCTATGAAGTTATCTACCATGCCCGATTGCAACGGGCCTGGACGAAACAGGGCTACCAAAGCGATGATGTCCTCAAAGCAATCTGGACGAAGACGTTTGATTAAGTCTTTCATGCCTCGTGATTCTAGTTGAAATACCGCTGTCGATTCAGCGCGTTGCAGCAGCGCATAACAAGTGGGATCTTCAAGGGGGATCTTTGTGATATCGATCACTTCACCGGTGCTTTGTGCCACCATATCAATCGCCCATTGAATAATTGTCAATGTACGTAGACCTAAGAAATCAAACTTGACCAATCCGGCTGTTTCGACGTCATTTTTATCAAATTGTGTCACCGGGTTATTACCAGAATCATCACAGTATAATGGCGAAAAGTCGGTAATAACGGTTGGCGCAATCACTACTCCACCAGCATGTTTACCGGCATTGCGGGTTACACCTTCCAAGATGCGACACATCCCTAACAGTTCTTTGACATCATCATCGGCGGCCTCTAATTGACCCAAACGTGGCTCAACATCAAAGGCTTTGGCCAAGGTCATACCTGGATCAGAAGGAATCAATTTGGAGATACGATCCACGAAACCATAAGGGTGACCTAACACCCGGCCGACATCACGTACAACGGCTTTTGCAGCCATAGTGCCGAAGGTAATAATTTGTGAAACCGCATCTCGACCGTACATTTGAGCTACGTGATCAATTACTTCATCACGACGGTCCATACAAAAATCAATATCGAAATCCGGCATCGACACCCGTTCAGGATTTAAGAATCGTTCAAATAACAAATCAAATTCAAGCGGGTCTAAATCAGTAATATCGAGTGCATAAGCAACCAATGAACCCGCACCAGAACCACGACCAGGCCCGACTGGAATACCATTATCTTTTGACCATTGGATAAACTCCATGACAATCAAAAAGTAACCAGGGAAGCCCATTTGATTGATGACCTTTAATTCTATGTCCAGCCGTTCATCATATTCTGGACGTTGAGCGATACGTGTCGCTTCATCTGGAAATAAGGTCATTAAGCGACGTTCAAGTCCTTCTTCAGAGACTTTGACCAAAAAGTCTTCAGTCGATAATTCACCAGTAGGAAAATTAGGTAAAAAATATGTGCCTAATTGTACTGTCGCGTTACAGCGCTTGGCGATCTCGACGGTATTGCTGATAGCTTCAGGAATATCATCAAATAAAGCAATCATCTCTTCACTGCTACGCAAATACTGCTGTGGACTGTAATTTTTGGGTCTGCGAGAGTCTTCTAAGGTATACCCGTCGTGGATACTGACCCGTATTTCATGTGCAGCGAAATTATCGGCTTTTATAAATACCACTTCATTGGTGGCAACTACCGGTAAATCATGTTGTTCAGCCCAAGTGACCGCTGCACTGATGTATTCGTTTTCATTGGTTCTGCCGGTGCGGATCAATTCCAAATAATATCGGTCGGCAAAATGCTCTTGATAAAATTGCGTCATCTGTGACGCTGCAGACAAATTATTATTGACCAGTGCAAGACCTACATCACCTTGGGTCGCACCCGATAATATAATCAGACCTTTGGCATGCTCAGCCAACCACTGCTTGTCAATCACAGCTCTGCCTAGTACATGACCACGTTGATACGCTTTAGAAATCAGTACTGTAATATTGTTATAGCCATCATTATCCGTAGCTAATAACGTTAGTCTAAATAACTGAGTAGATTGAGTCAGATCTTGTACCCAAAAATCGGTACCTATGATGGGTTTAATACCGCGCTTATGTGCCTCGGAATAGAATTTAACTAAACCGCACATATTCATTTGATCAGTCAAGGCCATCGCTGGCATAGATTGTTCAACGCACTCATCAAGCAATGGTTTGATTTTATTCAAACCATCCAGCATGGAGTAATCACTATGTACACGTAAGTGTATGAATTCAGGGTTCATCTAAAGCTTAGATCCTAAACTAAATAATTGAAATTAACGCTTTTAAGTGTATCAAAAAAAACAGTCAGACAGGATGTAAATCCGAGGTATTTGCTAAAAAATATTAGGAAGCAGCTAACAATCGTGCAATCGGTTTAAATGAACGCCGATAACACGGTAAAACCGGTAAATGTTCAAGCGCAGCCAAATGTGCTTTAGTCGGATAGCCTTTGTGCTGGGCAAAGCCATATTCTGGATAGATTTTATCCAAAGCGATCATTTCTTGATCACGCACAACTTTGGCCAGAATAGACGCTGCACTGATGCAAGGGATTAGGCCATCGCCTTTAACAATCGCCTCTGAATGATATTGCCATTTGGGTAATCGATTACCATCAACCTGAACAAAATCAGGTTGTATCTGTAATCCTTCGACAGCGCGAGTCATCGCAAGTAAGGTGGCTTGTAATATATTTAATTCATCGATCTCACTGGGCGAAGCACGGCCTATTGCCCACGCTAGGGCATGCTCTTGAATGATCGGGAATAACGCTTCACGTTGCTTTTCACTCAGCTTCTTTGAGTCATTTAATTGCGTGATCTCACATTCAGGATTTAAAATGACAGCCGCCGTGACTACATCACCCACTAACGGCCCGCGGCCGACTTCATCGACACCTGCAATTAACATTAAGACACCTTAGGTTGGTTGTCGGAGCTTTGTGCTAACACGCTACTCGTCGCCGAGCCGGTCAGTATGTCACTCACAACCGTTGCCGCTTGTTCATCTGCATTTTTGCGCAGACTATGATGGATATCGGTGAAGCGTTGCATAATATAGTTAAGTTGAGCAGCTTGTACCTCAAACAAACATGAACCGACACTGTTCACCGGTAGCAAAGTGTCAGGAGCTTGTGCTGGTGCTGATGCTGATGCGTCAGTATGAGGTTGAGCAATAACATGCAACAAATCCAGCATATACCGGCTAATTTTGGCCGGTGTGACATCCGCTTGTAATAATTCAGGAACCAAGAGTTCATCAGCCAGTATATTGGGTAACGAAAAATAATCCGGTTGATATAAACGTTGCATCATTGTGTAAGTGAGCCATGACATTTTATAAACTGACAACATCGGGCGCTTACATAACATCGCTTCTAACGTCGCTGTTCCCGAAGAAAGCAACACGACATCACTGGCGATCATAACTTGTCTTGCGGTTGCTCTGCTGACACGTATACCCGCTTTTAAATGGGCAGGATAGCTATCAAGCATGGTATTAATTTGTATTTCACGCGCACGATTCACTGCTGGGATCACCCCGATAATGTCAGGATACTCGATTTGCAGTAAGGCAAAACTCTGCAAAAACACAGGCAATAAATTATTAACTTCACTACTACGGGAACCTGGCAGCAGTGCTATAATTTGCGCAGTATCAGGCAATGACAAAGCACTTCGGGCGGCAGGTTGATCCGGCAATAATGCAATCGCATCAGCCATAGGGTGACCCACAAAACGATATCGCACATTATGTTTAGTAAACACGGCAGCCTCAAAAGGAAATAATCCCATCACACAACCCGCGGCTTGTTTGATTGTATTAACGCGTGATTCGCGCCATGCCCAAATGGTCGGGGAAACATAATGCACAGTGTTGATATTGCGTTGTTTTAAGAAGGTTTCTATCGGAAGATTAAAATCAGGCGCATCCACCCCAATATAAATATCAGGGTTAAATTCAAGTAATTTACGTTTGAGTTGGCGCCGAATTTGAAGCAAGCGAGGCAAATGTTTTAGGACTTCGACTAAGCCCATGACTGACAGCTCATCCATATTGAACCATGAATCAAGCCCTTCAGCTTGCGCTAGATCACCGCCGATGCCTTTACATATTGCATTGGGGAAACGACGGCGTATTTCACGGATTAACCCACTAGCAAGCATATCACCGGACGGTTCAGCACACACTACCGCAATACGATAAGGCACATCAATCGATGCGCTATCATACAGAGTAGAATCACTCATCTTAACGAATAATACCGCGGTTAGGTTGGCTTAAAAAATCCACTAAAATATCTAACTCAGGCGTCGTTTGGGCTAACGCTTGGATTGCTGTAATGGCTTCAGCGATCGTATTGTTTTGACGATATAGCGCTTTGTAAGCGCGTTTAATTTGCATGATTGAGTCGCTACTAAACCCACGGCGTTTAAGACCTTCAGCATTGATTGTTTGCGGCACATGCTTCAATCCATTGACCATAACATAAGGTGGCACATCGCGCAGAATCACAGCTCCACCACCGGTAAAACAATGTGAACCTAAATGGCAAAACTGATGCACTGCCGTCATCCCACCTAAAATAACAAAATCACCAATGTGCACGTGACCAGCAACGGTTGCGTTGTTGGCAAATATATTATTATCCCCCACCATACAATCATGAGCTAGGTGAGTGTTGACCATCAATAGATTATTTGAGCCAATTTTGGTAATACGCTGATCTTGAGTCGTGCCGCGATGAACAGTACAAGACTCACGGAAGACATTATTATCGCCAATTTCTAGCGTTGTTGTTTCGCCAGCGTATTTTTTATCTTGGCAGTCTTCACCGATGGAACAAAATTGAAAAAAATGGTTATTGTTGCCAATACTTGTATCACGTTTAATTACAACATGAGATTCAAGTACACAGTCATCACCAATGATAACGTTTTCGCCCACTAAACAAAATGCACCAATTGATACATTTTGACCTAATTGGGCTGAAGGATGGATAATGGCACTAGAATGGATCACAGGTTACATATCTCTCATTGCGCACATGAATTCAGACTTACAGACTTCTTCGCCAGCTACGGTGGCGATACCACTGAATTTCCAAATACCACGGCGTTCTTTAATTAACTCGACACGCATATCTAATCGGTCACCCGGTACGACTGGTTTTTTGAAACGCGCATTATCAACTCCGGCAAACAAATACAGTTTGTCGGTTTTTTCCATACTTTTAAATCCAAGTACACCAGCTACCTGTGCCATTGCTTCGAGGATTAATACCCCCGGAAAAATCGGCTGACCAGGAAAATGCCCTGTAAAACAAGGTTCATTGAACGTGATGTTTTTGTAAGCGCTAATCGATTGACCTAATTCATATTCAGTCACGCGATCGACTAGTAAAAAAGGATATCTATGAGGAAGTAATTCCATGATTTCACGAATTTCTATCGTGTTTAACTCAGTAGACAAAGTAAGTAACTCCAAGTAGTGATAATGAGCGCAACCATACCGTTAAATGCGCTTTAAACAAATCAGACCAACGACATATCTTATCGATACATACGTTGGCCTGATCAAAGTAATGAGATTGTGTTAATTAGTTTTGGTTAACTTTATCAATTACTTTTTTAGAGATATCAAATTCTGGCTTGGCAAACGTAGCTGCACCGGCGTTTAGAACTAAATCATAGTTATCTGATTTAGCAATCGCGTCGATCGCCTGTTTCACTAAACCTAATAATTTAGTTTGTTCTTCGTTTTGACGACGTTGCACTTCTTGTTGCAAAGGACCGGCTTTTTGTTGTAATTCTGTACGGATAGCCATGATCTTTTCTTGTGACGCTTGCTTCTGCGCTTCAGACATAGTCGCGCCATCGCGCTGTAATTTTTCTACTTCAAACTCACCGTCTTTTTGCAGTTTTTGCACATCGGCAAATTGTGCTTTGAATTCGTCATTAATGCTTTGCACGATAATGGCTGTTTGAGGTAATGCCTGCAGCACACCTTGTACGTCTACAACAGCGATTTTTTGTGCAGCCATGGCTGAAGTACTGATTAACGTAGCAGCTAGTAATACACCGGTTGCAATAGTCTTAGTGAATGTTTTCAAAGTTTACTCCTCGTTGTGCATACTTGAGTACGCAATATATATTATTAAAATGTTTGACCAATATTAAAGGTAAAGAATTTAGCATCATCACCATCGCGCTCTTTCAATACTCTAGAAAAGCTAAAGACCATTGGTCCCATTGGTGATATCCATTGTACAGATAAACCGGCAGAGCTTCTAAAGTTTTTCCAATCACTGTAATCAGCGAGTTTATCAGTATTGGTTGATTGCGTTAAATCTTTATATGCGTCGTAATCAAATTCAGTATCCCATACATTACCGACATCAAAGAATACGCTTGAACGTACCTGACGGTCAAACTCAGTTTCGATGAAAGGTGTCGGCACGATTAATTCTAGTCCAGCCAATGCCATCGCGTTACCGCCTAAGCTTCGACGAGACGTAAACAAGGTATCGTTTGCAGGTGACCCTGGAATAACTGATCCATCTGGCGTAGAAATCGAACCTTGCGCTAAGCGTTGCACACCACGTGGACCGACTGTGTTGTTTTCAAAACCACGTAACGTATCAGAGCCACCTGCAGTGAAGTTTTCGGTAAACGGTAGGATTTGTTCGACACCGTTTACATCACCGTAACCATTACCGTAACCTAATCGGGCACGAGCAAGAACAGTCCAGCGCTGATTGCGACTCAACGGAAAGTAAAACTTCGCATCAATGGTAGATTTAAAATACTGCACATCCGAATTAGGTGTTGTTATGCTCACCGATGCACGTTGTGATGACCCATCAGATGGAAATATACCTCGGTTAAGCGTATTACGCACCCAACCAATCGATGCTTGTAAACTATCATATTTGATTGCTGCATCAGGGTTGTTAGCATCTAAAAACTGCGCATAAAAACGATCAGTTTGCTCATACGAGGAACGGTTATACAACTCAATATTAGAGTATGTTAGACCAAAGTTAATTCGATTTACTGCATTGATTGGATAACCTAAATTAGCCCCTACCGCAAATTGCTTAGAGTTATAACTGACGACATTAAAATCACTACCATCAAATTCACTATAACTGACGTTACCACCTAAACTAATACCATCAATCGTAAAGTATGGGTCGGTATAATTTAATGATACCGACTGTTGATAAGAAACGGTATTAAGTGAAATACCTAAACGTTTACCGGTACCTAAGAAATTATCTTGTTGAATACCCGCTTGTAAACTTAGTTTGGTGCGATCACCGTAACCTATACCCGCATTAAATGACCCAGCAGGTTGTTCTTTTACGGAGAAGTTTACATCAACTTGATCATCACTTCCCGGCAAACGTACCGTATCAAACTCGACTTCTTCCATATAGGTTAAACGAGATAACTGTATTTTGGAGGTTTCTAGTGACTGATTAGATAACCAAGCCCCTTCCATCTGAGTGACGTTTTGACGCAACACATCATCTGCGGTGACATTGTTACCATTAAAGTTAATCCGACGAACATAAATACGCTTACCAGGTTCAACGGATAAGGTTAATTTGACTGTGTTGTCTTCATCATTAATTTCAGGAATAGTCGTGACTGTCGGATAAGCATAGCCAAAGCGACCTAAATATTTACTCACAAATTCTTCAGCGTACGTTACCTGTGCTTGGTTATACAATGCATCGGCACGTAATGGCACTAACTGTTTAATTAACTCATCTTGACCAATCAAATCACCGACAACGTCAATCTCAGAGATGTTGTATTGTTCACCCTCTTCGACATTCATCGTAATATAGATTGCATCTTTATCAGGCGTCATTGACACTTGCGTAGAATCAATCGCAAAACGCAAATAACCACGGTCCATATAGTGACTGGTGAGTGTTTCCATGTCAGCAGACAATGTTTGCTGTTGATAACGTGTTTCAGACATAAAGTCCCACCAAGGGCGGTTAAACTTCAGTTCCATTTTATCAAACAGCTCTTCATCCGAAAAAATTTCGTTACCGACAATATTGATCTGTGTGATATCCGCAGCATCCCCTTCCTCAAACAATATTTTGAGATCGACACGATTACGCGGCAATGGTGTGACAATCGCAGTAACGTCTGCGGTGTATTTACCAATGCTGTAATAAAAGTCTTTTAGGCCATTTTCAATTGAGTTCAGTACCGTCTTATCAAGCGGCTCACCTAAGATGATATTCGACCCATTCAAACTGTCTTGTAATTGCTCATCCTTGATATCATCATTACCTTCAAAAATGATATTGGATATCGTTGGACGTTCTGTAACTTTGATGACCAATGTATTGCCATCTCGGGCAACAGTGATACTTTCAAAATGAGTGGAAGAATACAAAGAACGAATCACTTGTTTCACTCGGAAATCGCTCAATCTATCACCTACCTGAACAGGCACGTAAGTAAGGGCGGCACCAAGTGCTACTCGTTGCAATCCTTGAATTCGGATATCGGCAATGACAAAGTCACTGTTTGCTTGTGTTACAAAGGTGCTAAACGTAAGTACACAAGCACAAAAAAACTGTCTTAACTTCATTAACTGTTATTCTTCCTAGACTAGTTGTCATTATTGTAAGGAATTGCACGACATTGAGCAAAATTATGTGATGCGCATGATGTCATTAAATATCGCAATGCTCATTAAACTAAATAAAATTACCGCACCAATTCTAAAACCAACTTCTTGGATCTCTTCTGACACCGGCTTTCCGGTTACCCACTCGACCAGATAGTACATTAAGTGTCCACCATCGAGCATCGGTAGTGGGAACAAATTAATAATCCCCAGATTGACACTAATCAGTGCCAAAAAGCTTAAAAAGTATACAAGACCATAACTGGCACTAGCACCTGCACCTTGAGCAATTGAAACAGGACCATTTAGGCTTTTAACCGATACATCTCCAGTGAACAATTTACTTATCATATCAATACTTAAGGTCATTAAGCGCCATGTTTTTGTAGCACCTAACTGCATTGCACCGAACAATCCGTGACGTTGTTCATACACCATACCGTCTGGCCATGGGGTAAATTTAGGACTCACGCCTAAAACACCAATGCGACCAGATTGAGTATCACGAGCATCCAACGTTGCATATAACCGTATGATATCACCATTGCGCCCCACTGTAATTTCAATATCTTCACTGGGACGTTGTTTAATAGTGGCAACTGTTTGTTCCCAATTCGTTAAAAGAGTTCCATCAATTTGTAATATTTTGTCATTAATCTGCATTCCAGCGCGTTGTGCAGCACCATCCGGCGAGATAAAACCAACATCCATAGTCGCTTCTGGCCTAAATACAGCAAAACCTAAGCTGTCCATTGCACTTTGTTGGTCAGGTGCAAACACCCATGTATTAGTCTCTAAAGTGACGGTTTGTTGAGCAAATATCCCACTGCCCATTTGCATGTCATTAGCCTGATGGTCATAGAAACGCACAGTATTCGAAGATCCAAATGAGGCTGTATTTAGCGCAGTTGACGAATCGCTCAGACCAGTATTAACCACCGTAATAGGAATATTTGTTGCACCAATGTAGGAAACCAATTCAAGATTAACCGCTTCCCAATCACTGACATATCTATCGCCTATTTTAATTATCTGCATGCCTTTGGTTAGCCCGGCACGTTGCGCAATCGAATCGGGTTGAATATCACCGACCACAGGGCGAAGTGCAGTGACACCAATCACATACATCAAGGTAAGTACCAAACCTGCAAAGATAAAGTTAACCATGGGGCCTGCAGCAACGATAGCAAAGCGTTGACCAACTGTTTTTTGATTAAAGCTAGCTGATAATAACACAGGCGGAACTTGCTCTGCTCGGTCATCAAGCATTTTGACATAGCCACCTAACGGAATCGCAGCAATCACAAACTCAGTACCGTGCTTATCGGTTCGTCTCCATAGAACTTTTCCAAAGCCAATTGAAAATCGAAGTACTTTAACACCGCAACGACGGGCAACGTAAAAATGCCCCCATTCATGGACCGCGACTAAGATCCCCAAGGCAACAACAAAAGAAAGCACATTCCACAGAATATCTATCATAACAACCCCTGCACTGTACTGTGAGCAATAACACGTGCCTGCTTGTCGCAATCTAACACTGTGTCGATGGAATCAAGCACATAAGAGTGATGTGTCTCAAGGCAATGCTCATTAACCCGAGCGATATCGGTAAACGCAATGTGGCCTTTTAAAAACCCATCTACGGCGATCTCATTGGCTGCATTCAACGCGGTACATGCAGATTGACCGGCTTTAGCCGCGGCTAATGCTAGATACAAATTAGGATAACGCTGATTACAAGGAGTCGTAAAAGTAAAATCTGCTAATTGACTAAAATCTAACGCCGGCACCCCGCTCTCAATTCGTTCTGGATACGCTAAAGCATGTGCTATCGGCGTGCGCATATCTGGATTACCCATCTGCGCTAAAACAGATCCATCGGTGTATTGCACCATTGAATGAATCGTTGATTGCGGGTGCAATACAATATCAATATCGTCATTGGCTAAACCAAACAACCACCGCGCCTCAATAAACTCTAAGCCTTTATTCATCATAGTGGCTGAATCAATAGAAATTTTTTGGCCCATAGCCCAATTAGGGTGGGCACAGGCTTGAGCTGGCGTTAATCTTGAAAAATCAGCGATATCCGTATGCAAAAATGGCCCACCTGAGCCTGTTAATAGTATTTTTCTGATACCACTGTTAGCCAAATCACCATACATAAAATTATGTGGTAAACATTGAAAAATAGCATTGTGTTCGCTATCAATTGGCAAAATAGTCGCATTGGATTGATTCGCGGCTTGAACAAACAATTCGCCCGACATGACTAGCGATTCTTTGTTAGCCAGTAACACTTTTTTGCCAGCATTCACCGCCGCGAGTGTTGGCAATAAACCAGCACCACCAACGATGGCTGCCATAACGGTAGTGACATCACTGGCTTGTGCAACCGAATGTAATGCATCTGTACCAAAGTGTAATTGCCCCGTAAACTGAATATGTTTAGCATATTCACGCGCTTCTTTGAGGAGCCGTTCATCACTAATTACAACGTGCTGGGCATGACAGGCAACAGCTTGTTTACAGACCAATTTATAATTACTGTGAGCGGTTAACGCATATACCTTAAAGCGCTCTGGGTGGCGTTCAATGACAGCTAATGTACTTTGTCCTATTGAACCCGTTGCACCTAAGATTGTGAGGGTTTGCATTAGGCCATCCAAACCACATAACAAAAGGTAAATACCGGAAAAGCAGCCGTTAAACTATCGATTCTATCCAAGATCCCACCGTGACCAGGTAAGATTCGGCCACTGTCTTTGATCCCTGCACAACGTTTGAACATACTTTCGTTTAAGTCACCCAGCGCGGAGACACCCACGGTAATAATACCAATAGCAATATGTAGCCCTATCGCGGCAGGCTCTACTTGGTAATGCAATGCAGCAAAAGCAATAATGGCTAAAGAGGCGGCAACACCACCGGCTAAACCTTCGTATGTCTTGCCAGGAGAAACATTGGGACGTAATTTATGTCGACCAAATTTAACTCCAACAAAAAAGGCACCAACATCAGCTGCCCACACAATACCCAATACATAAAAAATTAACGATGCACCATAAAAAGCATCGACATCAAACAAACTTGAACGAAGGGCAACAAAAGCAACATACGTAGGGATCAGTGTAAAAATACC
The DNA here is from genome assembly GCA_937125395.1 of uncultured Glaciecola sp. Classification (GTDB taxonomy): domain Bacteria; phylum Pseudomonadota; class Gammaproteobacteria; order Enterobacterales; family Alteromonadaceae; genus Opacimonas. The sequence continues at coordinate 97,434 of CAKZLI010000054.1, forward strand.
AAATAAGTTGCGCATAAAGTGTGATCGTTGCCAAAAACTACTCGCTCTAGGGTAGATGACAATCATAATTAATGAGTATGCCCACCAAGCCACAGCCATTGCCAAAATACTAAAGAAAATGGCATTGAGCTCGCCTTGTATCCAGATCTCACTGGCCGGAACTAATATACTAAGGCCAAGACATATCGCCGTAATTAGCACCGAAAATGACAGCTTCATTCGGCGTTGGATCAAGCCAGACATGTTACCCCATTCATAAGCACCTAAGCCCATGACAACAGCAATAACATATTGAAATACATCAACCGATAAAAAGAGGATAGCAAACAGTGCTGCTGGCGCTAATATGAGCGCAGTTATGATGCGTTGTTTTAACATTATGGCTTAAATAACCTGTTCTGAGATTTTACCGAATCGACGTTGACGTTCACTGAAGTCTACGACCGCTTCCATAAATTTATCTTCATTAAAATCGGGCCAAAGCGTATCTGTAAAATACAATTCAGCATACGCACATTGCCATAGCAAAAAATTAGAAATACGTTGTTCGCCGCCAGTTCGGATTAATAAATCCAACGGAGGTAAATGAGCAAATGCGGTGCATTGATCAAAAGTAGCTTCATTGATATCTGTCACTTGCATTGTGCCATTCACCACTTGCTGAGCTAACCCTTGAGCTGCCATGACGATATCCCAGCGACCACCATAATTAGCAGCAATATTGAGTTGTAATTCGGTGTTGTGCTGAGTCAATGCTTCTGCGTCTTTAATCTTACTGACCAGTTTTGCATCAAACGCCGATAAGTCACCTATCACGCGTAAACGTACACCATTTTTGTGTAATCGTTTAACTTCACTAGTTAATACAAGCTTGAATAACTCCATTAGCACTGACACTTCGTCTTGCGGACGTTTCCAGTTTTCAGAGCTAAAAGCAAACAAGGTAAGTGATTCAATGTGTTGCGTCCGGGCAAAACGAACCGAAGCACGCACTGCTTCGACCCCTGCTTTGTGACCAAACGTGCGCAATTTACCTTTTTGTTTTGCCCAACGTCCATTGCCATCCATAATGATGGCAACATGACGGGGCATTTTTACCGTCTTAACCGACGCTAATTCATCCTTGCTGATGGTTTCCATAATCCCTTAGATTTCCATTAACTCTTTTTCTTTAACGGTTAGCATCGCATCGACTTTTTTGATCAATTCGTTGGTAATCGTTTGAATATTTTCTTCACCCGCGCGGGCTTGGTCTTCAGATATATCTTTATCTTTAAGTAGTTCTTTTATATCTGAATTCGCATCACGACGAATGTTACGTACTGCAACACGACCGTTTTCAGCTTCACTCCGCGCGACTTTAATTAGATCTTTACGACGTTCTTCGGTTAACGGTGGTAATGGAATGCGGATAGCACCACCGGCACTCATTGGATTTAAACCTAAGTCAGACTGCATGATTGCTTTTTCGACAGCTTGAATTGCAGATTTATCAAACACAGATAACGCAAGCGTTCTGCTATCTTCTGCAATAATATTCGCTAATTGTTTCAACGGGGTTGCCGCACCATAATAGGATACCACTATGCTATCTAACAGACTCGGGTGTGCACGACCGGTACGGATCTTGGCTAATTGAGTTTGTAACGCACCAATACTTTTTTCCATGCGCTCTTGCGCATCTAATTCGATTTCATCAATCATGAGTGTTTCCTAATCTTCTAATTTTTCTGCGTGGGTAATTAACGTACCTTCGTTTTCACCTAATACAACACGTTTTAGGTTACCTGGGGTATTCATGTTAAACACACGGATGGGTAATGAATGGTCACGGGCAAGCGTGAATGCAGATAAATCCATGACCTTTAATTCTTTTTCGAGTACTTCTTGATAGGTAATTTGTTTGAGCATGACAGCATCTGGATTAGTCGCAGGGTCAGAGGTAAATACACCATTGACTTTAGTTGCTTTTAAGACTGCGTCCGCTTCGATTTCGATACCACGTAAGCAAGCTGCTGAATCAGTCGTAAAAAACGGATTTCCTGTGCCTGCCGAAAAAATGACAACTCGGCCCGTTTTTAATGAGCTAATTGCTTCAGCCCAGTTGTATGCATCACATACACCGTTAAGTGGAATTGCTGACATCAAACGCGCATTAACAAAAGCACGGTGCAATGCATCACGCATCGCTAAGCCATTCATGACAGTTGCAAGCATTCCCATGTGGTCGCCCACAACTCGGTTCATACCGGCTTTGGCTAACCCTTCACCACGAAATAAGTTACCACCACCAATCACCAAACCAACTTGCACACCCATCTCAACCAATTCTTTGATTTCGAGTGCCATGCGGTTGAGAACGGTTGGATCGATACCAAACTCGCCATCACCCATTAAGGCTTCACCGCTAAGTTTAAGTAATATTCTTCTATAAGCTGATTTTGGGGCGATACTCATTGGTGTTATCCTGTATTGCTAATATTATTGTGAGTGAACTACAAGGGCAAATAAAACAGATATAAAAAAGCACCTCCAGAGGAAGTGCTCTTAGTGTATCCGATGTTGCTCGGATGAAAAAGATGCAAGTGCAATTATTTCTTTGCAGCTGCCAATTGTGCAGCAACTTCTGCAGCAAAATCTTCTTCTTTCTTCTCAATGCCTTCGCCGACTTCAAAGCGAATGAAGTTAACTACATCAGCACCTTTACTTGCTAACAATTCACCAACCGTTTGGCTTGGCTCTTTGATGAAAGGTTGACCAGTCAAGCTGATTTCGCCAGTGAATTTCTTCATACGACCAGAAACCATCTTCTCAGCAATGTCAGCAGGCTTGCCTGATTGAATCGCGATATCGATTTGGATTTCTTTTTCTTTAGCGACTACTTCAGCAGGCACTTCTTCCGGCTTAACAAACTGTGGAGAAGCAGCTGCAACGTGCATAGCAACGTCTTTAGCAAGTTCTTCATTACCACCAGTAAGGATTGCGATAACCCCGATACGGCCACCGTGAACATATGCGCCAAGGTTTTCACCAGCAACATTAATTACACGACGTGGAGAAATATTTTCACCTATTTTGGCAACCAACGTATCACGCACGGTATTGACTGTTGAACCATCAAGCTCAGCAGCATTTAACGCTTCAATATCGTTGATTTGGCTAGCAGCTGCTACCGCAATCAATTTTTTACCGAACGCTAAGAAACCTTCATCACGTGCAACAAAATCAGTCTCACAGTTAACTTCCATCATAGTCGCTACACCCGCTTCAACGTGAGTTAAAATCACACCTTCAGCAGCGATTCGGCCCGCTTTTTTAGCGGCCTTTGCTTGACCAGATTTACGCATATTCTCTATCGCTAGTTCGATGTCGCCATTGGCTTCAACTAACGCATTTTTACAATCTAACATACCGGCGGCTGTGCGCTCGCGTAGTTCTTTAACCAGGGCTGCAGTAACTGCCATGATGTTTTCCTCGAATTAATTAATCTATGATAAGAAAAAGTGCGCTAGGTCGTTATCAACCTAGCGCCAGGTACTTACTCTGCTGCTTCAACAAACTCTTCTTCAGCTTTCGCTGCGATAGTTTGATCGCGACCAGCAATAACCGCATCCGCTGCTGCGTTTACGTATAACTGGATTGCACGAATTGCATCGTCGTTACCAGGGATGATGAAATCAACACCATCTGGGTTAGAGTTAGTATCAACTACACCCACAACTGGAATACCTAAGTTGCGTGCTTCTGTTACAGCAATGTGCTCGTGATCTGCATCGATAACAAAGATAACGTCCGGTAAACCGCCCATATCTTTAATACCACCTAAGCTACCTTCTAGCTTAGTCATTTCACGTTGTAACATAAGTACTTCTTTTTTGGTCAGTTTTTCAAACGTACCATCTTGGCTTTGCTGTTCAAGGTCTTTTAGACGCTTGATTGATTGACGTACTGTTTTCCAGTTAGTCAACATACCACCTAACCAACGCTTGTTAACGTAGAATTGGTCACATTTGATGGCCGCATCTTTGATCGCATCACCGGCAGCACGTTTAGTACCAACGAATAATACTTTTCCTTTCTTAGAAGCAACGCTAGAAACGTAATTTAAAGCTTCATTGAATAAAGGAACTGTTTTTTCAAGATTGATGATATGAACTTTGTTACGTGCACCAAAAATGAAAGGTTTCATTTTAGGATTCCAATAACGAGTTTGGTGACCGAAGTGTACGCCAGCTTGTAGCATGTCACGCATAGAAACATTTGCCATGATATTATTCCTCAAATTTGGGGTTAGGCCTCCATACATCCCTTCGCTCGATCCGCGTAATAATTGCCTTAGCAGCTTATTAGTTAGACACCCCGAGGTCAGTGTCGATGTATGTGTGTTTTAATTAGGTTAATCTCACACTGCCCGTTGTGTAAACACTACAGTCAGTTAGAGGGTTAACCGATGATTTAATCGCATTTAGTCAATAGACACCTTAATAATAGTACTATCATCTTAAATTGCGGCGCATTTTATACCATTTTACCCTCTCGTAATCAAGGAAAAACTGGTTAATTAGCCCGTTTAAATGTAGAATTGCTTCATTAATTGATTCAACTTATTTATTACAGAGGATTCTTCGTGGGCGCAATCATAAAAACGGCTGATGAAATTCAAAAAATGCGAGTAGCTGGTAAATTAGCCGCTGAAGTACTGAACATGATTGGTGAGCACGTAGTTAAAGGGGTAACGACTGATGAGCTTAATCAACTATGCCATAACTATATCGTTGATGTGCAAGCTGGTATCCCTGCACCCCTTAATTACGGACACCCTCCATTTCCAAAATCTATCTGTACCTCGGTCAATCATGTAATTTGCCACGGCATTCCAAGTGACAAAAAATTAAAAGACGGAGATATCGTCAACATCGATGTGACGGTTATTAAAGATGGATATCATGGCGACTCATCCAAAATGTTCGTTGTCGGTAAACCAACCATTCTCGCTCAACGCTTAATTACAGTGACGCAAGAATGTTTATATAAGGGCATCGAAATCGTCAAGCCAGGTACGACCTTAGGAGATATCGGTCATGTCATTCAGCAGCATGCTGAAGCGCATAATTATTCGATTGTCCGCGAATTCTGTGGGCATGGTATTGGTGCTACTTTTCATGAGGAACCTCAAGTGGTTCACTATGGTCGACCAGGTACAGGTGAAGTATTAGAAGCGGGCATGTGTTTTACCATCGAACCGATGATTAATGCAGGTAAGCGTAACAGCAAAATACTGCCTGACCAATGGACTGTGGTAACCAAAGATAGAAGTTTATCAGCTCAATGGGAACACACCCTTTTGGTGACTGATAACGGCGTTGAAATTTTAACGCATCGTGATGATGAAACCATTGCCAAGATAATTAGTCACACAACTAATTAACCTAGTCTCATTATTTACATGTCATTATCAGCATTAATTCAACGCGTTGACGCCATCCAATCATTACAGGATGTCGCTGCCTTTAAGTCAGTGGTGGCGGATTCATATACATGGCTAGAAGATAACTTTCCCGCAACACTTGTCGATGAGTTAGTGTTCGGCCGTGCTAAATTTGTCGATGCATTAGTTGAACGTGCATGGCAATTAGCCGAACTACATCAATATTCAACAATGAGCCTGATTGCTGTGGGTGGTTATGGTCGAGGGCAACTGCAGCCGTATTCGGATGTCGACTTACTCATTCTTAGCGAAAATACACTTCCGGCCAGTGCCGCAGACAGCATCTCGCACTTTTTGACGCTACTGTGGGATTGCAAATTAGATATTGGCTCTGCGGTGCGCAGTATTAATGAATGTGAAATACAAGCAAAAGCTGATATCACCATCGCGACTAATTTAGTTGAAGCAAGGATATTATGTGGCTGCGAGGCAACCTTCAATGCCATGCTGACGCGCGTCAACCAATCAAGTATATGGACCAGCAAAGCGTTTTTTGTGGCCAAGTATGATGAACAAAAAAGACGTCACAGCAAATTTAATGGTACCTCATATAACTTAGAGCCCAATGTAAAAGAAAATCCCGGTTGCCTTCGCGATATTCAATCTATTGGTTGGGTAGCCAAAAAACATTTTCAAGAATACGATGGCTATGAATTAGTCGGGCATGGATATTTTACTGAAAGTGAGCACACTGAATTGATCGCTTGCCGTCGACAATTATGGCAAATTCGCTTTGCGTTGCATCTTGTTGCTGGTCGCAGTGAAAACCGATTGCTGTTTGATTATCAGGCAGATGTTGCCCGTAAGCTTGGTTTTAACGACGCTGACAAAAAAGCAGTCGAGCGCATGATGAAAGATTTTTTTCGGGTCGTGCGGCGTGTAACCGAATTAAACACCATGTTATTGCAACGCTTTAAATTTGATATTTTAAATCTCAGTGTGGCAACTGGACGTGTTCTTAATCATGATTTTTCAGTGGCCGATGGTCGTATTTCGCCGCGACACGAACAGGTGTTTGATAGCCCTTTAGCTGTATTTAACTGCTTGGCATTAATTGCAGATAATCCAGATATTGAATCCCTCGACTATGATTGTTTACGCCAACTGCGCAATGCAAGGCGTCAATTTGCCGCGCAATATTGGATAGAATACCCTGAGTGCCGACGTGCATTTATGGCACTCATGCGTCGCCCCGAATTTTTTGGATTTGCATGGAATGTAATGCATTTACATGGTGTATTGCAGGCGTATTTACCGCAATGGGATAAGATCGTAGGGATGATGCAGTTTGATTTGTTTCATGCTTATACCGTGGATGAACATACGCATCGATTGATCAAAAACCTCTATCATTATTTTGATAAGTACAACCCTGACTTTCCTCGGTGTGGCAATATTATTAAGAATCTGGATAAACCTGAGTTGATTTTTATTGCCGGTATATTTCATGATATTGCCAAAGGGCGTGGTGGTGATCACTCTAAACTCGGTGCGGCAGATGTGTTTGCGTTTGGCGAAGCACATGATTTATCCATGACAGATATCAAAACGATCAGTTGGTTGGTTGAATCACATTTATTAATGTCGGTGGTTGCACAACGCCGTGACATCTATGATCCTGAAGTGGTCGCTGATTTTGCGGGTGCCGTTAAAAGTCACAGTAATTTGAATTTGTTATACGCATTAACCTTAGCTGATATTCGAGCAACTAACGATAGTTTGTGGAATGATTGGAAGTCATCGCTTTTACGAGAATTATATTTGATGACGCAAAAAGCGCTTGATAATGGCTTAGAATGCCAAGTCACCTTTTTGGAGCGAGCACAAAAACATCAAGCAGATGCGATTGCACTTCTCACGCCTGAGTATTCATTAGACCAAATCAACAGCGTCTGGGATCGGGTTGAGCAATCCTATTTTTCACGCTACAAACCAATTCAAATTGCATGGCATACACAACAAGTGATTGCGCACCAAGACCCCAAGCAGTGGTTAATCAAAATGGCCAATCACACCAGCTTAGCTGGGACTGAATTATTAGTTTATGGCGTTGACCGGCCGGCGGTATTTGCTCAGATTGCATCCGTGTTAGACAGTGCCAATTTGTCTATTTTGGATGCCAACATTGCCATCACTCCGGATGGGTTTGTATTCGATAGCATTATTATCGTTGATGAAGACAACGAAAAAATAGCCAACATGGAGCGTTGTCAACGCATAGAATCAGCAATTTTAACCCAACTTAACAAAAAAGAACGCACGCATATTAACTCTCGACAGTTATCGCGCCAACTTAAACAACTATCTGTACCGACCAAAGTCCGATTTTTTTCCGCTAGTGATGATGCGACATTAATAGAACTTGAAGCCTTGGATACGCCTGGCTTGCTTGCTAAAGTTGGGCATTTGTTTGTTGATTTTAATTTAACCTTACGCCTGGCTAAGATCTCCACTATCGGAGAACGCGCCGAAGACGTATTTATCGTCAGTGATGAACACGATCATCCACTGAGCCCTGAATTACAACTTGCCCTAAAAAAGCAAATCATTTTAACCTTAGATCAACTGGAAACTGATACTGCATTATGAGTGAATTACAAACTATTATTGAACGTGCTTTTGATGCACGAGATACGTTGAGCCCGGCAACAGCTTCAGCCGAATTAAAAACTGCCGTCAACGCAGTGATTGCCTTACTAAATAGCGGTGAAGCGCGTGTTGCCGAAAAAATTAACGGTGAATGGATTGTTCATCAATGGCTAAAAAAAGCGGTATTGCTTTATTTTCGCTGTTATGACAATGCTATCATTGATGGTGCAGAAAGCACTTTTTATGACAAAGTCCCGCTTAAGTTTACAGATTACACCAGCGAGCAGTTTGCCCAAGAAGGCATGCGTGTTGTTCCTGCAGCAACGGTCAGAACAGGGACATATATTGGTAAGAATGTTGTGTTGATGCCATCGTATGTCAATATTGGTGCATTTGTGGATGCTGGCACTATGGTCGATACCTGGTCTACTGTCGGTTCATGTGCTCAAATCGGTAAAAACGTTCATTTATCAGGTGGTGTAGGTATTGGTGGTGTACTTGAACCATTGCAAGCTAACCCGACAATCATTGAAGACAATTGTTTTATCGGTGCTCGCTCTGAAATTGTTGAAGGGGTTGTCGTCGAGGAAGGCGCTGTTATCTCTATGGGTGTGTATATTGGCCAAAGTACCCGTATCTACGATCGTGAGACTGGCGAGATCCATTATGGCAGAGTCCCAGCTGGCTCGGTTGTTGTTTCAGGTTCATTACCAAGCAAATGCGGTACTTATAGCTTGTATGCTGCTGTCATTGTTAAAAAGGTCGATGCAAAGACCCGCGCCAAAGTCGGGATCAATGCATTACTCAGAGAAGCCGAATAGCGCTCTAGAATTGTGTGTGGTGCTCGCCTAACCAAGCGAGCACATCTTCTTCTGGTGCAAATGTCTCCATCGCATCAATACTCACTAAATCCGTAATTGCATTACCTTGTAACTCACTAAACAACGCAAATAATTCTTTTCCAGCACCACAGTAAGATTCACCGTACGAACTATCACCTAAGCCAATCACTGCAAACTTTTTGTTTGGGATCAATGGCATCGCATCACGTGCATCTGCTACAAACAACTCTAAATTGGGCGGCACATCACCGGCACCGGTAGTGGACGTTACCACCAAAAAACCGTCATGGTCATGCAATAAGTCAACATCAGGATCGGTATGTACTTGCACATCATGCCCTTCGTTGGTCAAAAACGTCTCGGCTTCTTCAGCGGCATTTTGTGCATTGCCATACACAGAACCGACAATTATACCTATATTGGCCATATTATTTACTCACATTGAAAAGGTTGTAGGGTATCAAGCAGTTGAACGAGCTCACTAGACAGTGGCGCATCTAAACTAAGAGACTGCTGCGTTACAGGATGAACTAATTGCATCTTACTGTTAATTAAGGCCAAATCATTAAAATTAAAGGTTTGGCGCATAAATTTATTTTGTTTACCATCGCCATGCGACGTATCCCCCATAATGGGATGACGTATATGCGCCATATGACGACGTAGTTGATGTTTACGTCCAGAATGAGGAGATAGTTCAACCCAAGACAAGCGTGCTTGAGGATAACGTCCTACTGCGACGGGATAAGTATAACGGTGTAGCACTTTTAAATCAGTTTGAGCCGATTGTGCTGCTTTATCTTGCCTGGCTTTTTTATCGGCTATTTTGTCGAGTTTTTCTTTTAAGGCATAATCAATGTGTTGATCTTCAGTCCAGCCCCGTAACAATGCATGGTACGTCTTGGTGATCGTTTGTTCAGTAAACTGTTCACTGAGTAGCCGCGCTACTTCACTGGATAACGCAAATAACAAAACACCACTGGTGGGTTTATCCAATCGATGAACTGTATACACGTGTTGATCGACCATATCTCGTACTATTTGCATGGCAAATTCAGTTTCGTGACGATCAATCATACTGCGATGAACCAGCAATCCGCTTGGTTTATTGACGGCTATGATATGCTCATCCCGATAGATAATCGGTAAAATTCGTTGTTCTGTTATCATATCAGGCTAGGTCTCAAAATGGTCTTGATGTATTATACTGACAAATTCCTTTGTACTCATCGTTTTTTATGGCTTCAACTGACATCAATTCAATTCAAGAGTTTCTGCAAGCATCTGACTCACAATACAAATTTATCGATATGGGGAGAGGTTTACGTGAACTCTCTGCATCACAACTCAGTGATATTGAAGCGCAACGTTCGCCGGCACCTTATCCTAGACAACAGTGTATGTGGTTGGGTTGCATTTTTTGGAATGCCCAACTAGCTCAACAACAATATATTTGGTTTATCAAACTGCCACTTGATGAGCGCGGGTTATTAAATCTTGCGGCACGTAATCTTTTTTTAGAAAAAGTCGTTGAAGCATTAGGCACTCAATTACAACATACCGCACAGCAACAAGGACAATTAGGCGATAATCCATACACCTTTGTACCTAGCCAACAACAACGAGCGGATTTTAACGCTAAGGCCAAAACCTTGCTCGGCCAAGCGCCTTCAGAAGGGTTTAATGCTGTGTGTGATCATCTACAATCACCACAACATCAAGATTGGCAATTGTTATCGGTCCAAGGCGTTGCTGATTATGTTGCGCGTTTAAGTGACCCTATGCTAGCTGCAACATTGCAACAACAATGGCCACAACTGGCTGCTAATTTGCAGATCGCTATACTCAACTCGATGGAACATTATCATATCAACAAACCACTAGCGGTGATGGTCAAACAACATTACAAACAAGCTGATGTTGCTGCAAACACAGCACATATCAGTGCAAGTATTCGAGCATTGAGCCAAGCACCGACGTCGATTGCCTCTTCTGTCGTTGAAGGGCTATTACAACGACCTTATCTCAGTGAGGATGTATTGATTTTACTAGCGGCAAGGCACATGGGTATGATTTCAAGTGTCGCGCTGGCTTGCGCATTTTTAGAACATTGTGCTTTGCATGAAGATGATCTGTTTAACGGCTTATTTGCTGACATGGTTCAATTACCACAATGTCGTATTTATTTTTTACAAGCTATACAAAGCCCGTCATTATCGCAGCTGTGTCGCAATAAAATCATCGCACTGCAACAACATAATCACACTAAACCAGCGCAATAAATAAGGTAACTAAACGTGACATTATTAGATATTCTGGTATTAGTATCACTAATTGCATTAGCAGGTAGTTTTTGGCAAATGCGCGAATATGCTGAACTTGCTCGCTTAACTGGACAACAGTATTGTAAAAAACATCAATTGATTTTTGTGAGCATCGCTAGAGACACCATACATTGGCGTCCTACAGTTACACAAAAACGGTTTCAATTTGATTATATAATGGAATTTACGACAGATAACGAACGTTTGTATCGCGGCGTGATCAGCGTATATAAAAACAAAATCGTTGCGATTGAACTGCCAGCCTATCGTAGCGTTGAGGAGTAATGGTCAAAAAAAAAGGATAGCGCATCATGCACTATCCTTTCTGTGTTGTTTTGAGCTTCCTTCTCAGCGATCCATTGCTACTATAATCATCCCGATTAACATCCTTATACGCCCCTTTCCTTTTAATCCAACTCTTCCTAAGTTGGCCGCGTATCCATGCGCGGGTCCCTTTCCTTGTCTCCAGTTTAAAGTTGTACATCCCTACTACAACCTACCTCCATCCTGGAGTTGTTCCATACGAGCATCATGCTCGAAATCCTTATCCTTTCTATCCCTATCCACTCACCATCCATGCGCGAGTATTAGCCCGTAGGCTTTGTCCATAAACCTTACTTATCATCCTGATATGTCGTGTTTCCCTGTGACAAGATAAATATTACGCCATTTTGAAATGACTGCATCAAGCAAAAACGAATTTATCGTAGTCAAAAAGGCATGTTGATATGATCTATTTGGCCAGTAAGTCAGTAATTCTGCACCCTGTGGGAAAGCTGGGAGTATCCTGTGGACAACTATTGTATAAATCACTTACATCAAAGTGAGAGATCTCTTACATAAGTGATAACGGATAACTCTTATTTATTTCTTTTTCTTGTATAAAATTTGACCGTTAATATGCTTTGTCGTCAACGTTTCTACATGCTCAAAATCGCCGTCAGCAAAAAATGACAGACATTTATCCAATGTAACAAAAACACCTATCCCTTCAGAATTATCCGAAGAATCAATTACTTCGTTAATTGCACTTAACAAAATATGGCCAATTCCTTGGTCTTGCATTGATGGATGGACACCGATGAAAGAGATCATGTGGCACTGTTTAGCTGGTAGACGCTCTTTCACCCATTTTTCTTTTTCAAGATATTGTTGTGTCCCTAAATAACCTGCAGTGAGTAACATTTTAAGACGCCAATGCCAGTAACGAGAATGCCCAAACTCTGGGTTTGGATTGATCAAACAAGCAGACGCAACTAACGCCCCTTGTTTATATACACCCAATAAGGGCTGCTTGGCATTCCAAAACGTGGTCAACTCCTCACGGATCGCAGAGCGAAGTCTGACATCGTACCCTTCCTCATCATGTGCAAAAATATGGCTAAACAGAGGATCATCAAAATACGCATTATACAAAATCGATGCCGCTACTTTTAAATCGCTAGCCGACAAAAATTTCACTTCAATATCGAGGTCTTCTGCAGTGTAATGTGCATGATCTACTGTTGTCATATTGTGCATTCCTAATGAGTTAGTTGATTAGTTTACAATCTATTTACATTTGAGTGTAAACTAAATAAAACAACTAGACTACAAATTACGTACAAATGCTTCACCCCAACCAACTAAAAGACCATTGTTAAAGACCAAAGGGGTGCACTCATCCTTTGTCGTGAGTCCATCGCTATCTTGGCGCTGAGTGCGATAATATAGGACTTGATAGGTGACATCTTGTGTCGTAATAATTTCGTTAAAATCAGCCACTCCCATCGTATTTGTGATATCAAGGTATGCAGTATTGAGCTGGATATGTTGGATGTGGGCTCTGTTATTTTTTTCACGAGATTCCCAAGAACTGCTGTATTTAGCATCATCCCTGTCGTAATCAAAATTATCATCATCACCAATGGCAATAACGCAGCCGCTAAGAGACAGCATCATAATAGATGATAGAGCGATAACTTGGAGTTTTTTAGATAATGGCATGGTAGGTTCCTATTTGTTGATTATCCTAAATGTTACTAGGTATATATCAAAGGTCATGCCAATCTCTAAAAAATCATAAGCAATTGATTTTTATGTAATTTAAAATATAAGTATGGGTTAATTGTTATTTATCTGAATGCGGATATGGTCAAACTCACTAAATTTTGGCTAATTGCATTACTAACACCAATCGACATGTATCACTTTGCACTGTGCTCCTTGCTTAGCTGATCAAGGATAAAAACTCACTAAAATTGGTTGCTATGATCATTTCGGCCGGTTTACCAACGGGTTCAAGCACCACATGCCCTGAGTCAAGCTCAACACTAATTAGGTAACTATCATTCTCTGGCAATCCAATGAACACTGTCTCTGGTTGTTTCAAGCGACGTTTCATCAAGACATGACCAATTAAGTTTTCTTTAAGCCGGGCATAATCATCAGCATTCCACGCTTGCAATAACGTCACCTGCCCTTCAGGAATATGCACGCTGAGATTATCAGCAAAACATGCACTATAAAAATCGGTGATCTCCGGCGTTAACGCAATCCCAAGCGCTTGCGTGAAATCACTCATCGGTTCAGGTGCTCGTGCAACAGGCTGCCAAGCTACCCAGTCTCCATCACAATATGCATCTGGGTTATCTGGGTTACCTGCAAGACAAGGCGATGGCCATTGTGCATCATATTGCGTCGATAAATTGTGTGTTTGCGCATACTCAAAAATAAATTTTTGCCATTGTGACTGCATATTATTAACCACCTGCGATGTTTTTAGGTAAAATGTAGGTATATGTCACACTACAGATTGAATTTTATGAGCCAAGATTACCATAACAAGCCCGAATTAGCCGAGTTATCATTAGGCAAAACAGTCAGCTATTCCGATCAATACGATCCTGAGTTACTTCAAGCCGTTCCTCGTAAATTAAATCGTGATATGATTAATCTAAGTTCCATCCTGCCGTTTACCGGCAATGATATCTGGAATGGTTATGAATTATCTTGGCTTAACCAAAAAGGCATGCCCCAAGTAGCGATTATGCGCTGCTATGTCCCTTTTGATTCAGTCAATATAGTGGAGTCTAAATCGTTTAAATTGTATTTAAATAGTTTTAATAATACACGTTTTGCCTCCCAAGCTGCTGTTCAAACGGCCTTAATAACCGATCTCAGTGCATGCGCTCAAGGCGATGTCTGTGTCAGCATTATTGCGCAACAAGCATTTACACAACAACAAATTCAGCATACTGATGCGATTTGTATTGATGATCAGGACCTTGAGTTTACCGATTTTAATATCGATACGAGTATTCTGACTAGTGATGCAACACAGCAAGTAAATGAGTTTATCTATTCCGATTTACTTAAATCAAATTGTTTAATTACCAACCAACCTGATTGGGCCAGTATTTTTATCAAATACCGTGGTCCAAAAATCGATCATGAACAGCTACTTCGCTATTTAATCTCATTTCGCAATCATAATGAATTTCATGAGCAATGCGTCGAACGGATATTTTGTGATCTCATGGCGCAGTGTGGCTGTGAGTATTTAACCGTATTAGCACGATACACTCGTCGCGGTGGGTTAGATATCAATCCATTTCGTAGTAATTTTGAAGCCGCCTACGATGACCTGCGTCTGATCAGGCAATAGCGCGCAACAGCAAAGACATTGCCGAAATAATATTTGTCATTAATTCTGCTCATAGACCTTAATATTCCTTAAATAGTGTCGATATAATAGGCACTAAGGTAAGGAATTGATAATTATGTCTATGAGCAACGAAACGGCCGAAAAAAACAATACAACAACGACAAGTATCACTTCAACAGCAGATGATTTTAATCTTGTATTAATTGATATTGTGATGCTGATTTGCCGGATCACTCAATCAAAATCAGCGGTAATCAACTCACTACTCGATGAAATTATTCAACTGGGTCATGCTCAGCCTAATCAGTTAATTTTTAAATTAAAACTAAAAAAAATCCTAGCTCAGCTTAAACAATCACGGCAAAAATCCACTTTACCCAATACCAGTAAAACCGAGTATTTAGAGAGTATTACCTCGCAAATTGCCGATGTCGAAACGGGTTTTTATATGGCGACAGAGTTAACCGAAGATACAAGTCAATCGCAAAGTCAGTTTACCCAAGCCTTAACATCCTCGTTAGACGATTTAACCAATGATGTTGCTGCAAGCGATAACCTTGTCGATATTAAACAACAAGTCAGTCAGTATTTAGACAAGATCCACGCTGATGTAAATTCACAGTCGAATAAAGATGCTATCGCATCGAATCAATTAGCGGGTTTGTTATCGTCAATGCAAACTCAATTAAATCAGCTTCAAGAGCAGACACTTGCCTATTCTGCTGAATTAAAACAAAAAACAAAACAAGCCTTGACCGATGTTTTAACCGGATTACCCAATCGTAAAGCGTGTGATGAAACTATCGCAACCATTCAATACTCATCCGACAATCCTATTTGTATCGGTGTGTTAGATATCGATCACTTTAAACGTATCAATGACACCTATGGCCATATTGCCGGTGACAAAATCTTGCAACTTGTTGCTAAATTCGTACAACAACAAATGCACGATACATCGTTTGTGGGTCGTTGGGGAGGCGAAGAGTTTTTGCTGATCCTCAATGGGCACAAAGCCGCAGACGCTTTTGTATTGTTATCATCTTTATTACTTAAAATCGAACAACTACCGATTCAATACAAGGACCAAACCATCCCACTTACTGCATCAATTGGGATCAATGAGTTGTCTGCGTTGAGTGATGTAACCGATGCATTTGATAAAGCAGACATAGCCCTATATCATGCAAAGCAACAAGGAAGAAATCAAGTTCAAATAGGAACATAATGAATACCACACATACCATACAACTCAATCCTGTTGGTTGGCTTAGCCAGCTTTCTCAGTCGGAAATAGAACTTCTGGCACAACATAATGATTCTGACCGGTATCAATTATTTCGAAATTGCTCTCTTGCTGTACTCAACAGTGGCGTAGAGCAAGATGATATGCATGCATTACTCAACGCGAATAAAGATTTTGACGTGCGTTTAGTTCGGCGCGAACGAGGTGTCAAAATAGAACTTATCAATCCTCCCTCGCATGCGTTTGTTGAAGGCAAATTAATCCAAGGTGTCCACGAACATGTGTTCTCTGTGCTACGTGATTTATTGTATATGGAAAATAAACACCTCAGTACCAATCAATCTGAATTTGCTGCTGGCGCGCAATGTACTGATATGGTGTTTGATATGCTGCGGCATGCCAACGCATTGCACGGTAATGAACAAGTCAATACAATTGTATGTTGGGGCGGACATTCAATCCCTGAACATGAGTATAACTACACCAAAAAAGTAGGCTATGAACTCGGTCTACGTGAACTTAATATCTGCACAGGATGTGGACCTGGTGCGATGAAAGGTCCGATGAAAGGTGCTGCGATTGGACATGCTAAACAGCGACTCAGTCCAGGTAGATACATAGGTATCACTGAGCCAAGTATCATTGCTGCAGAGCCACCGAATGCGATTGTTAACGAACTAATTATTATGTCCGATATCGAAAAACGCTTGGAGGCATTTGTCCGTTTTGCCCACGGTATTATTGTCTTTCCCGGTGGAGTCGGAACGGCTGAAGAGCTCTTATATTTATTAGGCATCATGCTGCACGAGCAAAATCAGCAACAGCATATTCCAATCGTGCTGACTGGACCCAAGGAAAGTGCAGATTATTTTGTCGCGATTGATCATTTTATACAGGCTACTTTGGGGCAAAAAGCGCAAAACTTATACACCATTATCATTGATGATCCTCAAGCAGTAGGATCGTATTTTTATAAGCATCAAACCAAAGTAGAAGCGTTTCGAAAAGCGATTGGCGATTCATATAGCTTTAATTGGTCGCTAAAAATATCGGACGATTTTCAACAGCCTTTTATCCCAACCCATGCCAGCATGGCACAATTAAGATTAAGCTTTGATCAACCTACAGACCAATTAGCAACCAATCTACGACGCGCATTTTCTGGGATCGTTGCCGGCAACATCAAGGCACAAAGTGTTGCTGACATTCAAGAATATGGTCCATTTGAATTGCATGGTGATGACCGTTTAGCCGCTTTATTAGATGATTTACTCACGTCATTTGTGCAGCAAGGTCGAATGAAATTACCAGGTTCAACCTACACTCCGTGTTTCAAAATCATCCCGCAATAGTGGGAATAAGTTTGTTGAATGACCGATAGATCTATATTGCTAGAGAATAGTGTGTATATGCGTTAAAATATACCAGTAATTTAGTAAAATTTATCATTATGACGATGCTTCGAAGCCAGCTATACCTAGCTAAGTAGGTGTGTCGTCATTCAAAATTCCAATTAAAGGAACCTGCATGACTCAACAACATATTACCGTGATCCGCGGTGATGGTATCGGCCCAGATATTATCGATTCAGCCACTCAAATCTTAGACAAAGTAGGTTGTAATTTTGCCTATGATTACGCTGATGCCGGCTTAATGGCATTAGAAAATCACGGTGAATTACTACCTGAAGAAACGCTTGAGCTAATCAAAAAAAATAAAATCGCGTTAAAAGGTCCATTGACGACCCCTGTTGGTGAAGGTTTCACATCGATTAATGTTAGCCTGCGTAAGCAATTCCAACTATATGCTAATATACGCCCAGTGTTATCTTTTAAAGGGACCAAAGCCCGTTATGAAGATATCGATATCATCACCGTCCGTGAAAATACACAAGGCATGTATTCTGGTCTTGGCCAAACCGTTTCTGATGATGGTGAAGAAGCAGAAGCAAAAAGCTTAATTACTAAGGCTGGCGCAGAACGTATTGTTGAGTTTGCTTACGAACTTGCACAACGTGAAGGCCGCAAGAAAGTCACCGCCGTCCATAAAGCAAATATTCTTAAATCAACCTCTGGTTTGTTTTTGAAAGTAGCCCGTGAAGTGGGTGAACGCTATCCTGACATTGAATCAGCTGAGATGATTGTTGATAACACGTGCATGCAATTGGTAATGAACCCTCATCAATTTGATGTGATTGTTACAACAAACTTGTTTGGTGACATTGTTTCTGATTTATGTGCAGGTTTAGTCGGCGGTCTTGGTATGGCACCAGGTGCTAACATTGGTGGCGATTGTGCTATTTTTGAAGCCGTACATGGTTCTGCTCCTGATATTGCAGGAATGAACTTGGCTAACCCGACGTCGGTTATTTTGGCTTCAATTCAGATGCTTGAATATCTTAAAATGGGTGATAAAGCTGAAAAAATTCGTGCTGCACTAAAAGATGTCATTGAATCAGGTGATCGCACAACCAAAGATCTTGGTGGTGTGCATGGTACGACTGATTTCACTCAAGCAATGCTAGAGCGTCTATAAACAATTAGGTTACATTACACAATATGTAGCCGTATTGATAAAACCAGCCGTCTGAATATGACTGGCTGGTTTTTTTTGCTCAAGATTTTATTCCCTATCGCTCAGCGACACCCTGCCCTTTCTATCTGAATATCTGCTAATGATATAAACCTAGCCCCTCTCCCGACAAGCGTTAATTATACTGTTAATGAATGCAATTCATGTGCATTTTACTTTTAACTTTTAACTTTTAACTTTAATTATTTAACGACGAGATGGAGTCTCATATGAACACCAAAATACTATTTTACACAGCTATCGCACTGTCTATTTTACTCTCTTGCTATGCACCTGCCTATGCAGATGACACGATGGATAATGGTGACATTCAACCCATTACACAAACCATAGCCACAGCCGACAACATGCAGATGATTGATATCAATCAAGCAGATGCACTGGCATTATCAGCGATCAAAGGGATTGGATTTAAAAAAGCACAGGCCATTGTGGCATATCGCCAATTACATGGGGACTTTACTGATATACAGCAGATAACGCTGGTTAAAGGAATTGGACCTAAAATGTTATTGCGAATTAAAGATCGCATAACCGTCAAGCAACTTAGCAGTAAGCAATCTTAAACAAATATCAGGGTGTGTGATAACACCCTGTATTTTATATGCAGTAATGCCGACTGACTTTAACGACGCAGTGCCAAATTCGCGATATATTCTTTAAAATCCTCACCTAATTCAGGGTGACGTAATGCAAATTCAACATTGGCTTTCATATAACCGAGTTTAGAACCACAATCGTGACTTTTGCCTTTCATATAATAGGCATCAACTTGCTCGAGATTCATCAATGTCGATATTGCATCAGTTAACTGCACTTCACCACCGGCACCGGGAGGGGTAAATTCTAATAATTCCCAAATTTTTTCAGACAAAACATACCGACCAACAACCGCAAGATTTGACGGTGCATCATCAATATCTGGTTTTTCAACCATGCCATGGATCTTAGCAGATTGACCTTGATCGATTTGCGCACCATCCAAATCCACAACACCAAATTTACTGACCTCTTCTTCAGGTACACGTTCAACCAATACCTGCGAAACTCTAGAAGTATTAAACTTAGAGACCATTTCAGCTAGATTGTCTTTTTTGAGATTACTCGCCGCTTCATCCATAATGACATCCGGTAAAACCACTGCAAATGGTGCATCACCGACTACCGGATGAGCACACATAATGGCATGCCCTAAACCATTCGCAACACCTTGACGTACTTGCATGATGGTCACACCTTTGGGCACGATTGCTTGCACTTCTTCAAGCAATTGTCGTTTGACCCGTTTTTCTAAGGTTGCTTCTAATTCAAATGACGTATCAAAATGGTTTTCGATGCTATTTTTTGATGCATGGGTGACTAACACAATCTCTTTAATACCTGCAGCAACACATTCATTGACCACATATTGAATTAATGGTTTATCTACGACAGGTAACATTTCTTTCGGGATTGCTTTAGTGGCAGGTAGCATACGCGTACCTAATCCAGCAACCGGTATCACTGCTTTAGTAACTTGGCTCATGCGCTGTGCTCCTGAATTGATAATCCTCGACCTATTCCATAATATGCTAAACCATAATCGGCTACTGTCGGAGGTTCAAATAAGTTTCTACCATCAAAGATGACTTTGTCTGCAAGGCGCTGTGCAAGTGCTTGAAAATCTGGCGCACGAAACGCTTGCCATTCAGTACAGATTACCAATGCATTGGCACCATTGAGGGCTGCATCTTTTGTGCCCATCAAACGAAAATCATCGCGGTGCCCATATATCCGCTGAGCTTCTTCCATTGCCTCAGGGTCAAATGCTTGTACGATTGCTCCCTGTTGCCAGAGTTTTTCAATCAGCACTCTTGAGGACGCCGCGCGCATATCATCGGTGTTGGGTTTAAATGATAATCCCCACACACTGATTACTTTGCCAGATACATCATTGGCATAATGGCGCATCAGATAATCAAATAACTTCGATTTTTGATTTTCATTTACCGTTTCGACCGCTTGCAATACCTTCGCATCATATCCGACGCCATTGGCGCTTTGGATTAACGCTTGCACGTCTTTGGGAAAACACGAGCCACCATAGCCGCAACCTGGATATATAAACTGATAGCCAATCCGTGGATCAGACCCGATCCCCTTGCGCACGTTTTCGATATCCGCACCAAATCGCTCAGCGAGATTAGCCATCTCATTCATAAAACTAATTTTGGTGGCTAGCATACAGTTTGCTGCGTATTTGGTCAGTTCGGCACTGCGAATATCCATTTTTATGACGCGATCATTATTGCGATTAAAGGGGTAATATAATTCACGTAAGCGTTTTTCCGCCAACTCAGAATCCGTACCTAATATAATTCGATCAGGTCGCATGCAATCATTCACCGCGGCGCCCTCTTTTAAAAACTCAGGGTTAGAGACCACATCAAAACTGATCTCTTTATTTAGGTCACGTAAACAACATTTTATCTGTTCAATAACTTTGTCAGCTGTGCCAACTGGCACCGTGGATTTATTGACGATAATGGTATGGGTTTGCATATGCGTAGCGATGGTCTCTGCGACCTTAAGCACATATTGTAAATCAGCTGAGCCATCTTCATCTGGTGGCGTACCCACAGCAATAAAGATAATGTCACCATGCTCAACACCAGCTTGCGCATCAGTGGTAAAATTGAGACGGTTATCTGCATAATTAGCCGTGACCAAAGGGGTCAAGCCCGGTTCAAAAATAGGAATAATACCGTGTTTGAGATCTTCGACTTTTTGTTCATCAATATCAATACACACAACATCATGTCCGACTTCAGCCAACACAGCCGCCTGTACCAGCCCTACATAGCCGATACCAAATACAGTTACTTTCATCTCATATCCTTATAAATCGATAACCTTTCCTTCATTAGTGAGGTTATCGGCACATTTATCCTTATATAAATGTAGTATTGAAAAACTATTTCGTCATGTTTATTTTTAAATCAAATCCATGTTAAACAATGGCGATATAGCGACCTTTGCATTCGGTATTTGTACTAAGCAAAGGCATGCGTTAGTATTAGCCCGCCAATAACAATCATACAAAGGCGCGTGCCCAGCACGGTATAAACGTCAATATAGGGTTAACAATGACAACAAATACTAACGATACTGGCTTTTTTGGCCATCCTAAGGGGTTACAAACCCTGTTTATGACAGAGATGTGGGAACGCATGAGCTACTACGGCATGCGCGCATTACTGGTTCTTTACATGACACTTTCACTGCAAGAAGGCGGATTAGGCATTACTGTTGCTTCAGCCGGTGCAATCTATGGTTTATATACCGGGGCAGTCTATTTTATGGGACTACCTGGTGGTTGGATGGCTGACCGCTTGATCGGTGGTCAAAAAGCAGTCTGGTATGGTGGCCTGATTATTATGCTCGGGCATATCATCTTGGCTATTCCCGCTACATCCACATTTTATATTGGATTAATTTTCGTTATCCTAGGTACAGGTTTACTCAAGCCAAATATTGGTGCAATTGTTGGTCAGTTATATGCACCAAAAGACCAGCGTCGTGATAGTGGTTACACCTTATACTACATGGGTATCAATATTGGTGCGGTCATCGGTTATACCGTTTGTGGTTATTTACAAGTCAATATGGGCTATCATTGGGCATTTGGTGCTGCAGCGGTCGGCATGGCTATCGGTCTAGTTCAATACAAGATGACATTACCGAATTTAGGTAGTGTTGCAGCTGAACCAACTCAACCGTTAACAATGCAAGGTCAACGTCGGTCTTGGACTATCATTAAAACATTTTTGATCGTTGTCGCGGGTATGACTTATGCCATTTACAATGGCTACATTGGCTTTAATCCAGTGCCGGTTGCAAAAGCCGTTGCCATTATATTCTGCTTGATCTTTTTGGCTTATTTTGGTGCTATTTATTTTAAAGGTAACCTCAACGCCAATGAGAAAAAAGGGATGTGGGCGTTATTTTTAATCTGTATTGCTTCGGCTTGCTTCTGGGCTGGTTTTGAACAAGCAGGCTCATCACTCAATTTATTTGGTCGTGATTACACAGATAGAATGTTAGGTGCTTTTGAAATTCCAACGGCATGGTTCCAATCTGCTAATTCATTCTTTATCGTTATCTTGTCGCCGTTTTTTGCTGCCTTGTGGATTAACTTAGCCAAGCGCATGATCACACCAAGCTACAGTGTTAAATGTGCATTGGGTTTAATCATTATGGCAACTGGCTTTATCGTTATGTTTTTTGCTGCACAGTATGCTGCTGCAGGTATGAAGGTTGCTCCTTATTGGTTAATTGCGACTTATTTCTTACACACCGTCGGTGAGCTGTGCTTGAGTCCGGTTGCATTGAGTGCTGTTTCTAAATTATCACCGCGTCGCTTTGCTGGCCAAATGATGGGTGTGTTTGTATTAACCTACTCCATTGGGAATGTTATTGCTGGTTTATTAGCTGGTAACTTCGATCCTGAAAACCTGGAACAAATGCCTAACTTATATCTCCAAATTAGCTTATTTGGTATATCAGTCGGTATTATCTTAGTGTTGTTAAGTTTCAAAACTAAGTATTGGGAAAAAGCGGCTGAATCCGCTGCACTTGAAGCGAAGTAACATCCTTTAAGTCATTAATATGAGACAGATGAATGCTAAGTTCATCTGTCTTTTTTTTGCTAAACGAAACTACGACTAGTCAACAAATAGGATAGTTTGCTAATATAAAGCACGATTTTTGATTGATGCGATACCCCATTAGCTATGAAGTTTTATCTTTCCACCAAACATATACCACAATTACACAATGTGCCGTTGACTCAACGCGTGTCAATGTTAGAACAAGCAACAGCAAAGTTAACTATTCCCGAAAAAACACTCTTAAATATTTTAAAACTCTGTGTTATCGCACCGTTTTTCATTGTGATATTGCGTGTCGTCAATGATTGGACATCACTAATCTGGGCTGGCGTTATTTTATTGCTTTATCCACTTCTGGTTAGGCCGATACAATTTTCAATGAGTGTTAAATATTTACCCCAACCTAACAAAACCGAAGATTAAGGAAAATCTATGTCAACAATTCTTGTTACAGGCGGTGCCGGCTATATCGGCTCGCACACCGTATTACAATTATTAGAGCAAGGAGATGAGGTTGTCGTTTTAGATAACCTATGTAATTCATCAACAGAATCTCTCAATCGTGTCGAACAGTTAAACGGTCGTTCAGTAACGATGATTGAAGGAGATATCCGCGATACCGGAATATTAAGAGATGTATTTGGGCAACATCAAATTGACTCTGTTATCCATTTTGCAGGGTTAAAAGCCGTTGGTGAATCAGTGGCCAATCCATTAAGTTACTATGCAAACAATGTCTACGGTACGGTTCAATTATGCAAGGTAATGAGCGAGTTTCAGGTCAAGAATATTGTGTTTTCTTCGTCAGCAACTGTCTATGGGGACCCTACCGAACTGCCATTAAAAGAATCTATGCCTACCGGCACACCAACCAATCCTTATGGACAATCCAAACTAATGGTAGAACATGTCCTTAATGATGTTTATGTATCTGATCCTTCATGGAATATTGCTATTTTGCGGTATTTTAATCCAGTTGGTGCTCACGAATCCGGCCGCATTGGCGAAGATCCCAATGGCATTCCTAACAACTTAATGCCGTTTATTAGTCAAACAGCGACGGGTAAGCGTTCCTCTCTCGCAGTATTTGGTGATGACTATGCGACTGCCGATGGGACTGGCGTCAGAGATTATATTCATGTGGTTGATTTGGCTCAAGGCCATCTAAAAGCCCTGAATGCGTTAGCCAAGCAACCCGGTGTGTTGACAGTTAACTTAGGCACTGGAATTGGTTACAGTGTATTAGATATGGTAAAAGCATTTACTTTAGCCAGTGGCGTGACCATTCCATATCAAATCGTTGCTCGCCGTCCAGGGGATGTCGCTGCCTGTTATGCTGATCCTAGCCATGCATCAGCTGTATTAGGTTGGACAGCGGAACGTGATTTACAGACGATGTGTAATGATACATGGCGCTGGCAGTCCAATAATCCAAACGGCTATAGCAATACCTAGTGATAACCAATAAAAAAGCCCCCGATAGTGTTTCGTCACTATTGGGGGCTTTTTTGTTTGAGAGTTTAGTAGTTTAAGAAGTTAATCAGATAAAGACGTATTATAAGTCGTCAAGTAACCCCTCAAATTCAGCAAAATCTTCCATCTCTTCTGCTTGTTCAGCTTCTGTTTGTTGGACTTGGCCATCTTTTACTTTAAATTCTAAATTTTGAAAATACGCATTTTTAACAAAAGCATACGGATCCAATGAGCTGTTTAACGTATTTTCTTGTGAAAGCACACGTGCACGACCTTCTAAAGCCCCAACAATCCCACTAAACAGCGTAAAGTTACTATTGAGTAGATTCAATGGAAACATCATATTATCCACTACATCACCTGTTGTGGAGCGAATATCAGTTGGACCGCGTGCCGGTACCATTAAATATGGACCAGTTTGCACTCCCCAGTTACCCAGCACTTCACCAAAGGATTCTTTTTCGATTTGTAAGTCCATTGCAGTAGCAACATCAAAGATCCCTAACACACCGACTGTGCTGTTGACTAAAAAACGAGCCAGACTCACCATAGTGCCATCTATTTTACCTTGCAACATGTTGTTAAGCATATGCCCAGGTTCAGAGAGGTTATTCGAAAAGTTAACCAAGCCAGAACGCACAAACTGAGGTGTCACTGCAACATACCCCTGCGTGACAGGTTTTAATAAATATTTATCTAATACATCATAGTTAAAATCCCACATCACACGGTTAATGCCCTCAATCGGGTCGCGTGGATCGACATACACCTCATCGGTAACTGCGGTTTCATTTGTCACGGCTTTGGTCGCATCGACTTGCGCTTTATGGTTATTTGCACAGCCACTAAGTAGAAGGACTGACAGGCCGATTATCAAGATAGGGTTTTTCACTTAATTTCCTCATTGATCATAATGGTGACGGGTATAACCGCATTAGGCTCTTTGGTAATCGTCGTTGTGCCTTGCAATTCACCAATACTGGTTTGTACATTTTCATCAAACGACAAACGAGCGACCAGTTTAACCGCTGATATATCATTCAACGAATAACTGGCCATCATAGCATCTGCATTAGTGAGAGTGACTGTCATCGGTAAGACTCGTAAATCCAGTTTTTTAACCGCAACAGGCAATGGATTAGTACCTTGAGCATCTTTGGCAAAGACAAACAAATACGATGGTTGTAAGCGATTTACTTGTGCTAATCGTGCATTCATCTCAGCAGTCGCATTGATCGTCACACTAAAACCAGTTGCGACTTTAGGTTGTCCATTGAGTTCATCAATCCGTGCTTGTATTTGCACTATTGCCGGATTATTTGCCGGTAACAAGTCTTTTACTTGCGCAAAATACCGTTCAGACATCGCCACATCTCCCACCTGCCCGGACGTCATTGCTAACATCAATGCCGCTTGATTATTGTCTGGTTCTAAACTCAATAGCTTTGTCAGCACAGGCACAGCTTGGCGTAAGTAATCAAGCTGATTAGGCATCATTAATGCTTGCGCATAGCTGGCCAAAGTTTCAGTGTTATTTGGCGCAATCAATAACGATTTTTCAAATGCTTGATAAGATTGTTCAAACTGACTCAATGCACTATATAAGCGACCTAAGAGCATCCACCCTGTGGCATCTTCCGCATTATTGGCAATCAGTGAACGGATCGCTAAGGTAAAATCTTGAATATCATCCATCGATACATCTTGTGATGGATTGACAATAATCTTATCCGTTAACACATTCATTTGTGCTTGTGCGTCTATCAAGCGCTGCATACCGGTTAATTGATTACTGTGCCAATAGACAGTCGCAACGGCAATAACCAATGCAATGAACAAGCTGACACTTACTGGTTTACTCAACTTAGGGATGGAGCTTGTTGGTGATTGAGTTTCATCGAGTAATGCCAGTTTAAGCTCTTTTTGTGCCTGCTCTTGATGTTTTTTAGAAATAATCCCCTGAGCGTATTCAGCATCAATTTCTATCAACCGTTGTTTGATCAAGCGTGTATTAGATAATGTATACGCCTGTTCATGAGCCTTAAGGTTTCGCTTGTATAACGGATAAAAGATAAATCCCAGCGCGACAGCAACCATGGCTGCGGCAAAGAGGTAAAATTCAATCATTTGTCTTTCTCCAATAACGCATCCGCTTGTGCTATTAAATCAGCCTGCTCTTGTGGATTATCAGAGAATGCCTGAGGGCGCTTTTTAATCAAAATCAACACACCAAACAACAAAACACTAAAGGGTAATACCCACAACCACACTGTATTAGAATTGACTGGCGGCTGATAATGAACAAAATCACCATAACGCTGCTTCATAAAATCAATCACCTCATCCTGCCCTTGCCCATCAGTCACCAATTGATAAACTTTTCGGCGCATATCATGGGCAATCATCGCGTCAGAATCGGCGATATTTTGGTTCTGACACATTGGACAACGTAATTCTTGCGTGAGGCGTTTAAAATCCTTACGTTGTTGTTCAGTGGCAAACGCATAGTTTTCTTCTGTCGCTAAAACAGGTTGGCTGATACTTGCCAAGCCAATACATAACACTAGTACAGCGAGCAATGTGCTACTTGCAAATCGTGTCAGTATCATTGCATCTCTCCAGAAGAAGGCTTAGTCAGTTCATCGTAGATAGGCGCAAATTTTTTGCTCCAGACACGCGGATTAATATCACCAATATGATGTACGCGGATAATGCCTTGTTGATCAATGAGTAGTGTCTCTGGTGCGCCGGTTACCCCAAGATCAAGTGACGTGTCACGGTATACATCAAAAATATTAAACACAAAAGGATTACCTAGCTGATTGGTGGTTGCAACGACTTCTTGTTGAACCCGTGCCAATGTTTTAGTGCCAAAATCGGGATCTAAATCTTGGTCATAATACAAGCCGACAAAACGCACCCCTTGCTCACTGAGTTCTGTCAGATAAGGTAATTCAATCGCGCATGTCACACACCACACTCCCCAGATATTCAATAATGTCACTTCGCCATTAAACACATCTTGGGTATAAATTACACTAGGGTCCATAAGATCCGGCAAACTAAATTCAGGCATTGGTTTGGCTAAAACCTGCGAATCGCGCTCTCTAGGATCAGAGAAGAGTCCTTGATACAAAAAAAACACCAACGCAAGAAAACCAACTAAAGGAACCAAAAAGCGTGTATTAATCATGCGACTTGCACCCCGTGTTTTGCGAGCTTTTTCATCCGATAACGTTTATCAAACATTGAACACACACCACCTAAAGCCATAATACCTGCGCCTAACCATATCCAAATAACAAACGGTTTGTAATAGACTCTGACAGCCCATGACTGATCATCCAATTGTTCACCCAAGGCAATAAATATATCTCGGAACAACGTTGTATGAATACCCGCTTCGGTCATAGTAATACTTTTAACTGAGTAGTAGCGTTTTTCAGGTTCTAGATGCACGACAAAATCACCGTCTTGGTACACATCAAAAATCCCACGATCTGCGCTGTAATTGGGACCTTGAATTGATTGTACTTCACTAAAATCGATGCTGTATTGGGCAATCGTGACTTGGTCACCAAATTGCATTCGAACGTCACGCTCGGTTTCAAAATTACTCACTAATGTAATACCGATTAATGACACTGCAAAGCCTACATGTCCTAATATCATTCCCCAATGACTTGGCGTTAATTGACGTAAATTAACTAAAACCGATGTCGACTGTGGCATTGCATTAACCCGCTGCATTACCTCTTGAATGGTAGACACTAATATCCAAAATGCGCAAATCATCCCCAATGCAGAAACATAGGTAGCCGCTGTATCAAAACTATTCACCACTAATATGCCGGCACTGATACCGATACCTAAAGCGATAATAATTTGATTGCGTAACGCAGCTAGGGGCTGTTGTTTCCAACGACTAATCGGACCGATAGTCATAAACATCACAAAAGGCACTAATAGCAAAGTAAACATTTGATTAAAAAACGGCGCACCAATCGAGATACTGCCCATGCCTAATTCTTTATGCACTAACGGAAATAAGGTGCCAATTAACACCACCACTGTCGCTGCACACAATAGAATATTATTGCCCATTAACATCACTTCGCGGGACGCAAGTGCATAAGATGAGCGTGTGTTTAATTGCGGAGCACGCAATGCATACAATAATAACGAACCACCAATAACAATCACTAGCAACGCTAGGATGAATAGTCCCCTTGATGGATCAGACGCAAATGAATGCACTGATACTAATATGCCAGAACGTACCAAAAACGTACCTAACAAACTCAACGAAAATGCTGCAATTGCTAGTAACACTGTCCAAGATTTAAAGACTTTGCGTTTTTCGGTCACCGCTAAACTGTGCATCAATGCGGTACCTACCAACCAAGGCATGAAAGAAGCATTTTCGACTGGATCCCAAAACCACCAGCCACCCCAACCGAGTTCGTAATAAGCCCACCAACTTCCCAGCGCAATGCCTACCGTCAAAAATGCCCACGCAGCAATTGTCCAGGGACGTGACCAGCGCGCCCAGGTTGAGTCGAGTTGTCCAGATATTAAGGCAGCGATAGCAAAGGCAAACGCAACTGAAAAGCCAACATATCCCATGTACAACATGGGTGGATGGATAATCATGCCAAAATCTTGTAGCAATGGATTTAAATCCGCACCATCCACGGGATAAAAAGGAATGAGCGTATCAAAAGGATTCGATGTGAGGAGCATAAACAGATAAAAACCGATCGACACCATCCCTAAAACAGATAAAACACGCGCAACCATGATCTCAGGAATACCTTTACTGAGCACTGCAACAGCCACTGTCCAAACTGAAAAAATTAACACCCACAGCAAAAATGAACCTTCATGCCCACCCCATACTGCGGTCACCTTATAATACCAAGGCAACAAACTGTTGGAATGATTGGCGACATAAGAAACAGAAAAATCATCCACCAAAAAACGGTTGGTTAGACAGATATAAGCAATTAACGTAAACACAAATAAACCTATCGCTAAGGGCTTCGCAGAAGCGATCATCATGTCGTGCTTGATGTGCGCGCCCCACATAGGATAGATAGACAATAATCCAGCAAGTAACAAAGCGATTATTATAGAAAAATGGCCAATTTCAGCAATCATACTCTTACATTCTCACTATTAATAACTAGGTGAAGGGTTGGGTGAGTTTATACCGGCATCAGACGGCTTTACATGCTTGATCCCTTTTAGTTTTTCTGCCAATTCTGGCGGCATGTATTCTTCGTCATGTTTAGCCAGCACTTCCTCGGCTACGATCAGGTTATCAGCCTGCAATACACCCGTGGCAACAATACCCTGCCCTTCTCTAAATAAATCTGGCAAGATACCGATGTAAGAAATTTTGACTACCGGACCGGTATCGATTAAATCAAACTCAACCGCTAACGTGTCTTGATTTCGAGTCACTGAACCTTCAACGACTAACCCACCAATGCGTAAGCGCTGCCCAATTTGCGGCTTACTGCCATCTTTTCCTTTACCGTCTATGATCTCAGAAGGCGTGTAAAACAAATCAATATTTTCGTTTAACGCAAATAACATTAACGATACGGCACCAATCAATAAGCCACCAATTACGCCTACAGTAATAAGTCGTTGTTTTCGTCTAGGATTCACGTTGCTTCTCCTGCGCTTGTTTAATACGTAATTGACGCGCGCTTTGTGCGACTACTGCACGAGTAAGTGCACGCTGTTCGAGTTTAAATACAATAATTAATGCTAGCGTTGCGATTATTGATACGCCGTATGACAACCATACAAAAAAACCATAGCCACCCATTGCAATCACATCTGCCCAAGATTCAAATTGCATGCTATTGCTCCTTCTTAGATTGGCTAAGCAAGGCTATAACCCAAGGACGATGTAGTTCTCTACGCAAAATTTGATTCTTAAGATTCATCATTACCAAACTGCCAATCAATCCGATCATACCTACAATAGAAATTAACAACGGCCATAACATGGACGGCGCAATAGATGGTTTACCAAATTTGGTAATCGTTGCACCTTGATGAAGTGTATTCCACCACTCTACTGAGTAATGGATAATGGGAATATTGATGACTCCGACTAATGCCATAACAGCGGCTGATTTGCCAGCTTGCGTCTTATCGCTAAACGCACCATATAAAGCCATCACACCCAAATACAAGAAAAACAAAATCAACTGAGCCGTCAAGCGTGCATCCCAAATCCACCACGTTCCCCACATCGGTTTACCCCATGCTGCGCCGGTAAATAATGAGATAAACGTTAACAAAGCACCTACTGGTGCAATCGCTATCATACTCATATAAGCCGTCTTCCACTGCCAGACCAGACCAACTAAGCCAGCCGTCGCCATCGCAACATAAGTGCTCATTGCTAGTATGGCTGAGGGCACATGAATATAAATAATCCGAAAAGAGTCACCTTGCTGGTAATCTGGTGGCGCAAACAATAATCCCCAAATAAAGCCGACGGTTAGACCCACCACAGCGGTAACCAAAAAATACGGAAATAACGTGTTGCATAATGCATAAGCACGTTCTGTTTTAGCGTAAGGATGTAACCAAGTAAACATTAATGATGACTCACTCTAATAGCATAACTAATCGCAAATGGCGTAATTGCAATGGCAAAACACAGCATGGCACCGATAATAGCAAGTTGTGGGAAGTAATTTAAACCCATCGAAGCACTCTCAACAGCCGATGTTGCAAAAATCAGTAAAGGAATAAATACAGGGATTAACAGCAGCGACAGTAGCACCCCTCCGCGCTGCAAACCAACGGTCAATGCTACGGCAATAGCACCGACTAACGAGAGTAATGGTGTGCCTAATGCTAAGGTACACAATAACGCCCAATACATTGGCGTAGTCAGGTTTAAAAACAAAGCCAACAATGGTGAAATAAGCAACAATGGGATAAATGACCCGCACCAATGCACCACTACTTTAGCAAACATGGCCAATGGTAATGAAACATGTGCTAATTGTAATTGTTCTAAACTTCCATCCAAATAATCATCGCGAAACAGCTTATCCATACCTAACAATGCCGACAAAATGGCAGCAACCCAAATGACACCTGGTCCAATTTTTTGTAATGTTTCCGGGCCAGGCCCTACACCCAGTGGGAATAGTGAAATCACCATCATAAAAAACAACAGTGGTTGTAGTAATTCTGCTTTTTGTCTAAACGCCAAGAGCAAATCGCGATGAATAATACTTAATAGCGGTGAAGAAATGCCATTCATATTTGATACGCCAATGTAACTTGCTTAACGGGATGTGAACTTAACAACGATTGATGCGAAGTCAGAAGCACTGCACCACCTTGATTGATAAAGGTATCGATACATTGCTGCATAAATGCAACACCACTGATGTCCAAAGAAGTAAAAGGTTCATCTAATACCCATAAACTGGTGTTCATTAATTGGGTGCGTGCTAATGAGACTCTGCGCTGTTGACCTGCTGACAACTGACCACTTGGCACATCTTCTAATCCAACCAAATCAAAACGCGCTAATAATTCGTATAACTGCGATTCGGTCGTGGTAATACCATGCATTTGCGCCCAAAATGACAGATTTTCGATACTGGATAAAAATCGATTGAGACCTAATTTGTGCCCAAGATACAATAAGGGGTAATCTGTATCTGGTGCTGATGTAATATTGACGTGTCCACTATCAGGCATCGAAAGACCAACTAACAGACGTAACAAACTGGTTTTACCCGCCCCATTTGGACCGACTAAATGGATCAGCTCACCGGCATTTACATGCAGTGAAAACTCATTAAATAACGTTCTATCTTGCTTGATGCAAGTAAGCCCTTGAGCATTGAGACGCTCTAATCCATTGTTCACGCTACTATCTACACCTTGTCTTGTCTAATATTAATGCATCCTATACGAGCAAATATAATACCATAATCAACTAGTTGTACGTGATTTTTTCAATACTAATTACGCTTTTTACTAGTTCGACTGACATAAAAAAACCCACGACCTAGAATCTTCATTCTAGCTAATGGGTTTGTGTGTGCAGTATAGTTAATGACATCGTGCGGTTGACCACACAATATCATTCATTACTGAATAGCTTTATTCGCCAGCGGCTTCAGCTGCACGTAACGCTTCACGTTCTTCTTTGACTTCACTGCTTGATTTGGCTTTTAGCAATAACTCAGCTCGAATACGTTGTTCAATCTCAACAGCCATCGATTGATGCTCTTTAAGATATTTAACCACGTTGGCTTTTCCTTGACCAATTCGCTCGCCATTATAACTATACCAAGCACCGGCTTTCTCAACGAACTTTTGTTTAACGCCTAAATCAATCAACTCAGCTTCTTTTGAAATGCCTTTACCATACATGATTTGGAATTCAGCTTGTTTAAATGGTGGTGCAACTTTATTTTTGACTACTTTGACCCGTGTTTCATTACCGACAATTTCATCACCGTCTTTAATGGCACCGATACGTCGAATATCTAAACGAACTGATGAGTAAAACTTAAGAGCATTACCACCACTGGTCGTTTCTGGGTTACCAAACATGACTCCAATTTTAAGGCGGATTTGGTTGATAAATATCACTAATGTGTTGGAGCGTTTAATATTACCAGTCAGTTTACGTAATGCTTGTGACATTAAACGTGCTTGTAAACCAACATGTGAATCACCCATGTCACCTTCAATTTCTGCTTTAGGTGTTAAGGCCGCAACTGAATCGACAATAACCACATCAACAGCACCTGAACGAACCAACATGTCGCAAATCTCAAGGGCTTGTTCACCTGTGTCAGGTTGAGATACTAATAATTCATCAATATTTACACCTAGTGCCGCAGCATAAACAGGATCCAATGCATGTTCCGCATCAACAAACGCACAAGTTTTACCCACTTTTTGCGCTTCGGCAATAACTTGTAATGTTAAGGTGGTTTTACCCGATGATTCAGGACCATAAATCTCAACGACTCGACCACAAGGCAAACCACCTATACCTAACGCGATATCAATCGTAAGTGAACCTGTTGAAATAGATTCAATGTCCAGTGCTTGATTATCACCTAGACGCATGATCGCCCCTTTGCCAAACTGCTTCTCAATTTGACCTAGTGCTGCGGATAGTGCGCGTGTTTTGTTATCTTCTGCCATGTGTGCCTCAATCTAAAATGTGAGTTAGGATGTCGCTTCAATAGTCAGGAGTATACTACTGTATAATTATACAGTGCAACATAAATATCATATTTTTTTAGCAAATCATCGTTAGGTTGTTACTAACTATTATAGTCATGCCTTGTACGTAAAACCGCTGAGCTTTCGATCAGATTGTAAGGATTTTACATACAAATACTAAAGCAAATTCAATCGCCTGTTGCCTTACCGCCTCTCGGTCCCCCGTAAATTGACGCATTTGTGTGACGGTTTGACCATCCACAACAAAACCAAACCATACCGTGCCTACAGGTTTATCCACTGTGGCACCATCTGGTCCAGCAATACCTGTCACGCTGATAGCAACATCAGATTGAAAATGCGTAATCACACCCTGTGCCATCGCAGCCGCCGTTTGTGGAGATACAGCACCATAAGCGTGTAAAGTATCTTCAGGGACATGCAAATGGGCCGTCTTTGCTGCATTAGAATAAGTCACAACGCTGTGTTTAAACCAAGCTGAACTCCCTGGTAATGCGGTAAATGCATACGCTAGGCCGCCTCCAGTGCATGATTCTGCGCAAGAAACAGTCAATTTGTTTTGCTGTAAATGCTTCGCTAAGCGGTGTAATGCATTTTGTGCATTTTCTTTTAGATAGGAAATCAAAATATTGTTATGCTTATACTATTCAACATTGTTAATAGTATAAAAATAAATTGAGCCAAGTACAAACTCAACACACCCCAATGATGCAACAATATCTTCGCATTAAAGCACAACATCCCAATGAGCTATTGTTCTATCGGATGGGGGATTTTTATGAACTGTTTTTTGATGACGCAAAACGAGCCTCACAGCTTATTGATATTACGTTAACGGCAAGAGGTAAAGCCGGCGGTGAACCCATTCCAATGGCGGGTGTACCTTACCATGCTGTTGAGGGCTATTTAGCTAAACTCGTACAGTTGGGTGAATCTGTCGCAATCTGCGAACAAATAGGCGATCCAGCGACAAGCAAAGGCCCTGTAGAACGTGCAGTTAAACAAGTATTAACTCCTGGTACAGTGACCGATGAAGCATTACTGCGTGATAATCATGATACATTGATTGTCGCCATTACGCATATTGCAGCGAACAGCAAGAATCCATCAGCAATGCAGTATGGACTGGCTGCATTAGCGTTAAGTACCGGGCAATTTGTGATCACCGAAGCGTTAAATGAAGCCGCTTTATTAGCAGACTTACAACGTTTTAACCCTGCCGAAATATTATACAATGAAAGTATCAGCGCGCCTGAATTCAAAGCCAATTACCCAAATGCAGTGCGGCGTGCTGAATGGGAATTTGATTATGATACTGCCGTTAATCATCTCAATATGCAATTTGGCACAAAAGAACTCACCGGATTTGGGATTAATGATGCACCATTAGGAATACGTGCTGCAGGTTGTCTATTACAATATGTCAAAGACACCCAAAAACGTGCACTGCCGCACATCAAACAAATACAGCTCCAAGCGCACAGTGATACCGTACAAATGGATTTTGCTACTCGCAAAAATCTAGAACTCACACAAAATCTTTCTGGTGGAAATGAACACACTGTCTTTGCCGTACTTAACCAGACTCAAACTGCAATGGGTGCGCGCTTACTACAACAATGGATCCATCGTCCTATTACCCAGCATAGTCAACTCAATCAACGTTATAACGTTATCGAAAGCTTTGTCGCCGAGGACATCACCACTCCACGTCATCAACTCAAAGCAATCGGTGATATTCAACGCGTCTTGGCTCGCTTAGCATTGCGCTCAGCCCGGCCACGAGATTTTGCACGATTACGTGATGCACTGAATATATTACCTGAATTACAAACAACCTTAGCGCCATATGCAGACCCCAAAATACGGGCATTAGCCAATACGATTAACACGTATCCCGAACTTGCTGAGCTCCTCAGCAATGCTATTAATGATAATCCTCCGGTGGTTATTCGCGATGGTGGCGTGATTGCACCTGGCTATAATGCTGAATTGGATGAGTTGCGCGCTTTATCTCAAGGGGCAACAGAGTATCTAACGGTGTTGGAAGAACGAGAACGTGCAGCAACGGGAATACAGTACTTAAAAGTGGGCTATAACCGAGTTCATGG
Source organism: uncultured Glaciecola sp. (assembly GCA_937125395.1). Lineage (GTDB taxonomy): Bacteria > Pseudomonadota > Gammaproteobacteria > Enterobacterales > Alteromonadaceae > Opacimonas. The sequence continues at coordinate 133,649 of CAKZLI010000054.1, forward strand.
TTTTTTTATTGAAGTATCCAAAGGTCAAGCACACCTGGTCCCTGAACATTATATTCGTCGTCAAACTCTCAAAAACAACGAAAGATACATTATCGAAGAGCTTAAGATACACGAAGAAAAAGTCCTTAATTCGCAAGGCCAAGCTCTCACACTCGAAAAACAATTGTATGACGCATTGTTCGATCAGGTATTACCGCAACTTAATCCATTGACATTAACGGCTAATGCACTAGCTGAATGCGATGTTTTATTGTGCTTTGCCTACCAAGCCACCGCATTGAATCTTGTACGTCCTGTGTTAAGCGACGTATCTGGAATTGCATACACAGATGGACGTCATATTGTCGTCGAACAAGTCCTTGAACAGCCTTTTATTGCCAATTCACTGTCCCTTGATGAGCAGCAAAAAATGCTCATGATCACCGGACCTAACATGGGCGGTAAATCGACCTATATGCGACAAACCGCCTTGCTTGTCTTGTTGGCATATATAGGTTGCTATGTCCCTGCAGCACATTGTCAATTAGGTCCTATTGACCGGATCTTTACGCGCATTGGTGCAGCCGATGATCTTGCATCTGGCCGTTCTACGTTTATGGTTGAGATGACCGAAACTGCCAATATTTTGCATAATGCCTCAGCGCATAGTTTAGTATTAATGGACGAAATAGGCAGAGGAACCAGTACTTATGATGGGCTTTCTTTAGCCTGGGCCTGTGCTGAATATTTAAGTCAACAGATCCAATCTTATACGCTATTTGCCACTCATTATTTTGAACTAACCGAGTTAGCTGATAACACCAACACAATGAGTAATGTGCACCTGAATGCAATTGAACACAACGATACGATTAAGTTTATGCATAACGTGCAAGCTGGCGCCGCCAATAAAAGCTATGGATTACAAGTCGCTCAACTCGCCGGTGTGCCGCAACAGGTTATTGCTAAGGCGAAAAACAAACTCCAGTGGTTAGAATCTTCATCAGTTGATACACCTAAGCGAGGATTAAACGAAGAGGCACAAACACCAGTGCAACTGACATTAGATAATTCACAGCAAGCGTTGTTAGATACTTTAGACCAAATAGCCGCAGATGAACTCTCACCCAAGCAGGCTCTGGACTTGATCTATGTTCTCAAATCAATGCGATAAATGCGCAAGTACAGTTTGTTATTAACGACTTATTTGCGTATACTAGCTCCCCATCCAGAAAGTACAAAATCACATGTTAGTGACGATTATATGTTCTATCTATGAACGATATGAGATACACAATACAGTGTTTGTATAGCGATACACCCAAATTCAACATTTACGCCCTTAGGTAAAACATGACTCATTATATTTTCGTCACCGGTGGGGTGATTTCGTCCTTAGGCAAAGGAATTGCAGCAGCATCACTGGCTGCTATATTAGAAGCACGAGGCCTAAAGGTCACGATGCTCAAACTTGACCCTTATATTAATGTTGATCCAGGCACAATGAGCCCGATTCAACACGGTGAAGTATTTGTTACCGATGATGGCGCGGAGACTGACTTAGATTTAGGTCACTATGAGCGTTTTATTCGTACCCGCATGACCAAACGTAACAACTTTACCACTGGTCGAGTATATGCATCAGTGCTAGAGCGTGAGCGTCGTGGTGATTATTTAGGTGCAACCATTCAGGTCATTCCACATATCACTAACGAGATCAAACAGCGCGTCATTGATGGCGCTGAAGGTAACGATGTTGCGATTGTTGAAATTGGTGGCACAGTAGGTGATATCGAATCACAACCATTCTTAGAAGCCATTCGTCAATTAGGTACTGAATTAGGCCGTGAGCGTGCCATGTTTATGCACTTAACGCTTGTTCCTTACATGGCAGCCTCGGGTGAAGTCAAAACCAAACCTACCCAGCATTCAGTCAAAGAGTTACGTTCAATCGGTATCATGCCAGATATATTAGTATGTCGTTCTGAATGTGCACTACCCAGTAATGAACGTGCCAAAATCGCCTTATTTACCAATGTACCAGACAAAGCCGTTATTTCATTACGTGATGTGGATAGTATTTACAAGATTCCAGCTGCATTAAAAGCCCAAGGCATGGATGAGTTAGTCGTTCAACGCTTTAAGCTTGATTGTCCTGAAGCGGATTTAACAGAATGGGAACAAGTGTTATATGCCGAATCAAATCCAACGAAAGAAGTTGTGATTGGAATGGTCGGTAAATACATTGAATTACCTGATGCCTATAAATCAGTGAATGAAGCACTTAAACATGCTGGCCTCAAAAACCGCTTAAGTGTCAAAATCAAATACATCGACTCTGCCGATATTATTTCTAAAGGGCCACAAATCTTAAATGATCTTGATGCGATTTTAGTCCCAGGTGGATTTGGTGAACGTGGCGTCGAAGGTAAAATTGAAGCGGCGCGTTTTGCTCGTGAAAATAATGTTCCATATCTAGGTATCTGTTTAGGAATGCAAGTCGCATTAATCGAGTTTGCGCGAAATGTTGCTAATATGCCAGGTGCCAACTCGACTGAGTTTGATCCAGAAACTCCATTCCCTGTTGTCGGTTTGATTAACGAATGGTTAGATTCTGACGGCAGTGTTGAGCAGCGTGATGAAGCCTCTGATTTAGGTGGCACCATGCGCCTAGGTAGCCAGTTATGCCATCTTGTTGAAGGCAGTAAAGTACACGGTTGCTATGGTGACGTAGAGATCTTTGAGCGTCACCGTCACCGCTACGAAGTTAATAATACTCTACGTGATAAAATCGAAAAAGCAGGCCTAAGAGTCAGCGGTTTATCTACCGATAAACAATTGGTTGAAGTCATTGAATTATCGGATCATCCGTTCTTCATTGCTGGCCAATTCCACCCAGAGTTTAATTCGACCCCACGTGATGGGCATCCGTTATTTGCAGGTTTTGTTGCAGCGGCGGGCGAATTTCAAAAAATGAATCATTCATAAGGATAAAAACAAACATGGCAACTATAAGTCGTATTATTGGTCGTGAAATCATGGATTCACGTGGTAACCCTACCGTTGAAGCCGATGTCTATTTAGATACGGGTGCGATGGGCCGAGCTTGTGCGCCCTCCGGTGCATCAACCGGTTCACGTGAAGCATTAGAATTACGTGACGGCAATAAAGCACGTTATTTAGGTAAAGGTGTACTTTTAGCTGTAGCAGCCATTAATGATAAAATCGCACCTGCTATTTTAGGGTTAGATGCAGCTGACCAGGCTAACGTCGACCAAGTGATGATTGACTTAGATGGCACTGAAAACAAAGAAGTGTTAGGTGCAAACGCGATCTTAGCGGTTTCTTTAGCGGTTGCTAAAGCTGCAGCCATTGCTCAAAGCATCCCATTATATGAGCATATCGCAAACTTAAATGGCACGCCAGGTCAGTACTCTATGCCAGTACCAATGATGAACATCATCAATGGTGGTGAGCATGCGGATAACAACATTGATATCCAAGAATTTATGGTACAGCCGGTTGGCGCACCTAACTTCAAAGAAGCATTACGTATGGGCGCTGAGATTTTTCATAGCCTAAAAAAAGTACTCAACGCCAAAGGCTTAAATACAGCTGTTGGAGATGAAGGTGGTTTTGCACCTAACCTTGGCTCTAACGAAGAAGCATTATCAACGATTATTACTGCGGTTGAAAATGCAGGCTACAAAATGAACGAAGACATTACCTTAGCATTAGATTGTGCGGCGTCTGAGTTTTACAAAAATGGTCAATATGTATTATCTGGTGAAGACAAGTCGTTTGATTCAGAAGGCTTTGGTGACTATCTTGCAGAATTATCACAACGCTATCCTATCGTATCTATCGAAGATGGCTTAGACGAAAGTGATTGGGATGGTTGGGCAAGCTTAACCAAGAAAATTGGCGACAAAGTACAATTAGTTGGCGATGATTTATTCGTCACTAACACCAAGATCTTAAAGCGCGGCATTGATAACGGAATTGGTAACTCAATCCTGATCAAATTTAACCAAATCGGTTCATTAAGCGAAACGCTAAATGCAATCCGTATGGCCAAAGAAGCTGGCTTTACAGCTGTTATCTCGCATCGCTCAGGTGAAACTGAAGATGCAACTATCGCTGATTTAGCGGTAGGTACTGCTGCTGGTCAAATCAAGACAGGTTCGTTATGTCGTTCTGATCGTGTTGCGAAGTACAACCAATTATTACGCATAGAAGAAGCACTAGGTGCTAATGCAAAATACTTCGGTCGTAGTGAGATTAAAGGCCAATAACAGCGCCAACTTTATCTTAGACATAGCATGCTATTTCAAAAACCAGTTCCGTTAGTGAACTGGTTTTTTTTGATGAATTATAAATCAAATATCAGTAAGATACGTTATACCAAAGAAAAATAGTGACAACCCGATGCTTGAACAAAGCGAACTCTTTTTACAAGATACTCAATCAGCTGAATTTGCTGAGTTGTGTAATGCGTTGTATCAAAGAGAATGTGCATATCTTGCCAATCACGGCCCGCGCCAAATCGCCTTGTTACAACGAAAGCTTAAACATTTACATACACATATTACGTATTCGGCGCATCATCTATTACATTCTCAAGCTCCGTTGAAAGTCGATATTCATAATGCCAGTTACCACAGTCCCCAAACGAATAGCCCGCCTATTGCAAAACAAACGGCTAACGCGACCGAAGCCTATTATTTGCGTCATCAAACCATTGGTTTAGTTGTGCCTATTATAGTGAATGTTATGGGTACATTACATATTGAGATTGATTCAATAGATAAATTACACTCAGAATTACCGTTGCTGCATCTCAACAAATTTGGTTGGTTTTCGCTAGCGGGTGAATCGACTCTAGCTGATGGACAAAAAATACATTCTGACCCCAGTCATCAAATCACCTTACTCAAACCGACTAAGCGAATTATGACCAGCGCATGTTGTGGTCATCGTTGGTCGCACAAAGGTAAAGCAATCCCAAGAGTATTAACGATGCGCGAATTACGCTTATCATTTAATATCGAATGGACAAACATTCGCTAATCAGTGACAAGTTGAGATATACATCCTAATATAGTTATAAATAGATGATAAAAAATCACATCAAACCTTTAATATGGTATATTTTAGTATATACGCCCTCTTTTTATGCGTGACTGGGTATTTTTTACTTGACCCATCTATCGCATAAACGTAAAGTAGAATAATGAAAAAAATTAATACACATACATTAACTTTACGCCTGCTACTGAACATCTTTGTGCATGGGTGAGTTAATTTTGACTTTAAAAAAACCCGTGTAACCCACGGGTTTTTTTATAATTAGCGTAAGCAAAGGGAGCAACACGTGACGAACCATGTGAAAATTTTCGATACGACATTACGAGACGGTGAACAAGCTTTACCCGCTAGTTTAACGGTGAAAGAAAAACTACAAATTGCTTTTGCGTTAGAAAGACTTGGCGTAGATATTATTGAAGCGGGCTTTCCAGTATCATCCCCTGGTGATTTTAAATCAGTGCAAACCATTGCTAGAGAAATCAAACATTCAACGGTATGTGGATTATCTCGCGCCTTAGCAAATGACATAGATGCATGCGGACAGGCTTTAAGCGTTGCAGAACGTTTCCGGATCCATACATTTATCGCCACTTCTGATATTCATGTATCCACTAAATTACGTAAATCACAAGATGAAATCGTTGAAATGGCTGTTGCCGCCGTTAAGCACGCTCGAAAATACACTGATGATGTAGAGTTTTCTTGTGAAGATGCAGGACGAACCCATATTGATTATTTATGTCGAATGGTCGAAGCAGCGATTAATGCTGGTGCAACCACAGTCAATATTCCCGATACGGTGGGTTATACGACACCGAGTGAATTTGGTGGGATTATTGGGCAATTATTTAATCGGGTACCCAATATCGACAAAGCGACGATCTCGGTACATTGCCATAATGATCTAGGCTTAGCCGTTGCCAATTCATTAGCTGCAGTTGAACAAGGTGCACGTCAAGTCGAATGTACCATCAATGGTATTGGTGAACGTGCTGGAAACGCTTCGTTAGAAGAAATAGCAATGATTTTACAAACCCGCAATGAACGCTATGGATTAACTACCCATATCCAAAGCACTGAGATTTCTCGTACCTCTAAACTCGTCAGTCAATTATGTAATATGCCGGTGCAGGCAAATAAAGCGATTGTCGGTGCAAATGCGTTTGCGCACTCATCTGGGATCCATCAAGACGGTGTGCTCAAAGGTCAAAATACCTATGAGATCATGACCCCTGAATCAGTCGGCTTAAATAAAAATCAACTTAATTTAACATCACGCTCAGGCAGACATGTTATTAAACACCGGCTGCATGAGTTAGGCTACAACGATACCGATTATGACTTGGACGAAGTGTATTCGGCATTTTTACAATTGGCTGATAAAAAAGGCCAAGTATTTGATTATGATCTCGAAGCTTTGTTGTTTTTTAATCAACAAAAACATGAACATGCACATTATTCTTTGGACTATCTACAAGCAAGTTCAGGCAAAGAAATCATCCCTAGTGCAACGGTATCATTAAATATCGGTGATAACACTGTCACCCACAGTGCAACAGGTAATGGTCCGGTCGACGCTGCATACAATGCGATCATGCAAATGATTGATGAAAACCAAATCAATATCGTGGATTTCAAATTGGATTCCAAAGGAGAAGGTGCGGATGCATTGGCGCAGGTCAGCATTGTAGCCAAATACAAAGATCGACGTTTTCATGGGATCGGGCTTGCTACTGATATCGTTGAGTCCGGCGTCAAAGCCCTTATTTTCGTTTTAAACAATATGCATCTTGCTGATCAAATCGATGAGCAAAAACAACACATTTCCACAGGAGTATAAATGTCTACTTATCAACTAGCGGTATTAGCCGGTGATGGGATTGGCCCAGAAATCATGGTCGAAGCTAACAAAGTATTAGACGCCGTTGAGCAAAAGTTTGGTTACACGTTTAATCGTAAGAATTATGCGGTGGGCGGATATGCCATTGATCATCATGGCGAAGCACTACCAGCTGAAACACTAGCAGGATGTGAAGCAGCTGATGCCATATTATTTGGTTCTATTGGTGGACCTAAATGGGATTCATTACCCCTGGAACAGCGACCTGAGCGAGCATCGTTATTAACTCTGCGTAGTCATTTTGATTTATTCTCAAACCTCCGCCCTGCTAAGATTTATTCTGGGCTGGAAGACTTATCACCGTTACGCAAAGATATCTCACATAATGGTATGGATATATTGGTGGTGCGCGAATTAACCAGTGGTATTTATTTTGGTTTTCCTAAAGGGTCAGAAGGTGAAGGGGAAGAGGAATTTGCCTATGATACGATGCGCTACACCCGAGCTGAGATCCGTCGGATCGCAATCTCTGCTTTTAATACCGCTCAAAAACGAAACAAAAAAGTCACTTCAGTGGACAAAGCCAATGTCTTAGCGTGCAGTCGATTATGGCGCGAAGTCACCGAAGAAGTCGCTAAAGACTATCCGGATGTTGAATTAGAGCATATCTATATCGACAACGCCGCAATGCAGTTACTGCGTGACCCTGCCCAGTATGATGTGATGTTATGTTCTAATTTATTCGGTGATATCATCTCAGACGAATGTGCCATGCTAACCGGTTCTATGGGCTTGTTACCATCGGCAAGTATTAACAGTGATGGCTTTGGCATGTTTGAACCTGCTGGTGGCAGTGCCCCAGATATTGCAGGTCAAGGGATTGCCAATCCGATTGCACAAATATTATCAGCTGCAATGTTACTGCGTTATTCACTCAACTTAACGGATGCGGCAAATGCCATCGAACAAGCCGTTGTACAAACTCTTGAAGCCGGCATATTAACCGGTGAATTACTCAGTGCAGATGAACGTCACAAAGCAAGCTCTACTGCACAAGTCGGTGATTATATTACCCAACAAATTTTACAGGCATAAGGATACACCTAATGGCTCAAACACTGTATGACAAAATATGGGATGCCCATGTTGTTTCACAAGTAGGTGAAGACACCTTACTGTATATTGACCGTCACTTGATCCACGAAGTGACGACACCACAAGCTTTTGCTGGATTGAATGAAAAAAAACGCAAAGTGCGTTGTCCGGAAAAAACAGTCGCGACAATGGATCACTCTATTTCAACACGCTCCTTAGCATTAGATGCTTGTGGGCCGGATAACCAACTGCAATTGCAAACATTACGACAAAACTGCATCGACCATGGGATCACCTTGTACCCTGTTGGCCATCAAAAACAAGGGATTATCCATGTTATGGCGCCAGAGCTAGGGGCTATTTTACCTGGTCATACTGTTGTGTGTGGTGATTCCCATACCGCTACTCACGGTGCGTTCGGTGCATTGGCATTTGGTATTGGTACATCACAAGTTGAACATGTCTTTGCTACGCAAACATTACGCCAATCTAAAGCCAAAAACCTCAAAGTCGAAGTCAACGGTAAGTTACCGATTGGGGTAACCGCAAAAGATATTATTCTGGCGATCATCGGAGAGCTGACACATGCTGGTGCAACCGGTTATGTCATTGAATATTGTGGCGACACTATCGAGAGTTTATCGATGGAAGAACGCATGACTATTTGTAATATGTCGATTGAGGCAGGGGCAAAAGCCGGTTTAGTTGCGCCAGATCAGACGACGTTTGATTACATTAAAGGTCGTGAACAAGCTCCTACTGGTGACGACTGGGATGCAGCCATGGCATATTGGGCAAGTTTACACAGTGATGAAGCAGCCCATTTTGATCATGTTGTACGCTTACAAGCAAAAGACATTAAACCTCAAGTGACTTGGGGGACTAACCCCGGTCAGGTGATTGGTGTAGATGATGCGATCCCCAGTCCAGATGATTTTGCTGATCCGATTATCAAAGAATCAGCGAGCAAAGCATTACGCTATATGAATCTTGATGCCGGACAAAAACTCAGTGATATTGCCGTATCTCATGTATTTATTGGTTCTTGCACCAATTCACGAATCGAAGATTTGCGCGCAGCGGCACAAGTTGCAGCGCGTGGTCAAGTCGCGGAGCATGTCACAGCCATCATTGTTCCTGGTTCGGCAGCTGTCAAACAGCAAGCTGAGCAAGAAGGTCTTGATCAGGTATTTGTGCAAGCCGGGTTTGAGTGGCGTCTACCAGGATGCTCTATGTGTTTAGGTATGAATGATGATGTATTACAAGAAGGTGATCGTTGTGCATCTACTTCAAATCGTAATTTTGAAGGGCGACAAGGTCGTGGTGCTCGCACTCACTTAGTTAGTCCAGCCATGGCAGCTGCAGCGGCAATCAATGGCAAATTTACCGATGTGCGTCTTTATGAGGAAACACTATGACACCTATTACTGTCCATACAGGCACAATGGTGCCGCTTGATATTGCTAATATTGATACCGACCAAATTATTCCAAAGCAATTTTTGACGGGGGTAACTCGACAAGGTTACGGCAAACACTTATTTCACGATTGGCGCTATTTGGATCAGCATGAACAGGTGCTCAATCCAGAGTTTAATCTAAACAATCCGCTTTATTCTGGTGCCAGCGTGTTACTGACAAGAGAAAATTTTGGCTGTGGTTCATCACGTGAACATGCGCCTTGGGCTTTAATTGATTTTGGGATCACTGTGATCATTGCACCTAGCTTTGCCGATATATTTTATGGCAACGCCATCAACAACAGTATGTTGCCGATATGTCTAAGCTCTGCTGAATGTGACCTGTTATTTGCGCAAGTAAGAGCTAATGCACAACAAACACTTACCGTTGATTTAGCTGCTCAACAGGTCATTTGTGGTGAATTAATCATGTCATTTGAAATCGCTGACCACCACAAACAAAACTTATTAAAGGGTTTAGATGCCATTGGTCAGACATTGGAATATCGCAATGACATTGCAGCTTTTGAGCAAGCACAACCGAGTTGGATATAATCTGGGTTGATAATATAGCTGTCGATACGGCGCTATTGCAGCGCCTACACAAACCACTCTAACAACGTATTAAGATAACGGTGGCCCTTAGTGGTCACCTGCCATTGCTGTTGATTCAACATTAACAAACCATTATCTTGCGCTTTGTGCATGATTTGTAGAGTCTCCGGAGTAAGTGGCCTAGCGGTCATTCGCTCATATTCGTCCCATGCACACGGTTCAACTAAACGCAGACGATTCATAAAAAACTCAAATGGATAATCCGTTTCAATAACTAACGTAGATTGATGCACATAGTCACGGCCAATTTGCATATATCCTTTGGGGTGTTTTACTTTTTCGCTACGTAGTATGCCTTTATGTGTGGTGATTTTGCTATGCGCACCGCAACCAATTCCTAGATAATCACCAAATCGCCAATAATTTATATTGTGCTGACACTGATTACCTGGTTGTGCATACGCCGATATTTCGTAGCGTTGATATCCCGCTTCAGTTAACAATGCATCCCCACGTTGCTGGATCGCCCACAGTGTATCGTCATCGGGTAACGTAGGCGGTTTGGAGTGAAACGACGTATTGGGTTCAATGGTTAACTGATACCACGATACATGTTTGGGCGCATGCTCAATCACGGTCGATAAATCCGCTAGACCTTGCTCGATAGTTTGTTGAGGTAGCCCGTGCATAATATCGACATTAAAGCTATTTAAGCCGACGCTATGTGCTTGATCAATGGCATGATGCGCTTGGACATCATCATGGACACGCCCTAAGGCGCTGAGTTGCTGCGCATCAAAGCTTTGTACACCTATCGATATGCGATTAATTCCGCTTGCGACAAAGCCAGTAAAGCGCCCGGTTTCGACGCTACCCGGATTTGCTTCCATCGTGATTTCTGCGTCTGGCGCTACATCAATAATCTCCCCTACCCCATGTAACAAAGATTGCATCGCTTCAGGGGACACTAGACTCGGAGTGCCACCACCTATAAAAATAGTGCGCACTGGGCGGCCTTGAGAGAGATGCGCATCAGCTCTTAGGTCATCTAATAAATGGGCAATGTATTCTTTTTCAGGGATCCCACCTTTTAACGTATGCGAATTAAAATCGCAATATGGGCATTTTTGTACACACCATGGAATATGGATATACAAAGATAAAGGGATATGTTCAATCATATCGCTGAGTGAGATAACAGCGGTTGCATTTGTTGTAATAACGCATGTAAAGCTAACGCACGATGACTCACCGTGGCTTTTTCGGCTTTACTACATTGGGCTGCATGCTGTTGTAACTGCGGGCAATAAAACACAGGATCATAACCAAATCCATGCTCACCTGCACGTTGAAGAGCGATTTCACCTTGCCATTGGCCTTGACAAATCAAAGGAGTAGGATCATCGGCATGCCGCATAAATACCAACACGCACATAAAATGAGCTCGACGAGCAGCACCTGCAGGACTATCCGCTAACGCGTTCAGTAGCTTATCGATGTTTGCAGCATCAGACGCATCATCAGCGCCCGGGGATGACTCACTATAGCGAGACGAATAAATACCAGGTGCACCACCTAATGCTTCAACCACTAAGCCAGAATCATCTGATAACGCTGGCAACCCAGTCACTTGACAAGCATGCCGAGCCTTTATAATCGCATTCTCGACAAAGGTCGTGCCCGTTTCTGGAACATCTTGCACCCCTAACTCACCCTGAGCAATAATGCTAATCTGCATCGGACTAAACAAATGCGCAAACTCTGCTAGCTTGCCTTTATTCCCGCTTGCTAAAACTATTTTATCCATCTTGTTTACGCGAAGCGATGTTCTTGCCACGTCCTTTTTTCTTCCGTTTAGTGGACTTTTTAGTCCCTTTCTCGGTCTTTTTGTTCTTTTTCGGCTTTTTAATACTCGGCGCTTTGTGTTTTGGACGAAGTTCATCAATTACACGAGGTTTGATAACTTCTTTGATATACCGTGCAATACGACTAAGCATAGCAAAATCATGTGCTTCGACAAGCGCGATAGCTGTCCCTTTTGCCCCAGCACGGGCGGTTCTGCCAATCCGATGCAAATACACATCACTGGTTCTTGGCATATCAAAATTAATGACATGTGAGATGTTATCAACATCAATTCCACGGGCAGCAACATCAGTAGCGATTAGTATGTTCACTTCACCATTTTTAAAGCGGCTCATGGCTTGATTACGTTTATCTTGTGGCATATCACCTTGTAACCAACAGGTATCAATATCATCACTTGCTAAGCGATCTTTTAATTGTTGTAGTCGTTCACGTGTTTTTACAAAGACAATCGCTGAGGTGATTTGGTGCTGTAAAATATGCTTCAGTAACTCATATTTATGCGCACTATTATCTGCTAAGTGATACCACTGGTGCACTTTGGCTTTTTCTTTGCGCGACGGATCTGCACTTAATGATTCAGGATTAACCAAAATATCCTTCGCAAAATGTTCAATCCCTGGCCCTTCTAACGTGGCTGAAAACAACATCGATTGTTTACGCCATTGCGCTTCAGATGCGATTTGATTTACTACCGTACGAAATCCCATATCTAACATGCGGTCGGCTTCATCAAGGATTAGTAATTCAATGTCTCGGCAATTAAACGATTCTTTTTCGATGTGCTCATATAATCGCCCCGGAGTAGCGACCAATATATCAATATTTTGTGCTAGGGTGTCTCGGTCAGTGCCATAGTTAATGCCACCGGTAATGACACCACAATTTAATTCGGTATTAGCAGTGATGGCTAACGCTTGCTCATAAGTTTGAATAGCCAGTTCACGGGTGGGCGATAAGATCAAAACACGCGTTGCACCATGTTGCTCACGAGGGTAATCGAGCAAAAATTGAGCGGCAGGTAATAAAAAAGCAGCCGTTTTGCCGGTGCCTGTCGGTGCAGAGGCCATGATATCTTTGCCTTCCATAGCAACCGGAATGACAATAGACTGGATACTAGTAGGCTCGGTATAGCCCATGTCTGCTATGGCATGGCATAAATCGGGGTGGAGTTCTAACTGTTCAAACATAAATTCTTCAGATCAATAAAATACCGTGTAAGTTTACCACATCAGCGCCCAAGCGCCGCGTTAATTTGTGCAAGTTGAGCAAGTTGTAATTGTGGCTTAATGGCTGCACCTTGATACCCCTGTGCAATAATGGCTTGCACATTGACCTGTTGAATGGCAGTCACGCAGGCATGGATTAAGCTAGGGTCAAATGCCGTTGGCTCAGTCACCTTTGTAGCCGGAGTCGGTTTGGCACATTGTAGTGCGCTTATACTCAAGCAAATTCGCTCAGGGCGTCGCAAAACATCAAACTGCTGTAATACCCGCAAAATATCTTCACTTGGCAAAGTATGCCAACGCATGAGTGCAGCATGATGCGTATGCGTGAGTAAAATACAATCTTGCACCAAATTAGGTAAAGGCAATGCTGCGCACCAACGCTTTACATCGGCTAATGGAGTGGCAAGCGTGACAGCACATGTCATAACGGCAAGCTGAGCTTCGGAGGATAACTCTACGCCACCCTCTTCCTCGCCAAGCTGTGGCAATGATGGCAGCTGTAGCGGTGTCTTTGCATGTGGCAATATACTCGCAAGGCACAGATCACTAAACCAAGGGGTAAGACATTGCGCTTGGTTAAGCACATCAAAATACGCCATGGGCGAAGCCTCTAGTAACGCACGGGCGGTTTCTTGCCAAACACGTGGGGCTGATAACGCGGTTAATTCACCGCTGTGTCCAATGGCTTGTAATAAGCTCAATGTCTCAGGGGCAATAGCAAAGCCATAGCTGTGATAGCGAGCCATAAACCGAGCAACACGGAGTACCCGCAAAGGATCTTCGACAAACGCTGGTGACACATGTCGAAACACGCGTTGCGCTAGATCGGCTTGCCCATGATAAGGGTCAATAATGGCTGCATTAGGTAGCACATTGCCATGCTCATCGACCTCAATAGCCATTGCATTAATGGTCAAATCACGACGTGATAGATCCTCTTCCAACGTCACATGCGTATCGGTACAAAAACTAAAACCACCATAACCACTCCCGGTTTTTCGTTCAACCCGAGCAAGTGCATATTCAGCTTGGCTATGTGGATGTAAAAACACCGGAAAATCTTTGCCTACTGGGACAAAACCTTGTGCGGTTAAATGCTCAGCCGTCGCGCCCACCACAACATAATCGCGGTCTTTAATCGGACGTTCTAAGAGGGTATCGCGCACTGCGCCACCAACTAAATAAATTTGCATAAGCCGTTATACTTCATTCAACTAACCAATAAGATATCGCCATTATGCCTATGATCAGTTGATGATCAATAGCAACAATGCATGTTTTCATTGATTATGTGGTTTAAGGCTTTGACATCTTCAGCGAAGCTGTTTAGCTTATACTCATAATAAAAAAATTTTATCGACGAGTGTGGACCATGTACCTGTCTTACTTTGGGCTATCGGATAACCCATTTTCAATCGCACCTAACCCCGCATATTTGTATATGAGTGCACGGCATAAAGAAGCACTTGCGCATCTTAATTTTGGTTTACGTGAAAGCGGTGGTTTTGTTATGCTGACAGGCGAAGTGGGCACAGGTAAAACAACCGTATCTAGGAAACTATTGCAACAACTGCCAGACAATACTCAAGTCGCTATGATTTTGAACCCAACGTTATCGGCACTTGAATTACTTGCTACAGTCTGTGACGAACTTAATATTGTTTATGAACATGAGCGCAGTAGTTTAAAGTACTTTACTGATTTGATTCTTGGGCATCTAGCTAAAAATCATAATCAACATATCAATACCGTACTGATCATTGATGAAGCACAACATTTGTTACCCGAGGTGTTAGAACAATTACGACTGCTCACTAATTTAGAAACACATCGTGAAAAACTCCTCAAGATCGTTTTAATTGGACAGCCGGAATTACAAACATTACTCAAGCGCAATGAACTACGTCAATTAGCTCAAAGGATCACAGCACGTTATCATCTATTGCCACTTAATGAGAATGAGGTAAAACAATACATCGCCCATCGTTTAAGTGTCGCACATGGTGATATTAGTATCTTTGCACCCGCGACCATCAAAACAGTGTTTCAGATTACCGCAGGGATCCCCAGAGTCATCAATTTATTGTGCGACCGCGCCTTAACCCTGAGTTTTACTAAGCAATCACCCATTGTACCAAAATACCTATTTATCGCTGCTGCAAATCAAATTTTGGGAGAGGATGTGGTAGAACAACGTATCGCTCTGCCCCATCAGTGGTTAAAAATAGGCTGTTTATTACTCGCGCTAGGCATTGGCTTCGGTCTTGGAGGTGGATATGATTTCATCTGATCACACTCCTAATCTTCCGTCAAATCAACGATTAATCTCTATCGATGCATTGCAACCTGGTATGTATATTGTTGCTATACAGACCCAAAATGGCCCGATTAACATCCGTAAATCAGGATTGGTCAAAAGCCATGATATGGTCAAAGGGTTAACCGAAATGGGCGTACAAACACTCATTATTGATGTGGATAACTCGATGGATTTAGCACCTGAGTATCAAGTCAGTAATGCGATGTCGGATCAATTTAATCGCAGCTTATTTTTACCCACGTTACAAGCACTGCCCTCTCCATTTTCGGCGATACGTAAACAAATCTTACACTATACCAGTGTCATTGTGATTGGTTTATGTATCGGATATAGCATTGCATACACCTTATCGTTCATGCCACAAAGACCTGCTGTACCAGTAGTAGCGGATACAACAATAGTGAACAACGATGAGGTAGATATTGTATCGAATGAGGATATCATCGCGATGCCTTTAGTGCCTGAAAAAATAGAAGAACCACCCGCTGCAATAATTACAGAGACCATTCAATCAACAACTGAAGTGACACAAGCACCAGCGGTAGATATTCAAGCCCCCATTTCAGAGTCTCTATCAGAACAAGATATATCGCCGGAGGTAGCAGCCAAAGTGAATCAAGCAGTGGCTGCTTTAGGTGGGATAGAGCAACTCTCCAGTCTTGATTCAACACCCAGTGAACCAACAACAACGGTAAGCATCGTTGATAATATTATGGGCGTTGCAGAACTGCCAGAACGGATATTATTGCAATTGCCAGCGATGATCTTTACAGCGCATATGTATAGTTCAAATGATGCGGATCGTTGGGTCAGAGTGAATAATCGACGGTTAAGTGAAGGGGGGCGAATTGATAATAATTTGCGCATCGTCACGATTGCCCCTCAACATGTTATATTGGCGTTTGGCGATACGCAATTTAAAATGGCAGCGTTAACGGATTGGTAAGCTGCCGGCTTAAATTGTATAGCTATGTTAGTTCGTTGCTTTCATCCACATGTACTTGCAATGCTTCGAGTTGTTTCTTGGCAGCGGCTTTATCCGTGGTATCGTAAATCATCATTGAAATATAATCGACAGCACCAGTGGCAGAGGTTAACGGAGAAATTGCAATATTCTGATACATAAAATCCTCCGTGCCGGTAATAGGCCGATAATTAGCAAATTTAAATAGATACGGACGTTGTTCCCAGGTCATAAAACTTCGAATTTTTAAAGCAAACACGGCGTTGGTTTTTTGCGAAAACCATGTTTGATTGATATCTGGGTTGATTGCAAAAATGGAGTGTCCTTTTGCATCTGCGGCAGTTAGCCCACTGTGTGATTCCATAAAATCATTCCACATATGTATCTTAAATTCACGATCTAAGACCACAATACCCACATCAACCGTTTGTAACATATCCATCATCCAATGAAACTCTAATACATCATCTAGGGCTGATTTACTCATGTATTTTCCTCTAATAAATGGGCGAGTTTTTTATTCATTACGGTCATTGAGTCTTCGGTAAACAATAAGATCAAATCGCATTGCACATCGAAACCCTCAATCCCGTAGCTCAGTTCAATCGCGAGTGTTTTACGCCATTTGTTTTGATTTTGGTTGATCAATTCATTGACGTTACGATGTTGACCTAAGACTATCGGTTGTCCTTGGCGCAACGACAGGTCCAGCTGCTGCCCAATCCCACTTAAACAAGTACCAATCAAAATACTCGCGGCATCCATCAACACTTCTAGTTGTATCTGGTCATCGACAGCTTCGGTAATATTGAGGATTTTGGCGACATCACCAAATGATGAATCCGATAAGATACATACCGCTTCACCACTCACCCCACCACCAATAAAGCCTTGGCACACAGCAGTTACTTGTTCATGTTTTTCGATGTCTTTGAGCATCATGTGTAACTCTGACACTTCGATTAAATTGACATTGGGAATAGGTAATTTGACGAACACATTCATGATCCGAGCTAAGTGATCACCAGCCTGCCCCATCGCAATATTGGTTATTTCTTGATAACAATCCCGCACACTATAAGGTAATGAGGACTCGATGAGTTCGTCGCTCACGTTGAGCAGGTCGTGTTGTTTTAGAACCGCTTGTAGTTGACCTGGGTTAACCGGTTTTTGGATAAAATCAATCGCCCCCAACGCTTTGACACGCTCATGCGCTGCGGGTTGGATATCGCCGGAGATGATGACTACTTTTGATTGAATCGCGCTGGTTTGAATCGCTTCAAGCGTCTGATAACCATCCATTATCGGCATATTCAGATCAAGCAACAGCAATTGACCTTTACCTTTGTTTAGCTGGTCAATGGCATCCTCACCATGTTTGGCAAAATGCACTTGCACATCCCAATCTTGTGGTAAGCATTTGGCAACTTGTTTTCTGGCGACGAGCGAATCGTCACATATCAATACAGACAAAGACATAATAGGTAATCATATACTGGTTTAAGTAATGATTTATCGGCGTCAATGTGTGAGATTTGAGTGACCAGTGAGGATAAAGTCGTTATAAAATACTAGCTGGATGCATTTTTATAAACAACGGGCTGTTGACCTTGCTGTAGTCAATTTTATATTCTTTGGCATTGATAGTTTGGATAAATAATAAGATCTTTTCATCTCCAAATACTTCTACCGAACTGATGTCAATTAATATCATGCCTTGCATCTTTGCTTCTCGTTTCGTTTGCGGAATAGCATCACTGTATTCAGACACGCCTGTATGAGTGACAAGTAGCGCAGGGTGTTCAACGCCATTAATGATCAACAAATCGTATTTGCGTACTTTATGAATAATCGTATTACGACCACTGAGTAAAAAAGGACTTTCGAGCATAGGTAAAACTCCATTGAATTGGTCACCTTCACGAAGCATAAAGGTGTAATATTGAGTACCTAATTATCGGCTAAAAACAATGAAACTTAAAAAAAGTTGTTTAGTCTTAAAAGTATAGATGACATTTAATAAAAAAGTGCTTATACTGCGCCTCGCATTTATCTAATACAATGTTTCAACATCAGCAACAATATGGCCCCTTAGCTCAGTTGGTTAGAGCATACGACTCATAATCGTCAGGTCCCCTGTTCGAGTCAGGGAGGGGCCACCATTTTTCTTCTTATTTATTTTTCAATTTACTTACCTTAAATAATCAGGGTATCATTCAACAAGATACTCCCAAGCAGTCTCAAAAAAAAATCATGCTATTTTATTCGAGCTTAATTTGATGTTTAGCGTATATATAATTAACAATCACACTATTTAGAAGCACAGTAATGGATTTAGTATTTTTTGATCTAGACGGGACCTTGCTAAATGGCTCCTCTTCGCTATCGCAATTTACCTTAGATACCCTCAGTCGAATGAACTCGAAAGGTATTGCCTATACGGTCGCCACAGGTAGGACGATGTTATCCGCGCGTCCGATTTTGGAGGGACAGTTTTTATCGCTGCCGCATATCTACAACAATGGGGTGACCCTTTGGGATCCTAAGCACCAAAGCATCGAATTTGAAAATTTACTTACCGAAAATGAAATTAATTTGATATTAACCATGGCGCTTGAACACAATATTACGCCATTTGTTAATACCGTAGAAAAACATCATCATGTGATTTACCACAGCACGCCACAGCATCATATTGAAAAGGAGCTTATCAATACATATTTTGCTCGTTCAAAGGCCACGTTACTACCGTTAAATACATTGGCTCATGATAGACCGGTAACGAACATCAGTATGATTGGTGAAAACACTCATATTGAGAAAATGTGGACACAACTTAACCAGCATCCTCTTATCATCGCTTATTCAGGCCCAGCTCATGAGGGCAAGGAGTATAGTTGGATGGATGTGCATCATTGCTTTGCCAATAAAGGCGCTGCGGTACAAAAATTACGCGATGAATTAGGCGCCACAAATGTAATCTGCTTTGGCGATAGTGATAATGATTTAAGTATGTTTGAAATCGCTGATGAATGTTATGCACCTGACAATGCCAAGGACTTTATTAAACATAAAGCCACCAAGGTCATTGGGCATAATCATGATGATGGTGTTGCTAAGTTTTTGACAGAACGTTTTGCTTTGTGATTAATCATCATCACTTCATGAATTCTCGAATTAGCAAAGAGGTAGGCATTCATTTCAGTGTGTTCGCTTTAGTTTGTCTATGCCAATTCATGCTATTTACTGTGTCATTTGGTTACTCGGTATTACCTGGCTTTACAATATGGTATTTCCCCCTTGGCTTTCATTTTATCCTGTTTTTACGGCTTCCATATCGATTTTGGGTCACCGCTATACTCGCACTGTCATTCGGTGGTGGCCTCACAATGCAATATCAAGGCTCTGTGTATTATGAATCCACGACTCATTTTATACTTTCAATGACCTTTGCTATTCATACGTTACCCGTTATCTACCTTGCTCGACTAAAGCACTGCAAACAACAACTGTTTACGTTAAAAAGCATTGTCACTTTAGTGTTATTTGGATTGTTAACTCGGCTTGGAAATATCGGATTTCACTTACTATCTGATACGTCAGTCTACGACAAGGTGCCACTGGATGAGCGTCTTTCTGTATTTTTACAACATAACATCGCCGCTTACCCAGGGATTTTATTTGCGATTACCGCGTTTCTTATTTTTGAAGGATTTCGTCAAAAGCGTTATTTGTTTAATTCAATCCCTTGGTTATTGGTTAGTCAATTACTAGTAGTATTAACGATATCAATAATAACGTTATTTTATGTATCCCCATTAACCCAACAGCTTTTGAGCATACTATTATTTTTGCCCATAATATGGTGTGGTTACCGATTTAATTGGTTAGGTAGTCTATGCTGCGCATTATGGGTAAACAGCCTATTATTGATCCTTTTATACCGGACAGAACCTGAGTTGTTAGTCACTTTTCAATCGTATATTGTCGCGTATTTTTTGATTGGTTTAATTACCGCAGGATTACAATTAGAGCATCGCCGTTCCCGAAAGGCATTGACGAAAAAACGACTCGCACTTAAGGCAAAGCATACTTCGTTGCTGCAATCCCAGAAAGAACTGCAAGCACTAGCACTGCAAATTGTGACCTTACAAGAATCCGAAAAAAAGAACCTTTCACAAGAATTACATGACGATGTTGGACAAAACATTACAGCACTAAACTTATCAATATCGTTACTAAAAAAACAACACCTGTTGAGCGAATTTGATCCTGAGGTGATTAACAACATTAGCGCCATGTCCAATAAGATTTATGGCAATGCGTATGAATTAATGCACTGGCTTCGTCCCCGCTCAATCGATGACTTAGGATTAGAAAAGACGTTGACTGAGTTGTTTTTTACTTCTCGATTACAAGCACATGGCATTGTTTATCACCCTAAGATAGAGACGGATGTGAATGCCCTTGCTGAAATATATAAGACAACAATCTTCCGAATTGTTCAAGAGTGCATTCAAAATGTCATTCAACACAGTCAATGTAGTGATTGCTATCTGGAGATAACAGCTATTGCACATTCAATCGACATTCGATTCTATGATAACGGAGTCGGTATCTGTGAAGGTGAATTATCCAAGCCATTTACTCAGGGGTTGTTTACCTTACAAAATTATGTGATGGCATTGAACGGCACTGTAAAGATCAGCAATAACAATGGAGCTTATATTCATGTCCAGCTTCCAAAATAAACATACATTAATGACATTAAACTTCAATCCTGAGCGAATTCTGCCACACAAAATATCGATATTGCACCTGACAATGCTTCACATCTGCGCATTGGTGTTTGCAAGTGCGTTTGATTTAATCTACATGACAACTGCATCAACATCATTTTTAGCATTGTATAGCAATATTGCGTATCTATTATTATTGATAAGTCCAAAGCGACTATGGCACATCTGCATATGGCCAATTTTGTTAATACCTGTATTGGTGCACTCCTTTACCCAACCGATTAATCAGTCACTTATATTTGAGAGCGCTATTCACACGATTGCCATTGCAATAAGTGCGTTAATTACACAAAGAATACTATTTAACGCGTTGATTTTTACCGTTAGCTTTATTCATCGGTTATTGAGTTGTGTGTTTATTTTTGCTGTGATTTATCAATTCAGCATAGCTGTATTGGTTAATGATTTACATGCGTTAGCATCCGTCAATTATGTCATGTTGGCTGAGCTGATAATAGGCCAAATAGCCGGATTTATTATCGCAATCAACACTCTCTTTATGGTTTATATGGCGACCTATCATGCCGTCTATAACACACCAAAATTAACCAATAACCGTCTTTTGATATTACTTACAATGGCAGCATGTGTTTATTTGACCTTGCACTTTGGCGGCGATTTAATTCATTTTTTAAGTCTCTTTGGCATTATTCCTGGTTTATGGTGTTGTTATCAATATCGCTGGTGGGGGTTATCTTGCTTTGCGGTTGTCATTAACATGATCGCAGTGATATATATTAGTCTCACCATGCTCATATTGCCCTCTTATGATGCACTTGAATTAACCTTGTTACTCGGTTTTTCGTTGGACGATGTTAGTTGGTTTTTACTGGTGTTTAATGTCGTTGTTATATACATCAATGCGATGATGTTTGAATTAGACAAAACCCAAAACGCCATCGAAATGAGTCAATCTGCAATGGTCACACGCAACGATGAAATTGAAACATTAAATCATCAAATAGACCGACTCAATTCACACTTATTAACGGTTCAAGAAACCCAACGAAGTAAACTGTCCAGTGAATTACAAAACCATATGGAGCAACATATCCATGAACTACAGCAAGCCATCAACTTACTAGAACTAAAAGCAAGTTATACTCATGCACAGGACAATCCCTTTACTAAAATCAGAAGTTATACGCATTATATTACTCTATCTGTATTTGAATTAATTCATTGGCTTAAACCCGAAATATTAGGGCGACTTGGCTTTGTGGGCACCATACAAAGTAAATATTTTGCAGAAAAACTTGCTTTAAGTCATATTCAATACCGATGGGTATGCCATACAGACATTGATAAAATCCCTGAGAACATCGCTTTCATGCTGTTTAGGGTCACTCAAGAAGCGGTGAACAACACAATTAAACACTCCAAGGCTACGGCATTCACCATTGAACTTGCAATGCATGGCACTATGTTAGAATACACGATAACCGATAATGGCGTTGGATTTGCCAAACCATTGACTAAACCGGGATTTGGTCTTAGTGGGATGGAAAATCGTGTCAAAACATTAAAAGGTGACTTTACGTTAACGTCCAGCAACGGCACAAAAATTAAAGTCTTAATCCCAATAGCATGACTGAGTTATGGCGTAATCAGTCATGCACGCGTAAGTGCAGGTGCAAACACCGCAGTGAGGATCATAAAGGTGAACGAGTCAATTAACCACATTTTATCTCACCAGAGATAAGTGAATTCCCACAATTCTCACACATCCACTTCCAGTTGTTATAGAATGCCGTCTAATTAACGACACTGCGCTTCTTAATCCGACGTGCATAAGCGCCGTGAGTACAACGACAAAACAAGTACCATTATGAAATCAGTTCATCAAAAACCAGAGATGCACCCTCGCAATCCACATAATAATGGCTATGATTTTGTAGCACTGGCAAAAATACATGCACCATTATCTGGTTTTTTAGCCAAAAATCCTTATGGCAAACTAACCATAGATTTTGCACAGCCTTCAGCCGTCAAAGCACTCAATGCAGCGTTACTTAACTATTATTACCAAGTGCAAGTATGGGATATCCCTGACGGATATTTGTGCCCTGCGGTACCTGGCCGTGCCGACTATGTGCATTACATTGCTGATTTATTAACTAGCACAGCACAGGCTCAAACAACACAGGCTCAAAACCAACCGATTAAAGGCCTTGATATTGGTACAGGCGCAAATTTAATCTATCCAATCGTTGCCTCGCAATCCTATCAGTGGCAGATGCTAGGTAGCGATATCCAAAAGCAATCATTAGCCAGTGCACAGCGTATTATTGACGCTAATCCAAATTTACAATCGCGCGTGGCTGTCCGTCTGCAAACCAATCCTAACACCCACTTTGCAGGCATTATTAAGCCTGGAGAATACTATGAGTTTAGTATGTGTAATCCTCCGTTTCATATATCTGCACAGGCAGCGGCTAGCGGTAGTCGCAAAAAAAATCGCAATCTAGCTCGACATCAACATAAACGCAGAAGCAAAGATAGTGTTGCCCATACTGCCAATCAATCCAAACTGAACTTTGGTGGACAGCATAATGAGTTATGGTGCTCAGGTGGTGAGTTACAATTTGTATCAAATATGATGAAAGAAAGTGTTCAATTTAAACAGCAGGTGGGCTGGTTTACCTCTTTATTGTCTAAAAAAGAGCACATTGCAACGCTCAGTGCATTAGCGAATTCGTTAGGCGCAGTGCAATGCAAATCCATTAATATGGCGCAAGGCGCTAAAGCAAGTAGGTTTATCGCATGGCGCTTTTAACACACCCCATTACCATACTAGATGGCGGTATGGGCCAAGAATTACTCGCTCGTAGCAAACGTGAGGTTACCACTATGTGGTCTGCAGACATAATGCTTCACGAGCCTGAGTTGGTGAGAGATTTGCACTATGACTTTATTCAAGCAGGGGCAACCGTGATCACATTGAATACGTACACGGCTACACCGCAACGTCTGCAGTTAAATAATACGTTGGCGCAACTATCTCAACTACATGTATCTGCTATTCGTGCAGCGCAAGATGCGATCACGTTATCTGGTAAAACGAACATTAATATTGCAGGGTGCTTACCGCCATTAGTTGCTAGTTATCATCCTGATGAGTCACCTGATTTTGCACTTTCTTTAGATGCTTATCGCCAAATCGTATCCTTACAACAAGCCGCTGTAGATTTGTTTATTTGTGAAACAATGTCTTCAATCAATGAAGCTAAAGCGGCATGCACTGCTGCCAAGGAATCGGGTAAACCCGTCTGGGTCGCGTTTTCATTGAGCGACGAGAACCCGAACATACTGCGCGGTGGAGATCGCCTTGAAGATGCGCTAAACGCATTAGTGCCTAGCTATACCGACGTTATATTATTAAATTGTAGTCGCCCTGAAACTATTGAGCACGCCCTACCACTATTAACTCAATCAGTCGCGCACAGCGGTGTATATGCCAATGGCTTTACGGCGGTTGACAGTCTTTATCCAGGTACCACAGTAGCGAGTCTTTCTGCACGACAAGATTTAAACCCGGTGCAATATGCACAACATACCCTATTATGGGCCAATGCAGGTGTCACTATCATTGGTGGCTGTTGTGAGATCCGGCCAAATCACATACAACAACTGTGTAGCACTCTTGAACAGGCTGGCTATAGTCTCACAAAGTAATAAAGACAGGTATCGCTAGTATGAGAGCAGCGCTAGTAGCGTGCATTAATATCGATATGGTCCCCGTATAGAAACTTACATACAAATATAGCCTGACCGACTTCAGCATGTGTGCGCGCCATTTCATCCGCTAAAATAGCCATTACTTGAGCGTACTCGCCTTTGATTAATGTGCTGGTTGCACCGGTTTTCACGGCGATATCAGGATACATATTCAATCTATCTATAAACCCCTGAATAGGACCGATGTATTGTTCTGCAAGTGGATATAATGATATTTCAACAACAAGTTGCATAGAGTAAATCCTTAAATTTAGGCACAAAAAAACCAACTAAAGTTGGTTTTTATATTAGCATTGTTTACCGATGGTATTAATTACTTTTATGACTCATATACTCATCAAATGTGCCTTGGAAATGATGCAGTTTATTATCCGCAATTTCAATAATGCTATCAGCTAATGACGAAACAAATTCGCGGTCATGGCTAACAAAAATCAGCGTACCATCAAATGCAGCCAGTGCTTTGTTGAGTGATTCAATCGCTTCCATGTCCATGTGGTTCGTTGGTTCATCCATGATCAAGACGTTAATATCTTGCATCATTAATTTACCAAACATCAAACGGTTTTTTTCACCACCTGAACAGACTGCCACCTTTTTATTTACTTCATCGGCAGTAAATAATAATCGACCTAAAATACTACGAACAAACAAATCATCTTGACCATTAGTGCGCCACATTGATAACCAATCAAAAATGGTCATATCAATATCAAAATCTGCGGTGGTATCTTGAGGACAATAACCAATAGTGGCATTTTCAGACCATTTAATACGGCCTGAATTAGCTTTTATCTCATTCATTAGACAGCGTAAGAAGGTGGTTTTACCCGCCCCATTCTCACCGATAACCGCTAATTTAGAGCCCGCTTCAAGCAACATTTCGCCGCCTTTAAATAACACACCATCATCAAAACCGTGCTCGACTTCTGACAATTCAAGCGCCAGTCGATGTAATTTTTTATGTTGCTTGTACTGAATAAACGGGAATCGTCTTGACGAAGCAATCACTTCGTCTAACTCAATTTTTTCCATACGTTTAGCACGTGAAGTCGCTTGCTTGGCTTTAGAGGCGTTAGCAGAGAAACGGGCGACAAACGCTTTTAATTCACTGATTTCAGCTGATTTTTTGGCATTTTCACTTAACAACTGCTCCTGCACTAATGAAGCTGCCGCCATATACTCTTCATAATTACCCGGATAAATACGCAACTCACCGTAATCAATATCTGCCATATGGGTGCACACTTTATTCAAAAAGTGACGGTCATGCGAGATGATGATCATCGTACATTTACGTTGATTCAAGACATCAGCTAGCCAATTAATGGTGTAAATATCCAAGTTATTGGTCGGTTCATCCAGTAATAAGATATCAGGATTTGCAAACAACGCCTGGACTAACAATACCCGTAATTTAACGCCAGGCGGTAACTGTGACATTAAGCCCCAGTGACTCGACTCATCGATACCGGCTTCAATAAGCAATTCACCGGCACGACTTTCAGCGGTGTAACCGTCTAACTCTGCAAACTCAGTTTCTAAATCAGCAACCTTCATGCCCTCTTCTTCGCTCATTTCTGGCAAAGAGTAGATGCGGTCACGTTCTTGTTTGATTGCCCATAATTGTGCATCACCCATAATAACGGCATCAAGCACTGAAAATTCCTCAAACGCATATTGATTCTGGCTCAACACACCAATGCGCTCACCATGATCAATGGATACGTTCCCAGCGGATGGCGCAAGCTCACCGCTTAGAATTTTCATAAATGTTGATTTACCACAGCCGTTTGCCCCGATTAAACCGTAGCGGTTACCATTACCAAATTTGGCAGAGATATTTTCAAATAATGGCTTAGCGCCAAATTGCATCGTAATATTAGCTGTAGTGATCAAAACAAGAACCCTTAAAATTTCAAGGCGCAAATTATACACGATTAAAACTTGCATTGCTTATTTTTTAACGATTAACCATGCCCCATATCATCCCCTATGCTACTATTTGAACCCTCAATCTTGTATAAAAAGAGTCACTTATCTTGAAAGCCCCTACTCATTCATCTGTCAATATTATTCAATGGCTTGGCTGTTTTTTACGACCATACTGGTCCAAAGTCGCGATTGCGCTACTAGCTTTACTGGTGAGTGCCGCAAGCTGGTTGGTTTTGGGCCAAGGGATCAAGATTGTTATCGACCAAGGATTTGTTGCCAATGACATGACAACTCTCAATCAAGCACTCTTGGCCGTGATGATTATTGCGGGTGTGGGATGCATTGCGACCTATTTTCGCTTTTATTACATGTTGTGGTTAGGCGAACGTGTTAGCGCCGATATTCGTAAACAACTGTATGATCATATGCTCCGCTTGGGTATGGATTTTTATGCAGAGAATCGCACTGGTGAAGTGATTTCTCGCTTTACCAGCGACACAACGGTACTGCAAAGCGTCATTGGAATGGGACTTTCAATGGCTATTCGCTCCGGAGTCACATTCATCGGCGCTTTAATTTTGATGCTGTTTACCTCCGTACAGCTTACGTTATTAGTCTTAATTGCAGTGCCCATTGTGTTGTTACCCATAAAATTATTAGGCAAAAAAGTACGCCTGTATGCTCAAACATCGCAAGATAAAGTCGCCCAAATGAGTGCACACATTGATCAATCAGTCCATGAAATCCATACCGTTCAATCGTACAACCGTGAACACGCAGACAGTCAACATCTAGCTGATAAAGTCGAAGAAGTCATGGCAGCTGCGCAATCACGTATCCATTTTCGAGCGTTACTAGTCATTTCAATCATGGCCATCAGTATCGGGGCAATTGTTTTTGTCGCATGGATAGGAGCAAATGACGTACTTAGCGGGACATTATCTGTGGGCAGTTTTACTGCGTTTATTTTTTATGCCGTGATGGCAGGAGGCGCAGTCGCTACCATCAGTGAGGTCATCGGTGAAATTCAAAAGGCCATTGGCGCATCGGCTCGGATCAGGGAGTTACTCGATACTCATCCCACACGGTCATCAACCAGCTCGACGACAGAGTTGATGTTGGCGCAGCACGCCGTGCCTATCGCTTTTTCTAATGTCAGTTTTGCCTACCCAAGTAATTTAACTCAAACGGTACTTGAGGATATTTCGATTAATGTTGCAACCGGTCAAAAAATCGCATTAGTGGGCCCTAGCGGCGCTGGTAAATCAACATTATTTCAATTACTGCTGGATTTTTATCAGCCGCAACAGGGTAATATTACATTGTGGGGACAGCCCATGCCGCAACTTGATAGCCATATTATTCGGGAACAATTTGCGTTAGTGCCCCAAGATGCTGTGATTTTTGCAACCAGTGTATTTGATAATATTGCGTACGGTCGTTCAGATGCGAGCCTAAGCGACGTGATTGATGCCGCTCAACAGGCACAAGCGCATGCGTTTATCACTCAACTGACACACGGATATGATACGCAATTAGGTGAGCGCGGTATTAAACTCTCGGGCGGACAAAAACAACGTATTGCCATTGCCCGGGCTATCTTAGCCAATCGTCCGATTTTATTATTAGATGAAGCAACCAGTGCCTTAGATGCTGTTAGCGAACAGGCTGTTAAACAAGCGTTAGAAGCATTAATGCAAAATAAAACTACGTTAATCATTGCCCACCGATTGTCAACGGTAGTGAATGCCGATCTTATATTGGTACTCGAGCAAGGTCGAATTATTGCTCAAGGTGACCATGACACCTTGTTAGCACAGTGTCCTCTTTATCAAGAATTAGCGATAATCCAACTGCTTGATTAAGGATGACCTCATTGACGTGTTCATTACTCAAAGTAAATTAAACAACAATACACATATCTGTAATGCACTGTTACAATTTTGTAAACGCTAAATGCATATTATTACGCTCTTTTTAGTGCCATTTTACGGTTGATTACGTAACATAGACACACACAACAGGAGAATAATAATATGTCATCCCATTTTTCATACAAACAACTAGCCCTTGTCATCTCACTGAGTATGGCTGGTTCCATTAATGCACAAGCTGCAACGACAGACTCACTGTCACTGCTTCCGGTTATCACGTCTGCAACAAGTTCAACCGTTGACACTCTTAACAGTGAGCCAAGCGCTAAGGGCGAGACAGATAAATCGACGGCTAAGTCAGCCAAAAAGTCCGATAAAACCGCCACAAAAGAATCGAAAGAAGATGAAGACGACAAGGATGATAAGGATGACAAGAAAAAAGAGTCATCCTTCGCAGATCTAATCGAGGATATGGATATCGATGAAGGGTATATCGATATTTATCGCGACGCTGAAACCGGTAAAGGTTTAGTCGTGATTGATGAAGCGATGCTCAATACCCCGGTATTGTATTTTGCTGCCACCGTTAATGGCGTCACTGAAGCCGGACATTTTGAAGGGGCCTATCGCAGTGAAAAAATCATAGAATTCCGTCGTCATTTTAACAAAATTGACGTCGTTGCTATTAATGATGATTTTTACCTGGACCCAAACAATGCAATCAGTAAATCCAAAGATGCCAATGTATCTGAAGCGATTTTAATCACGACCGATATCAAAAAGAACACAGAAGGTAAAATCGTCGTTGATTTGGATGCGTTATTTACCAATGAAGCGATCCATCGTGTCGCACCGATGCCCTCTCGCGACCCTAAACGTGAAAAAAACCGTTTTAAACCAGGCAAATTATCAAAAGATAAAACACGTATCAGCACGATTAATAACTTTCCGCAAAACACGCATGTAGTCGTTGATTATGTGTATGAGAATGCCACCCCAAAAAATTACGGTAGTAATGCGGTAACAGATGCACGTTACACAACTATCTCGTTGCAACATGCTTTGGTCAAACTCCCTGATAACGATTATCTGCCACGTAAAGATGATGCGCGTGTTGGTTTCTTTTCTACCTTTAAAGATGATCTTACTTCGGCATCCACTACACCGTTCAAAGACAGTATTAATCGCTGGCATTTGGTGAAACAAGATCCCAGTGCCGCTATCTCAGACCCGGTTGAACCGATTGTCTGGTGGATTGAAAACACCACTCCGCTAGAATGGCGT
The DNA here is from genome assembly GCA_937125395.1 of uncultured Glaciecola sp. Classification (GTDB taxonomy): domain Bacteria; phylum Pseudomonadota; class Gammaproteobacteria; order Enterobacterales; family Alteromonadaceae; genus Opacimonas. The sequence goes on from CAKZLI010000054.1 coordinate 163,674, forward strand.
GAGACAATCACCAATGCAGCTTTGGCGTGGAATTCATCCTTTGAACAAGCTGGATTCAGCAATGCTGTCGTCGTCAAGCAACAACCTGATGATGCGGATTGGACTGCTGATGATGTCCGTTACAACGTCTTGCGTTGGACAAGTTCGCCGAACCCTCCATTTGGTGGTTACGGACCGAGCTTAGTTAACCCATTAAATGGGCAAATTATTGCTGCTGATATCATGCTCGAGTACAGCTTTTTAAGTGGCCGTTGGTTAGCTGGTCAAATCCTATCTAATGGCTTTAGTGATGTCGATCAAGCCACTGCTTATTTTGATGAACAAATCGAGCACCGTTCAGCAGAACAAGGTATGCATTGTTCGTTAGGTCATGCCATCAATGAAGGCGTATTGCTAAGCCAAGCACTAGGATACGGTGAGCTAGGTGATATCAATGAAGAAGAGTTACTGCGTCAATCAATGCATTATTTAATTTTGCATGAGATTGGTCATACGTTAGGTCTGAACCATAACATGCGTGCTTCACAGTTACATGATCACAAAGCAGCGCATGATATCAGTGTTACAAAAGGCATCCTTGCAGGCTCTGTTATGGACTACCCTGCCGTCAACTATGCGCCAGTAGGTATGCAACAAGGTGATTTTTATAGTGACAAGCCAGGACCCTATGATGATTGGGCTATTACCTATGGTTATTCACAAGCCGATAACGATCCTATCGCAGAAGCTGCGCGTTTAGAGGCGTTGTTACAACGCTCAAGTGAAGCTGAACTCGCCTTTGGCAATGACGCGGATGATATGCGTTCACCCGGCAAAGCAATTGACCCACGTGTGAATATCTTTGACATGTCGAGTAATGCTGTGGGATATGCACAAGACCGCTTTGCGTTAGTGCAAGATGCTGCCAAAAATATCAAATCGGCGTTACTTGTCGATGGTAAAAGCCATAATGATCTGGTGGCGGCTGCGAATATTTTATTGAATGAAATGTCTCGTCAAGCTGCTGTCGTATCTCGTTACATCGGCGGTGTTTATGTTGAGCGCAACGTGGTGGGTCAAGCTAACTATGTGCAGCCTTTTACCCCTGCACCCAAAGCAATGCAAACAGCGGCAATGCAAACCCTACAAGAGCATGTATTTGCCCCAGACGTACTTGATAACATGGAACCGTTATTGGCATTTTTACAAAACCAACGCCGTGGCTTTAGTCATTATAGTCGTACCGAGGATCCTAAACCGCATGCGTTTTTGATTCGGATGCAAAAACGCGTATTTGATCACGTGCTCCATCCTAATGTGCTTGCCCGTATTACGGATTCAACCAAGTATGGTAATACCTATCCTATTGAAACTATGCTACGTGATTTAACTAATGCTGTGTTTGCAGCTGATATCAAAAAAGACGTCAATAGCTATCGCCGTCATTTACAAGTTGAATATGTTGAGCGTTTAATCAATATATCAGGGTTAGAAAAAGCCAGTAAATATGACCGAATAGCTCAAGCGACAGCCTTGTTTGAACTGGTACATATACAAGAACTGGCTGATTCACGCCGTGGTGATCAAGCAACAAAGGTACATAAGTTTTATCTTAACGACCGTATCAATCGTGCTCGTCACAAAAGTAAGTAAGCTATAGCAAGTCATTCATAGCCAATCAAAAAGCAGAAGTGATAATATTATCCACTTCTGCTTTTTTTTTGTCTAATCGCTAAGTGTTAGACATTAGGTGTTAAATCTTACCACCCACACTGACGATCTTTATTTTGCTCATCTAACCACGTTTTTAATGGTGCAAAATAACGTTCAATCGTCGATGCATCCATTTGACGAGTACCCGTCATGGTTTCCATTGCATCCTGCCAAGGCTTACTTAAACCCATTTCTAACATGTCATTAAGGGCTTTACCGGCTTCTTCACTGGCGAAGATAGAGCAACGGTGTAAAGCTTCCTCGCTGCCTGCTATATCACACAGAGCTTGATGAAACTGAAACTGTAAAATATGTGCTAAGAAGTACCGTGTATAAGATACGTTAGCTGGTACATGATACTTGGCACCTGGGTCAAACGCATCACTATCCCGTTCGATTGGAGCCATGACACCTTGGTATTTTTCACGTAATTCCCACCACAACGAATTGTATTGCTCAGGGGTTACATCACCCGCTAACACTTGCCAGCGCCATTGGTCGACCATCAAGCCAAATGGAATAAATGCAATTTTATCCAAAGCGGTTTTGAGCAACATACCAATATCGTTTGACGCGTCAGGGATCTCATCAATCAAGCCTATCTGTTGCAAATACGTAGGCGTAATTGACAACGCAATCGTATCACCGATCGCTTCATGAAACCCATCGTTAGCCGAACCACGATATAGCATAGGTTGGTCTTTATAAGCACGTTGATAGTAATTATGACCTAACTCATGGTGAATAACATTGAATTCTTCACCCGTAGTTTGAATACACATTTTAATCCGCAAATCGTCCTGATCATCCAAATTCCAGGCAGACGCATGGCATTGTGCTTCGCGCCCCTCTGGTTTTTGAAACATTGAACGCTCCCAAAAAGTATCAGGAAGCGGTGCAAAACCTAAAGATGAGAAGAAATCTTCCGCTTGCCGCACCATTTTGATTTCGTCGTACCCTTGCTCAACTAATGCTTGAGTCACGTTAGGCACATTCATCGGTTGTTCTGGTTTGACTAAGTCATAGACATTGCCCCAGCTTTGCGCCCACATGTTACCAAGTAAATGTGCGGGGATCGGTTGATCAAGTGGCACTGTTTCAGCACCATAATGATCAGAAAGTTCCGCTCTAACATGGCAATGCAATGCTTCATAGAAGGGTTCAACTTGTCCCCAAAGACGGTCAAGTTCTTTGGGAAAATCATCCGCAGGCATATCGTATTTTGCACGCCATAGTTCTGAGGTGTTAGCATAACCTAATTCAACTGCACCTTCATTAGCAATACCGACTTGCTCAACAAATATATCTTTCATTGGAACCGCCGCTTCTCGCCAGCCATCCCAAAATTCTAATAACAAATCAGCATCACGGCTTGTCGCCATTTGTGCGCTCATTTCTACCAATGAAAAACACGTTTGCTCATCACGGCAGTATTTACCTGCACCATACATACCCGATAATTCAGAACCAATAGCGGCTAAACGCTCCGCTTTGACCGGATCGGCTGGAGGTGCGATCTCTAATCCTAATTTTAACAAATTCAGTTGTCTGCGAGTATCTGCATCCACATCAACCGCATTAAATTTAGCCGCTTCAACCGCATAACGTGCCATCAACACCGATAACTGTTCGCTAAAATACGCACTCACTTGTGCCGTATCATAATTAATATGCGTTGCATAAGCCCATGCCGCATGTGCAGCCGGTTGAGATAACTTGCTCACATCTGCATCGACTTTAGCCAAAAATGCACGCGCATCTGCAACCGTCAATTTGGTCGCTGCCGACGCCGGAGTATCGGCATTACCTGTCGTTGATTCTGGTGCGGGCGTGCAACCAGAAAACAAGGTTAACGTTGCTGCCAGTACACAAGTACTTAATAGTGCTGGTTTAGGTACGGGTTTAAATCGCATCATATTCGCTTCCTTATTGTCGTTAAATTCTTATTATTGTTGGTTTTGTACAATTTGTTTGATGATCGCAGTGGTCGAGACACCTTCTTCAAAATGCATTACTTTGACTTCACCACCGTTAGCCAATACTTCTTTACCACCGGCAATTTGATCAATTGTATAATCCCCACCTTTGACCAGAACATCCGGTAATACCTGGGCGATAAGTGCTTGTGGTGTATCGTTACTAAATGGTACGACAAAATCAACGGCACCTAATCCCGCTAATACCGCCATTCTTCTAGCTACATTATTAACCGGTCTGCCAGGACCTTTTAAACGTGTAACAGATTCATCAGCATTGACGGCGACAATTAAGCGGTCACCTAAGTTTGCAGCCGCTTGTAGATATGAAACGTGACCGGCATGCAAAATATCAAAACACCCGTTGGTCATGACAATTTTTTGGCCTTTAGATTGTAATAGCCGGACTGTATGACAAAGCTGTTCGGCGTTAAGCACACCTACATCATCATGGGATTTTGCTTGCAACGATAACGCAAGCTCTGTCGGCGTGACACTGGAAGTGCCCAACTTACCGACCACGATACTGGCGGCATGATTCGCCATAACACATGCATCTTGTAACTGTTGCCCTGCACCTAATGCTGCAGCCAACACAGCAACAACAGTATCACCAGCTCCTGTCACATCATAGACTTCCTGAGCTTTTGCTGGCAAATGATAAGTCGGCTGTTCACTAAACAAACTCATGCCTTCCTCTGAGCGGGTAAGCAGTAATGCATCGAGTTGTAATTGCACACGCAATGCTTCTGCTAATTCACTTAAATGCGCTTCACTTTGATGCTCACCTTGCACTAGGGCAAACTCTGACAAATTAGGTGTGATCACCGTTGCACCTTGGTAGATGGAAAAATCGCTACCTTTAGGATCAATTACCACAGGGACTTTATGGGCTATCGCAAGTTGAATTAAAGCTTGAGGATCAGATAACGTGCCTTTGGCATAATCTGACAACACCAATACATCAACATTAGCGATACGCTGTTTAATTGCATCTAACAAAGGGGTCTTATCAACATTCGCAAATGATTCTTCAAAATCCAATCGCAGCAATTGCTGATTGCGACTCATCACTCGTAATTTAGTGATCGTCTCCATGCCCGCAATGGGGATTAACTGACAGGCAACATGGTGTGCTTGAAGTGCTGTTGTTAGTATATTGGCTCCAGCGTCAGCTTGGACAAGTTCGGTTTTGCCTGTATCACCATGTCCTCCACATAAACCCAGTAACTCGACTTGTGCACCTAAAGCAGCAGCATTAATAGCGACATTCGCGGCACCACCTGGACGGTCTTCATTATTATTTACCTTAACAACAGGCACTGGTGCTTCTGGAGAGATGCGTTGGGTCGCCCCGCTAAAATACCGGTCGAGCATCACATCACCAACAATTAATATGCGTGCAGGTTTAAAATCAGGTAAGGTCATAGTTATCAAATCATTAGGAATAATTAATGCAAATAATAGCATTGACCGGCACAATACTGAACACCGGTTCCCAAGATACTCAACATTTAAGACTTAGCCCTTGATTACATCAGTAACTACACCGATATCGTCATCAATATTGACATCAGATTCCGCTATGCCAGTGTGGTATGTCTATATCATTGAAAACAAATTAACTCATTGGTATACAGGCGTGACGCTTGATGTAAAACGGCGCTTTACCGAACATGTACAAGGAGATAAAAAAGGAGCCAAAGCATTAAAAGGAAAAGGGCCATTGCGCTTAGTCAGTGTGTTTGAGTGTCCTGACAAACAAACCGCTTATCAACTTGAATATTGGATCAAGCGCCAATCCAAAAAGGATAAACGCCGGTTAGTGAATGGACAAATTAACGCCCCATTTGCTAGCCAACAATGTGAACTAGCCATGTTTACTGTGTGATTGGTTGTTGAAGGTTTAAACCAGACCCAATGCAATCATAGCGATGCCCACACTAAGCACCCATTCTAAACATGCCAAACCAACATTACCTTGTAAATCAATTTCTGTTTTCCCATTTAGGCCGAACAACACAATGCGTTTAGCTAAGCCAACAACCAACGCTAAGCTAATTGATGCAATCAAACCACAGATGAGCCAACCGGTTAAATTACTAACGTAAGTTTCGGCTTGGTAATTTAAGATCCGACCGGCTGCAGACACCACAATAGCGGTGGCAATCAAAGTACCAGAATGTTGAATCGCTAAGGCCAAATTGCCCTTGCGTAACATGCCTTGAAAAGAATCGTTTTGGTTATTTCGGGCAAAACGGATTTCATACATACGAGTGGTTAACAACAATACCGATAACACAATCACAAAGCCGGATAAAATACCGACTACCGCATTCGCATCAGTGCCTTGTACCCAACGGATCATGGCATGAATAATAATCGCAGAAGCAATGGCACTGGATGCATCGACGACTGCCACAGATGAGTTTCGCTCTTGGATCGATATATCTTTATCTAAGCGATGCAGGATTAATTTGTCATGGGCCAATCTGCCGACTTTTATTAACACAATACCGACAACACCAAATAACAAAGTACCCATTGCCGCGATCTCAATACCTAACCCGATATGTCGGCCAACTACAGCTGAGAGCACCAAACATAATGCTAACATCCGACCTGCAACCGAGATCCCAAACGCAAAATTATCTTTTTCTCCGAGTTCTACTGCCACACTCACGCCTTTGGGTAGGCCTGATAAAATCCGAATAGCGCCCAATAACAACAACGCAATGGTAATATCAATAATCAAATACGTTAAGACATGAGCAGGTAAATCAATTAGTTGAACCAAAGTTTCCATAGATGATTACAACTGTTTAAACATATCAATTACGTTTGGGTTGGTTTGCCATTCGCTTGGTACATTTTTGTGCATTGGTATCTCCATGAGGCATCTTGTATGGTAATGTATAAATGAAACCAAAATGTAAATATATGCAAAGTACAGATATTAATAAAGTTTTTTCTTAAAAGATTAAGCCTAAAGATTATCGGGATTAATGATTGAAAAAAACTGACTCTTCACGCACTATTTGCGTATTCTCCGCCAATCAATGATTGATGCTATCCATGGTCACGACTATTACTGCTGTTTTGAATGAACCCATCAATGCTAACGTGTCTGCGCTTACCAAGCGCGAATTGGCTTATGTGATTACTCACAGCGAATTTATTAACCAATGCCTGATGCAATATCCGTGGATGTTAGCGCTGATTGATGCGACCCCTTTATGTGTAATGCTATCGGCAACCAAATCCTGTCCTTGTGTGGAGTTGGTGATGCAACATCACTTTGCAGATATACAACAACCTCTTAGCGAAAGCCAACAAGCCGCGGTTATTCGACAGGCTCGACACTTGGGTATGATGGCCATAGCATGGCGTGATTTACTCAACCAACAATCGATTGAAGACTCCTTAATCCAAGTATCTCGCTTAGCCAATCAATTAATCATGCAAGCCTATGCGTATGCTTATCAACAATTTGCGACACGCTATGGGATCCCTACTGATGAGCACGGCCAACAACATTTATATATTCTTGGCATGGGTAAATTAGGAGGCAAAGAATTAAATTTTTCGTCGGATATTGATTTGATTTTTGCATATCCAAGCAATGGTGAATTCACTGATCGGCGAAAACCGTTTGAATATCAGCAGTTTTTTATCAAAGTCGCTCAAAAGCTTATTCATTTACTTAATACCCACACTGTCGATGGTCAAGCATACCGTGTCGATATGCGCTTGCGCCCATTTGGTGATAGTGGCCCATTGGTATTACCGTTTGCTGCTATTGAAAATTACTATGAGAGTCAAGGCCGCAGTTGGGAGCGTTTTGCGATGCTCAAATCACGCATCATCAACCCAACGCCTGCCAGTCAAGACCCAAACAAACTGGCTCTGGCAAATATCATTCGTCCTTTTATTTATCGCCGGTATGTTGATTTTAGTATCATTGATGCTCTGCGGGATCTTAAACAAAAAATAGTGCAAGAAGTTCGACGACGACAACTTCATCATAATATTAAACTCGGCGCTGGCGGGATCCGTGAAGTTGAGTTTTTGGTGCAAAGTTTTCAATTAATCTATGCTGGTCGCATGCCAGCATTAAAAACAGCATCTATTTTTACTGCCTTACAAGTCATCGAAAATGAAACTCTATTACCCAAAGACACCGTGCAACAATTGCTGCACTGTTATTTGATATTGCGTAAAACGGAACATACATTACAGCAACATAACAATGCACAAACGCAAACGCTGCCGGATGATCCAGTTCAACGGGCTAATTTAGCGACGGTGTTGGCACAATACCAAGAACAATACCAAGCACAACACCAAGCGACACAAGTACCGCTAACGGCTGATTCTGTTATTGAATATGTTGAGTCAGTGCAAGCCGTCATCCACCAGCATTTTTTGGATTTTATTCAAGAAGAAAGCAACGCCCCCGTCGCGCACGACCAACAACAACTGTGGCATGATATCTGGTCTGAATTATATGACCAAGAGCCAACCGCATTAGCCACAACCTTGCCTGTGGCAGAGCCTGATAGTTTTTTACATGAATTGAGTTTATTAACTCGTGATTTGCATCAAGCGCATATGGGGGATCGGGGAGAAGCGTTATTGGCTCGCTTAATGCCCGTTTTTTTACATGAGATCAGTCAACTGAAACATCGCCATACTGAAACATTAACATCGATAAGAACGATTATTACCGCGATCGCTTCACGTACAGCGTATTTAGAACTTATCTATGAAAATGCCCCTGTGCGCCAACAGCTCATTTTGTTCTGTGCCAAAAGCCAATGGTTGATTGAGCATATCTGTGCCTATCCGGTGTTACTCGATGAGTTGATCCATCCCATGTATTTGCAACACACAGAGCATAATATTGGGCAATGGCAAGCTGAATTTTCTGACGAGTTACAACAGATTTTGCTGCGGATCGAACCTGATGATGACGAAGCTAATATGCACGCACTTCGCCAATTTAAGCTTGCTCAGCGTTTTCGTATTGCTGCAGCTGATATTTTGGGTTACCTGCCTATCGCACAAGTCAGTGATAAGTTGACCCTATTAGCCGAGGTGTTGCTCGATGCACAAATCAAACAAGCTTGGCAACAAGTCGCTCGACGCTACGGTGAACCGACAGGTTATTCAATTAATCATATGGGGCTTGGTGTTATTGCGTACGGCAAATTAGGTGGGCTGGAGCTGAGTTATACCTCCGATTTGGATATTGTATTTGTGCATCAATGTCCAGCCGATACGTACACAGTGCATCCACAATCCGACGTCGCTTCTATTTCGGCACAACAGTTTTATGTCAAAGTAGTTCAGCGGGTCGTCACACTCGCAAATAGTAATTCATTGCTCGGTAATTTATATGAAATCGATTTACGTTTGCGACCTTCAGGAAACTCAGGATTAGTGATTTGTCATATTGATACTTTTGCACAATATCAACAGCAAGAGGCCTGGGTCTGGGAGCATCAAGCGTTGACCCGGACCAGAATGATCATCGGTGATAGTGATATTGCTACCCGCTTTCAGCAGATTCGACATGCTATTCTTGCACGACCTCGAGACGCAGCACTATTGGCCAAAGACATCACAGCAATGCGTAAAAAAATGCGTGATCATCTTGCTGCCAAAGACAAAGGCAGTCTCGCTGATATTGAGTTTTTAACACAATATTGGTGTCTGTTATATTCGCATGACTATCCGGCTATTCATGATTACTCAGATAATCTTCGGCAACTCACGGCGCTAGGAGAACACGGCGTGATTGATGCCACTACCGCAGACACGTTGATTGCTGCTTACTTGGCTCTACGCCACCAAAGTCATCATGCCGCTTTACAACGTAAAAAAGCTCAACAAGAGGATCAAGACGATATCAACATGACAGTGAATGATATCTGGCAACGTACATTTAATCAGTTGAGTTAATTTATAGCGCTTAAATAGTGCGTGCTACTTGTTATTTCGTCTCGCTGCAATATTTGCGGAGTGCATTGGGTTTGGCTAAAGTCACCACTAGTGCTCTACGTTGCGGGCATTGCAGAATATGAATCGGCTCAACAAAATTATGTTTTATCGCTGAACGTAATGTCTCTAAGGTGCCTGTTAAGGTGTTATGTACCTGAAATCCACTTTTAACAACAAAATCCTGCGGCAAATCCCATAATACGACCACACGTTCTTTTTGTGCATAATCGGCTATGACTTTACTGAGGTGCTCGCCACTGGCAAAGAGTCGATTTTGGCGCATACCCTGTGTACTGGCTTGGTCAAGTTGAGATGAAACAGGCATACTGGCAATGCGTTGGCTCATTGTTTGTGAGGGCGGTGCGAGATCCACAACGAATTCACCATTGTCGTTTAAGTGCGCAGGACCGACATCATTGCGATAACGCCGGTAAAAATCTGTTAAGCTTTTTTGAATGTTGCTGGCACCAGCGGGTTTTGGATTATCTTTTTTAACTTTTAGGATCGTTAACGCCAAAACAATAATAATCGTTATTAACGAACCATAAAGTAGCCAAAATTTAAGTTGTCCCTGTCGTTTTGCCATGCCCTTTACCTATTCCTATCATGCTGAGTGAACACTATTGATAGAGGCTTGGCGTGCCTTTGGGTCGAGTTTTAAAACGCTTGTGCATCCATAAATAACTCTCCGGTTGCTCTAACACCATTTGCTCGATACGTTGATTTAGATCCGTTAACGCCTCTACATCTTCTTTATCGGCAAAATCGGTCATTGGTGGATAAAATTTTATTTTGTAACCCGTATCTGTTACTTGCGTACTCAACATTAAAGGGATGCAATTAGCACGTCGCGCAAACATCAAGGTTGCTGACGTCGTCGCAGCCTCATCGACAGCAAAGAAAGGCACAAATACAGCACCGCGTGGGCCATAATCTTGATCCGGCATGTAGGCACACAACTTCCCTTGATCTAGGGCATGTAACAAGGCACGTGAACTGCGCTTATCAATCAAAAATTCATTAGAGCGGGCGCGCCCACGAAATTGAATATAATCCATTAAAGGATTGTTGTGAGGACGATAAAAAGCAACACTTTTACGAAATAAACCCAAGTTACGGCAACCTGTTTCAATGTTGACATTGTGGATCCCTAACGCAAGCACCCCTTTACCTTGTGCTTGAATCGCTGCGATATGCTCCGCACCCTCAACTTGCAAAATACGACGTAAGCGCCAATCTGGCCACCACCAACCTATCGCTGTTTCGAATAGCCCCATTCCGGCGGTCACTAAATGTTTTTTGAGTAAGGCTTGCTGTTCAGCTACCGGCATATCAGGAAAGCATAATGCAATATTTTGCTGGGCAATTTTCACGCGTTTTTTTACCAACGTTTTTAGTAGCCAGGCGTTGCCATGTGCCAAAAAGCGTAACACCGGCAGTGGTAAAAGCGTAATAATGTACAATACGCCCAAACCAAACCAAATCAGCCAATATTTAGGCAGAAAAAAACGTAATGAGAATGTAGGCTGATGAACTTGTTCGGTCATGACGCAGAATCAATCCTTGTATAAATATGTGTTTATTCTATCGCAATGCTCTGCAATATACGATTTTTATGCTATAAAATATGTATTGTTGATTTTTGGTTATTTGTGAATTTTGAATAAAATAGTGGCACATTCCTTTGCTCAAATCCTGGTTGCTTGCACTAGCGACATCGCACAAATATTACCTGATGGTACTATCATTTATGCTAATGCAACCACATATACCTAGTTTGCTCGCTCATATTACAGAGCAGTCGGATAGGGGTATTTTGATAACTGACAACGCCCAGCACATTTTTTGGAGCAATGACTCCGCGTGTGCACTCTCCGGATATACGCATCAGGAACTAATCGGACAACACCCGTTATTTAGAATTATGGCGCAAACTAATGCCGCCGAGGTAAAACGGATCCGATTAGCATTAGAGCAACAACGTGATCACACAGCCGAAATTAAATTCGCTAAGGCTGATAGTACTCCTTATTGGGTCAAATTAGTGATCAAAGCAATCCCTCTTAACTCCGGTGAAGTCGGTTTTGTGTTTATTGAAAGTGACATCTCCAAACGCAAACAAGTTGAAACTAAACTCAAAGAAAAAAACAACTTACAACGCGCTATTTTAGATAGTGCGCAGCAGATCATCATCTCGACAGATGTGCATGGAACAATCATGACGTTTAATACGTTTGCCTCTGATTTATTGGATTGGCAATCATTTGATGTTATTGGTATTCATACACTGGATAACTTTATTGAAGCGCAGGAATATGCCCGTTTTGTCGAGCATATCTCGGATATATTGGCGCAAGATATCCCCAATAATTTTAATGGATTTCATCAAGTAGCACAGCAAATCAATCAAATTGAGTTTACGTTTGATTTTGTCACGCGCGGTCAACAAACGGTCACCGTTGCGTTAACCGTTAATGCGTTATTTGATCGCTCTGGTAATCTTGAAGGATACCTTTATATGGGGCGTGACATAACCCAAATCAAAATTTTGGAAGAACAGACTAAGCGACATCAACAAACACTAGCCACAACATCAAGAATTGCTCGGTTAGGTGGCTGGGAACTGAATTTACTCAAACAAGAAATTTTTTGGTCAGAAGAAGTGTATCGGATCCATGAATTACCCCTCGATACCGAGATAAAAATAGACTCCGCCATTAATTATTACGCCCCTGAAGCCCGCCCAATAATCTCTAATGCCATCAACTTAGCAATAGAAAACGGTACGCCGTGGGATTTGCAGTTACCGTTTATCACTGCTCAAAATAACCCAATTTGGGTGAGAGCAATTGGTTTTGCTGAGCATCAAGATGGGGTGGCTGTTCGCTTGAAAGGTACGTTTCAAGATATCACGACACTCAAAGAGGCAGAGCATCGAGCGCAGGACGCTAGTAAAGCCAAAAGCCAGTTTTTGGCGAACATGAGTCATGAGATCCGCACACCGATTAATGGCATTATTGGTATGAACGAACTGTTATTACAAACCGCTTTGAACGATCAACAACGTTATTATGCTCAAGCGACTCAACAAAGCGGCGAAGCCTTATTAAGTTTAATCAATGATATTTTAGATTTTTCTAAAATTGAGGCCGGTAAACTCAAAATCAATCCAACTAATCTTGATATCAATTCCGTTATTATTGCACTAAACCATGAATTGCAGCCGTTGTTACGCAAAAAATCGCTGCAGTTACATATTCACAATATGGTGGCTGAGGATATTCAATCAGACCCGATGCGTTTGCGCCAAATATTAATGAATTTATGTGTCAATGCCATCAAATTCACTGAGCAAGGTGCCGTCACAATCACCATCCAACCGGATACCGATCAGACTGTTCGCTTTACTGTAAGGGATACAGGCAGAGGAATTAGCGATAGCCAGGTGCCTTTATTGTTTAAGGAGTTTACCCAACTAGATGGTTCTACCACCCGTGCAGTCGGCGGCACAGGGTTAGGATTAACGATTTCAAAACAACTTGTTATGCTCCTTGGTGGACACATTGGATATAATGAAAAGTATGATAACGGTGCAGAATTTTGGTTTACCATCTCCACGACACTTGCAACCCACACACCGATTTCTCGCCAGCAAGATAGCCTAACCTCATTTATCTTAGTAGGTTGTCCTGAATATGAGGCGCAAATATACACTCAGGTTGATCCACAACAATGCCAGATTCGATATGCTCAGGATGCACAAATGTGCATATCAATGTTACACCAGGAAATGCTTACCGTCGTCAATGGTTGTTTATTTATTAGTAATGACATTCAAGGTATGTCAGGTATTGAACTGGCCAAGGCTATTCGTTCACAGCGTATTTTTGATCATTTGTATCTCTTTTTAATTGATGTGGTACTGTCAGATGAAGAAGTAAAACCATTTGTCGATATTGGTGTTAACGGCATTTTTTACGATTTTTCAGCCCAAACAACCTTGCCTTATTTGCATGAAAAAATACTCAACATCGGTATGCGTCCGGCGATATTTCCTTTTTACTCACAACAATCTAACACTACCCAAGATAATCGAATATTGCTCGTTGAGGATAATGAAATCAACCAAGCCGTCGCACAAAGTATGTTGCAAAAGATGGATTATGTGGTTGATGTGGCTGCCAATGGACGCTTGGCATTGTCGATTTTGGCGTCCAACAAAACACGCTATAGCGCTATTCTCATGGACTGCCAAATGCCCGAACTAGATGGTTATGAGACGACTCACTGCATCCGTACTGATGCGAAATATGCGACGCATCAATTTACCCCTATCATTGCATTGACCGCACACGCTATGGAAGGCGATGAGATAAAATGCCTCACCGCTGGGATGAACAGTTATATCGCAAAGCCGATTAAAGCTGCGTCTTTACAGCACGAGTTAGAAAAATGGATATAAATGCTTAATAGTTATCGTGAATAGCTTTGAGTTTTTTTTCAAACGATTCTTTGTGTTCAGGCTTTGCATAATCAAAGTGGTATTGGTTATGAAATCCAAATCGTAGTTTTACTAACGCATCTTCAATGAACAATGTATACCCATCATGATCGGTGTACGCCGTTATCCCATCAAGTAGATACTCTCTATCTGACAGCACTCCATGATTTCTGATTTTATCAAAGACACTAAGCAAAAATCGGCTTTCTATTTCATTTTTCATCGGGCAAACCTTATTGGAATAGCTATACTTGTAGGATAGTTAATACACGGATCTTTACAAAGAAGTTTACACCATGTAAAAAATTATCGTAAATAGCTTGCGAAAGACATCAATATTTTGTATATTTTTATCACTGGTCAGATGAGCTGATGAGTTTATTTTTTAAACAATATTCATCGGTACCATCGTATCAATATCAAACATGCAAAAGAGAGAACGATTATGAGCATCAGAACTAGCCTTAAAAAAGTCTTACCCCCAATCTCAATTACTGAGCAAGAAGCCTTAGACGCGGGTGACGTTTGGATAGAATCCTCGATTTATCAAGGCAAGCCTGACATGGCGGCTGTGCGTAACTTGCCAAGTGCAAGTTTAACGGCTGAAGAGCAAGCTTTCTTGGACGGCCCTGTGGTTGAGTTGATCAATATGATTGATGATTTTGCATTAGCCAACGAAAAACATATCCCACAACCTGTGATTGATTTTTTGTGTCAGAACAAATTTTTCTCAATGATTATCCCGAAAAAATTCGGTGGTCTTGAATTCTCTCCCTACGCCAACTCAACGATCGTCGCTACGATAGCCGCCGCTTCAGGTGCGATTGCCGTTACGGTTATGGTACCTAATTCATTAGGGCCGGGTGAACTGTTGATGCATTATGGTACACAAGACCAACAAAATTACTGGTTGCCACGTCTATCTGTCGGCACTGATATTCCTTGCTTTGCATTAACGGGTCCTGAAGCCGGATCTGATGCAGGTTCAATTCCAGATGCAGGATTTGTTACCAAAGGCATGTATAACGGTGAAGAAGTGCTCGGTTTATCTGTCTCATGGGACAAGCGTTACATCACATTGGCACCCATCGCGACAGTATTAGGGTTAGCGTTTAAAGTATTCGATCCTGATAACCTACTTGGTGATGAACTTGAATTAGGCATTACCTGTGCCTTGTTACCTAAATCACACCCTGGCGTAGAGCTTGGTAATCGCCATGACCCTATGGGTGTGCGTTTTTATAACGGCACAACACGCGGTAAAGATGTGTTTATTCCAATGGAATTTATTATTGGCGGGCAAGAAAACATTGGTCGCGGTTGGCAAATGCTTGTGAGCTGTTTAGGCGCTGGTCGCGGTATTTCATTACCAGCAATGGGTGTTGCAACGGCACAAAGTGCGTTTAAATCAACCGCAGAATATTCATTTGTGCGTGAACAATTTGGTGTACCAATTGGGCGTTTTGAAGGTATTCAAGAAAAAATGGCCGATATCGCAGGTAAAACCTTTTTGCTTGAAGCAATGCGAGTATTAACCACTGAAGGACTAGGCGAAGGGATCAAACCATCGGTTGTTACTGCGATGGCTAAATATCACATGACTGAACTTGGGCGTGATGTGATCAACTCAGCAATGGATGTGCAGGCAGGTAAAGCTATTCAACGGGGTCCACAAAACACACTAGCGAATGGTTATGCGTCAATCCCAATTGCGATTACAGTTGAAGGGGCGAATATTTTAACCCGTAACCTGATGATTTTTGGTCAAGGCGCAATGCGTTGTCACCCGTACTTAAAAGATATGGTGGATTTAATTCATTCTGACGACAAAGCCGCTGATGCACCGTTTAATAAAATACTCGCTAAGACAGTATGGTTTAGTACTAAGAACGCACTGCGCAGTATCAAAAACAGCTATGTGCCATTCTTGCGTCGCTCTGAATCATCACTACCAGAAGTGAAGCAGTATGAGCAACGCTTAAATAGTTTATCTGCCAAATTAGCTCCGTTAGCAGATTTATCATTATTAGTACTTGGTGGTGATCTTAAAAAAGCCGAGTTACTCTCAGCCCGTCTTGGTGATGTAATGAGTTACACCTACGCAGCGATGGCGACCATTCGTTTTTATGAGCAACGCGTCACCAACCGTGCAGAAGCTAAGCCTTATTTTGACTATGCAATGCAGTGGGCACTTGCTCAAGCTGAACAAGCGATAGTGAATTTTGTCAATAACTTCCCTAACACGCCAACGCGTGGATTAATGCGTGTCATTACTAACACTTACACAACTAGCGTTGCGACGATTAGTGATGATTTGGTGAGAGAGTTATCAACCGCAGCAATGCAAGATAACTCTATCAAAGCGGAGTTGACGCATTTGATCAAAATCAAATCCGGTGATGGCAATGACATCAATGCTCAAGCGTTTAAAGCGAAGCATGCTGTTATGCCTATTTTGAGCAAAGTGCAAAAAGCCCTGCGCGCACAACCTGTTGTTCCGTTTATCTCATTTGAGCATGCGGTTAATCAGCTATTGTCAGCAGAGCAAATTACGCAAGACGAGTTCACCGCGTTACTCGCTTATAACGAAAAGCGTAAATTATCGGTACGGGTTGATGAATTCACGTTTGATCTAGAACTTGTTGATGTTGCAGGTAAGCCTGTTGTTGCTTCCCATAGTGATGCTGCATAACTTAGTATCAAATCTTTGGGCTGCTATTTTAGCAGCCTTTTTTTTGATTAAAAAAAGGGCAATTCTCGATAATTTAACCCTAATATCATCTGATCATTGGAATAAATCCGCACATCACTTATTATCACCAGACTATTTAGCAACAATCCATCATCACTGAGTGACCCATGGCCCAACTATATTTTTATTATTCTGCAATGAATGCGGGTAAATCTACCGCCCTACTGCAATCGGCATATAACTATGAAGAACGGGGTATGCGCAGTGAAATATTCACCGCTGCATTGGATCATCGATTTGGTGAAGGAAAGGTCACATCACGAATAGGTTTAGCAAAGCCTGCACATCTGTTTTCACCTGACACCAATATGTTTGAACAGATCCAAGCACTGCATAATGAACAGCACCTTCACAGTGTTTTTATTGATGAAGCGCAATTTTTGTCTAAGCAGCAGGTCATGCAGCTGATTCATGTCGTGGATGACCTTAATATTCCTGTACTTGCGTATGGTTTGCGCACTGATTTTTTAGGTGAAACCTTTGCCGGTAGTCATTATCTATTAGCTTGGGCGGATAAACTAACCGAACTCAAAACCGTCTGCCATTGTGGCCGTAAAGCCAATTTTGTTGTGCGTATTGATGCTAATGGGCATGCCATTAAAGAAGGCGCGCAAGTTGAGATTGGTGGCAATGACCGATATGAATCTATGTGTCGCAAACATTTTAAAACCCTAGTGTGGGGGCATTTACCACTGTAATTTTTCGCTTACATATATTTTAGTGATAGATATTTGTCATTAAATGATATTAGCTAGTCATCGATGGTTGGGGTAGTCTTTTAGCATTATTCCCAAACTACTGGATGCGATTATGGATTTTTCACACTCACCTAAGACGCAAGAATACCTTGCCCGAGTCAAAGCATTTATTGCCGAGCATATTGCTCCTATCGAAGATGACGTCTATCAGTTTTCACATGATATTAATGCCCATGGTAATTTCCGTGAATGGCAATTACATCCTCAAGTTGAAGCACTCAAAAACACAGCCAGAGAAGCCGGATTAGCTAACTTATTCTTACCTGATGCTCAATTAGGCCAGGGATTAACGACGCTTGAATATGCACCTTTAGCCGAAGAAATGGGTCGATATGCCTTTGCCCCCGAAATATTCAATTGTAACGCGCCCGATACGGGTAATATGGAAGTGTTATATCATTTTGGTTCAACAGCGCAACAAAACCAATGGTTAACCCCTCTACTAGCCGGTGAAATTCGCTCTGTTTTTGGTATGACAGAACCGCAAGTGGCATCAAGCGATGCGACAAATATGGAAGCTCGGATCACATTTGAAGATGATGAGGTTGTGATCAACGGCACCAAATGGTGGTCAACCGGATTAGGTCACCCGAATGCCAAAGTCATTATTTTTATGGGGCTGTCTAACCCAGAAAACGACCGACATGCGCAACATTCTATGGTCTTAGTGCCCGTGGATAGTCAAGGTTTAACCATCAAGCGCATGTTAACGGCATACGGTGATTACGATGCGCCATACGGTCATGGTGAAATGGTATTTGACAACGTGCGTGTCCCTCGTGAAAATCTTATTGTTGGCGAAGGTCAAGGTTTTGCCATCGCACAAGGTCGCCTTGGTCCTGGTCGCATACACCATTGTATGCGGGCGATTGGTATGGCCGAACAGGCATTGGAGATGGCCATCAAACGCGGTTTATCTCGGGTTGCATTCGGCAGTCCAATCATCGAATTAGGTGGTAATAAAGAACGCATTGCCAATGCTCGAATGGCGATTGAGCAAGCGAGATTATTAACCCTGCAAGCCGCATGGAAAATTGATAACTTAGGGGTTAAACACGCGATGGTAGATATCAGTGCTATCAAAGTAGTCGTCCCTAATATGCTTGAGAGTGTTGTGGATATGGCACTGCAAATGCACGGCGGTGCCGGCATGTGTAATGATTTTCCATTAGCCCGTTTTGCTGCTGGAGCACGGATGTTGCGTCTAGCTGATGGGCCTGATGAAGTGCATATGGCAATGGTATCTCGTCTAGAATTAAGAAAATACAAGTAAACCATGTCTAATTCTACTCGCTCTACCCCACCCACCTCTACGACCCAAGCCAAGCCTGGAGAGTACCTTGACCAAGCAAAAGGAGTCCGCCAAGGCGAGGAGCTTGATCTTACTCGGTTGCAGCCGTGGCTAGCCGACACCCTGCAGCTTGATGCACAGGTATCACCCAGCATTACACAATACGCTGGCGGTGCATCCAATTGGACTTATTGTCTGGCCTATCCCGACCAATCCATCATATTGCGCCGTGCCCCGCAAGGTACAAAAGCCAAAGGCGCACATGATATGGGACGAGAATTTACTCTACAACAAGCTTTAAAACCGGTTTACCCATTAGTGCCAGACATGCTGGGTCACAGCAGCGATATCAGTATTATTGGAACTGAGTTTTATGTCATGGAAAAACTCAACGGGATCATCCCGCGCAGTAATTTACCGAAAGGCTTACAGCTTTCTTCTGCACAAGTAACGACATTGTGTACCAATGCACTTGATAGTTTGATTGCATTGCATCAAGTAGATTATAAGGCTGCTAATTTAACCAATCTGGCGAAAGGCACAGGCTACGTTCAACGCCAGATTGATGGATGGTGCGCACGGTATCGCAAAGCAAAAACCTGGAATGTACCGGCTGCTACTGGCGTAATGGACTGGTTGCAAGCGAATATCCCCGCTCAAGAAACCATTTGTTTGACGCACAATGATTTTCGTTTTGATAATTTAGTGTTAGCCCAGGACGATCCAACTCGCATCATTGGTGTGCTTGATTGGGAACTGGCCACTTTAGGCGATCCCTTGATGGATTTGGGCAATACGCTGGCATATTGGGTACAAGCTGATGATGATTTCATTGCTCGGAGTACACGGCGACAGCCCACACATTTACCCGGTATGTTAACGCGAGCCGAAGTCATTGAGTACTATGCACAAAAGACGGGTACAGATGTCAGTCACTTTGCTTTTTATGAAGTGTATGGCTTGTTTCGCTTGGCGGCCATTGTAATGCAAATTTACTACCGTTATCATCACAAACAAACTCGTAACCCAGCATTCAAACATTTATGGTTTTTTACGCATTATTTGCTTTATCGTTGCAACAAAATAATAAAAAAAGCAAACCGTTAAACCACTAACCATATACTTACAGGATACCGTTCGTTATGCCTAAACATGCACAAACCAGACAAAACATATTGATTACCGGAGCCAGCTCAGGTCTTGGTAAAGGCATGGCTGTTGAATTCGCCAAAATGGGGCGAAATCTCGCGTTGTGTGCCCGTCGGGTCGAACGCTTAACGGAGCTTCAAGCGGAGCTATTAGCGATTAATCCGGAAATTAAGGTGTTAATTAAATCCCTTGATGTAAACGACCACGATGCCGTATTTACCGTTTTCAAAGAATTTGATGCTGAAATGGGCGGGCTTGACCGAATCATTGTCAATGCAGGTATGGGCAAAGGTGCATCGATTGGCACTGGATACTTTTATGCCAACAAACAAACGGCTGAAACTAACTTTGTTGCGGCTTTAGCACAATGTGAAGCGGCATTAGAGATTTTTAGAGCCAAAAACAACGGCCATCTCGTTACGATTTCCTCCATATCAGCAGTCAGTAGCTACCGTCGGGCGATGACGGTCTATGCAGCCTCCAAATCTGCTTTAAGCTCAATGTCTGAAGGGATGCGTATTGATTTGATGGATACTGATATTAATGTATCGACCGTCCATCCCGGCTTTATCCGCAGCGAAATTAATGAAAAAGTAAAAAAAGTCCCGTTCATTGTAGACACCGAGACCGGTTGCAAAGCCATGGTTAAAGCCATCGAAAAAGAAGGCGAAAACTCGTATGTGCCTAGTTGGCCATGGGCTTTCTTACAACTCTTTTTACGGATTGCTCCTAAATCCATTTTACGTAAAATGAGTTAATCAGGAATACCTTATGGAAGCCTCATTTTTTACCCAAGTGCTCCTCCCTGCTAGCTTAGCAATGATCATGTTTGGTATGGGGCTGACCCTGACTTTAACTGATTTTAAACGCCTTTTTCACACGCCCAAAGCGGTTAGTCTAGGCTTGTTTGGGCAAATGATTTGTTTACCATTATTAGCATTTGCAATGTGCATTGCTTTGAATGTGGCGCCGCATATCGCGATTGGTATTATGGTACTTGCCGCTTGTCCTGGCGGCACATCATCTAATCTATTAAGTCATATTGGTCGAGCTAATTTAGCACTATCGGTTTCATTAACGGCTATCACTACGATTGTCTGTGTGATCTCAACGCCTTGGTTGATCAAGTTTAGCGTGGATTATTTTACGATCTTACCCAAAGAATCGTTTTCCTTGATAAAGACCTCATTAAGCCTGTTGGTGATCACTTTGATCCCTATTATCATCGGCATGAGTGTGCGCCATTATGCTTTGGCGTTTGCGCAACGCACTGAAGGGATGTTCCGGCATTTATCAACACTTTTTTTATTTTCGATGATTATCCTTATAGCAATTGATGAACAAGATATGTTGGTCGAGTCATTCCCTGATGTGTTCATTTTAACTTTTGGCTTAAATCTATTAGCGACGATTGTCGGTGTGGTCTTAGCCCGCTTAGGCAATTTGAATGATAACGATGCTGTGACTTTGGGGATTGAAGTCGGCACACAAAACGCGACGATGTCGATCCTCATCTCAGTATCATTTTTAAACCATCCTGAATATGCTATTGCCTCTGGTGTGTATGGTGTGACCATGTATGTTGGTGCTTTTTTATTGATTTTATCGCGTAAAAAACAGTGGTTTGGATTTGGTTTAAAAGCCTAAAGATCGGTTTTCCTTTATACAATTATCCGTTACAATCAGTTAATCATAATTGGTAAAGGATATACTCAATTGGTTCCACCTCGGTCAGATAAACCCCGCCCTTGGCAGGTGACGCTTTTCAAGTCCATACTATG
This sequence comes from uncultured Glaciecola sp., assembly GCA_937125395.1. GTDB lineage: Bacteria > Pseudomonadota > Gammaproteobacteria > Enterobacterales > Alteromonadaceae > Opacimonas. Next base: position 185,577 of record CAKZLI010000054.1, read on the forward strand.
TAGCCTATTGGCGTTATCATTATGGTTGTCATTTATTACGTTCGCGCAAAGCGCGTCAGATGACTCATTAGATGCTAGTCAAGAAGCACAGCCAACATCCGATCAAGATGTAACGATTATTACCGCCGCGCAACTAAAGCAAGTCGTTCAAGCTGCACTAACTCATTTTCATACTCCTGGTGCATCCGTGTCCATCGTCCACAAAGGTCAAATCATCCATAGCAAAGGCTATGGCAAGCGTGATCTAGACAGTGATTTAGACGTCAATGCAACAACGTATTTTCGATTAGCATCCACTTCAAAAGCATTCACTGCCGCGACAATGGCTATCCTAGTGGATGATGGCAGCATTAATTGGGATGATAAAGTCACTGACCACTTACCTGAATTTCGCTTATCTAATCCGTATGTCACGGCTGAATTTACGATTTTAGATTTGTTTACCCATCGCAGTGGTTTGGTTGGTGGTGCTGGTGACAGTATGATTTGGCCAGAGCCTTCGGGGTTTACTCGCACCGAGGTCATTCATAATTTACGTTACCTAACCCCCGCATATAGCTTTCGTTCTACTTATGCCTATTCCAATGTAATGTATATTACTGCGGCACAAATAGTCGCAAAAATAAGTGGCATGCCTTGGGCACAATTTGTTGAAGAACGTATATTTCGTCCCCTGAATATTCAGTGTTTTGCTGGTGCTATGCCACCATCAGCCCTCGTCAATGTTGCTAAGGGTTATGGCCACAATGATGAGCGTGGAATTTATGCCATCCCGCGGAATGGCATTCATGGTGTTGAACTCATGTCCGCAGCCGCTGGTGGCGTCGTCTGTCATGCTCAAGGCATGGCTGTTTGGCTACAAGCATTATTAAATGATGCGGTGAGTGTCACCAATCAACGTCTCTTTTCTAGTGCCCAACGCGACAAAATGTTCACGTCACAGATCCCTTTGTATGTATCCAATCATGCTAAGCAAACCCACCGAACACATTTTAAAAGCTATGCGATAGGCTGGCGTAAAGAAAATATCTATGGCTACGAAATGATCTCCCATACTGGTACTTTGTCAGGTTATCAGGCCTATGCTGCATTGATCCCTGAATTAGACTTGGGGGTGATGGTGTTAAATAATGGATCTAACTACGGCGTCCGCTCTGCGATTATGCAGGCAATCATCAAATCTCTCATGCCGGAGTCCCCCAAGTTAGATTGGGTGCAACATTATGTGGATTACCAAGCAAAACAAGAACAACGTTATTTGTCTAGACAACGCCCTGATCCTAGCGGCAGCGGGACGATGCTCTTACCTGTTGAACGGTATTTAGGGACGTTTGCTGACAAATGGTTTGGACCGATGAAGCTCTGGCAAAACGACGCGAAGCAACTGCGCATTAAAAGCCTAAAAATGGATACCTTACAAGGTAATCTAGAACCCTTTGGTGAACATTCTTGGGTGGTACGTTGGGATAATCAAAATGCAGCTAGCGATGCCTTTGTCCATTTTGATGTGCGTCCAAATGGCACCATCAAAGGATTTGAGATGTTCCCCTTCACAGCCAAAGAAGTGGTCAATCATGAATATCGGGATATGTTTTTTACGCCGGTGATACCAGAATCGGATACTCCTTTGATAGTGACGCCTAATTGATTAAGCGCAATCATTCCGAGCGTGTTCTGTTGTTGATGCTGACCTTATTATTGGGTTCTGTACATAGTCTAGGTGTTACCGCTCAAGTTGCTGAGTTACCTGATTATACACTGACTTACACCCAGCCTATTGCTAGTCAAGTGCAGGATAACATCAACATTGCAACGACGAGCTTACCAGGACTGGCAAACTGTAATACGGCAAGTGAACTTGCAGTCACACAATTACAACAAGCACTAGGTAAGATTGTTATTAGTTCAGCTCACAGTTTTGGTTATTTTGCTGCTGTAGTGCATGATATATCTTTACTGACACAACCAATCAGCGATGAGCCATCGGCACAATGTCATGCGTGGGTCATTGATTTAGCTCTCGGTAATCCTGCTGTCATTGCCGATATACAACTTAATATTTCTGGTGATCTAGCAAAGTCAAAAGAGTTAAGCACCCTAGTAACGCAGTATCAGCAGACAAACAACACGCCTTTTAAACAAGCACAATACCAGTCATTTAAAGATAGTTTTTATTCTCAAGCTATTGCACAAGGCTACTTTGATATTGAATTCTTGACCCATGTCGTGACCGTGAATGCGGATAATCAATCAGTCAGTATCGCAATGGACATTGCTTTAGGTCAGCGCTATACCATTAACCAGTTCTCTATTGACGAAGCAATATTACAAGCCAATGTTGTGAATACTGTGTCACAAATCACGCCTTCAGATGAGTATTCGTTAAGTGCGCTTAATACCTTAACTAATGATTTAAAACAAACTGGCTTTTTTGAAACCATCAGAGTGCAGCCTGATTTAAAAGGCCGTGCTGATAATCGAATTAATATCAACATCACTGGCACTGAGAAAGCCAAACATTTTCTAAACTTAGGATTAGGTGTGACTTCTGATGACGGTGTCAGAGCAAGCATCGATTGGCGTCGTCCTCGAATTAATCAATCCGGTCATAGTTTATATGCCAAACTAAAAGTATCATTGCCAGAGCAATCATTAAGTTCCACATACAAAATTCCCTATGGCAATCCCAACACCGACTATCTTGCGCTCAAATCAGGTTTAAAGCATATCGATCGTAACGATTCCCAAAGCCAAAGTTTTACGTTGGCAGCACAACGTTTTTTTGATTTAAAAAAGTCGCCATTGCCACTATTAAGTAGTGAATGGCAACCCAGTCTTTTTGCCCGTTATGAATATAACTATTTTAGCCAAGGTAATACCGATGAAATCAACAGTGAACTGATCTTTATTGGTAGCAATATGACTCGATTACGCACCGATCACCCTTTATTTCCAACGCACGGTGATAGGCAAAGCATAACCTTTGAAACAGCCCATGATTCATTTGGGAGTGATATTTCTATTACGCGATTATTATTATCTAGTGCATGGTTACGTCCTGTCTCCGACATCGGATGGAGTCTGAGTAAATTAGACATAAAGTATCTCAATAGCAGTGATTTTGGCGCTACTCCAAATACCTTACGTTATTATGCAGGGGGCGATCAAAGCTTACGTGGGTTCGGCTTTGAAGCGGTGTCTCCACTAGATGCTGAACGCCAAGCCACCGGCGCAGATCAATTACTCAATCTATCGCAAGAGTTGATCACACCGATTAATGCTAATTTTCGCCTTGCTGGTTTTGTCGATGCTGCATGGATCAACAGTCCATCGTCAAAAACGAATGCTACGGGTGTCGGCGTAGGGCTGCATTGGCAATCTCCAATTGGTCCCGTCCGAATGTATATTGCACGGGGTAACAATGAGCAAGAAATGACCTGGCGTTTTCACTTAGTGATGGGGCCGTTATTATGAGTCGTCTGAGAATGACCGTGTTCACCCTCATCGCATTGCTCTTAATTATTGTGGCACTGCCGATTGCGATCTTAAATTCAACCTGGGCCTTGCAGTTTGCTACAACAAAAATCAATCAACTTGATGGCATTAACGTGCAATATGAACAAGGAACATTGTTTGATACGCTAGTATTTTCGAACATCAATGTCACTGTACCGGGCTGGCATATTACCGCTCAACAACTACAAACAGGGCTTAAACTACAGTGCATCTGGGAGCAATCATTGTGTATTAGCTCCCTGCAGCTTGATCAAGCGGTATTGACTCAGCTTAATACAGCGCCACAAATTACTGAGCCGAAAGCAACCACCTCGACCACTTTACCCCTCCCGATATCGGTGGATAACCTTGCTGTCAATTCGATTACGCTAGTACTGCTTGATGGTACGAATATTAATACCAACATTGTGATCCCGAATATAACATTAGCACTGAGCGAGCGGGTGGGTATTCTCACCGACATATCGCCATTAACTATCGATATAACCCCGTTAACAATACAATTACCTACGTTAGTAAAGTCACAATCGGTATCAGCTGTCACCTCCGGTTCTACTGCAAGTGCAAATGCTACTGGGAGTTCAAGTTCAAGTTCAAGTTCAACTTCAAGCTCGACTTCGGCTGCCACTGCAACTTCCGCGCACGCCACCATTAATCGCGCAGCAGAGATCATCCGTGATAGTCATCAACACTGGCAAAGCAGTAAAGTTCAATACCAAGCCATATTACAACAATGGCAAGATTTGATGCGCTCACCCGAGTCATGGTTGCACAGCCAAACCAGGATTGAGTTCCCTATACACGCTCCGCAGATTAATCTGAATATTGATAATATTACAATCTATGATGTTGCTAACACGATTAATCTTAAACAGGCGACACTGCAGGCACAGTTGCACATTACTCCAGAGCATATTGATACTGATTTGACGATAGAGCACCAGCACTTCTCAATCAAAGGAGCATTTGCGTTAGCCTCTGATTGGACGCATTCATTTGCAACGGATATGCAATGGCAAGCATTACAAGTAGACCAGCCTGCACTTCAAGTAACACTCGATGCTGGTCAATTGTCTCTGCATGGCACCATTCAAGCGTGGCAATTACAAAGTGCATCGACACTTCAATATATCCGGTTTGATGAATTACAACTCCAAGATATCAATTGGAATATAACGGCTTTTGGCGATGCTGATGCTATTATAATTAAGCCATCACATCTTATCTATCCGCCTCATCAAATCTGGTTAACAGCCCATATTCCAAGTCAACCAGATACTATTGATGAGCCTAAATTTGATATTACACTCACACATCAATCCGCCGGAGATATCCAATCGAAGAACCAAATCAGTATCACCGGAGATATGTTTGATCCCCGTTTAATAGGTCAGATTAATATCACTGATTTACATCAATCGGGTTTGATTTTCTCCTCGATTAACAGTCAACTGACGGCAGATTTTAACCAATTAACAGCGACAACCAATGCATTGTGGACGATGCAAGATGACTTAGCCAAAGCGCCATATACTTATCAACAAACTTTGCAGCTGCAACTATCACCACAAGACCTACAACTCAATATAACGGATACACAACTGGATCTGCCTCAGGGAATAGTCAGCTTAAATCCCTACAAGGTAGCAATCGATATTGACCGCAATGCTGCCCAACAAATTGACGTAGGGTTATCCGCTTTAGCGATTAATTGGGTGGATGCTGAGCAACAATCTATCGCTGATTTTACCATTAATCCTATTTCGCTTGCTTTACAACCTAATTGGTTAGCCAATGACACAGACGCCAAACAATTGGATATAGACTTAACCAACGTTAATCTTAATCGGTTACTCACGAGTATCAATCCGTTGTTAAGCAAGCCCATCACTATCACCACAGATGGTATCTTAAATGGTAATGCCAAGCTGACACTGCAACCGCCCCTCCAGAGTACTTCTTTGGATGACTCACACATAGCGATAACGAGTGCCTTAACGGTCAGTCCTAGCACATGGCAAATCACACCAAAATTAGACGCGATTGTTACTCAAGCACAACTTAATGCGGAGGCTACATTTTCGGTAAATGATCCTGCCAGTTCTTTTCAAATGACGTCAACAGGTTCTTTAGTAGGCGAACGACTGGGCGATATTCAGTACGAATTAGTCATGGATGACAAGTTAACGCTCTTCACACAAGTCAAATCGATTAATGTCGACTTGCTAGCACCATTTTTACCTCAGTTTAAGCGATTTACTGGCGCAGCGAGCGCCAATGTTGCCTTAACACAGCAACACAATACGCTCTCTTTAAATGGCATCATCATCGTTCCAGAACTGGATATAGAAATTGAAACGATCGATGAAAGTGCGGCAACACCGCATGCTGATATCGTTATCACACAACCGGTCAAACAAGGGTTTAGTAATCCATATAGCGCGTTTGCAGAGGCGCCGTTGGATTTATTGGTGAATGTTAGGGTGTTACTCGACCCATTACAAAAAGACACGGTGAGTATTGCCGGTTTTGACTTTGCGACTAACTTACAAGGTAGTGTTGAGTTTTATTTAGATCAACAACAACCGAGTGTGATTGGGTCAATCGCGCTTAACAATGGGCAATATCAAGCCTATGGCCAAGATTTACTTATTCGCAATGGTCAACTGATTTTTAATGGCCCGGTGAGCTTGCCATTTGTGCAACTCGAAGCAATCCGTAATCCAAAAAATATGAATGATGAAGTGATCGCAGGGCTAAAAATATCTGGACTTGCCAATCAACTCAATGCTGAGTTATTCTCAGAACCCATGTTAGAAAACCCTAATATCTTGTCGTATATATTACGCGGCAAAAATTTAGACGATCAAAGTGCAGAGGACAACTCGGTACTCCTTACTAATGCCATATTGGGTTTTGGTTTAGGGAAATCACAAGATACGATATCTGAATTTGGCAATAAGATCGGTGTTGATAATCTACAGCTGTCGACTCAAGGGCAAGGTGATAATTCTCAACTGGGGATCACCGGACAGCTGAATGAGCGCTTATCTGTAGAGTATCGGGTCGGCGTGTTTAATGCGATTGCAGAATTTGGCTTACGCTATCAATGGCGGCCTAACTTATATGTTGAAGCAACGAGTGGAGCGAGTAATGCCTTGGATATTTTTTATCAATTAGCATGGGGTGAACGCACTGCACAAGATGCGCTAAACGAACAAACACACAAAGAGCCACAACAATAAAAAATAATAAAACGATGAAAAGACGTACGTTAAAATTATTTGCCCGGCGCTGGCATCGACTATTGATGTGGTTGGTCAGTGCTCAACTGTTAATTTGGGCTGTTACTGGCTTATACATGGTCAGTGTCGACATACATGATATTCATGGTGACCGAATTCTTGCTCCGCAAGCTTCGTTACCGGTGCGAGACATTGATGCGAGTTTTCAACAAATTATCGATCAGCTACACGCACAGGATATGCTTTTTTCACACATATCCCTACGTACTCTAGCCAAGCCGATGTTTATCATTACAACCGGATCATCACCCTACCAAGCTCAACGTTTTGCTAGTACAACTGCACAACCAGCAGCACTGCCATTACAGCAACAATTCATCATAGCGCAGACTCAAGCTCAACTTGTAGAGCCTTACCGAAGTGCCTCTGTGACCTCTTTTGCACTGCAATCTAGAGCCTCATCTCTGGCCGCTCCTGAGCCATTCGATAGCCTACCCGATGAAGTATCCTCCCGTTATCAGCAAGCATATCGAATTAGCTTGGATACATGGGATAATGTGACGTTATATGTGCATCCGACCACCGGCGAGATCATCACTAAACGGCATAGCTTATGGCGTATTTTTGATTGGGCGTGGCGTTTTCATATTACTGATTATGATGATGGTGCGAATGTACATAATCGCTGGTTACAACTCCTAGCAATAGTCAGCTTGGCAGCAGTTATCTTTGGCAGCATTACGTTAATCTATCGATTCAAGGCTCGTCCTGGCTATACCGCTCAGCAACAATACCGTTACAGCTCACGTAAGCATTGGCGGAGCACTTTACAATTTATCCACAAATGTATCGCTATTATTGTCGTTGTGCCGTTATTTATTTGGTTGGTGACAGGGCTTGCATTAAGCCTCATTAAACCCGATCCCATACACTCATTTAGCGGATTATCCTCGCCTAGCACATCATTTAACCTTTCATCTGCCCTTGCACCAGCACAGATGCTGTCTCCAACATTACTACTTGAAAAGTCTGTTTCGCAATGGCTAGTGCCCTCGGTAGCACAGCATCCCATTGAAGTTAATCTTGTACCACGACTTGGACAATGGGTGATAGAACAAGTTTATCAAAAAGGCTTTCACCCATCGATGGCAGCGCACAAACAACTCTTAACGCTCACTGGCGAAGTGTTGCACATCAATCAAACTAGCTTAGCTGCGGCACTGAACGCGCAAAACAGTGCTTTGGGTCAAGTGGATACAATCGTTGCATTCACGCCAACCCTCGCGACCCTCACCGGATATCAAAATCCCATACTTGCTGTGACATTTAACCAATCACCCCAAACTCATTACTTTGATGCACAAGATGGTCGATGGCTAGGTGGTTATACGTTTAAACGACACGCACTGCAACTAATGCGCACATTGCACTTTATGGATTATGTGGGCAATGGCCAATTCAACTACGTTTGGAATATCTTTTTTGCTATTGGTGCATTATTGCTTGCGATCACTGGTATCGTTTCATTGATGAATAAGCGCTATTGACCGCTCGACTTCTGCTTGAATAATACTGAGCAAATAGTCCGAAGTAGTTGAAAACTCTTCTATCGAAGCGAGCATATCTAATTCTTGTTTTAATTGCGGAGTGACGACAATTCTAACGGATGAGACGGTCAAAGAGAGCCTTCCTTGCCGAACAGTAAATTCACGTTTAGTGGTTTTCTTGATAAGGTCTTTAGCCTCAAGTATGCGAGGCTGTTGGGTATCTGACATGATGACATTCTCTGTAAATAAACGGGTGTATTATTTACATTAGCAAACCCTAGAGCACTATACTGCTGATCATAAAGCCAGTTTTAAGGCTTGATTATGCCCGTTTTTAAATCAACAAACTGGCCATCGCGATCAAAACGTACCCGATAAATATCACCATAATCCGATTCACTTAACGTTATCTGAGCACCCGTCAGTGCCTCGAGTAAATAAGGTGTCGTATTACTGTGTCCCACCACTAAGGCATCTGCATCGAGTGAAGCTAACAAAACTGCAAACTCATCCAATGCCCGAGGATCGTAGAATGTGACGCCCAAGCCTTGCTTTAATACTGTGGGCATAGCGCTTTGAACTGTGCGTCGATAATTAGTCGAGAATACATGTTTAATCGATTGCGACTGTAACATGCCCGCTAAATTTAATGCTCGTCGTTCTCCGGCTTGTGTTAAGCGAGGGTCGTTGATTTTTTGCCCATCGATACTGGTGTGTTTTTCAAAATGTCTGACTAAATAGACGTTATGGGCTAGTACCGCCTGACTCCAACCCATCCCGGTTAACACCGTTGAGCTAATTATCAGTATCGCAAGTACCCGAATCATAATGTTACCTGCAATGCATCGCACACGGTTAAGCCTTTATTAACAGCTTCGTCTGTATCTTGCCCTCGAGCTAATGCCACTCCCATTCGGCGTTGACCGTTAACAACTGGCTTGCCAAATAATCGAATATCGGTGTGTGGCTGACTTAACGCTTGTGCAAATCCGGCAAAAGACACATTGGCACTATTTCCCTCGACTAAAAGTGCAACAGAAGCGCTGGGGCCATAAAAATCAATATGCGGAATGGGCAGTCCTAAGAACGCCCTAACGTGCAATGCAAATTCCGATAAGTCCTGCGATATTAATGTCACCATTCCAGTATCATGGGGTCTTGGTGATACTTCGCTAAAATACACATCATCCCCTTTGATAAACAACTCAACCCCAAACAATCCTCGTCCGCCCAGCGCTTCAGTGACTTGTCGCGCGATATCTTGAGCTTTAGATAGTGCCAACGTTGACATCTGCTGTGGTTGCCAAGATTCACGATAATCGCCTTGCGCTTGGCGATGGCCAATAGGTTCACAAAAATGCGTACCTTGGACGGAACGGATCGTTAGCAAGGTAATTTCATAATCAAAATCCACCAAACCTTCTACAATCACTTTGCCTTTGCCTGCTCGCCCTCCTTCTTGCGCATACGCCCATGCACTAGCCACATCTTGTTCGCTGTGCAACATACTTTGACCTTTACCAGAAGAACTCATTATCGGTTTAACAAAACAAGGAAAACCGATTGCCGCTATTGCATCGGCAAAATCGGCTTCATCGCTGGCAAATTGATATCGTGATGTGGCTAAACCTAATGTTTCAGCAACCAAAGTACGGATCCCTTCTCGATTCATTGTCACATGTGCAGCATTGGCCGAAGGGACAACATTGAATCCAGCGTGTTCTAATTCCAGTAAAGTGTGCGTGGCAATCGCTTCGACTTCAGGCACAATAAAATCCGGTTTTTCCAGTTCAATAATCTGCTTTAAAGCCTCAGCATCGAGCATGGATACCACATGACTGCGATCCGCAACCTGCATAGCAGGTGCATTCGCATAACTATCTAACGCAATCACTTCACAACCCAAGCGCTGTGCTTCAATCGCGACTTCTTTTCCTAGTTCACCACTGCCACATAACAACACTTTTGTGGCGGTCGATGAAAATGGTGTACCAATTGACACGGTCATACTATGTCCTTAATAAAGTAGGTGTGGCGATTATCATTGCACAACACTGTTTGTATTTTTTGCCAGAGGCGCAAATGCACGGATCATTGCGTTTCACTTTATACGCACCATTATCCGCTAAAAAGGTGCCTGTAGTGTATACCCAGCGTCCTTGCTCTTGAATAAAATCAGAACGTTCATGCAGACAATATAACTGTTTGTCTTCACTATAGAACACTTTAAATTCAACTTCACCGATAAACTGATCTTCTGAATTTTGTTTACATGGTAGTATTTTACTATTGAGTACCATCAAGCCCAACCAATGCGTGTTGAGCGCACTTTGGGCAATCTGTTCTGAGGTCAACTGCGCACGTTGAGTCGCATCATAGGTCTCAACAATATAGGGGTATAATTGCAATACATACGCACTGTATCGTGAACGCATCAATGCTTCTGGTGAGCTTGCGTTCGCTTGCCCTGAATGCAATGGCTGGCAACACTCTGCATAGGCTAACCGACAGGCTGGACATTGATTGGGGTGATTATTCATAATTAGGTTTCGGCCAGCTCAAACATGTCGGTATAATAATCTACTGACTGATAAAGATAAAGGAAGGTTGACGTTGAAAATTATTCATACCTCAGATTGGCATTTAGGACAAAGTTTTATCAACCAATCACGTAAAGCGGAGCATGAAGCTTTTTTGGCATGGTTATTAGCGCAAATTGAAACACAGCAAGTGGATGCGTTAATTGTTGCTGGTGATATTTTTGATACGACAACGCCACCTAGTTATGCCAGAGAGATGTATCATCAGTTTATTCAATCTGTCTATAAGCTCAACTGTACCTTAATTTTGCTCGGCGGTAATCACGACTCTGTGGCGATGCTCAATGAGTCATTACCATTATTAGCCGCACTCAATACACATTTGATCCCAAACACATTAGCCCATAGCGTTGATCAAGTGATCTGTGTGCCAGCCTCTCGCTCCGGAGCTAACAACGATGTCGAGATTGGTGCTATTGTGTGTGCAATCCCATTTATTCGTCAACGTGATCTGGTCGTCAGTCAAGCTGGGGAAGATCAACAGACAAAACAAACTCGCTTTCAAACCGCCATCACCGAGCATTACAATGAAGTATATGCGGCCGCAGTCGCGAAGCGAGATCAGTTGGGTATCAATGTTCCGATTATTGCTACCGGTCACTTAACGGCTGTCGGTGCCACAACCAGTGATTCTGAACGGTTGATTTATGTGGGTAGTTTGGAGAATTATCCTAAAGAGGCATTCCCTCCAGCAGACTATATTGCCCTGGGTCATATTCATCGTCCGCAGGTAGTATCAAACGCGCAGCATATTCGTTATAGCGGTTCACCTATTGCTCTTAGTTTTGATGAATTAGGAGCTGACAAGCAAGTGCTGTTAGTTGATTTTGCCCAGCCAGCAGAAGGTAAGCATAGTAATCAACAGCCTGCATTTACTCCGACCATAACGCCATTATTGATCCCGCAACATCAACCTATGCAAGTCATTATCGGCAATCTAGCCAGTATCGAAGCACAATTAAAGGCATTTACAGATACGTCAGATATTGCTCATCCGGATGTGTTACCCGTCTGGCTATTCATCACAGTACAACAAGAAGATTACATGGCGGATTTAGCAAATATCATCGCCGATTACGCTGAAGGTAAGCATGTCACTATTTTAAAAATTACTCGAGCACGTGGCCAAAAAGACCAAGTCTTACAGCAACAACAGCAAGAAAAACTGGATCAATTGACTCCCCAAGACGTATTTAGCAAGCGCCTAGAGCAAGAGTCAATCACGGATAACCAAGAATTACTGAACGACGTACAACGTACCTTTGGCAAAATCCTCAGCGATGTGCAACACGATACGCCGTTAGGAGAAGCACCATGAAGATCCTCAGTGTCATGCTTGAAAATCTCAACTCTTTACAAGGCAAATGGGCAATAGACTTTACGACACCAGCGTTCATTGAGAATGGCTTGTTTGCTATTACAGGACCGACTGGTGCAGGTAAATCAACGATTCTTGATGCAATTTGTCTGGCGTTATACCATCAAACACCCCGTCTCAAAGCGATCACTAAATCCAACTGTGACATCATGACCAAAAATACCGGTCAGTGTAGTGCTCAAGTGCAATTTGCGACCGATAACAAAGTTTATTTGGCAACTTGGTCAATCCGTCGGGCACGAGGTAAAGCAACAGGGGAAGTACAAAATGCAGTCGTGTCTCTAACCTGCTTGAGCGATAACCAAGAGCTAGCCACCAAGACCAGTGACAAAATCAAATTAGTCGAACAGATCACTAAATTAAGCTATGAGCGCTTTACTAAGTCGATGTTGTTATCTCAAGGGCAGTTTTCTGCTTTTTTAAATGCCAATGATAATGACCGTTCCGAGTTGTTAGAACAATTAACTGGCACCGAGATTTACTCAAAAATATCCAAACGTGTGTATGACGAACATAAATTGATCCGGGACAAGATCACCTTAAAAGACACTGAGCGCAATGCCAAAGATTTATTATCTGAAGAGAATAAAACCTCACTCAATACCCAAATACAACAATTAGATGAGACACTGCAAACGTTAACGGATAAATCGATGCTATTAACCCAACATCAACAATGGTGGGAACAATACCAACAATACGAGCAGCAACTCACTAATGCCAATACGCGTGCCACTCAAGCAAACGAATCACTCCAGCAGCAACAATCCCAGCTCGATATTCTGGCTGGTGCAGTGTTAGCCAATACCATCACACCCAGTTATGTTGAACGAATGCACTTGCAAAGCACACACGACAAACTGGCTGAGAGTAGTACTAACCTGCAAACCCAATTACCCAAGCTAAAAGCAGCGCACGCTAATGCTCAACAGACATATCTGGATACACAAACCTCTTGCTCAAAGGCGCTTCAAGCTAAAGAACAATTAGATACATTAATCAGTGAGCGCATTGCCCCACTTGATGCGAATATTCAAACTGACAATGCAGCGTTACAATTACAACAATCAAAGCTGCAACAAATCCAAATTGATATCAAGCAGCAACAAGGTGAATTAGCCGAGCAGCGCAACCAACTAAGTGATACCCAGCAGCAGCTTGATAGCCAACAAGCATACATGGATGCACATGTTACTGATGCACAACTTGCTCATTCTCTTGGGGGCTGGCAGACGCAATTTACTCAAATAAGCAATGCACAAAGGCGCTTTGAGAGAGATTTGACAACGCTAACATCGTCACTTAATGCAACAACAGATGACGCCCCACACTCTGATTCAACCTTACATAAACTGGTAGAGGTGGCTGAGCAGCAAATTCATTCTCATCAGCAGATATTAACTAACATCACGTTTGCCCAACAACCTGTATTACGATCATTACTGGATCAACCTTCATTACAAGCATTGCACTCAGAAACGAGTAAACAAGCGCTGAGTAGCTTTTTGCAAGCACGTATCAGTGAAATCAAAACCTACACGTCCCTCGCTCATACCCAAAGTCAATGGCATAAAAGCAACAGCTTGTTAACTGGCTTTACTCAACAACACGATACATTAATGAATGAGCATGCACTAAGGCAAGCTCACTTAGCTGATTGTACTGAACACGCGCATAAAGACCGACAACTACTAGAACAACAGCAGCTATTACAAAGTTTATCCGGACAATTGGCACAACTAAGCCAAGCCCTTCCTAATTCAGACCATTGTCCATTATGTGCAAGCACCGAATATGGCGATTATGTGCTATTGCATGAACACAACACACAGTCTGATGAAAGCGCTGCGATAAATGTATTCAAAGAGGCTTACACCAAAAGTCAGGCGACATTAACTCAATTAGAAAAAGATCTAGCTGGTGATATTGCTAACTTACAGCAATTAAGCCAACAAATATTAGATAATCAAACCCAATGTGAGCAATATCAATTGCAATGGAATAGCGATAGTAAACTGTTGTCGTTAACCTTGTCTATTCAGGATCAAGACGGATTAGACGCAGCGCAAAGCGCAGCGGATTTAGTCACAAGTCAGTTACAACAATTACTGGATGCCTTAAATGCAGCGCAGTCTATTCATCAATTGACCCAACAACAAGACGATATTGAGCAATCGACAACCGCATTATTGCAAGATATCCAGCAAGCAGGGTTCACTGGGGTGACCCGCCCTTTGCACCTAATGCAGCAGTGGCTTGCAGACAAAGAACGTGATTTTGCACAGTGGCGCAAAACCGAGCAAGCCTTACTTGACAGCCAACGTACTAAGGTAGAGTTAGCACAATCTATTGCTTTAATTGAGCAACCTCTACAACACAATTTAACACTTCAAACTACTATCACCGCTGACATCCAAACCCAACAATCAGCCCTGAATGGGTTACGCGAGCAGCGACGTGAGCTGTTTGGTGACAAGTTAGTCAGCCATGAACGTAGTCAAATGGCACTGCATTATCAAAGCATGTTGATGCAACAAACTGAGGCACAACAAGGCGCGCAAACAGCCCATCAAGCCGTGTTAGATCATCAACAAACCATATCAATAACCAACGAACAACTTGCCAGCAACGCACCATTATTACAAGAAGCATCGGAGCGATTTGCTGAGGCATTGCAAGCGAGTGTGTTTGCCGGTGAAGCCGCATTTTTAGCTGCGCAAGTGGATCAGGAAACCTTGACATCCTTACAGCAATTACAACAAAGCCTAAGCGATGAGATCACCGCTTCGAATTCGGTACTACAAGAAGCGCAAATACAATTCGATAACCATCTTGCTCATCCTCTTGCTGCAGATTTTCAGCAGATCCCATTATCTGACATCATCACACAACTCACTGGCATAAGTGGTGAGCTCGATACTGCACGAGATGGGCGCAGTAAATTACAAGGTCAGCTAGAGCATGATGCGCGACAAACCGCACAGCTCGGTGAGCTACTCACAGAGATCAAAACTCTTAAAGCCACACAACACATCTATAATACATTGGATGGATTGATTGGCTCAGCTGATGGCAAAAAATTCCGTAAATTTGCCCAAGGGCTAACCCTCGATAATTTAATCTATTTAGCCAATCAACAGCTGCATGATTTTGCAGGACGGTATGAATTAGCCCGAAAAGATACGGAAAGTTTGGATTTATATGTGGTTGATCGATGGCAAGGTGATGTGCGTCGTGATACCAAAACCTTGTCCGGTGGTGAAAGTTTTTTGGTCAGCCTGTCACTGGCGTTAGCCTTATCAGAATTGGTCAGTGATCGTGTTTCGATTGAGTCGTTATTTTTGGATGAGGGGTTTGGTACGCTAGACAGTGATACTTTGGACACGGCGTTAGATGCGTTGGACCGTCTTAATGCACAAGGCAAAATGATTGGTGTTATTTCGCATGTTGAAGCGTTAAAACAACGCATCAGTTTACAAATCAAAATTACCAAGCAAAGCGGTTTAGGGATAAGCGCACTGGAAGAACAATATCGCTTCATTCCCGATGTTGTCAGTGATTGAGTTACCTTCACTTTTGTGCTCAAATCGCTGTTGACCGGCACCGACGAATGCGCCATACCGTTCTTGAAAACTATGATGGCAAGGATATTGTTGTGCCCAATGAAACATTTATTTCATCGACGTTTATCAACTGGTCACATACAGATCCGAAGCAGCGCATCCCCAAGTATTAAGTAGTCCGGAGGTAATCCTGACACTTGCTGTTCCGTTAGGGCAAGTTAAAAGCGCTGCTGACCATTGACCCAAGTTTGTAGCACTTGGGTATCTCTGATCATGGCAGGTTGTATTGCAAAGATATCCCTGTCGATAAGAATAAAGTCTGCTTTTTTGCCTACCGCTAAACTACCGATATCAGCATCTTGAAAGCCAGCATAAGCGGCATCTAAGGTAAATCCACGTAAAGCTTGGGTCAACGTGACTCGTTGCTCCGATACCCAGCCATTGGCAGGTTGATTAAGGGCATTTTGACGGGTGACAGCAGCATGTAAACCATGAAAAGGATTCGCTAATTCAACTGGAAAATCAGAGCCAAAAGCGATGCGCGATCCTTGCTGTAAAAATGTTTGCCAAGCATACGCACCTTGCAAACGGGTCGCACCGATACGATCTTCTGCCATATTCATGTCACTGGTAGCGTGAGTTGGCTGCATCGAAGGAATAATGCCGTACTCTTTAAATAAGGGGATATCTTCAACCGCAATGACTTGAGCATGCTCAATGCGGTGCCGTTGTGTGTTTTCAGGGAATACCGCAAACGTTTTAGCAAACTGCTGCAAGGCTAAGCGATTAGCGCGATCACCGATGGCATGAAAGTTTAACTGAAAATCAGCACCCAACACCTGACGAAACAAGCTTGGTAATTGCTCTTGAGGCGTCACTAATAATCCATGATTATCGGTATCATCAGAATATGGGGCTAACAACGCCGCTCCGCGACTACCCAATGCCCCATCGCCATAGGCTTTTACACTGCGGATACTGAGCATGCCTTGCAGATCATTGATGTGCCCTTTGGCGAGTAACGCTGGTAAATTTGGCTCTGTGGCAGATAGCATGGCATAGACCCGGACGTCTAAACCGTCAGTTGCTGCTTGTCGTTGATAAAAATCGTATACCGATGCGGGAATACCTGCATCATGCATCGCCGTTACACCAACAGATAACAAATGCGCACTGGCAGCCTGTAATTGCTGAGTGAGCTGTGCATCGTTTGCTGCTGGGATGAGTTTTTCAACCAAGCCCATAGCGTTATCTATTAATATGCCTGTTGGCTGGCCAGACGCATCTTTGACAATCTCACCGCCAGCTGGAGAGCTGGTATTCGCGTCAATCCCAGCTAATGTAAGGGCGACTGAATTGACCCAAATCGCATGTGAATCAATGCGCGATAATACCACCGGACGGTTAGGCAATATTTTATCTAGACTGGCTTTACTAGGAAACGCTTGTTTATCCCATAACACCTGATTCCAACCACCTCCAACTAACCATTGATTAGTGGAAGACGTTGTCGAGAGTGGTGCTTGGGCGACAAACTGTTGCACCCGATTAATCGCATCTTGTTGCGAAGTGGTGCCACGCAAGTCAATCTCAAGTAAGTTTTGTCCTAAACCTAATAAATGGCCATGTGCATCAATCAAACCCGGTAATAACGTATGACCTTGTCCATCAATGACGGTTATATCCTCTGGTGTCGGCAGCGATTCACCCATCGCAATAATCCGATCAGCTTGAAACATGATTTGGTTAAAGCGGACTAGCTCACCAGATTCATTTAATGTATAGCCATTGACGTTATTGAACAATGTCACAGCAGATGAGTGAATGTTAGCATGGGCATGCTCAACGGTGACCATGTTCAACAGCATTACACTGGTAACTAATAAACAAACTAAACGAAACATACCTATCCTTTGAAAATAAACAATTATTAAGTACACAACACAACGCTAGTTATGTCCCAATTCATCTTGAAGTGCAAATTTTACTGCTGCGTTGGCATGTAATTGTGTCGTATCATATAACGCGACATCGGTGTGTGACTTATCCACCAATAGTGCAATCTCAGTACAGCCTAATATCACTGCCTCTGCGCCTTGTTCGACTAAGCGATCGATGATCTTTAGATACGTATCTCTTGAGCATGATTTAATTTTCCCGACACACAATTCGTCATAAATAATGCGATGCACGTCTGCTCGGTCTGCTTCTGAAGGTGTAATCACCTCAACCGCAAATGTATCTTTAATTCGATCCGCATAAAAAGGTTGCTCCATGGTAAAGCGAGTGCCTAACAACCCGACTTTTTTGATCCCATCGTCAACCAGTTGAGCACCGGTTGCATCAGCAATATGTAATAGTGGAATGGCCAATTCATCGGCGATATCTTCGGCGATTTTGTGCATGGTATTGGTACAAATAAGTAAACCATCAGCACCCGCGTCTTGAACAGATAAAGCTGCAGCAGTCAAAATACGGGTCATTTTCGGCCAATCACCAGCTTGTTGTAAAGCGGCAATCTCAGCAAAATCAAGACTATGCATCCGAATCTGAGCCGAATGTAAGCCACCTAACTGTGCTTTGATACCTTGATTTATGGCTTGATAATAACTCGTCGTTGACTCCCAGCTCATCCCACCTAGTAGACCAATTGTTTTCATGTTCCATTCCTTATGTTCTAATAGCTACAGCATACACAACAAATCGCACTTACAGCAGTGCAATCAGGGCAGCGCGATGATCAACCAAATCAATTACCAATTTTTAACTCCACCCAACGCCAATCGTTTTTTAAACGAATTAAAGCACTGGTCAAAGGGTCAAGTTACCGCCAAATTATTCAAATCATCCAATAGTGTAGCGGTGAGTTATGAAATCGATAGTGGTGGTTTTGATTACACAATATCGCATTTAGATGATTTAGCGCAACAACATGGTGGAGAAGAGATATAATGGCCGTTGCAGCAGCAGTACATATTTTGGTAAAAACCGAAAAACAAGCTAATGAGATATTGGCTCAAATTAAACAAGGTAAAGATTTTCATAAACTTGCCAAACAACATTCTACCTGCCCTTCCGGTAAAAAAGGCGGTGATTTAGGTGAATTTCGTCGCGGTCAGATGGTCAAACAATTTGATGATGTTGTCTTCAAAAAAGATATCCTTAAAGTACACGGACCAATAAAAACGAAGTTTGGTTACCACTTAATAAAAACCTTATATCGAAATAATTAATATACCTTCAGTATGATCTAGCATGGTTTTGCAACGTAAAAGTGTACGTTGTTAGTCGTTTAGTATTAGTCTATTGAGCTATGTCGTTGTGTTTATTGATTTTGTAATTAATCCTTGCCATGAGAATACTCGAACTAACAATAATTATTTTCGAATATCGTGCAAAGTACGTTATCATTTTACCCATTAATTAATTTAGAAAGCCTGATATGACCAATACTACTGTAAAAGATAATATTAAAACCATCATCACTGCGATCAGAATGGAAGAAAAGTTACTCCGCCAAAAATACTCGGTGCTAGCTCATCAAGATTTGCTTGGACTGGGTATTTTACTGTTATCGTTAAGTGCATTAGTAGGTCTAGGTTATGCGTATTACGAAGCGCTGATTCCAGCGTGGTTATGTATTATTTTGGCAGCCGTTGTAACGTCAATCTCCCATGAGCTTGAGCATGATTTGATCCACAATCAGTATTTTAGAAATAACCCTGTCATTCATAATTTTATGATGTTGACAGTATGGTTAATGCGTCCCAATACAATAAACCCTTGGTTTCGACGTAAAATCCACTTACATCATCATATTACATCAGGCACCCAACAGGATTTAGAAGAACGTTTAGTGGGTAATGGTATCAAGAACCCATTTTTGCGGGCGCTGGTGATTGTTGATGGGTTGTTAGGTTTATTGATTAACCAAAAGCGGTTCTCTAAAGAAATCAAAAATTTCAGCTTCGCTCGAGTATTTAATGCCGGGTTTCCTGTCACCACGTCATATTTTATTGTGTTGTACAGCGTTATTTTGTTCCACTTAGCCGATATGTTCTGGCCGGTTGCGGCAAACAGTCCGGCATGGGTGTTGTCGGTGATGGGTGTGTTTGAGTTTTTGATGGTGGTATTGGTCGTACCGAATATTATTCGTTCTAGCTCATTGAATTTTGTGACTTCTTCTATGCATTACTACGGTGGTGTGAATAATTTGTTTCAACAGACTCATATTATTACGAGTCGCCTATTTATGCCGTTTCACTTGTTTTGTTTTAATTTTGGTAAGACGCACACAATTCATCATTATGTCCCTAATCAACCGTTTTATATCCGTCAGTTGATCAGCGAGAAAATAAACGAAGTGATGAAGCAACAAGGTGTGCGCTTTAATGATTTTGCGAGTCTCAAAAACGCAAATGCGTATCCGGGTTAATAGTTAAATAAATGGGGCTAGATAATCTATCTGTATTTAGCCCTCAATAAACTCTTTCCAAGACTCAAGGACCACGGCAAAATCTTCTAAACCACATCCTGACATACACCCATCATCGCTAACTTCAGTCCCTTCTGGCATATCATCGGCATCTGGAATATCGGCTTGTAAGCTATCAGCAGTGATTTCGATTTCATCCGGATTAAGCACCATCGTTAACGACTCACCTTTGATGCTATGTTCTAATATTTCGCCAGATTGTAATTGACTGATCAAGGTGTGAAGTTCGTTTATCTTATTAATATCACTACCAATTTCATCACAAAACCACTGAGTAAATAATTCAAACCCCATCTCAAATTCAGCTTGGGGGGTGCCTTCAATATCCCACACAAATTGGTAATTCATTATTTTCTCAATTATTAACGCGTTAATTTGGGGCGGTGGGATGCATGTGCATATACCTCCCCTTTTTGTTCTAGATGCGTTAAGTATACTCTAACATCGAACTCTATCTGATGATAATCGGGTAACATATGTTGGCACAGTTGATAAAACGCTTTGTTGTGGTCTTTTTCTTTCAGATGCGCTAATTCATGCACAACAATCATGTGTAAAAAAGCCTCAGGGGTATGTTTAAATAACGTACTGACCCGAATTTCATTTTTACTTTTGAGTTTACCGCCCTGCACTCTAGACACAAAACTGTGCAACCCGAGGGCGTTATTGACCACGTGGATTTTTTTATCAAACACAACTTTGCTCAGTGGTGGAGATTTTTTGAGATACTGGTTTTTGATATCAAGCACATACTCACGCAGCGCAGCATCATTTGGGACAGTGTGACTGGTAGGGTATTTTTGTAACAAGTAATCGGTCAGGCGATCTTGCTCAAGTAACTGAGCAATTTGATCTTGTAATTGGGCAGAATATGCGGATAAATAATTGGGTGTAGACACGGATCACGGCTGGTTAACTAATATAATATTATTGTACCGTGAGTCTGAATGATTGTCTTTAGTAACGAAGTTGTAAGTTTAGCGCGCTTTACTATGTTAACCAAATTGGCAAATGCGTCTATCAACACAACTTATCATCATTAATAAAATCTATACATTGTTAACATTAATCGATTACTTTTTCCATTAGTGCCCCCTAATACGTTACTCATTGCAAAAGCAGTGTGAAATAAGGCTTTATTTTATGACAGATTCGATCTTAAACGACCGCGAAAGTACATTTATATTGTACGAATTTTTGCATACACAAAAGGTTCTGTCACGCGCCAGATATGCAGGAAGCGTGGTTTTAGATAGTTGGTGTTGGGGGTATTAAGTTATAACGTCATTGCCTAATGAGTTTGCTATTTGATGGTTCAATATAAAACTAAAATACGTGCTTTTGGACAGTTATATTTTTTTTCATTTATTTATAAGGTAGTGCCTGAACATAACTGTTCAATAACTATTAATGGAGAAATATATGAGGTATCTAAATAATAAAGAAATAGCATGTGTATCGGGCGGTTTTGGTCCTATGGGCGCAGTATTAGGTGGGATCACCGGTGGTGTATCTGCTGCAGCTTCAGGTGGTGATTCAAGAGCAATTTTACATGGTGTTGTATTTGGAGCAATATCAGGATTAACTGGCGGCTTAGCTGCAGCCACAAGTGGGTTCGTGAGACTTGGTTGGGGTATACGTTCAGTCGCAACAGGTGCTATTGGTGGAATAGATCCAGATTCTTCTAAAAAATAATATTTTGCGTATGCTATGTAATTAATACCCTATTCTTATAAGGATATTTATGAATATTAAAGCGTTGTATATCAAACATTGTTCTCTTTACACACGTTGGGATGATAAAGAAATTTATCAGTGGGAGTCTCGTCGTGTAAAAGGTAAATTAATGTATATCTGCGTAAGCGGTATTGGCTGGTATGGTTGTATTTTGTTTTTCGGGATCATGTTGGCTACATTCCATTTAGCAGGGCAAAGTGATAATTCGGTGACTATGGATAGACTAATCTTAACCAATATCGCTTTATGTAGTTTATCAGGGATGATATTTGGTCTTGTTACATGGCATGCAACTGAATACAGTTATTTACATCATAGAGGAGATGGTTGATTCGTTATGGTGCCCCCCACGATGTTAAGCACCTAATTTGCATCAATCTTAAAATCATTATGAAGCCCATGCCAATGGGCTTTCAGTACGTTTTTATGGGTATCATCCATGGGTAACGATTTAAGCGCTTGAGGCCATAGGTCCCTTGCTTTAAGCAAAGTATCATCTAGATGCGGTTTGATCGCTCGCCAAGGAATGCCTGATTTTTCCGCCCACCATTTAAAATGCATCATTGATACAACATACCAGTCCTTCGTTTTTCCAAGATTGAGCGCATACTGGCTTTCGTTTTCAATATATACTTTGGTGGTTACAATATCATAGGCCGGCGAGAGGCGAGGAGAAAACTTATCGGGGTATAAAAAACTCCAATTCTTTAGGTGCGCATCGCCATTAGCTAGTAGAATATTCACTAATAACCGCCTTGCTAGTTGCTGTGCGTCTGCTAGTCCATCACCAGAAAAACCGTAAATGACCTTGCCAAGAACCTCATAATTGGCTGAGTTATATTTTTCGTGTGGGTATTTCACCAACACTTGGGCAAAGTCTTCCATATGGACTCGTAGGGTCTTTATTTGCTCAACAGAAAATGCGTTATTAACTGTGCGGTCAAAACGTTTGATAGCAAAAGCATGTTTTTCGTTCGGTAAATTAATTTTTGGAAGGTTATCAAGTTTATTAAGCTCAACAAGTTTTATTTCTGGAATATTAATGCCCACCATCGCCGCTAATGACATGGCAGTATATTCGTTCAAAGGCACAAATTTGTGCTGAGTTGAAGGAGTTTTGATGATCCAATCACCCAGTTCATCTCCCTTGAATAAATTATAACGCCCGTCTTTTTCTCTCATAGAAAACTTCATTTGCACACCAGCTAAGGAGAACTTACTATCTCTGTCACTTGTGCTTAGAACATCACTATCAAACTTAACTGCCCTAGCCTTTCCGTGTGTATTGAGTACATAGTCTGGCACGTCCTCTGGCTCCATAGGCTTGACTTCAATTGCCCCGGGTAGATCCGAACCAAGGTACGAAAGGATGTGAAACTCATTATCGACATGCACTTTTAAACCTTGTGCGATAAGCTCACGTAAGGTACCTTCTGGTAATAAGTTTGAAAGCACAGGATGGAGTCGCTGATTCCTTGCCCACGGCCCTGCCATTAGTTTTTTTGCATTTGGAAAATTAGGGTGTGTAATTAAGCTGAATGTTGGACGCTCAGGATTATTTTTGAATGTTTCCGCAAAACTCAATACATTACGACCATTCTTAGATCCAGTCAGATAACCAACAAGCTCACCATGAATTGAAAGTTGTAAAACATTTACATCATCAAATATATGTGAGTTCATTCGTTCTCTCCCAACAATTCATGCCATGGATCATCGCTTAATAACTTGTTTTGTACTGAGATGGATTGCTCAGTCTCCGCAGATGCAATTGTATCGTTGGCCAGAACAGCCTGTACTGCATTTAATTTTTCTTGCGGGATAAGTAATAATTCACTTTTAAGCCCCTTGGCAACCAACTCTAGAGTATCAAGCCGAGGATTACCTTTGGATTCTAGTCTCTGATATTGCTGGCGTGAGATACCAACACGTAACATCATGTCGTTTTGTTTAAAGGCTAACGCTATACGACGATTTTTTATTTGTTTAAGAAGAGAACTCATAATGAAACATATATGTTGCTAATTTAAAATTAGAAACATATTAATTGCTTTTTAATAAAATAGCAACATATGTATTGCCAATAGGAGATATTGTTCATTCAACAAAGATGACAGATACACTTTATCAAGTAACTCTGGATTGCTTGCGTGATAGTTTTGAGCCTATGCAACTTAGCTCGCCTGACGCTGCTAAGATATACCGGGGTGATGGCTTTCAAGTACAATTTAGCAATCCACGTGACGCCCTCAAACAGACCCTATTATTAAAACTGGCCTTGCATTCTTGCGCTGTATCGCCCAAACCTATATTGACAACTTTGTCATTGGCGTTTGGTGATTATACTAAGCTTGACGAAAACCGAATACATCTTCAGGACCTGTTTTTGTCAGCTCTGGTAGGGGCTTAGAGCATACTGCGCGCGGTGATTTATCGATACATCTGGCAGAGACGGCGACTCTACAAGCACAAGCTAGGCTGCTATATCAATATATAGAACATGATTGTCCTGAGCATCATGTGTTAGCCGAGTTAGCAGGAACAGTCATTTGCGATGATTAGCAGCATATTTTTGGCTGATTTAATTTTTAGCTATTTTTGAGAGTCGAGGAAAGTTAGACCGTTACAGATGTCCTAGAGATATTTATTGGTTTTATGTGCACGTATGCTAGTATATGCACAAATTAATGCATTTTTAGTGCATGTGTTTTAAACGTGCACTAATATCAAAGAAACAGTGACAAATACTAATGACAGACATTAATGCAAATAGCTATGTATTTACCCCGTTAACAAAACTTGGCGATATTGAAACTAAAGCGGTTCTAAAAGCGACAGCTAAAGCACATCAAGCACTGGGGGAATTAAAGGGACTCGCTGTTACTTTACCTAACCAATACATATTATTAGCGACCCTATCGCTACAGGAAGCGAAAGAAAGCTCTGAAATCGAAAATATCATCACAACACAAGATGATTTATACCGCAGCCATTATCCAACTCAACAATTTACTTCTAACAACGCGAAGGAAGTTCATTGCTACGCCAAGGCGCTAGAAGTAGGCTACGAAATCGTAAAAAAAACCGGAATATTAACCAACAATACCATCATCGACATTCAGCGTATTATCGAACATAACGATGCAGGGTTTAGAAAACAAGGTGGTACAAAATTAGTGAATCAACAATCTCAGCAAGTTGTTTATACTCCACCACAAACGGCTAATGAAATTATTCAATTAATGAGTGACTTAGAAGCGTTTATCAATAATGATGAACTCAACGACTATGACGACCTCGTTAAAATGGCATTGATCCACCATCAATTTGAAAGTATTCACCCATTTTATGATGGCAACGGTAGAACTGGACGCATTGTAAATATACTATTTTTAAGTAAACAAAACTTGTTAGGTGCCCCTATATTGTATCTTTCAAGTTACTTAAACAAAAACAAAGCAGAATACTATGGACTGTTACAACAAGTACGGCAAACCAATAACTGGGAGCCTTGGTTGCTATATATGCTAAAAGCGCTGCAAATAACCAGTCAAGACACTTTAGCAACCATAAAATCTATGATGGCATTAATGCAAAAACATAAGCTCGTCATTAAAACGCAATTGCCAAAGTTATATAGCCATGAGTTGATTAATAACCTGTTTATACACCCCTATACAAAAGTGGAATTTTTAGTAAACGAGCTAAATATTCATCGTAATACGGCCAGTAAATACTTGAATCAGCTTGTTGATATTGGCGTATTAACCAAACACAAACTAGGTAAAGATAATTACTACCTAAACACCGAACTATTTAATTTGTTTACCAATTAACGCGTAAACAACTTAAGGAAATGCCGTTGCGTTAAACAAGTTAGTCACAGAAATTGACAATCTTGATTGGTATTCGACTAAAGAGGAAAGCTTGCTAGAAATAAATGCTAGTGAGAAAAAGTAAGATGCAGGGCAATATCATATCGTTATTTACAGCATAAACGAACAACTTAGCTTTTTCGACATCTGAAGAATGCATTGGTCTCTAAACTCATTACGGTAACATCATGTTGATTTACCACTTCATAATTCATGCATACCAAGCCAATACCAGGTTTACTTTCAGACAATCTACAGCTTTTGACACAACTCTTAACACTTAAAATATAGCCTGGATACACTGGTTTCAACCACTTAATATTATTCATACCAGGAGAGCCAAGCGCACCATTGTCTTCAGGAAAACTATCTACCAGCATACGCATGAACATCGCGCCAGTGTGCCAACCACTGGCACATAAATCGCCAAATAGGGATTGCTTAGCCGCCTCATCATCCAAATGAAAATACTGTGGATCGTATTTACCAGCAAACTCCTTCACTTCACTCTCTGTTACCGTGTATGCACCAAATTGTGATGTTTGCTTTGGAAAAAAATCTTCAAAATACATGTATGGATAGTCCTATTTTTCGGCTTTAATTAGACAGCATTTCATCGATGTAAGTTGAAGGCTTCCACCAGTCTTTACCGGTTTGTGCATGTAGTGCTAACAGGCGCTCCTTTACAACTGGCCAACCCATTGTTTTAGCATAAAACATAGGACCACCAAGATAACGAGGGAATCCATATCCGTTTAACCAAATTGTATCAATAATTTCAGCGTTATCTGCAATACCTTCTTTTAAGATATTAGCTCCTTCATTGATCAGCGCTAACATCAAACGCTCGCTAATTTCGTCATTGGTATAAGATTGTGGCTTAATATTAAGAGTCTCAGCGGCCACTTTAAAAATAGGAATAACGCTTGGATCTGGCGAACGTTGTTTTTTATCATCATAAGAATAAAAACCCGCAGACGTTTTTTGTCCTAATCGCCCTTCTTCTACCATCAAGTTGGCCGCCAAAAAGTAGCTTGGATCAGTTGATAAGTTGGGGTTTTCTTTACGCGCTTTGTACGCTATATCTATACCAGACATATCATTTACGGCTAAGGGACCCATTGCCATTCCAAAATCAACAAGTGCCTTGTCTATTTGCTCAGGTGCGCAGCCTTCAAGCAACAAGTAATTTGCCTCTCTGCCGTAGCTTGCATACATGCGATTGCCGACAAACCCATAGCACATACCGACTAGAGCAGCTTGTTTATTGATCTTTTTGGCAAATACCATACAGCTTGCTATTACACGTGTATCCACTTCTTTTGTTTTAACAATCTCAAGCAATTTCATGATGTGAGCAGGACTAAAGAAATGCAGGCCAATGACACGTTGTCGATGGGTCACAACTGAAGCTATCTCATCAATATTGAGGTATGAAGTGTTACTCGCCAAAATACACTGTGCTGATACAGACTCTTCTAATTTAGAAAAAATATCTTGTTTGACAGCCATACTCTCAAATGCAGCTTCTATAACTAAGTCAGAATCAGCAATAGTGTCGTATTGCGTAGTACCTATTAGGCGGGCAAGTTGTTGTTGTGCTTGTTCTTCTCTGATCCGGCCTTTCGACACAGAAGACGCTAATGTGTTGCGTATGAAAGTTAATCCGCGTTCTAAATTGTCGGCATTTATCTCTAACAAATAAACATCTAAACCAGACGCTAGCAACGACATAGCAATGCCAGCTCCCATAGTGCCAGCACCAATGACAGTCACTTTATTAATTGGCATGATATCAACAGACTGAGAGTGCTTTAATGGCTTTTCTGCAGATTTTTCAGCAAAGAAAGCATAACGCATTGCGGCAGATTGCACTGAATCTCTAGACTCGACGAACAATTTCCGTTCGAGTTTCATGCCATCTATAAGCGAATGTGTTGTACTCGCTAAGACCGCTTCTACAGCGCGAAGCGGTGCATTTTGTCCCTTACGTTTAGCAGCTAACTTTAATCCATATTGCCTTGCTGACTCTGTGTCAGGATCGACTATTGCTGGGTAATCCGTTTTCTTGAATGTACGTTGCTCAATAATCGTTTGGGCAAAGGACAACGCGCACTCTAACAAGTTGTCGTTGGTAACATCGTGAACTAAACTATCATCAGGTTTGTTAGGTAAATTAATAGGTTTACCGCCAATAATCATATCAAGCGACTGTTTAAGTCCGACCGTTCTTGGTAGTAATTGCGTGCCACCAGCCCCAGGAATTAAGCCTAAATTTACTTCTGGCATTCCAAGCTTAGTGCCACTCATAGATACCCGATAATGACATGCTAAAGCAATCTCACATCCTCCACCAAGTACTGTGCCATGAATAGCCGCAATAACTGGAATATTCGAATTTGCAATCGTCAATACAACATCTGGTAAGTGCGGTAGCAAAGGGGTTTTACCGAACTCTTTTATATCGGCACCGGCAATGAAAGTCCGGCCTTCGCAGATGATGATAATTGCTCGAATATTAGCATCGGATTGCGCATCGTTTACTACATGCATAATTCCTGCTCTAACATCTACAGATAAAGCATTAACTGGCGGGTTGTTGATAGAAACAACAGAGATGTCGTGCTGAGTTGTAACGGATATTAAATTAGACACGGAGTACGTAACCTCTTATTGTTTAACAAGTAATAGCTTCACTAAGTTGAATTATTGGCTCAATACTGGTGAAATTTATGATATCTGCACCCACTTCTTTTCCACTGGCTTTGATAGCATTTAAAAATGATGGCTGGTCCGTAAAAGTTAGGTAGGCTATCGCTAGGTATGGCGCTGCATTTTTTCCAGATTTGGTCAATGCGATATCCAAGTCTATGGATTCTAAGCCATGTGGTTTATACAGCTGAGTAACAAGAGGTAAATGTGTTTGTTGATAGTAGTCGAAATCAAAACGTTCTTCATTCAAATTGGGGTACATAACGGCCAAACGGATCATTTTTATGTCCTTTAATTGACAGCAGAATTAAAGCGCTGGTAAAAGTTAGAAGAGGGTGAAGGCATTCCACCGTGAGCATTAAACAAATGTTTTTCTATGAACGATACCGAGCCAGGAATCATTTGCTTGTAAACGCGTTGCAATAGATCTTGTGATTCGAAGCCGGCCCAACCAATGGGTAGTAGCTCTGGTGGTAAATCAGGATCTTTTAACTGGATTCTCCTAAACTCATGCAATATTGCTAATCTGAATGCAAAACAGTCTGTATCGGAGAGTTGATTAACGTCTGTATGTAATGCAAAATCTCTAAAATTATCTAAGAAACTTTGATACATCAGTTCTAATTTAGGTACTTCCCATTTTTCAGTAATCAATGTTTTAAGTGTTGATTTTGAAGAAACATCATCTGAAGACGCTTTGAAAACAGCCACATTAGACACTAAGTTATTTTCAATTAACATTTCATCCAATGAGCGACGGTCAGGTGACGGATGTGCGAAAAGGCCTGTCGATAAAATATTAAAGCCTAACCAGCGCATATTTTTTCTAAAATCATCAACTTTTTCTTCATTAATTGACGCATTCAGCACCAATACCCAAAGACCATTCCATGTTACATCTGATTTGCTATAAATACGTCTTTCTGCTCGTTCACTTTGACTTCTGCCGTGTTCGGTAAAACAATAATAACTCTTACGGCCTATTTTTTTGGTCGTAAGCCAATCATTTTGAACCAACCTGAATACCGAAGTACGAACAGAGCGTTCATTAAAACCTAATGGGGCTAAGGCATCCACAATGCTGCCTAGCCAAATCCATTCACCGTGTTGAGAGACGACATCACCAAATAATGTCACTATCATCGATGTACAGCTAACACTATTTTGATGTAATTTTTTAATCAGCTCATCTTTTAACAGCGATTGAGGATTATTTTTCATTTTCTAATTCATTCTTATAACAAAACATAAGACATATTATCTCTTATCAAAATCGACCTCAACCACATCAGATGTAGGATGTGCTTGACAGGATAATATAAACCCAGCTTCAACTTCATGAGGCTCAAGTCCATGGCTGATATCCATGTCTACTGTGCCACGCACTAACTTAGCTTTACACGTTGAGCAAACGCCGGCTTTGCACGAATATGGTAGCTCTAGACCATTGCGCATACCGGCATCAAGTATATTTTCACCCACAGTCGATAATGGGAATGTAATCATGCGGCCGTCGGCACGGATACTAATTTGACTGTCTTTGTCGTCGCCAAACTTTTCTCTGCGCGCCTCGGCTTTTTTCAGTGCTGCCTGGGCATCATCAGCAGAGCTTCCAAATAGTTCGTAATGAATATTCTCATCAGGCAAGCCTTCAAGTCTAAACCCATGAGATACCTCTGACATCATCGATTCAGGTCCACAAATAAACACATCGTCGGTATTTTTAATATCTATTAATCCCGATTTTTGTAATGTGTAGCCTTTTTTGTTGTCGATACGTCCGCTTAATAAATCACTGCCTTGGTCTTCCATACTCATTATATGAATTAATTGTAAGCGTTCGAGGTATCGATTTTTAAGAAAGCTTAGCTCTTCTTTAAACATCATTTGTGATGTTTGTTTGTTGCCATATAAAAGCGTAACAAAGCTATCTGGCTCTCTAGATAAAATCGACTTAGAGATAGATAGAATTGGTGTAATCCCACTACCAACAGCTAAGCACATATAGCGTTTTTTGTTATCGCTGTTTAACTCAGTAAAGAACGACCCTTGTGGTGGCAACACATTGACTTCTACACCAGGGGCAAATGTATCATTGGCGTAGTTTGAAAAAACACCTCCGTCTACGCGCTTAATTCCCACTCTTAACAAGCCGTCATCAACACCAGAACAAATTGAATATGCTCGTCTAACTTCTTTGCCATCGATCATTGCGCTTAAGGTTAAAAATTGACCTTGTGTAAATGCAAAAGTATCTTTTAATGCTTCTGGCACATGAAAACTTATTGCTATAGCGCTATCTGTTTCTGGTGAAACTGAGCTAATCGTTAAAGGGTAAAATTGGGTATTTGACATAACTCTTCCTGCTGGTGAATTAGATGCATTTGAAAAAATCAAATGGCTCGAAACAATCATCACATTTGAATAAGGCTTTACATGCCGTTGAACCAAACTCACTGATTATTTGCGTGTTTTTTGAACGGCAGTGTGGACACAGCACATTTTCGGTAGGCGTAACATGTAAAGCACAACCATTCGGTACATCCACCGGTGGCGCTATGCCATATTCACGTAACTTATTATTGCCCTCGACCGTCATGCAATCTGTAGTCCACGCAGGGGAAAGGCGGGTCTTAACTTCAAAGTTTGTAATGCCATTTTTTGTCAGTTCTGCTGCGGTGTCTTCTTTAATAGCATCTACTGCTGGGCATCCTGAATAAGTTGGCGTAATAATAATTTGATACTTACCATCTTTAAATTCGATATCTTGCAAGATTCCGATATCCCAAATAGATAACACCGGGATTTCAGGATCACAGACGACATCAAGAATATTCCAGATATTAGTAAATTCTGAGCTATTACGACGCACAATTTTTTCATGCAGTGCATTGGATATAGTAGGGATTATATCCATATTACCAACTCGCACCAGGATGTGCTCGATGCACACTTTGCATAACGGTAAGCAGCATACTTAAGTGTTCTGTATGAAATCCGTTACGACCGCCTCGAACAGCCCAATCAGCATCAGGCATTTCCAGCTCCGCTTCATGAATAATAGTTTGCACATCGTGCAACCACTTTTCTTTGAACAATCTAGGATCTACCGCAACCCCTAACTCGATGAGTTCTATCTCTAAGGCATCGGGTTCAAATAATTCATGGGTATAGCCCCAAATATCATTGAGCGCTTTGGTCATTTTTGCTTTACTTTCATCCGTGCCAATACCTAATCGTAAAGTCCAATCACGCGTGCGGCGAAGGTGATAACGAGTTTCTTTGTGTGATTTGGTGGCTATGGCTGCTATTTCAGGATCATTTGAGTTCTTTAGCTCTGTGAGAAAATAATCATTATAAACATCCACAAACAACTGCCTGACAATAGTAAATGCAAAGTCCCCACGCGGTAATTCCAACAGCAAATAGTTCTGAAATTGACGCTCATCTCGAAGATAAGCAAAATCATCTTCGGTTTTACCATTACCGGCCAACTCAGCGGCATACGTATAAAACATACGCGCTCTACCAACATAATCAAGTGCGACATTTCCCATGGCAATGTCCTCTTCCAAGAAAGGACCATTACTTGTCCACTCTGAAAGACGATGACCTAGAATTAAACTATCATCACCCAACCTTGCTGCGTACTGTAAGGTTTTTTGTTTTACAGTATCTTCGTTGTCATACTGATTTGACTTTGCCATATTCGTGCTCATTTACATGTTACCTACTTCTTTAGGCAGAGGATAATACGTTGCATGCCTATAAGGTTTATCATCTGAAGGATCAAAGAACTCTGGTGCATCATCTTCTTGCGATGAACAGATATCGCTTGATTTAACCACCCAAATGCTGACACCTTCATTACGTCTAGTATAACAATCTCTTGCATAGTCAACTGCGTGAGCGTGATCCTCTGCGTGAAGGCTTCCCACATGTTTGTGGTCAAGCCCTCGACTAGAACGGATAAACACCTCAAATAATTCTAATTGTTCAGTACTCATCATCAATTCCTAAGCTGCAGTCGACGCGCGACGTGCTTTCATTTTTACGTTATAGGCATGCTGTGCTTCTCTCACCCATAGACCTTCTTCATGGGCGGCAACATGGTGGCTTATGCGCTGACGGTTACAATGACCATTGCCATTTATTACACTGTTGAATTCTTCCCAATCAATCTCACCACTGTCGTAGTGACCTCGTTCTTCATTCCACACTAGTTCTTTATCTGGATGTTCCAGACCTAAAAACTCTATTTGTGGAACAGTTTGGTCGATAAATTTCTGACGTAAATCATCATTAGTTTCACGCTTTATTTTCCATTTCATCGATTGAGCTGAATGAGCTGATTTAGAATCATGTGGACCAAACATCATTAGTGCTGGCCAATAAAAACGGTTCAATGAATCTTGTGCCATCTGCTTTTGTTCAGGTGTACCTTTGGCTAACTCAACCATTATTTGATAACCCTGACGCTGATGAAAACTCTCTTCTTTACAGATACGGATCATGCTTCTTGCGTATGGACCATATGATGTTCTTTGCAATGAAACTTGGTTACATATAGCAGCTCCATCGACAAGCCAACCAATTGCACCAATATCACCCCATGTTTGAGTTGGATAATTAAAAATTGACGCATACTTCGCTTTACCGGTTTGCAGCGCTTCGATGAGATCGGCTCGAGGCGTACCTAAAGTTTCAGTTGCTGAATATAAGTAGAGACCATGACCAGCCTCGTCTTGAACTTTAGCTAACAGCACTGCTTTTCGGCGCAGGCTTGGCGCACGCGTAATCCAATTGCCTTCAGGCTGCATACCAATAACTTCAGAGTGACCATGTTGAGAAACCTGACGAACTAAATTTTGACGGTATTTCGCTGGCATCCAATCTTTTGGTTCAATTTTTTGTTCCGCATCAATCTTTGCTTGAAATGCTTGTTCTAATTCATTTAGTGAACTGTTCATAAATTCTCTACCCTTTTAAATATTACACTTTATCTAACCGAGTTAAATATAATGTATCACAATGAAGAAATCAATTAATTTGTTACAATAATGTATACAAACTGAAATTAAGCGTAACGCTTTGTTGACTGTCTATACTTTTTCTATAATCATCGCAATACCCTGACCGACACCAATACACATTGTGCACAAGGCATAACGACCATTAGTAATGTGTAATTCGTGCACTGCACTCATGACAAGTCGTGCGCCACTTGCGCCTAATGGATGCCCAAGCGCAATTGCTCCCCCATTAGGGTTAACATGCGGGGCATCATCTGGTAACCCTAAATGCCTTAATACTGCCAGCCCTTGTGATGCAAAGGCCTCATTTAATTCAATGACGTCCATTTGGTCTAAACTCAGCCCAGTTTGTTCTAGTACTTTTAGTGTGGCCGGTGCCGGTCCAAATCCCATTAATCTTGGCTCTAACCCTGCGCACGCCATACCGACAACTCTCGCCATCGGCTTGAGTCCATTTTGGATAGCGCCTGTTTCGCTAGCCATCAACAATGCGACTGCGCCATCATTCACTCCAGAAGCATTACCTGCTGTGACACTTCCTCCCTCTCTAAAAGGTGTGCCGAGCTTCGCTAATGCTTCAATCGTCGTCTCACGTAAATGCTCATCACGATCAAAAATGATGTCGTCTTTTTTCCGTTGCTTGATAACAACTGGCACTATTTCTCGCTCAAAACGGCCACTTGCTTGAGCTTCAGCTGCTTTTTGTTGACTACGAAGGGCAAAGGCATCTTGGTCTTGTCTGCTTATATTAAATTCTGTAGCGACGTTTTCTGCAGTTTCAGGCATAGAATCAATGCCGTACTTAGATTTCAGCTGTTTATTGATAAAGCGCCAGCCAATGGTGGTGTCAAAAATCTCCGCTTTACGTGAAAATGCAGAATCCGCTTTGCCCATCACAAACGGTGCACGTGACATTGATTCAACGCCTCCTGCTATTGCGAGTTCATTTTGACCGCTTATAATTGCGCGCGCCGCAGAGCCAATAGCATCCATTCCCGAGCCACACAAACGGTTGATAGTCGTGCCAGGGACACTGATAGGTAACCCAGCAAGTAACGCACTCATGCGAGCTACATTACGGTTATCTTCGCCCGCCTGATTCGCACAGCCGTAGTAAATATCATCGACGGTATCCCATTGTACTTGTGTGTTGCGTTGCATTAATTCTGTTAAAGGTATGGCACCCAAATCGTCGGCACGAATTGACGATAAGCTACCTGCATAGCGACCAAATGGTGTTCTAATCGCATCGCAAATATATGCATTTTTCATATTGAATCCTCTGGTTCTGTATTAATCACTGTCTGCCCTAAACGTGCAGCGTTACCTTTAAATATAGCGATTAACTTGTTGTCTTGATTGACAATCATGGTTTGGTACACACCCGTTCGCTTGCCTTGATATTGAAGTTTAGCGGTGGCTGTCAACACATCGTTTAATCTGCTAGGGCGCACGAAATCGATCGTACAACTGGCTGCCACAGCAAGCTGATTCTGGGAATTACACGCATAAGCAAAAGCGGTATCAGCAAGGCTAAAAATAACACCCCCATGACAAGTGCCGTGTCCATTAAGCATGTCTTCGTTAACCGTTAAGTTTACAATTGCTAAACCCTCATCCGCATCAATAAGTTTGAGGCCTAGTCTTTTAGAATATGGATCATTACGTTCCATTTCTTGAGCACAAGCGTTAGCGAGTTGTGTCGATAACATCATTACTTCCCTATAAAACGAGGTTGTCGTTTCTCCATAAAAGCAGCAACCCCTTCCTTATAATCATTCGTATTACCCAACAATCGCATTGCTGCTTTTTCTAGCTCAAGTTGTTGATGCAGAGGGTTACCAAATGACTGATTGATTAACTGTTTGATTTTACCTAACCCTGTTGTCGGTTGAGAGGCGAAATGCGTCATCAGAGCAATGGCCTCTTCTTGAAGCTTCTCATCATCAACCGCTTCCCAAATCAAGCCCCATTTTTCGGCTTTTTCTGCGCTGATTTTACTTCCTAATAAAGCAAGCGCTTTCGCTCTTGGCAAACCTAATGCACGCGGTAAATTAAACGTACCGCCTGAATCAGGAACTAAACCTATTTTGCTAAAGGATTGAATAAAACTGGCCGATTTTGCAGCTAAGACGATGTCACAAGCCAACGCAATGCTAGCTCCTGCGCCTGCTGCCACACCATTAACGGCACACACTACCGGTTTATCCAAGCCCATTATGGCTCGTATTAATGGGTTATAATTTTTTTCTACCGACTCACCTAAATCAACAGCTTCAGTATCATTAGATACGGTTCGATCACTTAAATCTTGTCCGGCACAAAACCCGCGCCCCGCTCCGGTGAGTAACAATGCTCGAATATTTTCATCTTCACGAACGATTTTGAATGCATGTTTTACTTCTTCATGCATCTTTTGATTAAAGCTATTTAGTGCATCCGGACGGTTCAACATTAAAGTTGCATAATCGCCTTGTTCCGTAGAGTGTTTTGTAAATAAAATGGTTGAAAATTCCATAAAAGTCCTTAGTCTTAATTGCTTACACGAGACGTAAATTGTTTATTACAAGGAAAAACATGCCTATATATGCTATTGAAGATCTTCACCCAGTGGTGGATTCCACTGCATTTGTTCATCCAACAGCGACACTGATTGGTGATGTCATTATTGGCCCGTTGTGCTACGTAGGTCCCGGCGCATCCCTGCGTGGAGACTTTGGTAGAATCGTTATGCATAAAGGTGCCAATATTCAAGATAATTGTGTTGCCCATAGCTTTCCCAATCAAGATTGCATTGTTGAAGAAAATGGCCATATTGGTCATGGTGCTGTATTGCACGGGTGTATAGTAGGTCGCAACGCATTGATCGGTATGAACAGCGTTATCATGGACAAAGCCATCATTGGTGAAGAGTCTTTGGTTGCAGCTTGTGCTTTCGTCAAAGGTGGTTTTACTTGCCCCGCCAGAAGCTTGGTTGCAGGGACCCCAGCTAGCGTTAAGCGCAGCCTGAGTAGCGATGAAGTTGAATGGAAAACCAACGGCACCAAAGAATATCAACATTTGGTGACACGTTGCCATACCAGTCTCAAAGAAGTGACGGCCTTGCAACAAGTTCAAGACCATCGTCCACGTTTTAACGAAAGTGCACATCGCCCAAAAACCTAAGCAGACACTTAAGCGTCTTGACGCGCGACAAGCGTCATGATGTCGTACAACGCTACCATTTCTTCATGTTGATTATATATTTCAACATTCCACACCACGACACCCGTAGCTTGCTTGTCATCAGGGCGCTTAGCTTTCTTGATTTTTCGTTTAACCGTAATCGTGACATGAATCGTGTCACCTACACCTACTGGTTCAACAAAGCGTAAGTTTTCAAGTCCATAATTAGCAATGACTGGACCTTTACCTGGATCTACGAACATACCTGCCGCAGCGGATATAAGGAAATAGCCGTGAGCAACACGTTTGCCAAAAAATGAATCTTCTACTGCTGTTTCATCAAAATGAGCATAGAAATGGTCACCCGATAAACATCCAAAATTAACAATATCTGCTTCAGTTACTGTTCTTTTGTGTGTGGTAAGACTCTCGCCAATAAGCAGTTCTTCAAAATATTTTCTGAAGGGGTGTTTATCAAATGTGACTTGCTTCGCACCTTTCACATATTCGTTAGTAATGGCCATAAGTGTTGAAGGAGAGCCTTGTATTGCGGTACGTTGCATATAATGCTTGATTGCGCGAAGTCCACCTAACTCCTCGCCACCGCCTGCACGACCCGGGCCACCATGCACAAGTGAAGCTAAAGGAGAACCGTGCCCCGTTGACTCTTTTGCACACTCTCTATTGAGGACTAACATACGTCCATGATAAGACGCAGAATTGAGTACCAATTGCTTGATCTCTTCAGGATCAAAGCTCACTACTGAGCCTACTAAACTGCCTTTACCTAATTTTGCAATAGCAATAGCATCGTCTAATGAATCATAAGGCATTAATGTGGTAACAGGGCCAAACGCTTCAATTTCATGTGGCGCATTGTTTGTTAGAGGCGAGTCGCATCTTAATAACGTAGGTGGGTAGAATGAATCTGCACTGACATTTTCGCCATGTATATCGTATTTAGCATCAGCACCACCAACAACAAGATCACAGGTCTCTAGCAGACGTTGGACTTGAGTATTCACATCTTCACGCTGGTCAACACCGGCAAGTGATCCCATGCGAACACCTTCAACACTTGGATCGCCAACACTGATTTTTGCAAGTCGAGTAGTTAATGCATACTGAACCGCATCAATTTTGTTAGCAGGTACAATAGTTCGTCTAATCGCAGTACATTTTTGCCCAGCTTTCACCGTCATCTCACGTACAACTTCTTTAATGAACAAATCAAATTCAGGAGAATCTTCGTCTACACTCTCACCCAAAATAGAACAGTTAAGCGAGTCAGCTTCCATGTTAAATGGAATATTATGTTTTGCTAAATTGGGGTGTTGTTTCAACATTTGACCCGTTTTAGCTGAGCCGGTAAACGTCACCACATCTTGTTCGTTTAACTGATCGAGTAAATCGCCAGTACTACCACATATTAACTGCAAAGCGCCTTCTGGAAGGATACCCGACCCAATAATATCTTTTACCATTGCATGGGTGATATAAGCGGTGGCTGTACCAGGCTTTACAATCACTGGAACCCCTGCTAACAAACTTGGTGCTATTTTTTCTAACATTCCCCAACATGGAAAGTTAAAGGCATTGATATGCAACGAGACACCAGGTTTGGCCGTAAGGATATGCTGACCAACAAAGGAACCTCCTTTGGATAAGGCTTCTACATCACCTTCTACAATGAAGGTTTCGTTAGGTAATTCACGACGCACCATGCTCGAATAACTCAGCATAGTACCAATACCGCCTTCTATATCTACCCAACTATCGATCTTGGTAGCTCCTGATTGGTGAGAAACAGTGTAATAGTCAGCTTTTCGCTCTAACAAAAATAGTCCAAGTGCTTTTAATGCTTCAGCACGTTCATGTAGAGTCATAAGACGAAGCTTGGGACCACCAATATCTTTTGCATGAGCTACAACCTTTGCAAAATCAATTCCTTGGCTGTTAATATGGCTTATTACTTCACCATTTAATGCATTTTGAACTTCAACTGGTTTGCCCAGTCCTTCGAACCATTCGCCGCATACATAACTGTTCGTTTTCATTAAATCACCTGTTTTATTGATAAATTCACAATGTAAATATGTTGTAAATTCAAGCTGTTGTTAAATAATCGTTAATTATAATACACTTTTCTTGATTTATATCAACATTGTGTATTATATTAACCACATCAAAAATACTAGTCATTGAAATATATAGATTTAATATCTAGAAAAATGATACACAAATTAAGAGAGTTAAGAATGTCATTAAGTACAATAGGCCTTCACCCAATCGAAACTGCAAGTAAAGATGAGTTAATGGCGTTGCAGTTAACACGTTTAAAGAAAACATTACATCATGTTTACAACAACTCTCCTGTCTATAAAAGAAAGTTTGACGAGGCTGGTGTTCACCCCGAAGATTTGAAGAACCTTAGCGACTTGGCTATGTTTCCATTCACGACCAAAGCTGATCTTCGCGAGAACTATCCCTATGGTATGTTTTCTGCGCCAATGGATAACATTGTTCGCTTACATGCCTCAAGCGGTACGACCGGAAAACCAACAGTGGTGAGTTATACTCAAAAAGACATTGATACTTGGTCTGATGTCGTTGCCCGTTCAATTTATGCCGCGGGTGGTCGTGCTTCTGACATCGTCCATATCTCTTATGGTTATGGCCTCTTTACTGGCGGGATGGGTGCGCATTATGGAGCCGAACGTTTAGGTTGTACGGTTGTACCCATGAGCGGCGGTCAAACCGCAAAACAAGTACAGCTGATCCAAGATTTCAATCCTGACATTATTATGGTGACCCCTTCTTACATGCTCAATATTGCGGACGAGTTAGTCCGTCAAAACGTAGACATGAACAACCTTAATTTGCGTACAGGTATCTTTGGTGCTGAACCATGGACTGATGCAATGCGCCAGTCCATGGAAAAATCACTAGGGATCGACGCAATCGACATTTATGGGCTATCAGAGGTTATGGGGCCTGGTGTTGCACAAGAGTGCATAGAAACTAAAGACGGTTTGACCGTCTGGGAAGACCATTTTTATCCAGAAATTATTGATCCACTAACAGGGGAAGTACTCGAAGATGGTCAAGAAGGCGAATTAGTATTTACTAGCTTAACCAAAGAAGCCATGCCGGTTATCCGTTACAGAACGCGAGACTTAACGAGACTACTCCCTGGCAGTAGTAGAATTATGCGCCGAATGGATAAAATCAACGGCAGAAGCGACGATATGATGATCATTCGTGGCGTAAACGTGTTCCCAAGTCAGATTGAAGAGCTTATTTGTGGCATAGAAGGACTGGCACCTCATTATCAAATAGAACTGACCAAACAAGGTAATTTAGACAGTGTGACGGTGTACGTTGAAAGTGATAAACCGATATCACATGATATTCAACGCAATTTAGAAAAATCATTGCTGACGCAAATTAAAACTTATGTGGGTATCTCATCATCTGTCGTTGTCACACCACCACACAGTATTGACCGCTCTGAAGGTAAAGCTGTTCGCGTTTTAGACAATCGGAATAAATAGGATACTCATGGCAAAGTCAACAACAGAAATATTAACGTCTCCAAGTGTGAAAGCACTGTTAAAAGCGCGACGAAACACAAGGATTATCATGACTCTGTTACTCCTATGTAGCTACGCATTCTTTGTTGGAGGCATGGTGTTATATCAAGACTGGTTTGCACAGCCTATCTCCGCGAATAGTGCCATTCCAATCGGGATCCCTGCAACAGTGTTGGTATTGGTTACTATGGTCGCATTGCAATATGTGTATACCTCGTTCAGCGAAAAATACTTAGATTTGTTGCAAGCAAAAGCGAAAAAGGAATTGTCATTATGAAGTATTTAGTCGCCATTCTATGTCTGGTCTTTTCAAGTCAGGCTTTAGCTGTTGAAGGAGGCATAAACCCAGCCTCAGTGACCACTTTTTTACTCTTTGTCATGTTCACATTAGGTATTAGTTATTGGGCGTCGAAAAGAACTACATCGAGCACAGCGTTTTACACGGCGGGTGGACAAATCACAGCAGGTCAAAATGGCACGGCCATTGCCGGTGACTTTATGTCAGCGGCATCATTTCTAGGCATAACAGGTCTTATCTACAGTGTTGGTTTTGATGGTTTGATCCTTGCTGTAGGTGCATTAGCAGGTTGGCCTCTGATGTTGTTTATCATCTCTGAGCGTGTGAGAAATTTAGGACGTTTTACCTTTACAGATGTTGTTTCATACAGACTTCAACAACGACCAATCCGAGCAATTTCGACCTTGGGTTCAATTACTGTTATCGTTTTCTACCTTGTTGCTCAGTTAGTAGGAGCAGGAAAACTCATCGAGTTACTGTTTGGCTTGTCATACGAAGTAGCGGTGTTTTTCATCGGCATTTTGGTGATGATTTATGTCACTGTCGGCGGTATGTTAGCGACAACCTGGGTACAAATTGTTAAAGCTATTTTGTTGGTTTTAGGTGCCAGTCTGATGTGCATATTACTCATGGCGGTTTTGGAGTTCGACTTCAACACTCTATTTAGTCAAGCTGTTGATGTACATGCTCGAAAAGAGCTTATCTTACAACCAGGTAGCTTCTTCAGTGACCCTATCCAAGTTATTACCATCGCGATTACTATGATGTGTGGCTTGCTCGGTCTACCCCATATTCTAATGCGCATATTTACTGTGCCAGATATGCAAACTGCTCGAAAATCAGTGTTCTATGCTTCAGGCATCATGGGTTATTTCTACGCAATGACTATTTTAATTGGATTTGCAGCCATCATTTTTGTATCAACCAATCCTGATTTCTTTAGTGACGGAAAACTAATCGGTGGTACCAATATGGTCGCTATACACTTAGCCAAAGTCCTTGGTGGTGACATTTTGATGGGCTTTATGTCTGCGGTAGCGTTCGCCACAATATTGGCAGTGGTCGCTGGCTTAATCGTTGCTGGCTCGGCAACGATTGCTCATGACGTTTACGCCGAATTGATATGTAAAGGTAAGGCGAACCCAGATAAAGAACTTAAGTTGACGCGCGTTGCCGCTGTTGGATTTTGTCTAGTAGGTATGGGCGTTAGTATCCTCTTTCAAGACCAAAACGTAGCGTTTATTGCGGTAATGCCACTTGTTAT
Source organism: uncultured Glaciecola sp. (assembly GCA_937125395.1). Lineage (GTDB taxonomy): Bacteria > Pseudomonadota > Gammaproteobacteria > Enterobacterales > Alteromonadaceae > Opacimonas. The sequence goes on from CAKZLI010000054.1 coordinate 227,598, forward strand.
CGCCGCCTCGGTTAATTTTCCAATTCTAGTATTAGCTATGTTTTGGCGTGGCTTTACAACCAAGGGGGCTGTATTTGGCGGGTTAGTCGGCTTTGTGAGTTCCGTAATCTTGATCGTACTTGGCCCTAAAGTATGGGTCAGTATTATAGGTGCTGAATCAGCGATTTTCCCTTATGACTACCCAGCTTTATTTACTATGATTGCTTCCTTTACCACCATGGTGATTGTATCAAAGCTAGATAACAGCCCTGAATCAAAACAAGATATTGAAAAATTTGATGCACAACTAATTGCGTCAGAGCTTGCAACAGACGTTAGCGCAGCTAGCAACCATTAACCACTAAACAAAGAAAATATAATATTTACAACATACAACTATAGGTGCACACAATGAAATTAAATAAGTTAACTTACGCATGTTTATTGTCTCCGATGTTAATTAATTCGGTTAACGCAGTAGCTCAAGAGCAAGTCTCTCCAGCTTCTGACGGTAAACTTGAGGTGATCGAGGTCACATCCCAGCATAGAACACAAAGCATTCAAGAAGTTCCTCTAACCGTCTCTGCCATTAGCGGTGTTGAGTTAGAAAAAGCGGACATAAATGATGCAGCTTCGATTGCGCTCTCTGTACCGGGATTTTCTTATTCTGAATTTGCACCTGGGCAAGCTATTTTATCAATGCGGGGTATTAACTCTGCTGATGATGGCGCCGGAATAGACAACTCTGTTGGCCTATTTTTGGACGGCGTATTCATTGGACGTGGTGCTGCAATAAACTTTGACATGTTCGACTTAGAACGAGTCGAAGTATTAAAAGGACCTCAAGGCACATTATTTGGTCGAAATTCTATCGGTGGTGTAATTAGTGTCGTCACCAAAAAACCAACCGATGACGTCACAGCAAAAATTAAAGCAACCGTTGGTAATGAAGGTATTGTTCGTTATGCGGGTTACATTGCAGGCCCAATTAGTGAAGATATTTCAGGAAAGTTGTCCTACACACATCGTGAGCATGACGGTTTTGTAGACAACCTCGTGTTAGGGACAAAATTACAAGATGAAGATACATCTTCTATTCGCGGTCAACTAGTCTATTACACTGATAATGGCGATTGGACGTTATCTGCTGATCACATGAAGGATGATCGAACCGATATGGGTAGAACACCTATAGCTAACAATGCGCCAGTAGTTGATATTGCCGCTGCAAATGGCGTAACCGGTCCTCGTCAGAGCGCTGCGCCTTATGACGGATATGCAAAGCGTGAAGCATCTGGTATTAGTCTTGCCGGTTCGTTTCGATTCGACTCGGGTGATTTTACGACGATAACAGCAACACGTAGTGCACAATCCGACTGGGAAATGGCGGCTATTGGAACTGGTCTCGGTGCGATTGGATTCGCATGGGATGATTTAATTGACGAAATTCACGAAGATATTGATACTTTCTCTCAAGAATTTCGTTGGGTATCAAGCGTTGGTGATAAGTTTAATTACACTTTAGGTGCGTTCTATTTTACTGAAGATACCACTCGCTCCGAAGAGTTTTGGATTACACAGGCTGGTACTTACGATGGCATGCGTTTATTGGACCCAGGTAGTCAAGCACGTGTAGGTAATGAATATACTTTGTCTGACAATGCAACCACAAGTTATGCTGTTTACGGGCAAGGTAACTACGAGATTAATGATCAAACGACATTGACTGTCGGAGCTCGCTACACCAAAGATAATAAAGATTATTTAGCGACAGCGGTAGATTGTGGCGGTGATAGAACAGGTACAGAGTTTGAAGACTTTTATGCTTGTGCTGGCGGAATTGGTGGCAGTGTAAATATTGTTGCTGAATCATTTACTGTAACACCAGAAGAATCATGGAGTGATTTTTCTCCAATGGCATCATTACAATATAAAATTGATGGCAAAAGAATGGTCTTTGCAACTATTTCACAAGGATTCAAAAGTGGCGGTTTTGGTGGCTCACAAGGTGTAGCACTAGCAGCTCAAATACCAGTAGAACCAGAAACAGCAACTAACTTTGAATTTGGATTCAAGGGCGATTTACTAGATGATACGTTACGTTTTAACAGCACTATTTTTAAAACGGATTATAAAGACTTACAAGTTGTAAGATTTGGACCTGTAGCGGGTTCTGAATTCGGTGCCTTTATGACAACCAACCTTGGTACCGCTGATATTCAGGGTATTGAAATGGACTTTCAATGGTTAGTATCTGATAACTTTTCAATCAGTGGTAACTATGCATATTTAGATACTGAAGTAAATGACCTTGTTATTGAAACAAATGCTGGTTTAAATGATATCTCAGGTAGAGAGCTAACCGCTGCTCCTAAGAATTCATACAACTTAGTCGCTAACTATTTTTATCCAACTGACATGGGTGAGATTGATGTACGGGTACAATATGCGCATGTTGATGAGCAAAGCCGTGATTTTCTTGATGACCGAGTCATTGTCGATGAACATGATCTGATCGATCTACGCATTGGTTGGACGTCACAAGATGAAAAACTCGACGTTGCTCTATGGGTGAAAAACTTAGCAGATGAGGACTACATAGCGCATTCTTACGTTATCGGTCCTGGTGTTATAGGTGTATGGGGCGCTCCTCGTACGATTGGCGTAACCGCGACTTATAGCATTTTTTAATTTGAATTGAGTGTTTTGTAAAGAGGGGCTCGCCCCTCTTTTTTAATGTTAAGGACATGATATGAAATCAGTTATTTGTATAGTAATTATAAGCGGCTTCCTGTTGGGCTGCGTAAACCAGCAAAAAATCAATGAAGATACACTTGCTGATATCAAAATACTGCGAGATGAATATGGAACGCCGCACATCTATGCTGACACCACCTATGATCTCTTTTATGGGTATGGTTATAGCGTAGCGCAAGATAGGCTATTTCAGATGGAAATGGCAAAGCGAAGCACCCAAGGAACAGTCGCTGAAGTGCTAGGAGCTGAATATTTGGAGTTTGATATTAATGCCAGAAGATTATACTCCCCCTCATCTATTGAATCCCAATTAGAGAGTTTAAGCACAAAAGACAAAGCAATATTTACAGGATACGCAGCCGGCATGAATGCATGGATTGCGCAAATTAATAACGATAAAACCAAATTAATGCCAAAGCAATTTAACGATTTCGAGTTCACACCAAGTCAGTGGAATGCGTTTGACGTTGTCATGATTTTTGTTGGTACAATGGCGAATCGCTTTGGCGATTTTAACACCGAATTAGACAATGCAAAAATACTTGCAGACTTAGTTGCTCGGTTTGGTGATGAGAAAGGTAGTGCGATCTTCGACGACCTCAACCCCAGATATACCACAGCCACATCGACTTCTATAACCCAAAATGATTGGCAAGCTCCAGCACAATCTTTTAAGCAATATGAACTGTACACTGCAACACTACCTGATTTTATTTTAAACCAACGTTTATCGTCAGATCCCATCTCAGGATTTAGTAACTGTTATGTCATTGGTAAAGAAAAAACCCAAGATGCCAATGCCATTTTAATAAACGGCCCGCAATTTGGTTGGTTCGATCCAGCTTATACCTACTCTGTTGGCTTACATGGTGCAGGCTTTGATATTGTCGGTAATACACCGTTTGCTTACCCGGTAATTCTGTTTGGTCACAATGCTGATATTGGTTGGGGTGCAACTTGGGGTGCAGGCGATATTGTCGATATTTATACATTACAGCTTAATCAGTTAAAACCTACCGAATACTTATACAAAGGGACTTACCAGCCACTAAAATCTCGTATTGAGACGATTGAAATAAAAGGTGAGCAATCCCATGAACTTGAAATATTTCGATCTGTTCACGGTCAAGTTATTGCTTTTGATAAAGAAAACTTAGTTGCCGTGAGTAAAAAGCGCACGTGGGACGGTAATGAACTCAAATCGTTGTTGGCTTGGTTATACCAAGCAACCGCCACAGACTTTGATGAATGGATCACATATGCAGAAGATCACTCTTTAAACATTAACTGGTACTATGCAGATAGAACAGGCAACATTGGCTACTCTTACACCGGCCACTATCCCATCAGACAAAATGGCCATGACAATCGTCTACCGGCCAATGGCGATGGGTCGATGGACTGGTTAGGCATGCAAGATTTTTCTCATAACCCAACCGCCTTTAACCCCGAAGCAAATTTTGTGGCTAATTGGAACAATAAACCGGCTACAGGGGTTCTCAATCCAGACTTGTTCTTTTACTCATGGTCAAGTGCCGACCGAGTCGATTATTTGCAAGATGCATTGTCATCACAACCTACCTTTACACCCGACCAAGCATGGGATCTGATTGAGCAAAGTTCTAATGGTGATGTGGTAGCTAAATTCTTGTTACCACTGGTTGAGGATGCATCAAGTAATGATTCATCACAACAATTAAAGGTGATTAATCAGTGGCTTCAGTCTTGGGATGGATTCGTTAATGATAGTAATAATGACGGCTTTTATGACCAGCCCCAATATATTTTTATACAAGCATTTGCTGAAAATCTCATTAGTGAGGTGCTGAAAGACGACCTGGGGTCGAGTTTTGCGTACTTTAAAGCAACGGGTTACCCAACAAGAGACAAAGCCACTGGCTCTGGCATGAACCTTTCTAGTGGCCTTAAAGCGACATACGAGGCTTTATTAGGTAAAACAAAAGTTGATTTACTAAATGGGTTGTCAACGAGTGAAGTTGTGCGCAAAGTGGCATTACAAACTCATGCCCAATTATCTGCTGAATATGGTAATGATATGGCTCAGTGGCAGCTTGCACTGTATCCACGGTTGTTTAAAAGCAAGAACTTTATGGGGATCCCCCAGAATAATCCTGACTCAACACCGAGTGCCGCCCTAGAACAGAATCGCGGTACTGAGAATAACATGTTCGTCTTTCATAGTGATCGTATAGAAGGGTTTGAAGTTGCGCCTCCGGGACAAAGCGGTTTCATCGCGCCTGACGGCACAAAATCACCTCATATGTATGACCAATTAGATATGTATGAAAACTTCGGTAAAAAGCGGATGTGGTTTTATAAAGACGACGTTATGCGTCAAGCTAAGTCACAGGTTTTATTGAACGTAAGCAATTAATTTACAGCTAATAACACAATGATGTCACTTAGCTCCCTTTCAAAATCTCAACGTAAACTTGCTAATAATGCGAGAGCTAAGCGTCTGCAAATGGATCTTACCCAAGAGGGTTTGGCTAATCGCTCTGGTGTTGCCCTGCGCACATTACGTAAGTTTGAGCAAGAAGGCACAATATCACTAGCATCATTCCTCAAGCTGTATATGGTATTTGGTGGCCTAGATGACATTATTGCAGCTAGTGCGCCTAAGAAAACACCATTTTTATCGATTGATAATGTGCTTAATACGCCAAAAACTAAAATACGTCATCGAGGTAGTAGAAAATGAAAAGCAACTAAATATAGTTGCTTTTCATTAGGCAATCAATTTCGATTGCTTATTGCTACCCTTTATCTAGCGACACTGGATAGCTTGCATGATTTATTTTTAGTGCGCGCATCAACTAACCTGATGGAAGTGAGATTCTGTGCTTGGCAATTTCCTTATTGAATGTCGCTACACCTTGATCAGGCAGTTTGTCAGCCATATGTCGCTCAAGCGTTTCTCTTGCCTCACCATAATCGTTCCAATCAATACTTGCTGTATACGCTTGCATATTCGCAAAAACCTTAGTCAGTGTTCTAAATTTACCAGTGCGAGTCGCCTGCCTCAGGCCATTCAAATAACTCTCGCGGTGAACGGTTGGTATGATAATTTTATGCTCTTCATTGGCTACAAGCTCTGCGTTGAGCATGATGCGAGATAACCTTCCATTGCCATCCTCATGCGGATGAACTTCGGCCACTAAGAATTGCATAAAGATGGCCCTCGGTAAACCTGCTGGTAATGATTGGTATATTGTAAATGCTTGTGTCAGTGTGCCTTCTACATGCTCGGGCATTACAAACGAAGTCCCTCCTGCTTTATTCGGTTCGATCTTAAATTCACCAGGGCGTCTCTCTGGGCGCTCGCTCATGATGATGGCGTGACGCTCTTTAAGTAGATTGATAAGTTCTTGCGGTGAAGATGGCACAACACACATTTCAGAATAGTCATTTACTACTTCAAATACAGATAGGACGTCATGACTATCTTGATGACGATTGTTGACCGTCGTCTTTTCAAAAACAATCTTCTCAGCTTCGCCGATTTCAAATTCAGTGCCTTCAATGTAATTTGAGAAATAACTCTCGTAAAAAGAGAGGTTTCGCCATCCTTGAGTGTTGTAGCTATATGATGACGAAATTAATTCGCAGCGCTGTAGGTAATCCGCTAAAGATTGGAAAAGTGTTATGCGATGATTATCAAACGGTTCAATCTTAGCGTGAGAGATTGCACTTAGACTATCAAGATGTTTAATTGGTCGTGTAGAAAGAATACTACCGACAATCGAATCTAACATTTTCGCTTCTCGTTGCATGTTAAGGGTGGTAGCACTTTTATTTGCTAAGTCACGTAATCGATTTAGCTCATCTTCACCGTATCTATCTAGGTATGCGCAAAGCTTTTCTTCTACCCAAATTTTGCCCAGAGACTTTATAGCGACTGTATCGCCATGGGCTATTTGCAGATTTTCAAGTAATAGTCTTGCAGGTGCACTTCGAGTTAATTCCGGCAAGAAGCGCTCAGTTAATGTGTTAACGTCGCCAGGGATGATATTGATTGTGAGTGAATCTGCTATCTTGATGTGCTTACGTACTTTGATATCTGCTGTGATGTAAACAACGCCATCAATAGGTTTAAGATATTGTGCTGTGCTGTGGCTAGCAATGGCTGTCGGGTAAAGGTAATCAACTATCTTAGTCCATTGTTTGATCACCAAATCGTTAATTTCTTCATAAGGTGCATCTGTGTATATCCCTTGCCTGATGCGTTTAAGTGTGCCAGCAGTAAACTTCTTTGATAGCGCTTTGGACTCGGCGGTATTTTTTGGGAAATACAAATTAGACATGGTTACCTCAAAAAAAAGCGAATTACTTTATATAAAACATACTATACAGGAATTATTCGATTTAAAAACGCAAAAAGGTGAATTATTTAATATAAAGCTCATCACATAGGCAATTAAATATAGTTGCATATTAAAAAGCAATCAATTACGATTGCTTAGTAATCTACCTTCTTATCGTTACATGACCAAAGGAATAATTATGATTGCTGTGCTAACTGGAGACATTGTTCATTCAACAAAGATGACTGATACCCTGTATCAAGCAACACTGGATAGCTTGCGTGATAGTTTTGAGCGCATGCAACTTAGTTCGCCTCACGCTGCTGAGATATACCGAGGTGATGGCTTTCAAGTACAATTTACCAATCCCAGTGACGCCCTCAAACACACCTTATTATTAAAACTGTCCTTGCATTCTTGTACTTTATCGTCCAAACCTATACTGACAACATTATCATTGGCTTTTGGTGAATATACCAAACTTGACGTGAAACCGAATACATCTTCAGGATCGGTTTTTGTTAGCTCTGGTCGAGGATTAGAAGATACAGCTAGGGGTGATTTATCGATACATTTAGCTGAGTCATCGTTACTACAAACATCGCCCTCTGAGAGTGTGCGAATTAAGGACAACATTGAGTTATTGACTCATTTTTTGAATCATATATTAAACCGCTTAACCCAAACACAAGCTCGGCTGCTGTATCAATATATAGAACATGATTGTCCTGAGCATCACGTGTTGGCAGAGTTAACAGGGACAACACGACAAAATATTAGTAATCGGTTAAGCAATATTGGCGCACATCTAATTAAAGAGTATATGGCTTCAGTGGCTAGAGGAGTCAACTAACAACGAGGTGAAAAATGTTAACATTCATATACTTATTAATCGCTTATATTGTCATAGATAGCTATTTTGCAGCGCGCTGTTGGAATGTACCAAAACTACAAATCTATTTTAAATCTAGTCAGTTCATACTCGGAATTCTCGCTTACAGTATATTAAATTTCTTAATTATCTTAGGCAACAGTACTGACCATTATATTAGTGCTATATCCATAGGTTTGCTAAGTCTCGGCCTTATTGTACTCCACATAATCAGTGCTAAAAAACCGCCCGTATTGACAATAAAAATCACCTTACACCTTGTACAAGTCTCAATGATTACAGGTGTTGCTTTAGGAATATCGGGTATTACAATCAATACCATTCTTACTTCAGTAATAAGCATATTACAATCGCAAATCGCGCTATATGCGTTAGCGTATTTATTGGTTTGCCAACCGATGTCGAATATTATTATTCTGCTACTAACACCATATGAAAAGCTCATCAAAGCAGATAATCTGCAAAGTAAGATTGGGTTGCAATCAGCGGGAAAATGGATCGGATTTATTGAACGGATATTGGTGATCAGCTTTATCTTTATGGGTGAGTTTAAGGCAATTGGTTTTTTGGTAGCAGTAAAAACGATTTTTCGCTTTGGCGATTTAACTCAAAATAAAGACATGAAACTGACTGAATACATGCTTCTTGGCACGTTGTTGAGTTATGCTGGTGCGATACTTATTGGCAGTTTGGTAATGATGATGTTGTGAAATGCTATTATCTGCGTATATCAATATCGAGTTTAGCAATCAGGATGAATTTACTAAACAGCCTGTTTCGCAATTTATCAAGCACAAAAAAGCGACCTCTCGGTCGCTTCCTAAAATCTGTCAACGGTAACATAAAACTGACCCTCCCTTTTGTTAATTGCATTGCCAACGCTTGAATTGTAATGCTGGGGGTTTCTTGTATTTGTAACAAAATCAATCGTTGAAGTTTCGATAGTTTTACTCCGTCATTTACACCGTTATTTTGGCTAAAGCTACTCGTGTTTATCGCATCAAGGATCATTTGTAACATAAACTCAATAAATTCAAATTCATAATGGAATACATAACTTGCAATTAAAAGTGTGTACGTGCCTTCTTCCAACGATACAGGTACGAATGCTTCCCAAACTAAATGACCTCGGAACATAGTAACTATACAAAGGTGTTAGAAACAATTCACGCCTGATATTCAAAGCATTTAAACACAATCGTTACAATTGCAAAGTGATACATGAAAATGTCCACACTAACAAACTATTTTTAATTATTTAATAACCATATTTCTCAAAACATCCTATAGTTAACACTTATCTGGAATTTAAATAATTTAGAAGAAATATTCATGACCTACAAAAGTACCCCCCTATTCATTATTACACTATTTTCACTATTCTGCGCAGGCTGCAAATCAAGCCTTACTACAACACAATATGATGAACAGTTAGTACCTGTAAATAGCAAAGTACATATGTTTAGTTCATCTGGTTGGGACAGTGATACTTATATTTACACTATTACTCAAGGAGGATCGTTTTTCTTTACCGGCGAAACTGAAAATAATTACTATCAAATTAAAACCATTAATAATTTACAAAAAATAATTATCGGATGGGCTCCCCATTCCGATGTAATCCGTGAAGTAATTTATACTCAATCAAAGGTCGTAATTCCAAAAGAAACCAAAGCTACTTTTAGTAACTGATATCGGCTATATGATGAAATATATATTACTGGCTTTTAGCATCATGTTAGTGATGTCGATCTTTGTAATAAACCATAATTATTCTTATGCAAATACACTTAATGACGCCCCCTCGTTAACAACGGAACTATCCGTTGACCCTCGAAATATAGGTAAAACCTTTTCAGTTATCGGACAAATAGTCAGTTACTTTCAACCTAAAAAAGGTATGTATATTTTCAAAATTAATGATGCCAAACATAATTTATTTATTGATGTTGTTATTTTCCCATCTCTAGGAAAACTAGCATTCACTCCTATGAAAGGTAATAAAATTAATGTTATTGGTAATCTCGCTTTTTATAAAAATAGGCCTCAACTAAAACCGCTCTCTATAGAACACTTCAATCTAATTGATATGAGTATCGATGTTGCATTAGTTAGCTTAAAAGACGCAATAGAAAAAACAGATGAATCATTATTAATAGGCCCAGTATCTATAGTCAACTATTCAAAATTTACTAGCCGTTCTAAGAAAATTCATTTGAGATTTGTTTTCCGTTCTTCTAATAGTGTTGTAAACGGGATCATGTTTGCAAATAATTGGGATGAAACATTAGTGAAAAATATCGATAAAGATGCTCCGTATATTATTGATGCCAAAGTTGGTACTTATCGAGGACAACCATCGTTAACGGTGAATCAACTCTTCATGTATCAGTCTGAATAAATACATGGAATATTGTGTCGGGATATTTTCAGGGATATTAATCGGTGTAGTGACCGGAATTATTCCAGGTATCCACATTAATACTGTTGTTGCGATCGTATTGGCAAGTGGCGTTGGCTTATCAAACATTGGGGTCGACTATCCAATGATGTTATCGTTTGTTTGCACCATTGCAATTACCCATACTTTTTTTGATGTACTGCCAGGCTTATTTATAGGTATTCCGGGGAGTGATGCATTTTCTCTGTTACCGGGCCATCGCTTAGTCAAAAATGGTGAAGGGCAACTTGCGGTTTATATGTCAGCGTTAGCTAGCTTATTTGGGTTGATATTATGTATTGTTATTGTATTAATAGTAGAGCTCATTACCTATTCACTGAATATTAAACTGATTGCAAATATTGAAAGTTTTTTTACTCAATTCATGTTTTATATTTTGTTAGGGATCTCATTCGTACTTATTTTTTCAGATAAAGACAAATTGCTATCGGCAATTGTATTTTTATTAAGTGGTGCATTTGGGATTGCAGTTCTTAGTTCTCCAATAATTCCTGGTGGTACTGATGCGTCAGTTAATGTGTTATTACCTAGTCTGGCAGGGTTATTCGGAGTAGCGGGTTTAATATATGCGCTAATGACGAATGATCCAGTACAAACTAAACTTGTTCATAAACCCTTTAAAAAAGATTCGTTAACAACTGCAATTATTCCAAGTATTAGAGGCGGAATCGCAGGTTTAATTGTTGGTTTATTACCGGGTTTAGGTGCCGCAAATGCTGCCACATTATTACTACTTATTGAACAACAAAAAAAGACCAATTCAAATAATCGCTCAACCCAATCCCAAAAAGATAAATCCTATTTAATGACCACTTCGGCATTGAATACCGCCGAAGCATTTTTTGCGATTGTTGCTCTTTATTATATTGGTAAAACTCGAAGTGGAGCATCTATTGCAGTTGACCAAGTTATGGGTGGAGAATTAACGCTAACAACAGTATTTCTAATTGGTTGGATCATGTTAATCGCTGGGGTGTGCGCATTTGGCATGCTACTTCTCATTGGAAAACCTTTAGCAGACTTCATGGGTGTACTTCATGCCAATGCTCTACACTGCTCAGTATTATTATTTTTAGTTGTCTTTGTCGCTTTGTTATTAGGTGCAGGCGGTTTATTTATATTGGTTGTGGCAAGTTTTGTTGGATTAGTTCCTTTATATTTTGGTGTTCGCCGTGCGCAACTTATGGGATTCTTTTTATTACCTGTCATATTGTTTTTTTCGGGGCATCAAGCTGCTCTAACGAATTTTTTAGCAATCAATGTAAAAAATCTATCCAGTAATACCCTTCTTCCATCGCAATCACTTATTATGTATACGGTGATAGCCATAACTTGCGCACTACTGATTTATCATCTGATCAAAAACCTTCCTAGAAATATGGTAAATACTTCTTCTGTAGCAGTTTTTGGTACACTGATAACATTCATTTCAATTGTATGGTTATTCTATACTCATCCATTGACCACAAATAGCAAGCCAACAATTCACTCACAGCAAAAAACCAATTTTATTGGTCGCGTCACCGATGTGATAGATGGTGACACCATTATTGTTAGTACTTTTGCTAAACGCTATAAGTTACGCTTAGCCTTTATAGATGCCCCAGAGATAGCTCAAATACATGGACAAGAATCAAAGAACTGGTTAAGTGATCAAATACTTAATCAATCCGTGAGCTGGACAACCGAAGGAATTGGATATTATGGTCGATATTTAGCAATAATTAAGGTTGATGGTAACGATATAAATCAACAACTGGTCACCCAAGGCCATGCTTGGGCATACCGTAATAATACAACTTACCTAACATTTGAAAACCAAGCTAAACAAGCTAAATTAGGTTTATGGCAATACTCTAATCCTCTGCCGCCGTGGGTGTTCAGGAAATAGAAATTACATAACAATGTAACTTTTTTGATGTGAAATGACTTGTTCCCATTAGTAATTTCATTTTACATATTTATTAAATGTTTTACGTCGCTTGCGAGGCAGTGAACATGTCAGCGAATGCTGCAGCTTTGATAAGGCATTTTTAAGTTGCCTGCGTGGCAGTGAACTTTTAAAGCTGAGCAAGTGCTCGTATTTGTGCTTTCTAAGCTGCCTGTGCGGCAGGAAACGATTAAAATATGATCCTGAACAGTTCTCAGATTTTCTAAGCTGCCTGTGCGGCAGGAAACGCTCTTGATTCTTGTAGTATGATTGAATGTAATTTCTAAGCTGCCTGTGCGGCAGGAAACTTCACTTTCTAGCTCCTTAATTTTTGCCTTTATTTCTAAGCTGCCTGTGCGGCAGGAAACATTATTGACGGAAACCCAACGTCATCTTTTACTTTCTAAGCTGCCTGTGCGGCAGGAAACGCCAATTGCTACTAGCAGTAAATGGGCATCAATTTCTAAGCTGCCTGTGCGGCAGGAAACAAATAAGAGTTTCAAATACTAACGGTAATAATTTTCTAAGCTGCCTGTGCGGCAGGAAACATGAATACAGATGCGAGAAACATGGCGATATATTTCTAAGCTGCCTGTGCGGCAGGAAACAGATTTTCCCTTCACTTAAAATTAAATTAAAATTTCTAAGCTGCCTGTGCGGCAGGAAACAGAATGAACGTTTAAACTAACAGTGTAATCTTTTTCTAAGCTGCCTGTGCGGCAGGAAACAGAATGAACGTTTAAACTAACAGTGTAATCTTTTTCTAAGCTGCCTGTGCGGCAGGAAACAGAATGAACGTTTAAACTAACAGTGTAATCTTTTTCTAAGCTGCCTGTGCGGCAGGAAACAGAATGAACGTTTAAACTAACAGTGTAATCTTTTTCTAAGCTGCCTGTG
>CAKZLI010000055.1 GCA_937125395.1 uncultured Glaciecola sp.
TTGTTTTCACCATTAGAAGTGGAAGAAGCCTTGTTAGGTAATCATAGTTATCTAGCCGATGCGGTATTGAGTGATTTACTCAGTGCTTGCCAAGCTCAGGAATCCACACCGGTGATGGTGAACGGAGTAGGGGTGGATATATCAGGTGGCTGCGCAGCACTGGCTTTATTTGATGGGTCGATGAATTTAGATAGTACAGGTGCACATGTATTTCGTGAGTTTGCATTTGCCAGTCGCAACAACGTACAGTGGCTAAATGCATTTGACCCAATGGATCCGGCTAACACGCCCAATACATTAGTGGCAAATAGCACAACTATGAGTCAATTAGGTCAGGCGGTGTTAAATGTTCAAGCTGCTGGGATCGCTTTAGATGCCACGTTAGGTGATGTGCAGTTTGTTGAGCGCAGTAATGCAACAGGTTCACCTTCTGAGGTTAAGTATCCATGGGGTGGGGCGCATAATGTTGAGGGTGGCTTCAATGTGTTTGACACCGATGTTGGTAACAATGGCACATTATTACCTCGACATGAATACGTAACATTACCGAACACACGTCTAAGTGCAGACGCGCAAGGGTATCATATTACATATGGTAGTAGCTGGATGATGGTTGTTAACTTTACAACTGATGGTCCAGTTGCCCGTGGTTTGTTGAGTTACTCTCAATCTCATGCAATTGGTGACGATAGTAATTTGGACCAAACATTATTGTATTCTCAGATGCCACAGTTTAGAGATTTTCGATTTACTGAAGCGGATATTACTGCCAATACGGTATTACAAATGGATATAACGACGAGTACTGATACTTCAGCAGTGGGTAATCCTTAGACTAGGAGTCTTTAGATTAACAATTATCCATGAAAAAAGAGTCAGTTGGCTCTTTTTTTTTGGTATCATTTCAGCATAACGTAAACAGAAGGGTGTAGTTTTGGATTTTTTATTTGAATATGGATTGTTTTTCGCAAAAGCGATAACAGTTGTGATTGCGATTATAGCGGTATTACTTGCGTTTTTAGCGCTAGCAATGAAGCAAAAAGGACAATCCAGTGGCAAAGGACAATTAGTCATTCGTTCCTTGTCTGAAGCGCTAGACGATGTCAGTGATTATACTCAGCGCATGTTGGTATCTGATGCACAATTAAAGCAATTTGATAAAGACAAAAAAACAGCAGATAAAGCAAAGGCTAAAGCAGAAAAGCAGTCACAAAAAAAAGCGAAAACGAATCCCACAGAGTCTGTCACTGTACCTACTGACAAACCAAGATTATTTGTTGTTAACTTTAAAGGTTCAGTGGATGCAAATGAAGTTGAGGGATTGCGTGAAGAGATCACTGCGATTTTGTTATGTGCAACAGAACATGATGAGGTATTGGTTAATTTAGAGTCCGGTGGTGGTGTTGTGCATGGCTATGGCTTGGCCGCTTCTCAGCTTCAGCGTATTAAAGCCAAATCTATAAAGTTAACGGTTTGTGTTGATAAAGTCGCTGCAAGTGGCGGTTATATGATGGCATGTGTAGCGGATACATTGATATGTGCTAACTTTGCCATTATTGGCTCTATTGGTGTCATTGCTCAAATGCCTAACTTCAATAAGTTATTAAAGAAAAATGACATTGAGTTTGAACAGCATACTGCTGGTAATTTTAAACGTACCTTGACCGTGTTCGGTGAAAATAACGACGAGGGTAGAGCGAAATTTAAGGCTGAGCTAGAAGAAGTACATGTCATGTTTAAAGCGTTTGTAAACGATAATCGTCCTACGCTGGATATTAGTAAAGTCGCGACGGGTGAATATTGGTTTGGTCTTCAAGCCAAAGAGTTAGATTTAGTCGATGCGCTGTCGACTTCTGATGATGTGTTACTTGATTTTAATAAAACCCACAATGTATTCAGTGTGAAATATTCACAGAAAAAACACCTATTGGATAAGCTAGGATTAGCTGCCGAACAAACAATGATGCGCACTTATGGGCGACTGTTTAAAGAAAGTCAAACGCCGATTGCTTAATACATATGTAACATAATTGTTCGCATAAAAAAACGGTGGATTAACTAGACGTTAAGCACCGTTTTTTTTATGGTTTGTTGCTAATGGTGCTTGCTCCATTAACGCGGTGGTCTTGCACCGAACAACTTACTTAATACATTGTCTTGCCAAAAACTTTTAACTGAAAACCCTTTAGATGCAGGCTTTGCTTTTTTAGCCGCTGGTTGAGCCTTTTTTTCGGCTGCTGGCTTAGGCGCTTTTTCGGCAGGTGCTTTTGCTGCTGATTTTGGAGCCGTTGTGGCTTTAGGTTCAGACGTTGCTGATTTTCCTAAAGCTTCTGTCATTTCGGCTAACACAGCCAAACGCACATTTTTTCCACCATCCACACTATACCAACCTCCTTTTGCAACTAAAGAGGGGGCTTTACCGTTTACAGACGTGTATGCTTGAGTGAATTTTTCGATCACTTGATCTTTATCTAGCTTGCTCATGTGTGTATGAAACCTTGAGTTGATGGTAGAATGTAATGATATTTATATCTTTTTTTTTATTTAATGTCTATTTGACCACTTTTACGGTAACTCAACATGCACAATTTTGCTTTAGAAAAATCGCTGAACACCCTATTAAATAGTCATTCGATTACGGATTATTGTCCAAATGGCTTACAAGTCCAAGGTCGCGCTTCTGTACAAAAAGTAATCACTGGCGTGACTGCGTCATTGGCATTAATTGAACAAGCGATAGCGCATAATGCTGATGCGATCATTGTGCATCATGGATATTTTTGGAAAGGCGAAAATCAAACTATTTGTCATATGAAACAACAACGTATTAAAGCGTTACTTGCGCATGACATCAATTTGTATGCATACCATTTACCGTTGGATGTGCATCCTACTTTGGGCAATAACGCGCAACTCGCTGAGCGGTTAGGGATCACCAATGTCAAGGCTTTAGACACTAAACCGGATGGGGTATTAATGCGAGGCGAATTTGTAGAAGGGATTTCTGCAACTGAGCTTGTCAACCGCGTTGAACAGTCTCTTCAGCGTAAACCTATTGTATTAGGTAATGGTTTGACTAATGTGCCGGACGCCCAACATTCTCAACTGGCAAGTGGATCCAAATTAATCAAACAGGTTGCTTGGTGTACTGGCGGTGGCCAAGGGTACTTAGAAACTGCAGCTCAAGCAGGTGTTGACGCATTTATTACTGGCGAGGCTTCAGAACAAACCACACACATAGCCCATGAGTACGATGTCACATTCATTGGTGCCGGTCATCATGCGACAGAGCGCTATGGTGTTCAAGCGTTGGGCGAATACTGCCAAGCTCAATGGGGGCTAGATGTCACATTTATTGATTTACCGAATCCAGTATAAGTACTAAGAGGTGTTATATTGTGAGTGATTCACACAGCAGAACGGATAAACAGGTATCTCCACAAACCACCTTATCTGTTTCAGCAAGGGCGATACCAACAAGTGATCATGGATTTGACGGGATCAGTGATAAATTTGCGCGCAACATTTATGGCACCACAAAAGGCACCTTGCGGCATACGTTATTATGTTATCACTTACAGCGACTTGGGATATTGCCTGACTTGAATTATGCACAATCATCTCAACCTGAACATGCTAAAATTTCATCTACACGAGTGCTTGATGCTGGTTGTGGCCTTGGACAAATGTCGACTGAGTTTGCCAAATCAGGTTTTCAGGTAGACGCGATTGATGTGTCTGGAGAATCAATTGAATACGCGCAGCAACAAGCTATACAGGATAAACTTGAAATAAACTATTGTGTAGGTCAGTTACAAGATATAGACACTCAATACGATATCATTATCAATCATGCTGTACTGGAGTGGCTCAGTGACCCGTTTGCTGCGATTGATTTACTCATCGAACGGTTACAACCCAATGGTTATTTATCGTTGAGTTTTTTTAATAAAGATGCGTTAACGTTTGGCAATTTGCTGTATGGTAATTTTGATTATGTCAAAAAAGGCTTAAAGGTGAAGAAGAAAGTGCGCTTAAACCCTCAGCAACCGTTAAGCGTACAGCCGGTATTGACATACTTAAAAGCGCATTCACAGGTAGAGATTATTCACGAAGCAGGGATCCGCTGTATTCATGATTATATGCGCAATATTGAACATCAAACTGAGCATTATCAAGCATTAGTAGCGGCAGAAAAGGAATTCTCAACCCAGCCACCTTACAAATGGCTGGGTAAGTATTTTCATGTTGTTTTACAAAAACACACAATCGAACAACTATAAAAGGTCGGCGATATCTTTGGCAATGACTTCTGGCTTTGAGGTCGGGGCATAACGTTTAATGACTTCGCCGTCTTGGTTAACTAAAAATTTAGTGAAATTCCACTTGATCCCTTCACTGCCAAATATGCCTTTTGCTGAGCTTTTCATTACTTGGTAAATCGGTGCTGCATTGTCTCCATTGACTTCCACTTTAGAAAATAGTGGAAAATCAACACTGAAACGTGTTGTACAAAAATCAACAATTTCTGCATCACTCCCAGGTTCTTGTTTGCCGAATTGATCGCAAGGAAAAGCCAGTACAGTAAACCCTCTATCCGCAAATTCATCTTGTAGTTTTTGTAAACCGTCATATTGTGGAGTAAACCCGCATTTACTTGCGGTATTAACGATTAACAGTACTTTTCCTTTGTACTCTGAAAATGCTTGTTCTTGTCCATTTGCTAGAGGCATCGAAAAATCGTAAATATTGTCCATTATTCTTCCTTTGTTATTTTTGTTAAAATCGATTATTAGCTTAATTATTTCAGTCATTTAAAACAATTTATAATACTATTACGTATGTTAGTCTAAATTAGATTTTTACAAGGGCAATTATGTTGAAAAATGTCGCATTTTTAGGGTTAGGGGTCATGGGATTTCCGATGGCGGGTTATATAGCTAAATCAGGGTTTACTACCTGTGTGTATAACCGAACAGCCATCAAAGCACAGGATTGGCTCAAGACCCACAATGCTCAAGGCTCAACTCATCATCTTTCAACAGCGTCTACGCCAGCATTAGCGGTTGCTAATGCGCAAATCGTGTGTATGTGTTTAGGCAATGATGATGATGTTCGCAGTGTCGTGTATGGTGCCAACGGGGTGCTGGCTAACATGCCCGCTGGCGGCCTATTGATTGATCACACTACAGGCTCGCAAACATTAGCCATTGAATTAGCCCAAGCTTGTCGAGAGCGAAACATAGGATTTGTTGATGCACCCGTGTCAGGGGGGCAAGCGGGCGCTGAAAACGGTCAATTGACGATTATGTGTGGTGCACACACAGAGGATTATGCGCGGGCTAAACCAGTATTAGATGTGTATAGCCGTCATCATCAATTGTTAGGAGATGTGGGTGCCGGTCAACTGGCTAAAATGATGAATCAAATTTGTATCGCAGGGATGGTGCAAGGGTTATCAGAAGCACTGCATTTTGGTGAATGCGCGGGGTTAGATCGTCAAGCGGTGATTGATGTTATTGCAAAAGGTGCAGCTCAGTCATGGCAAATGGACAATCGGGCTCACAGTATGATTAATAATGAATATGAGTTTGGTTTTGCGGTGGATTGGATGCGCAAAGATTTAGGCATTGCATTGGATGCAGCACGTGAAAATGGTGCAAGTTTGCCGGTAACAGCGTTAGTCGATCAGTTTTATGCCGATGTACAACAAGCCGGAGGAGGGCGCTGGGACACCTCCAGTTTACTTACCCGTTTGTCTGTTCCCAAGCCATAATTTACGCAGCTATTTTCGCTTAGCGATAATTGTTGCACGAGTTGGTGCTGGATAGCCTTCGATGGTTTTGGATGGATCATCTGGGTCTAGAAAATCGGATAGAGACTGACCCCCAATCCATTCTGTTTTGCGTTGTTCTTGAATTGATGTGCGGTCGATATCAACACAGCGCACATCGATAAATCCGACTTTTTTCAACCATAGTATTAGGGCATCTACGCTCGGTAAATACCACACATTACTCATTTGTGCATAGCGGTCAGTTGGCACTAATACGGTAGTAGTATCACCTGGCACAACGAGAGTTTCTAAAACTAATTCACCACCCGCTTTGAGTTGTTGTTTTAGTTGCTGCAAAAACAAAATAGGATCACGGCGGTGATAAAATACTCCCATCGAAAATACGGTATCAAAACCGTTACTAACTGGTAAATCCTCAATACCTAATGGTAAAAAATGAATCGGGTGGTTAGGTAGATACTTGTTTATTATCAAAAACTGATTAAAAAACAACTCGGTAGGATCGACACCAATGACAGCTTTGGCATTCTCTTGTAGCATACGCCACATGTGATAACCACTACCACAACCAACATCGAGTACTGTTTTACCTTGCAACGATGATATGTGTTGTACTACACGATCCCACTTCAAGTCAGAGCGCCACTCAGTATCAATTTGCACACCAAACAAGTCATAAGGACCTTTGCGCCATGGTGTAAATTGTTGTAAAAGCCCGCGCAATGCTTTTTGTTGATATTCAGTAACAGATGGATTGTGAGCACTAATGTATTGCGTTAACGAGGTCGAAGACGCCGAAATATCTGGCATTTTATGAATGAGTTTTTGCCATTTTTGTGTATTACCATGACGCGATTGTGCTTCCCATTGTTGTAACGCAAGCGGTAGTTCATACAGCCATTGGGTTAATCCAATATGAGGGAGTTGGGACAAACAATGAACAAAATGAGGGTGCATAAATCGACCTTATTTTATGGCGACAAGCGACATAAAGTTAAAACAACTGAACCAGATAACAATGTGTTTAAATCCTGCTTGGGTAAGACGCAACCGGTGCGTAGCTATCGAATCTGTTAGCATGACGTTTTCTAAAGCGGTTCGTTTTTGACTGATTTCTAGGTCGGTATAACCGTTATCACTTTTAAATTGATGATGAAGATCAATGAGTAGATCATTTTCTACTGATTGAGCAAGTGCAGTCTGTGAATCAGATATTGGCGTATCCTCAGCGGTGAATTTCTCTGATAATATTAATACGCCACCAGGCGTCAACGAATCATAAACCTTATCGATCATAGATTGACGCTGGTCAGGAGCCAAAAACTGCAGTGTGAAATTCATTAAAAATACTGAGCTGGTGTTATACGGATAATGCTGGATGTCAGCACAATCAATCTGTACCGGACATATATGGTGATATTGATTAATATACTGTTGGCACTTGTCTACCATAGGTTGAGAGTTATCTAACCCAACTATCTGAGTTGCATGTGCATCGATATGCTTTGCCATGCTTAGTGTTGCGGTACCCGTCGCACAGCCTAAGTCATAGATACTGGTATGCGGTTGGGCATATCGTTGTGCAATTCGACCGATGTTTTCAATCATTAGCGGATAACCCGGAATTGACCGAGCAATCATATCTGGAAACACCTCTGCGACATTTGCATCAAATGAAAAATCAGCAATGTTACTTAAACGCGTAGAAAATAAACTATCAATTTTTGACATATTCAACTAGTCTTTTAGTTTAGTGGACCCGTTGTATCAGCTTAGATGCACCCATAGGAATGAGACCTTTTGGATAACAATAAAATGAATACATTTTTAATTGCTGACGATCATCCTCTTTTTCGAGAGGCATTACAAGCAGCCTTGTTGCCTTTTTTTAGTCACGTCAAAATCATTGAAGCAGATTGCGTTAAATCGACCCTTAAAGCGATTAAGACACACAGCAATATTAAATTGATTTTGCTAGACCTCAACATGCCCGGCGCCGATAATTATTATGGCCTTTTATCCGTACTTGAATTAGCGCCTCACATACCGATCGTCGTTGTTTCGGCAAGTGACAACGAGCAAAGTGTTAATATTGCAATGCATTTTGGCGCTAAAGGTTATATCCCCAAATCATATAGCTCTGGCCAGATGGCACACGCCATCAAGTTAGTATTGGAAGGGGGAGTATTTATTCCTGAAAAGTACATTGATAAGATTAGCAAAGAACAGCCAAATACATTGACCTCTCTGCAATATATAAAAGCATTAACGCCAAAACAGCTCACTGTGCTCAAATACCTCAAGCAAGGTAAAATGAACAAGCAAATTGCTGATGAATTATTTGTGACTGAAGCCACGGTAAAAGCCCATATCAGTGCGATATTCAAAAAGTTCAATGTGACTTCACGTACGCAAGTCGTCCTACTAGTCGACCAAATTGAGTTGGCCGACTAGAGTAAGATAACCATAATAAATATTAATTTTGATGTAACACACTTTGTCGACCGACTAACTCTTCAGGTGCAAAGTCATCAACATTGATTGTGTTCAATCTGCCTGTTTCAGTTTTGACCAACAACGCTGCTTCATCCGCGTCGATGATCCCATCAGCCAAGGCACGGGCTGCCAGTTGATCAAGTTGAGTAAATTGTCGTTTTTCTTTGTACGTATTACAAATTCGTTTAAACAATGGCTCAGCTGCTACAACATCTGCAAGTATTGCTTCTAACTCACCCAACAAATTACCTTCCACTTGACGTGTGAACTGTCCTTGTCCTAATAAGCTTCGACCTGTGCATGGCGTTTGAAGCATCTGTGCTATTTGGTGCTCAAGGCGATCATTTGGACGTTGGCGTGTGCGACCTAAAGGTTGAACAACAGCGCGAAGCATCATTTTGACCGGTGTGGATGGAAAGTTATTGATAAATTCATCAATGGCAACGTCAATGTGATACAAGGCATCGATCATAGCCCAATGCATTAATGGTTCATGTGTTACTTGTCGACCTTCATCTGCAAATCGCTTTAATACCGCCGATGCTAAATACAAATAACTTAGGATATCACCCAAACGGGCAGATAAGCGTTCTCTACGTTTTAAGCTACCACCTAATACGCCCATTGATACATCCGTTAAGTAAGCTAAGTTTGCACTGTATCCGTTTAAAATTTGGTAATAACGTTGCGTGCTATCCGTATAAGGAGTAGCGGTAAACCGACCGGCAGTTAGGCTAAACCAGATACTCTTGGTAAAATTACTCAATGCAAAGCCAATATGACCGAACACAGCATCATCAAATGCTGTCAGGGCTGCATCATTGTCGGTTAATGCCGCTGCTTTTATCTCCGGTAAAACATAAGGATGGCAACGCATTGCACCTTGTCCAAAAATCATCATGTTACGGGTTAAAATATTCGCCCCTTCGACGGTAATGGAGATAGGGACACCTTGATACCCACGACCTAAATAGTTGTTAGGGCCGAGCATGATCCCTTTGCCACCATGGATATCCATAGCATCATTGATCACATCTCGCATACGCTCGGTTAAGTGATATTTACAAATAGCAGATATAACCGATGGTTTTTCACCTAAATCAACAGCCGTAGTAGATAAGCTAGTTACTGCGTCCATCATATAGGTGTTTCCACCAATGCGGCCTAACATTTCTTCAATGCCTTCCATTTGGCTGATTGGCATTTTGAATTGACGACGAATTCGTGCATATGCTCCGGTCGCTAGAGCAAGAGATTTACTTCCACCCGCAGCACATGAAGGTAAGGTAATACACCGACCTACTGACAAACATTCCATCAACATGCGCCAGCCTTTACCAGCCATGTCAGCACCACCAATAATGTAATCAAGTGGCACAAAGATATCGGTGCCGCGGATGGGGCCATTTTGAAATGGCACATTTAATGGAAAGTGACGATTGCCAATTTCTAGGCCATCAGTATCCCTTGGCAGTAACGCACAAGTGATCCCCAAATCAGTATTTTGAGAAAGAAGTTGCTCAGGGTCATACAGTTT
Organism: uncultured Glaciecola sp.; assembly: GCA_937125395.1. Taxonomy (GTDB): domain Bacteria; phylum Pseudomonadota; class Gammaproteobacteria; order Enterobacterales; family Alteromonadaceae; genus Opacimonas. The sequence goes on from CAKZLI010000055.1 coordinate 9,831, forward strand.
AAATGCTAAACCAATTACAGTTGCAACCGGTGCAAGAGTGATATAACGCTTGTCAAACGTGAGTGTCATACCAATGACTTCTTTACCTTGCCACATTCCTTTACTAATAATGCCTTTGTCTGGTATTGACCCAGCGTCAGAGCCTGCTTCTGGACCGGTCAGCGCGAAACAGGGTACTTCGTCACCTACGGCAAGTCGAGGCAAATAATAAGCTTGTTGTTCAGGTGTACCATAATGTTGTAATAATTCGCCTGGACCCAAAGAGTTGGGTACACCTACCGTGGTAGACAATACTGCAGATACGCCTGAGAGTTTCTGTAATACACGTGATTGAGCGTAAGCTGAAAAAGCAAGACCACCAAACTCTTCTTTGATGATCATGGCAAAAAACTTGTGGGTTTTAAGATATTGCCAAATCTCCGGAGACAAGTCTGCATCGATATGGTTAATTTGCCATTCATTCGCCATTAAGCAAACGGTCTCAACGGGCCCATCAAGAAAAGCTTGTTCGGCTTCACTTAAAGTGGGGCGTTTGATCGCATGTAATTTATCCCAATCCGGAGCACCACTGAATATCTCGCCATCCCACCAAACCGTGCCAGCATCAACCGCCTCTTGTTCTGTCACAGACATCTCAGGACTAACACGCTTATAAAATGCTAACAGTCGAGTACTGAGCAGCGATTGGCGAATACTAGGTACCGCGAGGATCGTAAAAAACGCAATGAACACTAACCAAGTCAAAGTTGAGACTGAACTGAACAGATCAACAATAAAAAGGACAATCAGCGTACTGATGGTTGTTTTTAGAATAGTGAAGCGATGATAACTGCATAATGCTAAACACAGTATGATGACAAATGAACCGAGTAGGTCATTCATGGTATTAATCCTTAATAAAATAATGGTCAGACCAGGTGGCCTAACCATAACAAATTACTAAGAAATTTCAACAATGAAGGGGCTAAACACTTAAAAAATAGTGAGGTGTGGGTGTAAACAGGTTTTATAGGTTTTTAAACACACGTAATTGAATATCGCCTTGTTCTTTACCATCTTTGAATTGCTGTAATCGTACCAGTTGATAATTTAGACTAGGAGCAAACCAAGCAAATGTTTGACGGGTCGACGCACTGCGGTCAATCATCACTTTAATGGTTTGTAACTCACCAATAGGTAAACGTTGTATTTCGGTGGTCACCGTTGAGATGTTGTATTCTCGACTCGTTCCGCGATAGTTAATAAACGAATAAGAGAACTGACGTTTGCCTAAAGACAGCTGATAAGGAACATCAATTCTAAAGAATTGATTATCAAATTGCTTATTCAATGCAAATTGCACTTCTTCGTCAATGGGTATCGATGTAAGAAATTGATTATCAGCGTGATCAAATGTAATTGATAGACCTTTATCTTTGCCTGTACCAGTTCGTGCATAAACATAACTGATAGGTTGTAAGGGGAGATGAGTAGGTTCTGCTGCAACAGTATTTAAATAACGGGTAACTTCACTGCGTTTATCCGTTAAAAAGTACTTGGATACTTTGGATTCATACTCAAGTTGCCATAGTTGATTCGGTAGCTGATTAAAGATTAAGCGCGCATGTCCAATGGGTTTACCTTCTCTAGAAGCAACAAATTGTGATTCAAATGGGGTTAAACTATATTCACCCGCTGCAACAGATTGAGCGTGACAGGTAAAGGAAGTCCCGATACCGATCGCAGTAGCCAATAATAAGCTACTGGCATAAGTGGAAGCGTGTTTTAGTGCGGTTAATACATTATTCATCTGCGGCAAATCCTTGTGAACCCAGTTGGTTATTATCCATTAAAGCATACCCATCTTGCATGACAAGTCGTTCTTCGACAAACCATTTTACCACTAACGGATAAATCTGGTGTTCTTGTACTTGTACTCGCTCAGCCAAATCATCTTTGCTGTCATCAGAGAAAATAGGCACTTTAGCTTGCACTATCACCGGACCACCGTCTAATTCAGGAGTCACAAAATGTATCGATACACCATGGTCAGTATCGGCATTATCAATGGCACGTTGGTGCGTATTCAATCCTCTGTATTTAGGTAACAATGAAGGGTGAATATTAATTAATTTGCCCAAATACTTATGCACAAATTCATCTGTCAAAATACGCATATACCCAGCTAATACAATCAGATCAGGCGCTAATTGGTCGATAGCTTGGATTAATTGTTGATCATATGCGACTCTGTCATGGGCAAAATCACTGCTAGGTATACATATTGCCTCTATACTTGCATCGGCTGCTCGCACCAAACCATAAGCGTCTGCTTTGTTTGCGATAACGGCAACGATTTGTGCATCAACATCCGAATGATGAATTCGATCGATAATGGTTTGTAAATTACTACCTGACCCTGAGATCATTACAACAATACGTTTCATGATTTTCTCAGTATTAATTCATAACAACAGATTCTGAACCTGTTTTTTCAGCTATGTGGCCAATGACCCATGCATTTTCGCCAGCAGCATTTAATATATCAACGGCTTTAGCTGCGGTATCTTGTGGCAATGCAATGATTAAACCTACACCACAATTAAATGTGCGGTACATTTCATGTTCAGTAACATTACCTTGGCTTTGCAACCAATTAAATACTTCAGGCCATTGCCAAGAAGATTGGTCGATATTTGCTTGCATAGTATCAGGTAGAACGCGCGGAATATTTTCCCAGAATCCACCACCAGTGATATGTGAGATAGCATTGACTTTGACCGATTCTAATAGTGTTAAAACTGATTTAACGTAAATTCGGGTAGGGACAAGAAGTTGTTCTTGAATACTTGAATCACCTAACTGTGCACTGATATCAGCACCACTTACTTCAATGATTTTGCGGATCAACGAAAACCCGTTTGAATGAGGACCAGAGGAACCTAAGGCAATCAGTGCATCACCAGGGGCAACCTGAGTGCCATCAATGACATCTTCGGCTTCAACGACACCCACACAAAAACCGGCAACATCATAGTCAGAACCATGATACATACCTGGCATTTCGGCAGTTTCGCCACCAATCAGAGCACAACCTGATAACTCACAGCCTTTACCGATACCGCTGACCACTTCGACAGCCACATCAACATCTAATTTACCGGTTGCATAGTAATCAAGGAAAAACAACGGTTCAGCGCCTTGCACGATTAAATCATTGACGCACATTGCGACCAGATCAATCCCTATACCATCATGTTGATTACAATCCATTGCTAAACGCAGTTTAGTTCCAACACCATCAGTACCAGATACTAACAGTGGATTTTTGTATTTAGTGGGTAAAGAACATAATGCGCCAAAACCACCTAAACCACCTTTAACTTCTGGGCGGTGAGTACGTTTAGTAACTGATTTGATACGTTCGACAAGCTCATTACCAGCATCAATGTCGACACCGGAGTCTTTGTAACTGAGTGATTGGGTAGATTTGGTCACAGATATTCTCGAAAATGGTTGGTTGAATTAATCTGCATCCTATATGGCAGAAAAAAATTAAGATTAAATTCCATTTAATAGATGTATTATACTGTTAATTACCGCACAATATCACTATTAAGTGTAAAGAATTTTGTTAACAGGGCTGTTTTATTATTTTGCATATTATGTTTTCTCTCAAAGCGATACTCATTACAGCACTGTCGATGCTTATTATATGTGGTGTTAGCACGGTAAACGCTGCCACGGTGACGGATTTAAATAAAGCGTATGTGCCTATTTTGGCACAGGATGCTCAATCACAAAAAGCAGCTTTGCGTGATGCTTTGCGTCAAGTTATGTTGAAGTTGTCTGGCGATAAACGCGTTTCACAGCACAAAGATTATACACAACTGAACAACAACATCATGCAATACGTAACGTCTACGCAATTTGTTTCTGGTAGTAATAACCAAATGTTAGTGATGTTTAATCAACCCGTTCTTGAGCAGTGGATCAAACGCAGAGGGTTACCATTATGGGGAGCACAACGCCCTGACGCATTACTTTGGTATATTGAAGATACCTTTGACTCGTCTTATCGGACAATGATGGTCGATGAAGATGATTTTGAATCCGTTACGATACTCAAACAAGCATCGTTTAATCGTGGTGTCGAATTTACCTTACCATTAATGGACATTGTCGATATCTCAAATGTAAGTGAAATTGATGTTTGGGGGCAATTTATTGATCTCTTACATACTGGAGCACAGCGTTATAACACTCAGTATACTGTTGCTGTAAAAGTACAACAGCTTGCAGCGACAGATTGGCTATTACAATATTTTATTAAATCGGATACTTTGCTGTCTTTACAACAAGTAACAGGGGAGAGCAAGGCCAGTGTGATTGAGCAATTTGTGGATCAGTATGCTGATCATCAAGCTCAACGCTATGCTTTGGATACGGCAAGGTTTGTTGCAAACAATCAATTAACACAACAAATTTTAATTAGTGGTATTCCCGATATTGTCGCCATTGCTGAGATTGAGCGGTATCTTAACTCACTGTCAATAGTTGAATCAGTCAATTTAAGTATGCAGTCTGCAAATAAAAGCACCTTCGATGTGACTCTATTGGGACAGCCGATACAGTTACATCAAATGCTGATCCAGGGCAATGTTTTGCAACGCATGGTTGATCCTAACGATGAACAGCTTAGTCTTGAATTTCAATATCGTTGGCAGTGATATGCAATTACCTTTACCGATAGAGTTACCCACATATCAAACGTTGGATAATTATTATTTTTATAATAATGAGTTGTTACACAATGCGTTAATTGGTCTAGTGGGTGAACCAGCTGATAAAGCGAATATCATCGTCATTCATGGCACTTCCCATTCAGGTAAAACACACTTAGCGACAGCGCTGTACCATTTTGCTTCTGCTCAACATAAATCGGTGTGTTATTTAGACTTTAACGAATTATTCAATCCTGAAATCATGCAGCGTTTTTTACTGATGTATCATGCAGATGAAGAGTATGCGGAAGATGCTTTTTTTACAATGCTCAGTGGTTATGAGAATAATGAACTGTTAATTATCGAAAATATTGATGTACTTGCTGACCAACCTAAACTACAAGTTGCGTTGTTTGATCTGATTAATCGTTGTATTGAACATCGAACACATATATTGATCAGTTCAAAATACGGACCGTACGATGACTTTATCAGCTTACCAGATCTACGCTCGCGTTTGACATGGGGACAAGTGTATAAGCTTGACCCAGTTGATGATGATGGAATTCATTCCATCGTATTAGATTATGTTGCGATGAAGGGAGTGAATATGCAACCGTCAGTTATTGCTTATTTGCTTAAATTTACAACGCGAGATATTAAACACGTTTTACATCTTATCGACCAGCTTGATAAGCTTGCGCTGGTCGAAAAGAAGGCCATTACTATTCCTCTGGTAAAGAAACTCCTGGCTTAAACGGAATGCGCGTATCTTGCTGTATGCGTTGTTGCTGCTGAGCCAAAGAAAACGTCGGCAACGTTGCCGCTTTAGCGGCTGTGCCAATACGTAAATTAGCAAACCATGTTTTGGACGGGTCCATCAATTGCGGCGCAGGTAAAGTTTGCTGGATCGCCGCTGCGTCCAATTCTGGCAATATATTGGTTACTGCAAACAGCACTCGTTGTTGTAGCGCAGGGTCGTTAAAGCGATTGCGTTGTCCCCATGTTACTCGATAATCATCATTATTTACGCTGGATACAACAGCGATATCTGAATCCGCATCGAGTCTATATTTCATCATGAATTTTTCAAATAATGAGGCGTAATCTTCTCGTGTTGTATAGTAATTATAAAAACCCGTCGCGGTGTCGTTAATAAATAAATTGGTAACATCCTGCGCAGTGGTATTGCGTTGCGCACTATTGGCATCTTCACCGCCAAAATTGACCTCTGCAAGTTCATGCATCTGTCGTGATGACAATGGAAAGCGCTCATCTAATTCATCAGATAATGGGTTATTATTTGATAAATTAATAGTTTGTAACGGACTTCGATTTAATGATAACGAATTCCACATAGCAGGAGGGAAGAAATCATTCGAGTGGCCTAACTCATGATACATTAACCAAGATATGTCGCCTTCCAAATCAACAAAGCTTCGCGAACCACGATCATTAATAGGGTAGCTACCAGCAGGGTAATAATCATTATTCTTAACATAGCGCCAAGGCATAATAAATTGTAAATCCGAACCAAAACCAGAGCGATAATCAGGTATTTCATTGAGCGTATCTCGCTCTAATGGGGTCAGCCAAAAATTATCAGCATCTAAATAGATAGCCCCTGTTACCGCCCAATAAAATGAAGGACGCACTTCATAAGAAATCACAATGGCAGTCACTCCTCTAAGTAAGCGGAGCATATCAGGGCCAACTTGGGATTGCTGTAAGTACTGACGGAAACGATCGCCCATCCATTGATGAGACACCAACACGCGATCCATGATGTCATCGATACTTGGATCCATCGTATCCATACCAATTAGGGGGAGTTCTCTAAATGGACATGAACTGGCAATTTGATTGGTGTAAACACAGCGCTCTATTGCGGCTTTATATGGTGATGAAGGATTGTGAGCAAACATATTTTCACTGACGATATTGTCAGAGTAACGTGGAAAATATCCGTCTTCATCAATGTCACTATTTCTGACACCAATAAACACATCATCAGTGGCCGTGGTGTTATCCGTAAACGTCACGTTCGCCGTAAATTGTAAAATACTATCTCGAGTCACACTTGGCGCTTCAAAAAACAAACGATTGTCCTGTTCTTCTACATCCTGCGCTTGCACCGCATCGATACCGATTGATTGCACCCATTCGACACTATCAATGGTTTTACCGGCCAAAGGATCAACTCGCACTGACACTCTACCACGCTCTACAGCACTGTGATCCAACCGAATACTCGCATCGTTGGTTCTTGGTTGTACATTAATAGAAATATTCGCGGTGCTAGCAGTACCACAGGAACTATCTTGTTCATTGGCACAAGTGGTGGCGGTCACTGCAAAACTATATGTTCCGGATGATGCAGGGGAGAAACTAATTACATTGGTATGATCCGCTATGAGAGGTAATGCATCACCTGATGTTTGAGTCCATTTTATGTCAATTAACTTAGCAGCTGTCGGGTGATGGATCCCCAAACCGATATTTTTGCCCGTTTCTGGAAGTGCATCGCCATAAAAATCAAAGCCATTATTTTGCGCGATAATCGAGATGGTTGAGGGTCCCGATGGCACAGTGGGCGTGGTAGGTTGAGTTGGCGTTGAAGTAGGGGGCACATTATCATTGTTATTGACACTGCTGCCACCGCCACCGCATCCATTAATAGTAAGTAAAAGCCCAGCTGATATAAGTAATTTATTCATTATTGTGACCTTCAAAGCGCTGTTTTTCGTCCTCCATGACTTGTTTTAGTTTGGGTAAAGACTGTCCTAACTCTTTACCTCGTAATTTGGCAAACATACAACAACCAGTAAACATAATGCTGCTAAGTACTACTTCAATCAATGCAAATAACCACTGCTCGGGAATAGAATACCAGACAGTGATACCATGCATAAAATAAAACAATACAACAAAACTCGCCCAAGCATGCGTGTAAGGTTTAGCTGTGATGATCCCCTTCAATGGGAACAACAGTGGCAGTACATATAATAATAGTATAAACGTAACAGAATACTGAGATTGCACCAGCATAAAGTGCCAAATACATACCCAAGCGAGTAAACCTAAGTAGCCAAACAAACCCACATAACGATACATTAGCGTCCGTGAGTCAAGCGCTATTAAGCTGGTATTTTCAGATACGTCGGCAGAGTGATTAGTCATGTTGGATTTCCTGTAACGCTATCGCTAAACGCGCTAATCGAGCCCCTTGCGCGATAGCAAGTTGTAATTCGTCGGCACTTAATTGAGTGTTGTTATTATGCGCGACATGAGTGGCTCCATAAGGGGTGCCACCACTCTGGGTAGAATGCAGTGCAGCTTGCGAGTAGGGGATACCACATAACACCATACCATGATGCAATAACGGTATTTGCATCGATAACAATGTACTTTCTTGACCGCCATGCATCGAACTACTCGACGTGAACACACAGGCTGGCTTATCAATTAATGAACCTGATAGCCACTGTTGAGATGTCTGGTCCAAAAAATACTTTACTGCCGAGGCCATGTTTCCAAAGCGTGTCGGACTACCTAAAGCAAGGGCTGAGCAAGTTGCCAGATCATCGGGAGTGACGTATGGTGCGCCATCTTCAGGGATATCAGATACTGCCATTGTAAGATTGTCGCTGACACGAGGGACTTGACGCAACATCGCTTCGACACCTTGTGCTTCAACGCCTCGGGCAATAGCTTCTGCCAGACGTTGGGTGCTACCACTGACCGAGTAGTACACGATTAAAATAGGAGAAATAGACGAAGCTGGTTTCATGATAGTTTGCTCTACAACAGGTGATGAACGTTTTCAGGCGGGCGACCGATAATCGCAGTTTGCCCATTTGAGACAATTGGACGCTCTAATAATTTAGGGAATTGTGTCAATCCAACTAACAACTCGGATTCGCTTGAGTGAACCGATAATCCAGCAGAAGCAAACTCTTGTTCTTGTATACGCATCATGTCAATAAAAGAGTCAACGCCGAGTTGTTTTTTTAATTCAGTTAAGGATGCAGAGTCTAGCGGTGTTTGCAAATACAATACCACCTCATGCTGGGTTGAAGTCGCTTCGATTAAACTTAAAGTTTGACGTGATTTACTGCATCGAGGATTATGATAGATTGTTAACATAATGAATTTTTTCCTTGGTCAAACACACAAAAAAGTGAATAATGTTGCAATATAAACTACTTGTGCTGAATCAACAATGAATAAACAAAATGCTCTATTGGTGACTGTTGCTATTATTTCACTCTTATTGGGTGGATGGGTTTATCGGTCACAATTACCGGATTTTTCTAGTGTTCAGGGAGAGGCGTTTAGTTGGTCACAATTGAATCAAAAAACCGTCGTTGTTAATTATTTTGCAGAATGGTGTGCCCCGTGTTTAAAAGAAATTCCTGAATTAAATGAATTTGCAGAGTGGAGTCATTCACGTGATGATATTGAGTTTATGGCAATAAGTTACGATCCTCTAAATGATACTCAATTACTCACGATTATTGAAAAATACGACATGCGCTTTGCTGTCATTGGGCAAACCGGCGAAGATTTTCCCATTCAATTACCGCAATACTTGCCAGCCACATTTATTATTAAACAAGGCAAGGTCAGTACTCCGCTACTGGGTGAACAAACACTTGATAGCTTGATTAATGCTGTAACTCGATAAAATATCGCTCTCTATCACTCTCTACCGCTCCGATAATGCCAATTGCGTTTCTCTGAGTTGATTGATTCGAGCTCGGATACGCTGTTTAGTTAGGTAGTTTTCAGCGTAGTTGTACGCAAATTGCAACTCATCAATAGCTTTGCCATACACCGAAAGCAGTTGGTATAACTCTGCATTAGCTTGGTGCATCAACATAGGTTGTTTTGATGCAGCGTACGCATCAGAAATTAATTGGTGACCGAGCACACTCTCAGGCACAACCATCAAATAATCTTTTAATAATTCAATCGCGTCCGTGGTTTGTCCAGCTTTAATCAACACATTGGCGTAGTTTAACGTGATAATTTCATTATGCGCTTGAGTACTCGCTAACGGTGCCAACATAGATAACGCATTGGAATACTGATCTAACTCAATATACACATCCGCTAACGCATCAATAAATGCAAGGTTCTCGCGATCATCAGATAATAATTCTTTTAAAATTGGTAGGGCTTTATCAGCTTGCTTATTGCGCATGTACGCAATAGCAAGACCATACTGTAAGTGCGTATCATCAATGGCTGTTGAACGATTGAGTTGTTCTAAATAGTAGGTAATGTTGTGACTGGCAGTATACATGTAGCGAGCTTGAATACGTGCTTTTACATAAGCAAACATTGGGCTATCTGGATTGCTTAGCTTAGGCAGGTTTTCTGCGCGATTGCGCGCTTCTGCAACACGGTCTTGAGAAAGAGGATGCGTTTGTAAAAAAGCCGGAGCTTGACTGCTCCAACGTTTGCTTTCTAACATACGTCCAAAAAATGCAGAAGCGGCAAAAGGATCAAAGCCTGAGTCGGCTAAAATACGAATGCCAATCCGATCGGCTTCTTTTTCATAGCTGCGTGTATAATTAATGTTGCTTTGTATGGCACCGGCATTACCAGCGGTTATCGCTGCAATACCTGCTTCAGGTGAGGCCATCAGCAAGATAGCTCCGCCTATCATTGATGCAATTTGCAACGGGGAGTTACGTTCTGCCGCTTGCATTCGCCGCACAATATGACGCTGAGTAACGTGTGCTATCTCATGGGCTAGTACTGATGCTAACTCTGCTTCATTTTGAGCGGTATAAATAAGACCTGTGTGTGTACCAACATGACCACCAAAAAAAGCCATCGCATTAATAGTCGGGTTATTGATGACAAAAAACGTAAAGGGGTATTTGGTGTTATCAGCTTGGATCACCAGTTTGTTACCGAGTGATTGAATATACTCTTGTACAACGGGGTCATATAACACACCACCTTGGCCACGAAGTTGTGCAAAAATCGCTTTACCGATTGTTAACTCTTCTTCGATAGACAAGGTATCGGCACCGACAACGCCGATATCTGGTAACGTATTTTTGTTATTAATGATCTGAGCGCTGGCTGCACATGCAGCAAACAGATACCCAGTGAATAACACACGCAGAAAAGTCTTAATAATAAAAATCCTTATTCAATGTCCAGCGGTAACGTTACGTGATAGACAAGAAGGTGACTGATAAATCTATTGTCATAGAGTACCGCAGCCTGAATTAGTTCATAAGCCGGTCAGTTTAATCATTTCAATAAGTTCTAGCACACGACCAATTGCTACTAGCGTAATATGACTTAAGCCTTTACTATATCAACATAAATTACATAATTCTTGGAAAAATTACCATGTTAGACCTGATTAATAACTGGTACCGAAAGAAATTTTCAGACCCAGATGCATTAATGCTTCTTTTATTAATTTTGGTAGTCAGCGCCATTCTCATTATATGGGGTGGGTATATTATGCCAATCTTAGTTGCTATCGTACTAGCATATCTACTAGACAGTACGGTCAGTAAATTAGCATCTCATGGGCTGTCCAGAGCATTCGCGACGGGGCTAGTCATGGTTGGTTTTGTTGGCTTTACACTGCTCGGCATGTTGAGCTTGTTACCAACGATATCCAGACAAAGTGTCAACTTAGTCGAGGAGTTACCTTTGTTTTGGCAATCAGGTCAAGCATGGTTGGTCACCTTGCCTGAGCAGTACCCTGGGCTGATCCAATTTGAACAGATCCAAAATGTGGTTGCTGAATTAAATGAACAATTACTCGGCTTAACGCAAAACATCATCAGTGTATCTTTTGCCTCACTAGTCAGTGTGGGTGCTTTATTAATATATTTGATTTTGGTGCCGTTGATGATGTTTTTCATGCTAAAAGATAAACAGTTATTTGTCGATAACATGTCCTTTTTGTTACCCAAAGAACGCCGTTTAATTTCTCAAGTCGGTAGCGAAATGAATATTCAAATTGGAAACTACATTCGCGGTAAGGTAATAGAAATTATCATTGTTGGTGCCGCTTCGTGTATTGCGTTCGTCTTGATGGATCTTCGTTATGCCATCCTGCTTGGCGTGTTGGTCGGTATATCTGTCTTGATCCCATATATTGGTGCGGCCGTCGTGACCGTCCCAGTGGCATTTGTTGCTTTATTTCAATGGGGTATATCTGCTGAATTTGGCTATTTGATGTTGGTCTATTTTATTATTCAAGCATTGGATGGTAACGTGATTGTGCCATTGCTGTTTTCAGAAGCAGTCGCGTTGCACCCGTTGTACATTATCGTTGCTGTATTATTTTTTGGAGGGATATGGGGATTTTGGGGGGTGTTTTTTGCAATCCCTTTAGCTACCTTGGTTAAAGCACTCATTACCGCCTGGACACCACTAGAAGAAGAACCCGTTCAACCCGAAATCTAGGTTTAGCGCTTAGCCATATTTAGCCATATGCAAATAATTAACGCTACACAGTGCGCATTCATGACTTATAACGAATGCGCACTGTTGCGATTAATTCTTAGGCGTTAAGGTAATCAAGGACCACGGTGTGGTGATCTTTGGTTTTGAATTTATCAAATACATGTTCAATCACACCGCTTTCATCAATCAAAAAACTAATACGGTGGATCCCGTCGTACACTTTCCCCATGAACTGCTTTTCGCCCCACACACCAAATGCATCAGCAACGGCATGATCTTCGTCTGACAATAACGAAAAGTTAAGTTGTTCTTTTTCTATAAACTTAGGTAACCGCTTAACAGCATCAGGACTCACGCCAAACACAACGACATTGTTGTCCGTAAAATCCGTTTGGCTGTCACGCAAACATTGCGCTTGCACAGTACAACCTGGCGTCATTGCTTTGGGATAAAAGTAGATTAATACTTTCTTGCCTGCTAAATCAGTTAAATTAACAATTTCACCATGTTCGTTTGGTAACGAGAAAGAGGGGGCTGGTTGACCCGCTTGTAACATTTGCATTATTCACTCCAGTTATTTTGATGTTTATCCGTTATGGTCGCAGCTAATGACAATGAAGAGAGAAAAGATTGAGTTTGAGCAATAAACCCATCAATTTCTATATTATCTGGTACGGTCACGACGATATTACAGCGTACTTTTTCTAGCTTAGTGTCAGGACAAGTGTATGTTTTTTGACGCAGAGCACTGATAGATGATTGGTTTTTATGAAAATAAGCAGACACATCACGTAACAACCCTTGAATATCAGCACCGCTGAACTCAATGGTTAATAAATGAGCTAAATGTTGTTTTTCATGATGTTTGGTACGTTTCATCATTGCTAAGAGATCATGTTCTTGACACAACATAGGGATGGCCATCTCAGCTTTAGTAATAGCCGTTTGGTTTCCCTCAATAATCATAGTCAATGACAATTCCTGCCCAAAAATAGCTTGGCGACTATCCAGAATATTACAACTGGCGTCATTAACAGTCGTTGCAATTGCACTCAGTAAACCCGGTTTATCTACCGCCAAAAAATTAATGATAAGTTGTTGTAACATAATAAATTTCGATATTGTATGATCAGACGTATCTAGTATAAAAACAGTTTTGCGCTAAGGGCAACTGTAAATTACGAATATCACCTTAAATGTTTATTGTTAAATACGTTTTATATGACTAGACTGCGTATGATTTTTTGTTTGGAGTAATTATGTTTAAAGGAAGTTTTGTCGCCATTGTCACCCCAATGCATGACGATGGAAGTGTAGACTATGTGTCACTAGCAGCACTTGTCGAATTTCACATTAATGCCGGTACTGATGGGATTGTTTCAGTCGGTACGACAGGCGAATCTGCCACCCTATCATTTACACAACATGTTGACGTTGTTAAAGCAACCGTTGCTGCTGTAAACGGTCGATGTACCGTTGTGGTAGGTAGTGGTGCAAATTCAACCGAAGAGTCATTGTATCTACAAAATGAAACTCAATCGTTAGGGATTGATGGTTTTTTGAGTGTGGTGCCTTATTATAACAAACCTGAGCAACGGGGTATGATCGCGCACTTTACTGCATTAGCAGACGCAGCGACAGTGCCAGTTATTCTCTACAATGTTCCTGGCCGAACGGTGGCTGATATGTTACCTGAGACAGTCGCGACATTGGCAAAACATCCTAATATTGTAGGTCTAAAAGACGCAACGGGTGACTTACAGCGGTTAAAAGATACACAAACGTTAGTGGATAGTGAATTTTTGTTTCTCAGCGGAGATGACGCGACAGGTTGTGAGTTTATGAACTTAGGCGGGCATGGGGTTATCTCAGTCACTGCCAATATTGTGCCGAGACAAATGAAAATGATGTGCGACGCTGCATTATCAGGTAAAATACACGAAGCTATAGAGATAGATGCGAGTATTGCGCAATTACATACCGATTTATTTGTTGAATCGAATCCCGTTATTCCAAAGTGGGCATTGTATAAAATGGGCTTAATGACGTCACCTGAATTACGATTACCGTTAGTTCTTCCGGAACTTTTTAATCAAACGTTAATCGAAGACACGCTTAAACGATATCATTTGCTATAAGTATTTATTTATATTCCGGTTACTAAAATAGAGGTCATAAAGGTCAATAATGAACAAGAGCCTAATTGCTACAGCATTAACAACAGCATTGTCCATGGTGTTATTGTCAGGGTGTGCGTCTAAAGAAGAACGCAAAATCGCGTCAGGCACTATCGACTATGTAAAATTACCGGTCATCAGTACCACTAAAGTCCCCAGCGAATTGACACAGCCTACTGTTGCTGTGGATTTCCAAATTCCGGCCATCGGTAAAGACGCTGTTGATATTTACGGTAAACAATTACCTGTTGCATCACCAGCATTAGTATTACCTTTAGCTCATGGTACCTATTTGACTGAAGACCTAACAAATACCTCGGTGATTTTTGATAAATTAGATTCACCGCTAACCATAGAGCAACTCATCTTAGGCCAAATTGACAATCAATTGTCTCGATTACAAATTGATTACAGCATGCCGGATCCTGCTCAACAACGCTATGTAACTGATTGGATCATGACGTATTCAGAAAACGATGCTAAATGGTACGAAATATCTGCTGGTGCTACCGAAGTAGGTAAGCGCTTCGAGCTAATCATTACTCCTGCAACACATGGCCGAAGCGCAACATTAACGGTTAATTTGCTTGATTTAGTTGTAGACAATGCTGGTCAGGTTACTGACACCATCAATCCATTTGCAAAACGTGATTATGAAGCTGAGTTACTTAACGGAATTATTCAACAATATTCTATTGTTCAACAGCAGCAAAATGATGAGCGTATCGCCCAAATTCGGTCAGGTATAACCTCAGAATTAGGTTTTGATGACAACGGTAACGCTGCGATAATATTAGACACACGTTATGATATTACTTGGCCAAAATTTCAACTCGTCCTGCGTAAACTCGGCTTTAATGTTAAAGATTTAGATAAGTCGACCGGGTTGATTTTTGTCAATTACCAAGGGCTTGATGAATCTTGGTTTAAAGGATTATTCGGTTCAAGCCAAGAACTTCCTTTAAAAAAATCTGATTACAGAATTACCATAAAAAAACTCACTGCGAATAAATCAACAGTGACCTTCATGGATGATCAAAGTATCCCGTTAACCCCATCAATTGTCTCGCAACTCTATCCTGCTTTTGAGGATGTGCTGGGCCAAAACGATTTAGACATTTAACAGTAGGCTTGTTTTCATGCAAAAAAGAAACGAATTATACCGCGGTAAAGCTAAAACCGTTTTTCACACTGACGATCCTGAGTTACTTATATTAGAGTTTCGTAACGATACATCTGCATTTGATGGTGAAAAAATTGAGCAACTTGACCGTAAAGGTGAAGTAAATAACAAGTTTAATCACTTTATCATGAATCACTTAGAGCAAGCGGGTGTAAAGACCCAAGTGAATGCATTGCTATCTGATACTGAATCGTTAGTCAAAAAACTGGATATGATCCCCGTTGAATGTGTTGTACGAAATGTTGCAGCAGGTTCACTTTGCCGTCGTTTAGGTGTGGAAGAAGGCATGACCTTAAATCCACCCACGTTTGAATTTTTCTTAAAAAATGATGCGTTACACGATCCTATGATTAATGATTACCACATTATTTCATTTGGCTGGGCGAGTGAAGCACAAATCGCAGGCATGAAAGCGTTGACCTTTAAAGTTAATGACGTATTGACTCAATTATTTGACCAAGGTGATATGATTTTGGTCGATTACAAACTTGAATTTGGTGTTGATAACGAAGGTAACATTGTTTTAGGCGATGAATTTACTCCAGATGGTTGTCGTTTGTGGGATAAAACGACCCGCAATAAAATGGACAAAGACCGCTTTAGACAAGGTCTTGGTAGTGTTGTCGAAACATACATTGAAGTCGCCAATCGTTTAGGTTTAGCACTTTAACGACTGCACTACAATTGGTGTTATCGGAACAATAGTGGGGTGGGTTATCTCTGACCTAGGCAAACGACTAAATAAATTTATCAGTGACACCGGTTATTGTTCTCGCCGTGAAGCTGATAAATTAATTGCTGCTGGCAAAGTGCGCGTCAATGGTGCTGTACCTGAATTGGGGACTAAGATTTTTGCACAAGATGCAGTGAGTGTTGCCGGTAAAGCGATCAATGCGGTTGCAGCGGATAAATCTGATCGCATTTATATTGCTTATCACAAACCGGTAGGTATTACCTGTACTACAGAACGGCATATTCCTGGCAATATTATTGATGCAATTAAGCATCCTAAACGGATTTTCCCGATTGGTCGATTGGACAAACCCTCAGAAGGGTTAATTCTGTTGACCAGTGATGGTGATATTGTTAATAAGATCCTGCGCGCAGAAAACTCCCATGACAAACTATATCGAGTCACGGTTGATAAGCCGATTACGTCTCGTTTTATTGGAACAATGAGCAGCGGTGTTCCAATCCTCGATACCATGACAAAACCTTGTACAGTGACACAAGTCAGTAAATTTAGTTTTGATATTGTGTTGACGCAAGGATTGAATCGCCAAATTCGTCGTATGTGCGAGTATTGTGATTATGATGTAAAACGTTTAGTGCGAACACGTATCATGCATCTTAATCTTAGCGGGCTAAAAGCAGGGCGGTGGCGTGACTTAACCGCCGCTGAATTAGCGCATTTACACACGTCAGTGCAAGGCTCTGTTAAAAATTAACGCTCAGTTATAAACTCATGATTAGTTGTTTATTAACGAGCGTTGAAATACCTTCATTCGAACATGCAATAAAATTGCCGCAACACTCAATCCCACAATAATACCAATCCACAATCCGCGCGCCTCCATGGCTGGCACAATATAATCGGTTAATCCCAGCACTATGCCCAATGGTAAACCGACAACCCAATAAGAAATCACACTGAGCATAAACATCCATGTTGTATCTTTATAGCCTCGCAAAGCATTGGCTGATATTACTTGTACGGCGTCAGATATTTGAAATAATGCGGCTAAAAATAGGATAGGGATTGCGTACTGTGTTACTTGATCGTCTTTAGTGTAAATATCAATAATTAAATGTGCAAAGATGATGGTTAACGTCGCCGTGATACCAGCGCATGCAACGGCAAACCAGCGCGCACCTCGGATTGCGATAATACTATCTAGTGGTTGACCTCGACCCAGTAAATAACTCACTCGAATTGCTACCGCCATGCCAATACTCAAGGGGAGCATGAATACAACAGACGAAAAGTTAATGGCTATTTGATGCGCTGCCACTTGTAAATGTCCAAGTGGGGCAAGCAATAACGCAACCGCTGCAAACAATGTGACTTCCGTCAAGAACGTAAACGCGATAGGGATGCCTATTTTTAACAAATCCATAAAGACACAGAGTCGCAGTCTTATGGGCTTAGTAAAAAACTCAAATTGTGCCATATAGCGATTGTATCGAGTATACAACACAGTCACCCCGCCCATCACTAAATAGACGATCATCGTAGCCAAACCACAACCCGCTCCGCCCATCTCCGGTAAACCAAACCAGCCATAAATAAAGACTGCATTGGCAGGGATGTTCACTAATAAACCGACAAACATGATAATCATCGTTGGACGGGTGATACCTAAACCTTCACATGCTTGGCGCATCGCTTGATATACCGCGAATCCAGGCAAAGCAAATAACATGTACATAATATAATCGTGGGTGATGGGGAGCATGTTCGGCGGCACGTCAAACCACGCCAAAATATCATAGATAAAAAAGTAAATGCCCATAAATAGGGCACTTAAACACAGCAAAATCCAAAGCATATGCCGTACTTGGCTAGCAATTGCCGGTTGCTCATGACGACCTAATAAATTTGATACCACCGGAACTAAGCCTAATGCGACCCCTTGAATAAAAAACAAAATAGGCGATAACACACTAAAACCAACCGCTACACCGGCCATATCAATTGCACTGTATTGGCCAGCCATTATCGTATCAGCAACCCCCATAAATATTTGGGTTAATTGCGCAATAAAAAGCGGCCAAGCAATATGTAAAACATGCTTAAGTTCAATTGAATAGGTCGATGAGAGGGCTGTTGCAGAGTTTGTAGGATTCAATAGTTAGGTCTTTTTATTAGTGAGTTACGGCTTTGTTGCAGATGATACATAAAAAACCTCAATAAGCGCAATGTTCATCCTACTCAAGATACGTTTTAGTAGCAAAATAGAAACAACTCATTAACAAACTTTATATATTATTCAGTTATGGATGTTAGTGACATACAACGTGTTTGATCATTGTATCAAATTTAAAATCATAATAGACGGCAAATCATTAGGAATTTACATGATAGAGCTGAATGAACGTAATCATTTACAACATATTCAAATAACCCATGATGTAGAATTACAGCAGCATGCACATGAAAGCATACCGATGCTGCAGTTGCTTGATGAACAGGGCATGTTGCTATCAACAACTTGTCCATTATGGGATCAAGCGACAGCGACAAAAATATTTAATACGATGCACTATATTCGGATCTTAGATGAACGTATGGTCAGTGCACAACGACAAGGGCGAATTAGCTTTTATTTGGCCTGTACCGGCGAAGAAGCTGCGGTGATTGCGTCAACGGCGGCCTTACAACCGAATGACATGATCATGACGCAATATCGTGAGCAAGGTGCGTTAGCTTATCGAGGCTATTCGACTGAGCAATTTATGAATCAATTGTTTTCAAATGCGCTAGATCCGAATAAAGGCAGACAGATGCCAATTCATTATGGCGATAAAGCATTAAACTTTATGACTGTCTCATCTCCATTAGGCACGCAAATACCACAAGCAGCCGGTTACGCTTACGGGCAAAGGGTATCTGGTGAATCAGCGGTAACGATTTGTTATTTTGGTGAAGGCGCTGCGTCAGAGGGTGACTTTCATGCTGGTTTGAACATGGCTGCGGTGCTCGGTTGTCCTACGATATTTTTGTGTCGCAATAATGGTTATGCCATATCCACCCCAGCCAATGAACAATTTGTCGGTGACGGTATCGCAGCGAGAGGCATTGGCTATGGCGTAAAAACTATTCGAGTCGACGGCAATGATGCGTTAGCGGTGTTTATTGCGACCCAAACGGCTCGACAAATTGCGCTAGAGGAGCAATGCCCAGTGTTAATCGAAGCAATGACCTACCGATTAGCTGCCCATTCCACTTCTGATGACCCATCCAGTTACCGGGTGAACGAAGAAGAACAAAAATGGCAAGCAAAAGACCCATTACAACGATTGCAACGGCATTTGATCCAACAGCAATGGTTTGATGAGGCTGCCACCGAGGCATATTGCGAACACCACCGTAACGAAGTGTTGCGCGCTTTAAAAGTGGCTGAACGTCAACCCAATATTCCAATTGATGAAATTGTGACGGATGTATATGCCCAAGTACCGTTGCATCTACAAACACAACTTGATGCACTCAAAGATCACGTCGCAGCGCATCCCAATGATTATCCCAAGATGACCGGAGAAAAATCATAATGATTAAAATGAATTTACTCCAAGCCATCAATAATGCCTTGGTCACCGCCATGGCAGCTAATCCAAAAGTATTGGTGTTAGGTGAAGACGTGGGACATTTTGGCGGTGTGTTTAGAGCGACTAGTGATTTACAAGCCAAATTTGGTCGTGAACGATGTTTTAATACGCCTCTAACTGAACAAGGCATAAT
Organism: uncultured Glaciecola sp.; assembly: GCA_937125395.1. Lineage (GTDB taxonomy): Bacteria > Pseudomonadota > Gammaproteobacteria > Enterobacterales > Alteromonadaceae > Opacimonas. The sequence goes on from CAKZLI010000055.1 coordinate 29,805, forward strand.
TGGTTTTGCCAATGGACTAGCGGCACAAGGCTGTATTCCTGTCGCTGAGATTCAATTTGCAGATTATATATTTCCTGCTTTTGATCAAATTATCAACGAAACGGCTAAATTTCGCTATCGTTCAGGTGGTCAATTTGATTGTGGTAATTTAACTATTAGAGCCCCTTATGGTGGTGGTATCGCAGGAGGGCATTATCACTCGCAATCTCCAGAAGCGTTTTTTACCCATATCCCTGGTATTAAAGTTGTGATTCCGCGGAATCCATATCAAGCCAAAGGCTTACTGTTAAGCGCGATCAGAGATCCTGACCCTGTGTTATTTTTGGAACCTAAGCGCATATATCGAGCAAGTGTGGGTGATGTACCAGAAGAAGATTACGAATTACCGCTTGGCCAAGCGGATGTCGTCCAAGTTGGAACAGACATTACGTTGGTCGGTTGGGGTGCGCAAGTGGAAGTACTGCAAGATGCCGCAGAGCAAGCACTCAAACTTGGCATTTCATGTGAAATCATTGATCTGCAATCGTTATTACCTTGGGATGCTGAATTAGTGTGTGCATCGGTTAACAAAACCGGACGTTTGTTAATTAACCATGAGGCACCTGTCACTAGTGGCTTTGGCAGTGAGATTGCCGCGACAGTTCAAGAACGGTGTTTTTTACATTTAGAATCACCGATACAACGTGTTTGTGGCCTTGATACGCCATATCCCTTGATCCAAGAAAAACAATACATGCCCGACGCACTCAAAACGCTTGCGGCGATCAAATACAGTGTGAATTATTAATAAGGATAGATTGATGCAAGAGTTTATTTTACCCGATATTGGCGAAGGTATTGTTGAATGTGAATTGATCGCTTGGTTAGTCAAAGAAGGCGATCATATCGAAGAAGACCAGCCTGTAGCAGAAGTGATGACAGATAAGGCAACGGTACAGATCCCTGCAATGTACTCAGGTACAGTCAGCAAATTACATTATCAAACCGGTGATATAGCCAAAGTCCACCAACCGTTGTTTGCAATGCAGGTGAGTGGTGATGTGGAACAGTCTGTGGCACAACCTGCAGTGGTAGATCAGCCGGTTACCAGTGCTCAAGATGAACCTAGATCACCGAAAGCGCAGCGTAATGCGGCAAAAGTCCTTGCTAGTCCGGCTGTCCGCCGTCGTGCTAGAGAAGCGGGCATTGAGATTCAATCTATCTCTGGAAGTGGTTTAAAAGGAAGAGTATTAAAAGAAGACTTATTGGTTACGCGTAGCGTCTCAAAGGCTTTTAATACAGCTACTGAGCAAAAAGACACGGTAGAGCCATTACGCGGGTTAAGTGCAGCAATGGCAAAGCAAATGAGCTTGTCATGGCAGACTATTCCGCATTTTACGGTCACTGATGAGTGTGTCATGGATAATTTAATGGCATTACGCACCACACTACAACCACAATTTGCGCAAATGGACATCACCTTATCCTTGCTACCCTTTATGCTTAAAGCGTTGTCGTTATCATTAGTCACGTATCCCATTTTGAATAGTTCATTGAGTCACGATGGTTTGTCTTTACAGTATCACCACAAACACAATATTGGCTTTGCCGTGGCAACTGAGCATGGACTGATTGTGCCCAATATCAAAGACGTAGCCAGTTTGAGTATTATTGAAATCGCCCAACAGGTGCAACGATTAATTGCTGATGCAAAAAACGGCCAATTATCTGCTGATGATTTACAAGGAACCACTATTACATTATCTAACATTGGTCCGATTGGCGGCACGGTTGCCACACCGATTGTCAATCATCCACAAGTGGCGATTGTCGCATTAGGTAAGATCCAACGTTTACCACGTTTTGACGAGCAAGATAATGTAACTGCGGTTAATATCATGAATGTGAATTGGTCAGGCGATCATCGAGTGATTGATGGGGCAACGATGGTGCGATTTAATAATACATGGATGAACTATCTGATGCACCCTGTGCAGATGTTATCATCGCTTCGTTAGCACGGAGATGGCCTACCTAAAATGCGCGCTACATGGTAGGCTATCGCCAATTATAAACACATATTGATAGGATATCTTTTGTTAAGTTATCAACATATTTATCATGCGGGCAATCATGCAGATGTCATCAAACATTTGAGTTTGCTAGCTGTACTCCAAAAATTACAACAAAAAAGTAAACCATTTACGGTTATTGATACCCATGCGGGTGCTGGTTTGTATGATTTAAGTGACCCTAAAGCTCAACAGAATCTAGAACAACATACTGGAGTTGGTGTATTACTCAAGCAAGCCACAAATGCCTATACATCACCTCTGCTAGCAGATTATGTAGCCGGTGTGAGTCGTGCTTTTTCTAAACAACAATATCACGGTTCTGCAGCATTAATGCATGCCTGTATGCGGGATGTTGATCAAGGTCATTTTTGTGAATTACATCCCAATGTATACCCTCAATTAGTCGAGAGCATTGCAGCCAAAAATACACACACTTACCGAACAGATGCATACAAACAACTTGTTGCGTTAGTTCCGCCAATTGCAAAACGCGGTGTAGTGTTGATTGATCCTCCTTACGAACAAGTCCATGAATATGGCGCTTGTGTTGATGTATTAAGCAAAAGTTTAGCGCGTTGGGCGAACGGATGTTATTTATTATGGTATCCACTCATTAACGCAGCCAACAGCCAAAAAAATGATCTGTCGCACTACATGGTTGATCAAATTAAACAGTTAACGCAGACACATACCATCAATAATATCTATCAAATTGAATGGCTAATTGACGATAAATCTGCATCTGGGATGTATGGCAGCGGGATCATTGCCATTAATCTTCCCTGGGGATGTGCCGAACATATAGAGGCTGCATGCGCCGAAATGCTTCCGGTATTTAAACAGTCGGATGCATATCCACACGCTAGCTTTAACAGTGTATGGTTAAAAGTCCAAGAATAACTTACTCATGAGGCATGATTAAATATGTCTGCAGCGCCGAACCAAGGGATTGGTCATTTTTATATACCTGAAGACCAATCGATTTATTTGCTGTCATCCAAAGACGCAAAAAAACTCAAAGATTGGTTGTTTTTGTGCACCCAAGAACTTACTCGTCTTGGCTACAGTGACATAGAGCTGGTCGGAAAAGGGGCGTTTGGCTTTGCCTTTGGTGGTAAAAATCGACACGGCGATGCACTGGTGTTTAAATTCACACGGATCAACCTGCCAGCAAGTGTGCAAGCAAAGCTGGCAGAAGAAGCAGACATGCTAGCTCAGGTTGACCACCCGCATATTCCAGCACTAGTCATTTATCAGCAGATACAGCAACAATCTGTCATGGTGATGCAACGTGCCCCTGGTATCGATTTAGAAGCGTATAGTTTACGAAATGGGCGCATCAGTCCCAAGATGGCGGTGCAGTTAATGTTGCAAATAGTGGATATCTTTTCTTATTTGCACCAATTTACTATACACAATCAACTCAAACCTATCGTTCACGGTGATATTAAGCCATCGAATCTTGTTTGGGATGCCACCACCGAGCAAGTCAGCTTGATTGATTGGGGAAGCAGTGTCTTTGCTCAACTGGATGAAAACAGACAACCTGTAGGTCAATCAATCATGGATCTGTTATCGACTGATCAGCAAATAACGAATGCAAAATTAGGCGATGTGTATTTTATTGGTGCCGAACAATTGGCCGGCGATTTATCTTCTGTCAACTTTGACTATCAGGGACTTGCCAGTACTATTTATGCCTTATGTTCTGCTCAAGGGGCACGCTTTGGAAAGGAAGTGATCACTGCCAATTCGTTAGGTTTACCCAAAGTATGCGCCGACATATTAAATGGACTATTACACGATGATCCTATCCAGCAACAACAAGCGATGCGGTATTTACGCGATAATCAACGTTATTTGCAACACTTAGTCTTTTCTACTCAATATCAACCCACACATACTAGTTTTATACCTTGTCGACTGTCTGCTAACTTTTTGGACATTGAAACCGTTGTGTATAGTTCACGTAAATCTTTTTTGCGTGAACAAGGTGATCTTAGCGAGGGACAGTTAGCCAAAATAGATGACGCGCAATTTGAGCGGTATTACAAACAATACTTGCAAGGCATGGGGGAAAACGAAAAAGCATTTATTGCTGCGGTGTCAAGACTAGGTAAGTATCCTGTGGTCGGTGGCTTGGCTATTCGTTGGCAACCTGATGGTATTTTGGTTGATTCTAACCTTAATTTATACCGTAATCAGCAACATACAGATAAGACGCTTATTGCGTTTGAACAATCGGTCAATAACATTATCACTTTGGCTCGTGCCATTCACCGCAATGGGGTATTTAAAGCGTGTTTGTTTGATGCCAAAGTCACGTTGCATCTGGAACGGGATGATCCTAAAGCGGCTTTTGTCGTGCCCGATAGTCTAAACATACCTTACACAATCGCTAATCACTCAGTCGATGATCTTACCTCACAACAGCACTCGTATTTTGAAGACGGTGATGACCCAGATGAGTTTTTGCAATTACCAGAGGCGATTCTTGATTTAATCGAACAATTGAACACAATTCATCACAGTGGTTGTCTAATTTTTGAAGCGTTGCCGACACATTTGAAAATTCACAGTTTTTTACAGTTATTTGATAGCCAACAAGAAACAATATTTGCTGAAATTTTACAAAAAATATTGCATCATGTACCCACAATTGAAGGGTTAGGTATTTCTGGTTTTATGAAACTCCCGAATAAAGATACTCGACAATTTGCCCACGCAGCACATGCACCTGACGATTTTTATCCGCGTAATATACGCGCAAGCGAGATATAATTAATGAACAATGATATTCAGTTAGCTGAATTATTTACTTTAGAACCGATTGAAGAAGGCCTGTACCGAGGGATCAGTTGGGATCTTGGTTTTCCTGCTATTTATGGCGGACAGGTATTAGGTCAAGCTGTGATTGCTGCTTATAAAACGGTGGATAATGATAAGTTTGCCCATTCTTTTCATAGTTATTTTTTATTACCTGGCGATGCATCTAAACCGGTATTGTATGATATTGAGGTCGTGCGCAATGGACGCAGTTTTAGCACTCGCCGTGTAAAAGCAATTCAGGATGGTAAAACGATTTTTTATATGACGATTTCGTTTCAACTTGTGCAGCCGCATATTGCTCACCAACATGCAGATCACAAGCCAATCCCGCATGCGTCTACCTTACCGAATGACACCGATTTATTCGCAAAATTACACCATCCATTAAGTGATAAAATGCAACAAACACTTAGCTATCATCGCCCGATAGATATTCGCACCGTCAATCCTAAAGCGATGTTTGGTGATGATGTGGTTGTACCTGAGCGATTTATTTGGATGAAATCACAGCATGAATTACAGCAAAATGTAGCGTTACATCAAGCCGCATTAGCGTATGCTTCGGATTACCATTTTTTAAGTACGGCATTGCAGGCTCATCCAGTTAAATTTAATGATCGCAAATTGCGGATGGCGACCATTGATCATGCTATGTGGTTTCATGTGCCGTTTGATTTTAATCAATGGCATGTCTATTCAACGGTAAGTCCATTTGTCGGTAATTCACGAGGTGTGGTGCAAGGGCAGTTTTTTAATGAAGACAAAGTGCTCATCGCCTCGACCATGCAAGAAGGCATGATCCGTGTACCCGACAAACCGACCAAATCTTAAGGTATCTGACAATGCTCTATGATCTAGAATCCGCGCAACCTAAACTTGATATAACAACGTATGTTGCGCCCGGCGCGCACATTATTGGACATGTCGAATGTGCGGTGGATACAAGTATTTGGTTTAATGTTGTGATCCGTGGTGATTGTGATCTGATCAAGATTGGGCCACAGACGAACATTCAAGACGGTTCTGTGTTGCATACCGATTTAGGTTCACCATTGACGATAGGTCAAGGTGTGACAGTCGGGCACAAAGCGATGTTACATGGTTGTGTCATCGGTGATTATAGCCTAGTGGGCATTAATGCAGTCGTGTTGAATGGGGCTAACATTGGACGCTACTGTATTATAGGCGCGAATGCATTGGTGACAGAGAATATGCACGTACCTGATTATTCGGTCGTGATGGGATCACCCGCCAAAATAGTCAAAACACTTCCTGAGGCAGCCCGTGCTCAACTTGAAGCGTCGGCGGCACACTATGTGCAAAATGCGCAACGCTTTAAGCAACATTGCAAAGCACTTAAAAGCTAAAAAAAAACCCGCATATAGCGGGTTAAATAAGGGGACTCTTACGAGTCTATCTTGTCTGTGCATTGCACAGTTGATGTTTGCACTGGGAGAAGCGTAAACAAAACGTGGATAAAACTGGTCAACCTGTTTTAAGTCCAATGAATATAGCTTAATATTTACGCAAATAAAAGTCGCAAAAAGAAGGTAATTAGAAAAACACGTTGTGATGACCGTGTTTACTTGACTATCTTTTTTTATGATAGTAAAACCGGCTACCATTCATGCAATCAATAAACACGGTATTCTCATTAACTTATTGATTATATAATGCTAATCTGAATCTTATATTACTCTTTCATTAACAGGCTAGACGTCAATGTTACACATTATTTGGCTTATATTTATCGTTAGTGCCTTTATTGCGTCAATCTACCAAGTGGTTGTACTGGGGCAAGTTGATACTTTTTCCGATGTGATGCAAGCTATTTCAGCAATGGCCAAATTATCTGTAGAAATAGCGATTGGCTTAATTGGTTTGCTAGCATTTTGGTTAGGTATTTTTCAAGTTGCTGAACAATCAGGATTAATTAGCAAGTTATCGCGTGTTTTAGCCCCCTTGTTAACTCGCATAATGCCTGAGATTCCCAAAGATCACCCAGCCCTTGGTAGTATCACAATGAATATGTCTGCCAATATTTTGGGTTTGGATAACGCTGCAACACCGTTTGGGATCAAAGCGATGCAAGATATGCAAACGCTAGCTAGTGATATAACAACCTTAACCAATGCACAAATTTTATTTCTAGTATTAAATACCTCTTCGGTGACCTTATTTCCGATTGCGGTATTTCTGTATCGTGCGGAGCAGGGCGCAGCCACACCCACTGATGTGTTTATTCCCATCTTATTAGCCACCAGTGCATCGACGTTAGTTGGATTAATTGTTACTTGTTTAGTACAACGCATTAATGTATTTAATCGGGTTATATTAATCTATTTAGTGGGTATATTTAGTCTGCTGTTTGCCGTTATTTTATACTTTACTCAACTGGCTGCTGAGGAGATGGCGTTACAATCCTCATTAGTGGCCAATAGTTTATTATTTAGTTTTATTGTTCTGGTGCTTGTTGTTGGGTGGCGAAAAGGTCTTAACACCTACGATTTATTTGTTGAAGGAGCCAAAAAAGGCTTTGATGTGGCCATTAATATTATTCCTTTCTTGTTGGCAATGCTCATTGCGATAGGGATGTTGCGAGCCAGTGGGGTAATGGATGTTGCGGTCGATGGAATTGCATCGCTAATTGGTCTGTTGGGGTTTGATACCCGCTTTGTGGATGGTCTGCCTACCGCGTTGATGAAACCATTAAGTGGCAGTGGTGCCAGAGCATTAATGATTGAAACAATGCAGTTTCATGGTGCAGATTCGTTTGCAGGTCGATTGGCTTCGGTCTTACAAGGGTCCACCGAAACCACATTTTATGTGTTGGCGGTATATTTAGGTGCTGTGGGTATAAAACATAGCCGATACGCAGTTGGTTGTTGTTTGGTTGCTGATTTAGCCGGTATCATTACTGCCATTTTAGTGAGTTATTGGTTTTTTGCGTAAGGCGAGATGACGTAATTTTACGCGACGTGTCTTTATTTTTTGCATTATATATAGAATCTAGGGTTTAGTGTGGCAAAACAAGTTTCAATCGGATTAATTAATCCCAAGTCTGCAGCCAATGTGGCGAGTATTTTGCGAGCAGCGGGCTGCTATGGTGTCAGTTCTGTATTTTACACTGGGCAACGATTTGGTTATGCCAAAGATTTTAATGCAGATACTCAAAATATGCGCCACAGGATCCCAACGGTAGGGGTCGATGACTTATTGGCTTTTCAACCCGTCGGTTCAAGTTTGGTCGTGATTGAACTAGTAGAAAATGCAACGCCTTTACCGGTGTTTACTCACCCGCAAAATGCGTTTTATGTGTTAGGCCCCGAGGATGGGTCTGTGCCATTGGATATTGTGGAAGCTGCCGATACTGTGGTTTACATTCCTACGTTTAATAGTATGAATCTTGGTGCGACAGCGAATGTCGTGCTCTATGATAGGTTAGCAAAGAGCCAATATGATGAGACCAACCAATTAATTCAAGCGAGTCGGGATAATAACAATAATCACAAGTTATAATAACCATAAGCTACAATACCTGTAGGCTATAATCCACATGTGCGTACAACAAGGAGTGATCATGCCATCTTTACAATCCCTATTAATGACAACTGGACGCTGTGTCTTTGTATTATCCATGTGTATGCATGGCCAGTTATTAGCACAAACGCAATCCATCGATACAAATCGTACAATTAGCGTGCAAGGGCATGCACAAATTATGGTTGTACCTAATCAATTAAGTTTTTCTGTGTCTGTGCAGCAACGCGGTCCAAATACACAAATATTGCAGCAAGCAGTACAACAAAAAGTAGCTAATATTATTACGCTTCTGAGTGCTTCGGGAATTGCAGATAAAAACATACAATCAATGCAAATGAGTCTGCAACCACACTATGAGTATAATAATGGTAAACGCACCCAAAGCGATTTTATCCTTGGACGGACGATTGATGTCAAACACGATGATTTTTCGGTGTACTCAGCATTAATGGAAAAACTGATCAAAGCCGGAGCAACGAATATCTCTGCAGCGCAGTTAACCCATGACAATCCTAACCAACAATACTTAACAGCCTTGAAATTAGCGGTTGAAGATGCTAAAAAACGTGCCTCAGTAATGCTTGAACCATTACAAGCGACAATTAATGGCGTGTTAACAATTACTGAGCAATCCCGTCATCAACCCATACAGTATCGAGCCAAAAGTAGTGCCTTAATGGCTGAAGCTCAAACCGATATGGCGGGTGAACAGGGCATCACTGCTCGGGTCAGTGTGACGTTCTTAATCCGTTAACAACACGCATCTTTTCTATTTAGGATATTGCATGACAAACTACAGTACATTAAACCAACAAGCCTTAGCGTTACTCGGTGACGAGCCTGATATGATTGCGAACTTAGCGAATATCAGTGCGCTGTTGTTTAATGAGTTAACAGATATTAACTGGGCTGGTTTTTATTTATACAAAGATGAACAATTAATACTAGGTCCATTTCAAGGCCGTCCAGCTTGCATTCGTATTCCCATTGGCAAAGGGGTTTGTGGCACCGCTGCAGCCACATTAACCACTCAGCGTATAGACGATGTCCATACTTTTGCGGGACATATTGCCTGTGATGCCGCTTCCAATTCAGAAATTGTGTTACCGCTTGTCATTAATGAACAGATCTTGGGCGTTTTAGACATTGATTCGCCGATGCACGCACGCTTTTCTCATGCAGATGAACAAGGCTTAACCGAGTTGACCACTATTTTGGTCAACCATCTACAACGAGTGGCGTGATGAAATTTTTAGTTGATATACATGTGGTTTTATCTACGCCTGAAGACATGCTGGATTATCACAGTGATCCAGAAGAGGCAAGTGATCGCCTGAACACCTTGCTCCATCTGCTGTATGACAAAATAGATGAGGACATGCCTGTTGCTAGTATTGAAAAATGCTTGCATTATTGTTGGGAGAATTGGGTTAACGAACCACAAATTGTAGAAATAGATGATGAAGATCTACATGATTGGGTTGATCATTTGCTCACAACTTGGGATGATAGCCTTATTGACGACCTTTGAAATATATTAATTAATGGAAAACACCGTAAAAATCACTGACAACAAAGCTGTTATAGCGTTACTTGCCGAATTATTCCCAGCTTGCTTCTCTGATAAAGGAGCAGCTAAGCCACTCAAAATTGGGATCTTTCATGATTTAGTTGCTCGACTTGCTGATGATGAGCGTGTCTCTAAGACAACGTTGCGTTCTACATTACGTCATTACACAAATTCGTGGCGATACCTAGAATCGATTAAAGCAGATGCAAAACGTATTGATCTGGATGGTGCCGAAGGCGATGCCATTGATAAAGAACATGCCGATTTTGCAGCGGTTCAGCTAGCAGAAAGTAAAGCTAAAGTGGCGGCTTCTAAAAAAACAGCGACAAAGAAAAAACCACCTGCGAACAAAAATTACAAAATTAAATCACCAACAGCTAAACTAGACACAAGTACTGCAAAGAAAAGTGTTGCAAAGCCGACAGCGATAAAACTAACTGACGCGGATCTCAAAGTAGGCACATCCGTTTCTGTCAAAGTCGGGAAATCGCCATTACCGGCAGTCATTACTGAGATTGCAAAAGACGGTGTTCGCGTTCAATTAAACACCGGCATGGTCGTTAAAGTATCACAGAGTCAATTACGTTTAATGCATCACGGGAAATAAATCTATGAACACACTCTTCGTCAAAACAGTCGGTGTACTATCACTTTCATTGTTGAGTACATCTGTCCTAGCGAGCATATCAAATGTAACGCAAGCTGCCGAAGAAATACCTGTGTTAACCCAAGAAGCACAACATGCCAAGTCTGCCAAGCGTGTCTTGGCAACTTACTTACGTAATCATTACAAAAAATTTGCGATTGATGATTCACTTTCTCAAAAAGTGTTCAATCGTTATTTACGCAATCTTGATTTTAATAAAAACTTTTTTACGGCCTCTGATATTGCAAGCTTCAAGCAGTACGAGAATCGTTTTGACGATGCCCTACAGCAAGGCGATCTAGCCTCAGCTTACGCTATTTATCAAGTGAACCTTGAACGACGTGAAGCGCGCTTGAACTATGCAATTGGGCTGCTCAAACACACCTATGATTTTGCACTCAAAGACGACCGGTTTTACTATGACCGAGAAGACGCTGAATGGGCAAAAGACAGTGCTGCATTGGATGAGTTATGGCGTCAACGCGTCAAGTATGATTTATTAAATCTAAAGCTGGCTGACAAAACGATTGAAGAAGCCAAGGAGATTTTGAGTAAACGCTACCATCGCAGTATTAAGCGATTGTATCAAACCAATTCAGAAGATGTGTTTCAAAGTGTCATGAATGCCTTTTCTCGTTCTATTGAAGCCCATACCAGTTATTTGTCACCACGCAATGCCGAACGTTTTCAAATGCAGATGAACTTATCGTTTGAAGGTATAGGTGCATCCCTACAAATTGAAGACGAACACACCGTTGTGCGTAAAATTATTGCAGGGGGACCAGCAGATAAATCCGGTCAATTAAAACCTGAAGATATTATTGTGGGTGTCGGCCAAGCCGAAGGCGAAATTGTCGATGTAGTCGGGTGGCGATTAGATGAAGTGGTCGAGTTGATCAAAGGTCCGAAAGGGACTTTAGTGCGCTTACAAGTCTTAAAGGGCGACAGTGAAACCAAAAAATATGAACTGATTCAGTTTATGCGGGATAAGGTCAAACTAGAAGACCAACAGGCACAATCAAAAATATACCCAGCAACCACTGAGCTAGGCGATAATCAAGCATTGGGTTTGATCGAAATCCCTTCTTTTTATAATGGGCTCACAGCGCATGTAAGTGAATTAATTAATGAACTCAAAGAACAAGACATATCCGGTATTATCATTGATTTACGCGGTAATGGTGGCGGTTCATTAAATGAATCACGTACCCTGACCGGTTTGTTTATTGATAGTGGACCGGTTGTTCAAGTTCGTAGTGGTAATGGTCGAGTAGATATAGAGCGTGATAGTGATGGCGTAATCCATTATGACGGCCCGTTAACTGTGTTAGTCGACCGATATAGTGCGTCAGCCTCTGAGATTTTTGCAGCTGCGATGCAAGACTACAATCGAGCGATTGTGATTGGTGAGCAAACCTTCGGTAAAGGCACTGTACAACGACACAAAGGGTTAGGTCGTTATTATGATTTAAACGAAAACCCACTCGGTAGCATTCAGTTTACAACGGCAAAGTTCTATCGTATCAGCGGTGGTAGCACCCAACATATCGGCGTTATCCCGGATATTTTATATCCTTCTGCAGTCGTTCCAGCAGAGTGGGGTGAGAGTCAGGAAGAAAATGCATTACCATACGATAAAATTAATCGAGCGAATTACACGACATTCTCGAACACGCAAAATGCCATTGATATCTTAACCGCAAAACACAATAAACGTGTGCTACAAAACCCTGAGTTCGCTTATATATTTTCTGATATTGAGGAATATCAAATCAATAAAGACAAAAAATTTATATCCCTAGTCGAAACAGAACGTCTGGCGGAGCAGCAAGCCAGTAAACAAAAACGCTTGCAAAGAACTAATGAGCGCCTTGTCCGAAAAGGCCTAGCACCCATCAAATCAATGGAAGATTTGCCTGACGATGCACTTGATATAGACCCATTCTTGGATGAAGCGGCGAACATAACATACGATTTGATTGCAACAGGTAAGTTTGCTGTCACAACAAAATAATTATAACGATCACAATCACACGTGTATCATCCCAACAATAATAATAAGGGGATAAACCATGAGTTCTCGCGGTGAGTTTTCATCTAGATTAGGTTTTATACTGGCTGCTGCCGGTTCAGCCGTTGGCTTAGGTAATATCTGGGGCTTTCCTTCACAAGTCGCTCAAAATGGTGGCGCTGCATTTGTTCTCATGTATTTGGTATTGGCTTTTTTTCTAGCTTATCCGGTGCTCATGGCAGAATTAATTATTGGTCGCGCAACACGGTCTAATGTTGTTGACGCGTTAGGTCAAATCACCAAGAGTAAAGCCGGTCGCTATGTCGGTATTTGGGGCGCGTTGACTGCGTCACTCATTTTATCGTTTTATGCGATCGTTGCTGGATGGATGCTTGCGTATTTTGTTGAGTCGTTATTATCCCTCGTTGTTGACTCCGCCACATTAACTTGGTTGACTGATTTTTCGGTTCTACGTAACTGGATTTTTTGTTTATTATTTTTGGCTTTTACCGCCGCTATTGTGACTGGGGGCGTTAAGCAAGGTATCGAAAAATGGTCTGTGCGTCTTATGCCAACCTTAGTCTTATTAATTGTCGCTTTAATTATTTATGTGTCGTTACAACCTGGTGCTATTGATGGTTGGCGCGCTTATTTGGTACCTGATTTTAGTAAGGTAACTGACCCTGATTTATTAATAAGTGCACTTGGCCAAGCATTCTTCTCTATGTCATTAGGTGTCGGAACCATGCTTGTATATGGTTCTTACATTGCTAAATCTGAAAATTTACCCTCCTTAGGTGCTTCCGTTGCGTTAGTGGATATTGGTGTTGCTGTTCTCGCTGGCATGTTAATTATCCCAGCCATGTATGTTGCGCAGGCAAATGGTGTTGCAATATTTACCGACGCTGGCGATTTAATTGCAGGAGATGCCTTGATATTCAATGTATTGCCTAATCTGTTTGCATCTATTGGTGCTGTTGGAGTGGTTGTTGCGTGTGTATTCTTTGCGCTAATGAGTATTGCTGCTGTGACATCTTCCATCTCTATGTTGGAAGTTCCGGTATCCTATATCGTTGAGAGCCACAAGATACCAAGATTACGTTCAGTGTGGATCATGACCGCGGTGGTGTTGTTGTTCAGTAGCATAATCATTTTGTATTTTGAACAGTTATTCGGTTTAGTGATTAGTATCACCACGCAGTATTCTCAACCGTTACTCGGGTTATTAATGTGTATTTTCGTAGGCTGGATTTGGCGAAGAGATACGATATTAACTGAATTAAAATCTGGCTATGACCAAGTTGAACACTCGATTTTTTGGCGTGTTTGGCCTGTCTATGTCAAATTCATCTGTCCCATTATTATTGGTATTTTATTTATCCGTACCGTTCTGTAAGGCATTACCATGACAAAAACAATAAAAACTCCATCATTGCTTGATGCACTCATTCCATTGGTGTTACTCGTATTAATGATGGGTTCAGCAGTATATTTATTTGCTGATGATTCATCTTATGGACCCAATCAAATTGCACTGTTATTAGCAATGGGGATTGCCGCTATTATAGGGCTCAAAAATGGCCATACTTGGGCAGACATTGAAAAAGGCATTATCAAAGGCATTTCGATGTCCCTAGGCGCGTGTTTGATCCTCCTGGCCGTTGGTTCCTTAATCGGTACTTGGATGTTAGCTGGGACCGTGCCCACCTTAATCTATTACGGATTGGATTTACTTAACCCACAATTTTTCTATACCGCTACGTGTTTAATTTGCGCCGTGGTTGCTATGAGCATTGGTAGTTCTTGGACCACTGCAGCAACCGTGGGTGTTGCTTTAATAGGTGTTGCCACAGGTATGGAAATGTCGTTAGCTATTACGGCAGGTGCGGTGGTATCCGGTGCTTATTTTGGTGATAAGATTTCACCGTTATCAGAAACGACTAACCTTGCTCCTGCTATAGCCGGTACCGATTTGTTTGAACACATTCGTTACATGTTGTGGACTACAGTACCAAGCTTTATTATTACCTTGATTTTATTTTTAATCTTAGGATTAAACGAAGATACGGCAGGTAGTGCAGAACGTATCACTCAAATGCAGCAAGTGCTTAGCGAGTCCTTTTCGTTGGGTCTGCATATGTTGATACCGTTATTTATTTTGTTGACCCTCGCTGTTCGCAAAATGCCAGCTTTCCCAGCCGTGTCTATCGGTGCATTGCTTGGCGGAGTCTGGGCATTAGTGTTCCAACCAGAACTGATTGCTTCATTGGCTACCGCTGACAATGCTGCTTGGATCAACCATATCATGGTGGTTTGGTCCGCATTATTTGATGGTGTGGTTTTTAACACCAGCGACGCCAATTTGAATGACTTACTCAGTCGTGGTGGTATGTCCTCGATGCTCAATACGATTTGGTTAATTATCTGTGCGATGTCTTTTGGGGCTGTATTAGAGCATGTTGGTTTGCTTACTCGAATTGTTGCAGCTTGTCTAAGAGGTGCAACGAGTGCAGGGCAGTTAGTGACTCGGACTATTTTGACGTGTCTTGGCACTAATATCATTACAGCTGACCAATATATCTCTATAGTTATGCCAGGACGTATGTACAAAGACGCCTACAAAGAGCGAGGATTACATCAATTGAATCTTTCGCGCAGCTTGGAAGATGGCGGCACATTAACATCACCATTGATCCCTTGGAATACCTGTGGTGCATATATGCACAGCGTATTATTAGTGCATCCATTCGAATATATCTTTTTTGCATTCTTTAACTTAATCAACCCTATCTTAGCGATTATTTATGCATATTTAGGTATCAAAATATTACGTTTAGCGCCACCAGTGAGTTTAACTACTGAGCAAAAATAAGGGAAAGTTATGCAGGCTAAACGTCGATTAGATTATGTTGCCAGTGAGTTCACAATTGATTCGGTGTCACTCAACTTTGAGTTAGCGCCAGAGTCTACACTGGTAACAAATACGATGCAGGTGTCACGAGTTGATGTCAATTCAACCAGTGAACTGTTCTTAAACGGTGAATCTCTTACGTTTATTTCAGCCTCACTCATCAAGGACGGGGTCAGCACGGCTTTAATTGAAGACATAGATTATCGCTTAGGCATCGATGGCTTAGCACTCTTAACGCTTCCATCTACTTGTGAGCTAGTTTTAGTGACACAAATAAACCCCAAAGCTAACACCGCTTTAGAAGGTTTGTATTATGCCAGCGGTGCATTTTGCACTCAGTGTGAGGCCGAGGGATTTAGGCGCATCACATACTATTTAGACCGTCCTGATGTGTTATCAATTTTTACCGTGACGCTCAATGCCAGTAAAGCAGAATATCCTTATTTATTAAGTAATGGTAATCCTGTAGCACAAGGGGATTTACCAGATAATCGACACTTTGTTACTTGGTTTGATCCACACAAAAAACCGGCTTATTTATTTGCATTAGTCGCGGGTGACTTTGATTTACTTGAAGACGTCTACCTCACCAATACAGATACCGAAGTCACGCTTCAAGTATTTGTCGAAAAAGGCCGTCAACAACAAGCATTACATGCAATGCACTCTCTCAAAAAATCAATGCGTTGGGACGAACAAACATTCAATTTGACGTATGATTTAGATATTTACATGATCGTTGCTGTTGATTTTTTCAATATGGGCGCGATGGAGAATAAAGGCTTAAATATCTTTAATAGCAAATTTGTTTTAGCCGACTCTGGTTCAGCGACAGATGAAGATTATTTTAATATTGAGTCGATAATCGCACATGAATATTTTCATAATTGGACCGGTAATCGAGTGACTTGTCGAGATTGGTTTCAATTAAGTTTAAAAGAAGGCTTAACAGTATATAGAGACCAGTGGTTTAGTCATGATATGACATCTCCATTAAGCAATCGAATCAAACAAGTCAATGTGATGAGAGCGCAGCAGTTTGCAGAAGATGCATCGGCAATGGCTCATCCTATTCGTCCTGAAGAAGTCATCGAGATGAATAATTTTTATACGGTGACTGTATATGATAAAGGTGCCGAAGTGATCCGCATGATGCATACTCTGTTGGGTGACGATGGTTTCAAACACGGTTTGCGTCTATATTTTCAACGGCATGATGGGCAAGCGGTCACCTGTGATGATTTTGTGAATGCAATGGCAGATGCCAATGATTATGACTTAACAGATTTTTCACTGTGGTACTCACAGTCTGGTACGCCAGAGGTTAAGGTTGAACAATCATATGATCCCATATCATCAACCTTGACCGTGAGCTTGACACAGTTAACACAACCGACTCAAGATCAGGCGGTCAAAGCGCCATTAGTATTGCCCATTAAATATGAATGCGTGGATAAGCACGGCACACAATATCGTGCTAGCAACGAACACAGTGATAACCTTGTTGTGATGGATGATGCTCAGCTTCAAATAACATTTAAACACGTCCCAGCTGATGCTATTGCTGTGTTATTTAATGGCTTCTCGGCGCCGGTTAAAGTGCAAGCGCACTATACAATTGAGCAATACATGCAGGTCATCCAACATGCCAATGATGATTTTGCAAAATGGGAGGCAATTCAATCTGTCTACCAGCATGCGGTCAAACGACTGTTAGATGGCAATGTTGCGCTTAATGAAGCGGCAGAAGTGCATCACTATTTAAGCAAGCACATTAAGCTTGAGCAATTAGGCTCATGGCTTCAAGCAAGTATCGACCAACCCGAATTATTAGCTGAAATGCTTACATTGCCAAGCACTGATGCTTTGTTACAGCGCTTACATGGTTATGACATCTTGGCTATTGAACAAGCGCGCATTGGCATTATTGAACATCTACTTACGCTTTTCCGTGAGGATTTTGTTGCTCAATACCGTACGATTATGCAACAACCGGTTGTCTATGCGTATGAACAACAACAAGTTAATGCCCGTCGCTTAGCGAATGTATTAATTGGTTTATTAGCCCACGATAAACAGCACGCAGGTCTGGCACTAGAACATGTTAACCATAGCGATAACATGACCAATTCCCTAGGAGGACTCAAAGCAACACAAGTATTGCAAGGCCCAGAGTTTGTCACAGTGATGGATCAATTCTTAGCGCAATGGAAAAATGATGCCGTTGTTATGGATAAGTGGTTTGCGTTGCATGCCACATCCAATCGCCCTGATATTTTATCTCAGTTGACGCTACTGCAGGGGCATCCGTTGTATTCAATTAATAACCCGAACAAGGTGAGGGCATTGATGGGCAGTTTTGCTTTTTATAATGTCAATGGTTTTCATGCTGCCGATGGTTCGGGCTATGCGTATATTGCGAATTACTTGATGGAACTTGATAGCGTGAATGCACAGGTTGCTGCACGGATTGTGACTCCGCTGACTCAATGGCAGCCACATCCGGCGCAACGCCAAGCACAAATGGTCAAACAACTACGTCGTTTACTAGATCATTCCGGACTGAGTAAAGATTTATTTGAAAAAGTATCCAAAAGTGTTATGCAATATGAAGCATTACATTGAGTATGTTTTTACGGGTGAAAAATTCACCAAAACTCCATGATTTTTGTCAAGTTGCAAAATGACAAGAAACGTAAATAGTAAATATATCGCTACAAACAATGGCACTGGTAGGATTAGTCCTTGCACATCTATTAAATTAATGTAATTATTTTGTTAAATATAAAAAGTTCCGGTCTTTAAAACGTTGTTTTTAAACAATTAAAAGCAATCTAGGAGAATAAAAACTATGACAAGTAGACCCAACCTGTTCAAAAAATCCCCTCTTGCGTTAGGTATTGCTGCCTTACTCTCAGGAAGTGCATTTGTTTCCCAAGCTGCAGAATTTGAATTTGGTGATGTAACACTCACTATCGATTCAACATTTACTGTCGGTACTGCATTTCGTGTTGAGGACAGAGATTTAAGCTTAATAGGTAATTCTAACTTACCCGATTTTAACTGGGGTGGTTATACTGCCTTAGGCAATGTTATTTATCCAAGCGCTGATGTATGGTCAATCGCTGATGGCAGAGGTGCATACTCGACCAATGGTGATTTGGGTAACTTGATGCATGACTCCGGTGATATGTTCTCTTTTCAAGTATCTAGCTCTCATGAACTCGATTTTCAGTATGAAAATATGGGCTTATTCATGCGTGGTTTATATTATAAAGATATTGTTGCTTCTAATGACAATAATCAATGGAGCCGTCCAATTGGTGGTGACGAGATAGATTTGTGTCATACCAAAAAATCTCGCGAACAATTATGTGAAGACCTGCGTTTACTTGATTTCTTTTTATACGCCGATTTTGATGTCAATGAAATGCCATTAACTGTTCGTATTGGTGATCAAGTTGTAAGTTGGGGGGAATCTACTTTTATTCAGCATGGTATCAATACAACCAACCCAGTAGACGTGACACGTGCACGTACACCAGGTGCAGAACTAAAAGAAGTCTTTATCCCAGTCGGCATGGTGTACGCATCATTAGGTTTAACTGAGAATGTGTCACTTGCTGGTTATTATCAGTATGACTGGCAAAAAAGTCGTTTACCTGTCGCTGGTTCGTATTTTGCAACGAATGATTTTGCGGGTGAGGGCGGTCAAGCATCTAATGTACAGTTAGGTTTCTCAGGTAACCCTGATATTCACCTTGATTTCTTACTCAGTGAGTTGAACAGCATCGGTGATATGTTACGTGCCGGTACCCCAGGTTCAGCATTGTCTCAAGCATACCTAGCTTATCCAACTAAGGTTGCGGTGCGTGGTTACGGCGATGACGCGCATACTGACGCTTCAGATAGTGGTCAGTATGGACTGAAATTATCTTGGTATGTGCCTGAGTTGAACGATACTGAATTTGGTTTTTACCATATTAATTATCACAGCACACGCCCATTAGTATCGGGTGTGACGTCTGATTTTACCGCTGCTGGTATTGGTGGTGATTTAGCCTATCTAGCCGGTAATCAGATTACCAAGGATAATGTGACTCAGTTAGCTGCGTTTACTAAAGCAGAGTTTATTTACCCAGAAGATATCTCGTTGTTTGGTGCGTCATTTAACACTAATATTGGCGAAACAGCCTTTGCTGGTGAACTTTCGTATCGTCAAGATGAACCATTACAGATTGATGATGTTGAATTGTTATACATGGCAATGCCAGAACAGCTAGCCAATGCGGGTATTCGTCCTGATTTAGCCGGTATCTCACAATTAAATAATATTGTTTTACCTAACGGTCAATCAGGAACGACGGGCCCAGGGGAATATGCTGCTGGTTACTTATTATCTGATACGCTTCAAGCACAAATGACGATATCACATATATTTGGTCCAGTATTAGGCACGGATAATTTTGTGTTATTGGGTGAGTTTGCTTATGTAGATGTCATGGACTTCCCAGATCCAGAGGTGATTCGTTTGAATGCACCTGGCACAGGTCGAACTGCGTCACTAGAACCAAATACATTTACCGGCTCTACCGGTGAAGGTTTGCATTTAGGTCTATCAGATGGTCCTGAGACTAACCCGTTCTCAACCCAAACCTCATGGGGCTATCGTTTATTAGCGGTTGCTGATTATAACAATATCTTAGGGGGTGTTAACTTACGTGCACGTGCATCATTTGCACATGATGTCAGTGGTACAACACCCGATCCGTTATTCTTGTTTCTTGAAGATCGTCAATCAGCAAGCTTAACATTGACCTTTGATTACCTGAGCAAGTACGCCGTATCAGCGTCGTATAACTCTTTCTGGGGAGGCATTGGTACAACAAATGCACTTGCAGATCGTGATTTCGCGTCTTTAAACTTTAAGTATTCTTACTAATTGGGTATTAAAATGATAAAAAAAATAAGCATGTTAGCAACAGCATTAACTGTTGCACTTTATGGAGGGGTCGCATCAGCGAACCTTGCTCAAGCAGACGTCGCCAAATTAGGTACAGAATTAACGCCTGTCGGTGCTGAACTTGCGGGTAACGCAGATGGCAGTATCCCAGCTTGGACTGGCGGTATCACTGAATTACCTGCAGGTTATCAAGTAGGCGATCATCACATCGACCCATTTGCTGATGATGAAGTCATGTTTACGATTACTGCTGCAAATTATAAGCAGTATGCAGATAACCTATCGCCTGGTCAGATGGCGTTGTTTGAAGCCTACCCTGATACTTACAAAATGCCAGTGTATCCAACACGTCGCAGTGCGTCTTACCCAGACTTCGTGTATGAAGCGACTAAGACCAATGCAGCCAGTGGTGCTTTGATGGAAGGTGGTAATGGCGTAGTGAATGCGACCATGGGTATCCCATTTCCAATGCCTAAAAACGGTTTAGAAGCAATTTGGAATCATACATTACGCTATCGTGGTGGAGATGTTACTCGTTTTGGTGGGCAAGCGGCTGTTACTGAAGGCGGTGCGTTTACCGTAATTGGTTTTGAAGAACAGTTGATGATCAAATATTCAGAAGCGGGCATGACACCTGAGCGAATTTTAGACGAAAACATCTTGTTTAAGTTTAAACAAAAGGTGACTAAGCCTTCTCGTCTTGCTGGTACTGCATTGTTAGTGCATGAGACACTTGATCAAGTCAAAAATCCACGTCAAGCATGGACCTATAATACTGGTCAACGCCGCGTCAGACGTGCGCCTAACGTTGCTTATGATACGCCTGGAACTGCGACGGATGGCCTGCGTACAACAGATGATTACGATATGTATAATGGTTCTCCAAACCGTTATAACTGGGAATTAAAAGGCAAACAAGAAATGTATGTTGCCTATAACAGTTACAAGATACATAGTGATCAACTACAATATGAAGACGTACTCAAGCAGCACCATGTGAATCCGGAACTGACACGTTTTGAGAAGCATCGTGTTTGGGTTGTTGAAGCAACGTTAAAAGAAGAATACCGCCATGTATATGGCAAACGTGTTTTCTATATTGATGAAGACAGCTGGCAGATCATGGTTGCTGACTCATATGATGACCGCGGTGGTCTATATCGTGTTGCATTAGCATACGGTCTAAATTACTACGAAGTACCGACACCTTGGGCAACGTTAGAAATTTATCATGACCTTAATTCACGTCGTTATCTAGCAACAGGTTTGGACAATGAAGAAGACATGTATGACTTTTCGGTTGATTTAAAAGATCGAGACTTTACGCCTCAAGCACTGCGTAGAGAAGGCAAACGTTAAGCACTTCGATAACGGTTGACTTAGGTCAGCCGTTTTACTTTCTGGGCCTTACATTATTAATCATATTTTTGGGCAATTATGTTAAAAAAACTACTTTCTTTATCTCTTTTATTGTCGCTATCAGTTGAAGCAGAGCAATCGTTGCCGGCAAAGCTGGTTGCTGACTCTATATTGTTAGATATTATTGCTATCTCTGATACACAGTATTTAGCTGTTGGTGAACGCGGTCATGTTATCACTGGGCAATCACTTACTGACTTTACCCAAATTATTGTCCCCACAACAGCCTCGTTAACGGCCGTCGCTCAAGTAAATCAAAAATTATGGGCGGTAGGGCATGATTACACGATTATTCATTCCGATGACAACGGGCAAACATGGCAGACACAATTTACAGACATTAGCAAAGAACGCCCCTTGTTAGATGTGGTGTTTTTTGATGAGCAGCAAGGGATCGCTATAGGTGCATACGGCAGTTTTATGCGTACTATCGATGGCGGAAGCACTTGGCAGACAGAGTTACATGCTAGTTTACTGCACCCTGATGATATCGAATATTTAGAAGAAGTCAGAGAGTTTGACGGTGAAGCATTTTACTTAGAAGAATTAGAATCAATCTTACCTCACCTTAACCGTGTATTTTATAGTGGTAACCAGCTATATATGGCCGGTGAAAGCGGTATGTTAGCGCAAAGTAATGATTTAGGTGCAACATGGCAACGTATTGATATCAATTATGAGGGGTCCTTTTTCGATATAATAGCGATTGATGATGTCCTTGTAGCTGCAGGACTGCGTGGTAATTTGTTTATTCGACAAGGCGCTGAGCAGTGGACTTCCGTTGACCTGTGCCATACATCTTCAATCAATTCGTTATTTATCAACAACGACAAGATTGTTGCGTTGAGTAATAATGGATATGTCGCAAACATTGATTATACCAACTTATCAAGCCAACCAACATGCTCCGACCCTGCAATCAACGTGGTGCATAATGCAGACAAAATCACCATTATCAACGCCATTACATTTAACAATATGAGCATTGCTGTGACTAGTGATGGCTTAGCACAATTAACAGAATAAGAATAATATGGATAAATTAATTACATTATCTGAAGCGATTATATTTGGTCATCGCAAGTTAGTAATTGGCCTGTTTACAGTGATCACCATTGTCCTGCTTTACATGGCTTCGCAATTACAACTGGATGCGGGTTTTGAAAAAAACATCCCACTAGAACATGAATACATGCAGAACTATATGAAGCATCGCGCGGATTTTGATGGTGCGAACAGTGTTCTGGTGTCGGTTTGTGATACCTCTGGTAACATATTTAATACTCACTTTTTTGATACGTTAAAAAATGTCCATGATGATGTGTTCTTTATCAATGGCGTTGAGCGTTCATTAGTCGTGTCGTTATTTTCTCCTTCGACTCGCTTTACCGAAATTGTCGAAGGTGGTTTTGCAGGGGGGCCCGTGATCCCTGCGGACTTTAATTCGTCGGATCAGCGTGCTTTAAATACGGTTGCGCAAAATGTTGAAAAAGCCGGAATAGTAGGTCGTCAAGTATCCAATGATTTTTCTTGTTCTATGGTTACGGCACAACTGCTATCAACTAACCCTGAAACAGGCGAGCCGCTTGACATGTTAGCCATCGGCAAGCAGCTTGAAGACGAGTTACGGACTAAATATGAATCGGACAAGGTGACTATTCATATTATTGGTTTTTCTAAAATGATTGCTGATGTAGCAAATGGTGCCAAAGACGTAGTGATGTTTTTTGCTATCGCGATTGCCATTACCGCCTTAATGGTCTTTTTGTTTTCTAAGTCTGTCATGCTGACGATATTGCCGCTGTTGTGCTCTATTGTTGCCGTAGTTTGGCAATTAGGTTTGCTGACGTTATTTGGTTTTGGCTTAGATCCAATGTCAATCTTAGTGCCATTTTTAGTCTTTGCCATCGGTGTCAGTCATGGTGTGCAAATGATCAACGCGGTGAGTAAACATGCCATTGCCGGTATGAGTGTGTTTAATGCATCCAAATTAGCATTTACGTCACTCTTAATACCTGGCGGTATTGCATTACTCTCAGATACAGTTGGCTTTATGACCTTATTGGTCATTGATATTGGTATTATCAAAGAGCTGGCTATCACTGCCTCAATGGGGGTTGCGGTAATTATCTTAACCAATTTGATCTTGTTACCTGTATTAATGTCTTTTATTACCTTAGATGACCGATATAAAGCCAAATTTGATCTCAATGATTCCTCAAATCGCGTGTGGGAGTGGTTTACTAAATGCTGTGACAAGCCAGTCGCTGTTGGCATTGTCTTGTTGACGGCATTATTGTTTATCTTAGGCTCGATGCAAGCACAAAATTTAAAAATTGGTGATTTGCATGCTGGCGCACCGGCATTGCACGAAGATTCTCGATATAACCAAGACACTTTTTTGATTACGGACAAGTATGAAATCACAGTGGATTATATTTCTATTCTAGTGGAAACATCACCTGCAGCTTGTACTTCACATTCAGTCATGCAACGAATTGATGATTTTCAATGGCGTATGCAAAATGTCGAAGGGATCCAGTCTGCGGTATCGTTACCGTCAGTCGCCAAACGCATTAATGCCGGTTACAACGAAGGAAATCCTAAGTGGCATGTACTACCTCGTAATGAACAAACATTGGTGCAAGCAGTAGGGCGAGTACCGACATCTTCTGGCTTATTAAATGCAGATTGTTCAGTGATGCCGGTTATTCTTTTTATGGAAGATCATAAAGCGGAAACAATTACCCGCGTTGTTGATGCGATTAAAGCCTACAGAACCGAATATCAAAGTGATGACTTACAATTCTCTTTAGCATCTGGCCCGGTGGGTGTAATGGCAGCCACCAATGAAGCGGTTGCTAGCTCGCAAAACCCAATGTTAATTTATGTATTTGGTGCGGTGATATTATTGTGCTTGCTAAGCTTCCGTTCCTTACGAGCAACCTTGTCGGTAGTCATTCCATTGTATGTTGTATCAGTCCTAGCACAAGCGTTAATGACGTTCTTGCAGATTGGGCTAACGGTGTCGACCTTACCGGTGATTGCGTTAGGTGTCGGTATTGGGGTCGATTATGGTATTTATATTCTATCGACTATGGTTGTGCGCTTACGCGCCGGTGACTCAGTACAAGTGTCGTATTTGGCCGCATTGAAAGAGCGGGGAAGTGCGGTGTTATTTACCGGTATCACCTTAGCTATCGGCGTCAGCACGTGGGTTTTCTCAAGTTTAAAATTCCAAATGGATATGGGAATTTTGTTAACCTTTATGTTTATAGTCAATATGTTAGGTGCGATTTTTGTACTACCAGCTATAGCCAAAATACTATGGTGGAATAAAAAATAACCACACCTATCTATCTCATCGATAGGTGAGTGCGGTAGGTATAATTATTTTTGCATATACATGTAATAAAAAAGGGCTTTTAGCCCTTTTTTTTCTGTTTTTGTGAATAGTTATATTGATTGTAAATTTTCTGTAAAAATAACACTTCCTATACCCTTTGATTTCAGCCAAAATACCCTTATATAAAGCGGTATTATGTCGATATATATAATAAATATATTTAATTTGATGAGTGTTCTCATTTTATCATAAGGGAATTTTATGACTGTTTCGCGCCATCCTTCAGTTCTATTAGACAATGTGTTTAATCTTATAGGCGATAAATCAAAGGGAAACCAAGGGCCTCTTATTCAAGAGTTCGCTAATATTTTATTTAAAAATATTTCTGCTATTGATTTAGAAGATCGCAATGATAGTGACCTGTATGGTGCTACGCTTAGTATGTGGCAAGCCTTTGTTGATTACGAGCAAACACAGGCATTTATCAATGTGTTTAATCCCCAAATAACACAACATGGTTGGCAATCCGAACACACCATTGTGCAATTGATTGTTGAAGATATGCCATTCTTGGTTGACTCAATTCGTATTGCCCTTAATCGTTTGGGGATCACTTCGCATTTATTATTGCATAGCCCGATCACGTTGGTCAGAGATGAGAATAGTCGGTTACAGTCTTTTGTATCAGAAAATAAAGCAGACTGTGTAACCTGTACTAAAGAAACCGTCTTCTTAATCGAAATCGACCGACAAGAATCCAGTGAACAGATCCAAGCATTAACCCAAGAGTTAGCCTCAGTGCTAAGTGAAGTATCGTTAGTCGTTAATGATTGGCAAGCGATGCAAGATCAGTTAGCCAAGACCAAAGATGTCATTACTCAATCTGCATTTAAACATGATCCAGCTACAGAGGCGTCAACGTTACAATTTTTGGATTGGTTAGCCGATCATAATTTGACGCTGATGGGCTATCGTTATTATGAAGTAACCACTGCCGATGGTGATCATTTATGGCATCCGGTGAATGAATCTAGCTTAGGCATCATGAAAAACTCTATGCGTAAACGTGACCGTCGCATGTCTAATCTACCGGCATCTGCACGCAAAGAGACCTTATCGCAAAAACCATTACTGTTAACCAAAACGACTTCGTTGGCACGTGTTCACCGTCCTGCATATATTGATTACATTGGTATTAAAGCGTTTAATAAGGAAGGTGATGTGGTCGGTGAGCATCGCTTCTTGGGCCTGTATTCGGCCGCGCTATACAATTCATCAGTGATGGACATTCCGGTATTAGGGCAAAAGATCATCGACATTTGTGCTGCAGCAGAGGTAGAGCCTGATACGCATGCCTACAAAGCGATTATCAATATTTTAGAAACGTATCCACGCGATGAGTTGCTGCATTCATCAGTCAAAGAGCTGGCGCGTATTGCTAGTGGTATCTTCCAAATGCAAGAACGAGGCATTTCTAGAATGTTTACTCGTAAAGACGCGTTTGGCCGTTTTATCTCCTGCATGACCTACGTTCCGCGTGAAAAATACAACACGGCATTACGTACGCAAACCCAAGACTATTTACAGTTTGCATTTGGCAGTGAACAAGAAGTCGAATTTACTACGTATTTTTCTGAGTCTGTGTACGCACGCACTCATTATATTGTGCGGGTTAAAGATAATAATATGGATTATCCAGTGAAAGAAATTGAACAGAACATTATTGAGCTAACAAAAACCTGGTCAGATCGTTTGGCAACAGTCATTAAAACGGCATATGGTGAGGCTAAGAGTGTCAGCATCATCAACCGTTATGCCCAGAGTTTCTCGCAATCATACATGGATGAGTATTTACCTAGCGCAGCGCTAGCGGATATCAATAAACTTGAATGCTTAGCAACAGAAACCCCATTAGATATGTTGTTTTATCGTCCACAAGAATTAGACAACTCAAGTACTGCAGTAAGATTAAAGTTGTATCATTTGGATGAACCTATTCATTTGTCTGATGTATTACCGATGTTGGAAAACTTTGGTCTTAGAGTGATTGACGAAACACCATATAAGATTGCGACTGTAAAAGGCAAATCCAATTGGATTATGGATTTTAGTATGTTGCATGAGTCGTTTCCTACTGCTGATATGGCCTTATCACAATCGTTGTTCCAAGAAGCATTTGCTGATGTATGGCAAAACGAATTAGAAGATGATGCATTTAACCGTCTTATCCTCAGTGCCAATTTGACGGGTCGTAATGTGACAATTTTACGTGCGTATGCCAAGTACATGCGTCAAATTGGTTTGTCGTTTTCAATCGAATATATTGCTAATACCATGGCGGCATATCCTAAGATTGCGGCAGCATTAATTAGTTTATTTGATTATCGTTTTAACCCAGACCATGCACATGAAAAACAAGTTGAATCAGAGCAAGTCGATGCAATTATGGCGTCGCTTGACCGGGTATCAAATCTAGATGACGACCGTATCATTCGTAAATATTTAGATCTTATCCTAGCAACAGTCCGGACCAATTTTTATCAGCCTAAAAAGAACGGCGAACAAAAATCATATGTATCCTTTAAGTTGCTACCTGAACATATCTTGGATATGCCATTACCATTACCTAAGTTTGAGATATTTGTTTATTCGCCAAGAGTTGAAGGTGTCCATTTACGTGGTGGCAAGGTCGCACGAGGCGGATTACGTTGGTCAGATCGATTAGAAGATTTTAGAACCGAAGTATTGGGCTTAGTCAAAGCACAACAAGTCAAAAACACAGTGATTGTCCCAGTCGGTGCGAAAGGTGGCTTTATCTGTAAACAATTACCTAAAACAGGGGGGCGAGATGCCTTCATTGCCGAAGGTAAAGCTTGTTATCGCACATTTATCCGTAGTTTATTAGACATCACTGACAATATCATTGATGGGCACGTTGTTTATCCTAATGCAGTGGTACGCCATGATGATGACGATGCGTATTTGGTTGTTGCTGCTGACAAAGGAACAGCAACTTTCTCTGATATCGCCAATGAAATAGCCGATGAGTTTGATTTTTGGTTAGGCGATGCCTTCGCTTCTGGCGGCAGTGTCGGTTACGATCACAAAAAAATGGGCATAACCGCACGCGGAGCCTGGGAGTCGGTTAAACGTCATTTCCGTGAGATAGGAATTGATTGCCAGACAACTCAGTTTAGTTGTGTCGCTATTGGCGATATGGCTGGAGATGTATTTGGTAACGGTATGCTGCTATCTGAGCAAACCCATTTGGTGGCCGCTTTTAACCATATGCATATATTCTTTGACCCCAGTCCAGATATTGCCAAAAGCTACGCAGAGCGAGCACGTTTGTTTGCTGACCCACGTTTAAACTGGGCAGATTATGACACCAGCTTAATTTCTAAGGGCGGTGGCGTGTTTTCGCGCTCGGATAAATCGATCAGCTTAACCCCTGAAATGAAAAAATGGCTAAACACCAAACAATCCAGTATGACACCCAACGCATTGATTCATCAAATTTTACAAATGCAGGTCGATCTCTTATGGAATGGCGGTATTGGTACATACGTTAAAGCAACCAAAGAGAGCGACAGTGATGTTGGTGATCGTGCCAATGATGCGGTTCGAGTCAACGGTTATCAGCTCAATGCCAAGATAATTGGTGAAGGCGGTAACTTGGGTTGTACTCAACTTGGTCGTATTGAGTATGCCAAGCACGGTGGCAAAATTAACACTGACTTTATTGATAATGTCGGCGGGGTTGATTGCTCAGATAATGAAGTCAACATCAAAATATTGTTAAACAGTTTAGTTAGCCATGGTGATCTGACCATCAAGCAACGTAACGCCCTGTTATATGACATGACTGATGATGTTTCTGAAATTGTACTGGATGATTGTTACCGTCAAACGCAATCTATCTCTATCACAGAACAAGCGGGCGTTGGCCAAATTAAAGAACAACTTCGATTTGTACAAACCCTTGAACGCAATGGTGACTTAAATCGAGAGCTTGAGTTTATTCCTAACGATGAAGAGTTTTCTGATCGTATCGCCAATGGTGTGGGCTTAACTCGTCCTGAATTATCGGTTTTGATTTCATACAGCAAAATGGTCTTGAAAGAAGAGCTAAACCAACCTGCGATTACTGAAAATGCCTATTACCAACAGTTTTTGGTAGATTCATTTCCTACATTACTGCAAGAAAAATACCAAGCTCAGATGCAGCAACATCCATTGCGTGGCGAAATCATAGCCACAAAACTCACTAACTTTATGATTAATGACATGGGGATTAATTTCGCCTATCGTTTACACGATGAAACGGGTGCAAGTATCTGTGATATTGCTATTGCTTACTCAGTCGTAAAATCCATTTATCAAATTGGTGATTTGTGGCGTGATGTTGAGGAGTTAGACAACAAGATCGAATCTTCTTTACAATTAAAAATGTTAGAGTCTATCCGCCGTTCAATGCGCAGAGCTACGCGTTGGATGCTTCGCGAAACAATGCAGTTTGATTCGATTAATGATGCTGTCGCGTTCTATCAGCCGAGCTACTTAGACCAAGTTAAACACATTGATAAGTACTTAGTAGAAGAAGAATCTACCATGTTAGCTAATAAAGTGACGGATTATGTGGCACAAGGTGTCCCAGAATCGGTTGCATATCGAGTTGCAATCCAGAGTAATGCATTTTGTGCGCTAGATATCGCACATATCGTTGCACAAACAGAAGCAAAATCGGAAGTAGTATCGCGGTTGTATTTCCAATTAGGTTCACAGTTACAATTGCATTGGTTCTTAGAACAAATCAATCATCAGCCAGTATCAAATCATTGGCAAGCATTAGCCCGTGCATCTTATCGAGAAGAGTTAGATTATCAACAACGTACTATTGTTGCTGCTTTACTCATGAATAATGAAAAGATGCACTCAGCCACGCAAGTTGATGAATTATTAGACAACTGGATGGATACGCATTCTCAATTAATCACACGTTGGTGTGGCATGATGAGTGAGTTCAAATCAAGCCATTCACATGAGTTTGCTAAGTTTTCAGTAGCATTGCGGGAACTATTACTATTAAGTAACAAAATTAATACGTAAAGTTTGGCCTATTAGTATTAATTACTGTCAGTACAATGTAAAAAACTCAGAATAAAAAAGCGCTATATGGCATAATTTGCACTGTATAGCGTTTTTTTTATTTGGAGTATAAGTATGTTTTCGTTGGCACAAAAAGCCTTATTACAATGTGATCCTGAGTTTGCTCATGACATGACAATTGGGTGGTTAGCAAAAACGCAACGTTCCTTTTTAAATAAGACCTACAAACAAACCGTTTCACCTAAACCCGTTTCGCTATGGGGCATGCAATTTAGTAACCCTGTCGGCTTAGCCGCTGGTCTAGACAAAGAAGGTCAATGTGTTGATGCTTTTAATGCAATGGGCTTTGGTTTTGTAGAAGTAGGTACCGTTACCCCAGTGGGTCAACCTGGCAATCCCAAACCTCGTTTATTTAGAATTCCAAGTAAACACGCCATTATCAATCGCATGGGCTTTAATAATCATGGTGTTGACAATTTATTAGCCAATATCAAAGCGGCAAACAATGACGGTATCTGTGGTATTAATATTGGTAAAAACAAAGCCACCTCAGAAGAGGATGCGTTAAATGATTATCGAATTTGCTTAGAAAAAGTCTACCAAGTTGCTGATTATGTTACCGTGAACATCTCTTCGCCGAATACTCCTGGTTTACGTAATTTACAATATGGCGAAGCCCTCGATAATTTATTAAAGGGATTAAAAGACACGCAATCTCAATTAGCTGACAAGTATGGCAAGTATACGCCAATGGCACTTAAAATCGCCCCTGATTTGACTCATACTGAGTTATGTAGCATTGCTGATTCGATGGTTAATGCCAAGATTGATGGGGTTATTGCCACCAATACAACTCTATCTAGAGACGCTGTGTCCGGTTTACCTAATGCTGATGAAATGGGTGGGTTAAGTGGCGCAGTCCTAACTGAACGTAGTTTACAAGTCACTGAGCAACTTGCAGCACATTTGCAAGGAGCACTCCCCATTATCAGTGTTGGCGGGATTAATTCAGCAGTGTCGGCACAAGCGCGGTTAGATGCAGGAGCCAGTCTGGTTCAAGTCTATTCTGCTTTGATTTATCAAGGTCCATCATTGGTGCCTTCAATTGTTAATGGTCTAAAATAATGTATCAATTTTTAGTAACAACTTCCCGTGGTCTTGATGCATTATTGCAAGATGAAATACTAACGATTTGCCCCAATGTTGACACCAAATTAGCGCCAGGTATGGTGAAAGTAAATGGTGATTTGACCGATGCATATCGTATCTGTATGCACTCTCGATTAGCAAACCGTGTATTGTGGGTATTGGTGCATGCCGAAAGCCCCAATGAACAAGCATTGTATAACGCTGCAAATGGCATTGATTGGCCGACGCACTTTTCCCATGAACATGATTTTATGGTGCAGTTTAACGGTACGACCAAATCCATCAATAACACCCAGTTTGGTGCACTACGAATTAAAGATGCGATTGTCGATCGCTTTGTTGAATCAGGTGTAATGCGCCCATCAGTCAGTAAACTAGCACCTAAGATCGTCATCCATGCACGTCTGCATCGTGATGAAGTTACAATTTGTATTGATTTGTCAGGTAAAAGCTTACATCAACGTTACTATCGCCAAAGTACCGGTGAGGCTCCATTAAAAGAACACGTCGCCAGTGCAATGTTGTATCGCAGTGGGTATGTTGAGCAGGTTCGCCAGAATCAATTATCAAGCAATCCAAGCAATCTTGTTATCGCCGACCCGATGTGTGGTTCAGGAACGATTGCCATTGAAGCTGCGTTAATAGCTCAGCGAATTGCGCCGGCAGCGGCACGCACTCATTGGGGATTTACACATTGGAAACATCACCAGCCTGCAGCATGGCAACAAGTCGTCACTGAAGCTAAAGAACAAGAACTTAACCCGAATGACACCCATGTCACTGTGTATGCCAATGATGTAGACCGTAAACTTGTCCGTAGCGCAAAAGAAAACGCCGATGAAGCAGGGGTCTTTTCCAGTATCATCTTTAGCCAAACGGATGCACTAAAATGGACCATCGATAACCAACCGCTTGAGTCGATTGATACTCATAGTCCGACTCATTTTATTGTGACCAATCCGCCATATGGTGAACGTTTAGGCGAATTAGCGACGTTACTGCCAATGTTTGTTGATTGGGGCGCACAGCTCAAAGCCCATTTCGCTAATTGGCAAGTAACTATGTTGACCTCTAATCGAGAGTTGTTGCGTCAACTTCGCTTACGTTCGAGCAAAGAATACGCCATGATGAATGGTAAACTCGAATGTAAATCAGTGAACTTTATACTCAATGAAGCAAACTGCACTGCGGTAGAGCAACATTCTGGTCAGATTGATTTTGCTAATCGCTTAAAGAAAAACCTAAAACGCTTAAAGCCGTTTATTAGTAGCAATGTGACTAATTGTTACCGTATTTATGATGCTGATTTACCCGAATACAATTGTGCGATTGACCGATATGACGACTGGTTAGTCGTACAAGAATATGCGCCACCTAAAGATGTACCTGCTGAAAAAGCGCGTCGTCGCTTACACGATGTTCTGCTGCAGTTGCCGGCATTGACAGGGGTGAGTACGAAACAAATTGTCTTAAAAGTACGTGAGCAACAAAAAGGCAAAGCACAGTATGACAAGATAAGTACGCACCAAGATCGCTTAGTCGTGCATGAACACGGCGCACAGTTTTATGTCAACCTGACGGATTATCTCGATACTGGGTTATTTTTGGATCATCGATTAACGCGCCAACGCTTTGCGCAAGATGTACAAGGGCTGCGTGTACTCAATTTGTTTGCTTATACCGGTAGCGTATCAGTGCATGCTGCTCAAGGTAAAGCAGCCAGTGTAACCACAGTTGATATGTCAAACACCTACATTGACTGGGCTAAAGATAACTTTCGTTTAAACAATCTCCGTGGCGGGTATGATTTTCAACAAGCCGATTGTTTACAATGGATCAAGCATCATGCAAAACAATATGAGCGCATATTCATTGATCCACCGAGTTTTTCCAACTCAAAACGAATGTCTGGCACGTGGGACGTGCAACGAGATCATGTTGGTTTGATCCGTGACGCACTAGGTTGTTTAACACGTGGTGGTAAAATTTATTTTTCGAATAACTTACGTAGCTTTAAATTAGATTATGAGGCCGTTACTGCGATGGGTTTTCAAGTTGAGGATATCAGCAAAGAAACAATTCCAGTCGATTACTTACGTAACCAAAAGATCCACCACTGCTGGATCTTAACATTAGATAAGTAATTATGATGAGTAAACCCAATAAACGTGTGTGGTTAATCGGCGGTCAAACGTGTGCACTATGCGATGATGCCAGTCTGTTGCTCGATGAAGCATTGGTTGAATTGCAACCAGAGGTTGCAGTGACAGTCGAGTACGTGGATGTGCAGTCATCCACCTCACTGTATCACTTGTATGGTGCACGCATTCCGGTATTACTCGAACAAGATAAAAACTTGGCTTTATATTGGCCATTTACAACAGAAAATATTAAGGAATTTTTACGTTCATGAGCGTATTACAAATTAAAGATGGGTCTGTCATATTTGGGCACCCACCAATACTAGACGGTGTTAATTTTGTTTTGGAACCGAATGAACGAGTCTGTATTGTGGGCCGAAATGGTTCGGGCAAATCGACATTTTTGCAAGTTATCGAAGGCTTAATAATCTTAGATGATGGCGTACGAGTGGTGGATAACAATTACCGTATTTCGCGTTTACCCCAGGATCCTCCTGCCAGTGTGAATGCAACGTTATTTGACTATGTTGCTCAAGGGTTAGAAGGCGTTGGCGAATTAATAAAAGCGTACCATGAGCAAACAATTAAAGTCACTGATGACCCAAGTGAAGCTAACCTAAATGTGTTAATGGACTTACAAAACGAGTTGGATACCAAAAACGCATGGGGCTTTGAACAGTCGATTAACCAAACATTAACGATGTTAAATCTCAATGCAGACGATATGTTGTCATCACTATCCGGGGGCTGGCGTCGTAAGGCTGCATTAGCTCGTGCTATTGTATCACAACCCGACATCTTACTACTTGATGAACCCACTAACCACTTAGATATTGAGATGATCGCTTGGCTTGAAGCGGCATTAAAACAGTTTAAGGGATCGGTAGTATTTATCTCGCATGACCGTGCATTTATTCGTTCATTAGCCACCCGTATTGTTGATTTAGACAGAGGCACGTTGACTTCATATCCTGGTAACTATGAAGAGTATCTGGCTAAAAAAGCACATGATTTAGAAGTACAAGCTACGCAAGATGCATTGTTTGATAAAAAACTGGCATTGGAAGAAGTCTGGATCCGTCAGGGTATCAAAGCACGTCGCACGCGTAATGAAGGACGTGTTCGTGCGTTAGAAGCATTGCGAGGAATGCATCAGGCACGGCGCAAAGTGCAAGGCAACGCAAAGATCGAGGGGCATGTCGGTCAATCTTCAGGCAAGCGGGTGTTTGAGGCGACAGGGTTAAGGTATTCGATTGGCGGACAATGTATCGTCAAAGACTTAGACATCCATATTGTGCGTGGTGACAAAATTGCGTTTATTGGCAGTAATGGGTGTGGTAAGTCAACCTTAATTAAATTACTAATGGGCCAATTAACACCTGACAGTGGTGAAGTAATACAAGGTGTTAATCTTGAAGTCGCGTATTTTGATCAGCACCGTGATGCGTTGGATTTGAATCAAAAAGTAATGGATTGTGTTGCCGAAGGTAAACAAGAGGTCATGATCAACGGTCGACCCAGGCACGTTATTTCATATCTGCAAGATTATTTGTTTGCACCAGATAGAATTCAGGCACCAGTTAGTTCCTTATCTGGTGGTGAAAAAAATCGATTAATGCTAGCTAAATTAATGCTTCGTCCGAGTAACTTATTGATTTTGGATGAACCAACGAATGATTTGGATGTAGAAACACTTGAGTTATTAGAATCATTATTGGTGGAATATAAAGGCACAGTCATATTAGTCAGCCATGACCGAGAATTTGTTGACAATGTCGTGTCCTCATGTGTGGTCTTTGAAGGTGAGGGGGTGGTGACTGAATTTGTTGGCGGTTATACCGACAGCGCTGACTGGTATGCACAAGACGCCGCCAAAAAAACCGCAAATGGAACTAAACCAAATCCAAGTAGTCCTAAATCCGACATTTCTTTACAAACAAAACCTGTTACTAAGAAAACGAAAAAGTTATCATACAAAGATAACCTCGAATTAGAACAATTACCGGCACAGATTGAGTCTTTAGAGAATGAAGTCAGTACCTTAGAATCGAAAATGAATAGTGAAGGGTTTTACTCACAAACACCTGAGAAAACGCAACCTGTCATCGATGCATTAACGCAAGTTCAAGCAAGCCTTGAAACAGCATATGCACGATGGGATGAACTAGAAGAATTACAACAATCATAATTTATGAGTTATTACAGGATTTTTATGAATCAAGCTGATGTTTTAGCAAACAATCATGGTCAATCTAGCAATAGGTTAACGCGCTCTTTTATCACGTCAATACTGATTTCGACTGCGTGCTTTGGTCCTATGGCGTATGCTGCCACTTATGAAGTACAAGAATTATCAACCAGCAATCTTGCGATTAATACTTTCGCTCGCGCATTAGATGAACAGGATAATGCATTAGTGGTTGCGCAAGATGTATATAATCTGCCAATTGATTTTGGGCTGATTGATTTTACCAATGAAAATATCATTACTAATTTAACTGATTTAGCAGCGGCAGAAGCGGGTAACCCCAATGCTGCAGATTATCGTTATTTGATTGGCTTGATTCGCTTTGGCTCCAGTGAAAATTCGCTTAATAGTCAGCACCTTGCTCTTTATCAGTCGTATGTAAATAATGGCGTTGATGATATGCGAGTGATTGGTTTTGATGAACAATCACCGGCTACAGATGGTTTTACATTTAGTGCCGAGGTCGTGGCCAATGACTTTTTGAATAGCGGCACTGTTGTTGGTTCCGGTGAAGGCGTGTTTAGTACATTAAGCGCTACATTCACGGCTGATGATGATACGCAAACACAAATCGATTACGTGATTAATGATTTTACTCGTCGTGGTTTTGTACAAATGAATGGGGTGACAACCGGACTTGTACCAAGTGAAGCTGCATTGGGTGGGATCAGCGAAGCGTATGGTATCAATGCAAATCTACAAGTTGTAGGTTCATCTTCAACACGTATGACTAGCCAATTAGTTGAATCCATTGCATTGTGTGATGATGACGAAGAGCGCGGAGAATTACCGGTAGAAGTTTGTTATCGCAATATAGCCTTGAGTGGTGCGCTGACTTCGCGTTTAGATCGACGTGCAACAATTTGGCAGTTAGATAGTCAAGGACAGGTCATTTCTACAACAACATATCCTTTACCATTTACACCAGCGCCAGTGAGTGAAGAAAATTTAGATACCGCGTTTTATAATGCAGCGTTTGCGATCAACGATGCAGGCATTGCCGTCGGTGAAACTCACACATTTTATGCAGAGCGTGAATTAAAAGTGAGTAGCGCGGCAATTTATCAAGATGATCAAACCATCGAGTTCATTAACAAAGACGATTACTTTCCAAGCACCGCATTAGATATCAATAATAACAATTGGGTCATAGGCACAGGAAACACGTCAGTTAATGGCACGACTAGAACAAAGTTTTATGCTTATAATATCGACACTGAAACGTTAGTTTTTCCTGATGATTTTTTCCCTGGATCATCCAGTGTTGCTCGCTCAATCAATGATAACAATATTATTGTGGGTGAGGGTGAAGTCGAATTTGAAAATGGTTCAACTCGCCGTAAACATGCATTTATGTATGACATGAATACAGAAACCTTTACTAACTTAAACGATTTACTCAGTTGTAATTCCCCGTACACGATTGTCGGTGCTAACGCGATCAATAACAACGATATTATTCTTGCTAATGCATTAGTCAATCGCCAAGCTAGAGATGCTGCTGGTGAATTAGCGGTTGATGCTGATGGTGAAGCGATTATGATTGATCAGGTGATTGCGGTGCGTTTACATCCTGTAAGCAATGGCCAAGTTGATGATTGTAGCAGTGTCGAAGATGATACGGTTAATGAACGACAAGGTGCGAGTGTATCAATATTCTCTGCGTTGTTTTTAGGCTTAATGAGTATTGGTCGTGGTGTTTTTTGGCGCCGCCGTCAAACCTTCGCACAAGTAAAGCCTTTATAACTAAACGTTTTAAAAACAACATTTAATATCTAAATTTGTTGTAAACAGGTATTTCTATATTATTCATTCACTTAGAGATACCTGTTTAATCCCATCTCAATTTTGTACTTTTTCTGCTTGAAACTCATCTCTCTCAGTAGTAAATATAAATAGTTGGTGAAATTATCTGAGTCATATTTTTTCACTGCATTTTTTACACGTAACAGAGGTTAGAAAATGAAGAGACAAAAGAGAGACAAAATGACACGCGCCCATGCAAAAGGTTACCAAGCTGGTATTTTGGGTCGCGCTAAAGAGAACTGTCCATTTCAAGCATGTGAAACCAGGTCGGAATGGCTCGGTGGATGGCGTGAAGCGGTACAAGACCGAATATCGACCTTTGGTATGCGATAATGTTCACATACTAAAGGCAAAGAAAAAAGCTCCTGTGTTAGATGAACATTTCACACTAGGAGCTTTTTTTTGTTTGACGATACAGTGGCTTAACTAAAAAGCACTCGTATCTTGAAATAAGCCTACTTTTAAATCTTTAGCGACATAAATTTCACGGCCATCCACTTCTACTGAACCGTCGGCTAGGCCCATATATAACTTACGTTTAATGACACGCTTCATGGTAATTTTATACGTGACTTTTTTGGCTGTGGGTAATATTTGACCGGTGAATTTCACTTCACCCACACCGAGCGCACGACCTTTACCAGGACCGCCACACCATCCAAGATAAAAACCGACTAATTGCCACATGGCGTCTAAGCCAAGACAACCAGGCATGACAGGGTCCCCAGGGAAATGACAATCAAAGAACCAAAGATCAGGAGTAATATCAAGTTCAGCGATAATTTCACCTTTACCATGCTCACCACCATCTTCAGTGATATTCATAATACGATCCATCATTAGCATGTTAGGCGCTGGCAACTGGCTATTACCAGGACCAAATAATGTACCTTCACTGCATGCAAGCAGCTCTTCACGGGTATAACTGTTTTGATTTAAACTCATAATGACTTTGATTCCTTTATTAAGAATGCGTAATTTAGCGAACACTTGTACGCTTAACAAGTCTGAACAGTGGTATATTAGCAAATAAGTGGAAATAAGCGGTAAGTTAATATTGATTGGTTACAAATACACCAAAATCAATATTCAATTATCCCTCATTTATCGAACTAAGTTACACTAGGGCTAAGCAATAATGTTATTTTTACTATGTGAATGCAAGGAATGGAAATGCGTAAAAAAAATCCCTATGCGAATGCTGAAAAACAACAACGCTTTCGTGATAAACAAAAAGCACTAGGAAAAAAGATGGTGCGCGGGTATGTGACGCCTCAAGCGCGCAAATGTTATGATGAAATTCTTGATAAAACTAATTGGTCGGACTCAGAAGTTCTCTCCAATGCGTTACGCATAACCTACGCAGCCTACAAAAAAGGGCAAATTAGAATGTTAAACCAGTATCTTGAAGATAATAACCTGTAATTGAAATAGGTGTTATCGGCTACCCGGAACGATATGCCTGTTTAATATCCGGCGTGCGTCTTTTTTTACTTCCGGGCGTTTTTTGAATGCCCATAGCCGATCTCTTGCCGCACTTGCGCAGGCTTCTATATCAACAATGGGCTCGGGATAATTATTGGATGGTAATGCAAATAACTGCTGTTCCATGGGCGAGACAAGCCATGGAGTATGTACCATATCATCCGGAAACTCAGCCAGTTCATGTACCCAACGCTTAATAAAGACACCTTGCGGATCCCGTTCTTGCGATTGCTTAATCGGGTTGTATAAGCGAATGGTGTTAGTCCCCGTTACTCCAGCTTGCATTTGAAATTGTGGATAGTGGATACCAGGCTCAAAATCTAAAAATAACGATGCCATGTGATGGACACCTAATCGCCAATCCAAGTTTAAATGATGTGCGAGGACACTGACTAACATCGCCCGCATTCTAAAATTAATATACCCCGTGGCAATTAACGCGCGCATATTAGCATCGACAATTGGGATCCCCGTCATTCCGGTTTTCCAAGCAGATAAGCGTTGGCTTACCACCTCAGGATCTGATTCATAATGGTAGGCGTCATAGGCAATGTTTAAGTGTCGATATTCCATCGCACATTCACTTTCAAATTTTTGAATAAAGTGGCAATGCCAATGTAGACGTGATGCCATGGCGGTAAACGCCCGTCGCCAACTTAAATAAGCTTCAGTTAACGCCAAGCTATCTAATTTTTGATAGGTTTGTTTAATCGTAATATTACCCCAAGCAATATACGGCGATAAGCGAGAACAACTGTGACGTGACAACGAAGGACTCGATATATGCTTGGCGTAATTTTTACCTCGTTTATTTAAAAATGAGTAATAGGTATGCCATGCACGCTTTTCTCCGCCAAGCTGTAACTGCTTATCAACTTCTTGCCATTGCGGATCAAGTGCTAGGCACTGTTGTTGTTCGATAGCAGTGTTAGTTTGTGCATGTAATTCGGTTAACAATGCTCTAGAAATAAATGGAATACACGATAAATCTGCATCTGCACAAGGCAAATCAATTACCTCATGCCAATATCGACCCCAATCTTTTCGATGGGTTAACCCGCGACGTACTACCGAGTAGGGGAATTCAATCCAACGGATTGACGCATTCGGGCCTGCTTGAATGTCAGTATCAATGTTTGCGTTGTTGTTACACCACTGTGCGAGTGCTTTGTCACGGCGATAGGTGACATCAAGACCGATTTCTTCGTGACTGTATATATGCATGATTGTAAATTGAGATTGTATCAACGTCAGCGCAGTAAAAATATCAGCGTGCATGATCACAATCTCAGTTGCATAGTCTTGTAGTTGCAATTGTAAATCTTGCAAAGACTGATACACAAAACGCCAGTGACGTAATGAATAATGCGGATCAGCAATTACATCTGGCTCAAAGACATACAACAATAATACGGGGCGTGGATTGTGTTGTACCTGTACTAGAGGGAGATGGTCACGTAACCGTAAATCACGTTTAAACCATACAACATCAATCGCTTGTGGCATAGCTCAACCAATTATTAATGAATACGTGGTTTGGATCATAGGTTTGGGTTTGCTTAGCTAGGTTAAAACGTCTTAGCCCTCTAGGATCCGATCCCACACCTGCCAAATATTGCCAATTTCCCCAGTTACTCGCTGGGTCAAAATCAATTAACATTTGTTCAAAATAAGCTGCACCGTATTGCCAATCTAAGCCTAATTCATGTACCAAACAGCTAGCAACTAATTGTCGACCTCGGTTGGACATAAAACCCGTGTGTGCTAGTTGTAACATACACGCATTCACAATTGGATAATCCGTTGTACCTGCTACCCAACTCGCAAACATCTCTGGGTTGTGTTTACCGGTCGGTGTTTTATGTTGGATCCCGTTTTTATGATAAATTTTGGCTTGATATTTTAACTGCTGCCATTGATAGAATTCACGCCACAACAATTCAAAAAACAACCAATACGTTGAATCATTGTGACCATGTGCAGCTTCATACTGACAAATGGCAGCATTGACTTCACCCGCAGAGATGCAGCCACTAGCTAACCATGCTGATAATTTACTCGAAAAATCCCAACCATCTAAGCCATTGCGCGTGATTTTGTATTCGCTTAATGCATGTGTATCGAAACTGTAATAGTGCAACTGCTGAGCAGCAAAGGTCGCACCACCGATAAGGCGCCCTGATATCAAATCATCGCCGACAGCAGGTTGAACTGGTGGGAGCGTCGTAGAAATTAATTCACCAGCCAATTCAGAACACAGCGCAGGGGGTAATGATGCTAACGCATTGTCCTTGGCAAGGGTTTCTCTTGGTGGAGCATGTTGTTCTACTTTTCGTCTAAATGGAGAAAACACATCCGGTAATTGATCAATGTCCATGGGTAACTGTTCAATACCATATAGTGTATAGCTATTTGCTTGTGAAAAATCACATTGATCACACTGTGTTTGCAATGCATGCCACTGACGTTGCTCATACACCCCAGTATGGTAGTGTTTAGCGATATGTGTGAATGCATGTTGTTGATGTAAATCAGCAATAATACTGACAGGATCACCATAATAAATATGTAATATTTGACCTTGTTGAGCCAATTGATTGCTCAAATCGGTTAATGCTTCACGAATAAAACGATAGCGGTGCTTGCCCATATGCACCATACCGAAGGCGTTTTTGCTGAACCATTGAGGTTGAAAAATATACACGCAATGGAGAGCTTCAACCTGTTGAGCGATGGCAGACAATGCTGCATTGTTACTCAAGCGTAAATCATGCTCAAACCAGTATAAACCTCGTGTCATAGGATATTGTCCTGTATCAAAAAATGCTGTTAACGCAGCAAAAATACCAAAATATCGACTTATACGTAAAATAACTGCGCTAAGATTAAAAATAACTGAACGAAATTGCTATATAAGCAGTATTAATCATTATATTTTAATAATAAACGTTGTTTCCTATGCCTTCTTCAACAATTCTTATGTGGTTCCGTCAAGATTTACGTTTAAAAGATAATCCAGCATTGAAGCATGCTGTTGATTTTTCGATAAATGCCGCTGATTCATCTGCAAGTATATTGCCTGTATATATCACGGATACCAGCGCACCAGAGCTTGCACAGTTAGGTGGGGCGTCGAACTGGTGGTTACATCAATCGTTAACGGCATTATCTGCGGACATGGATGGTTCCCTTCAGTGTTTTAGTGGTGAACCATTACGTATTTTAACCGCGTTGGTCAAAGCGCATAATGTAACCCATGTGCTGTGGAATCGTTGTTATGAGCCATGGCAAATCGCGCGTGATAAGCAAATAAAAATCGCATTGAAGGCAATGGGTGTTGACGTATTATCAAGTAATGGACATTTGTTATGGGAACCCATGCAAGTCCTCAAAAAAGACAATACACCATACAAGGTATTTACACCCTATTACCGCAAAGGCTGTTTAACAAGAACCTCGCCGCGTTATCCAAGTAATATCGAGCATCCCATTACATGGTCAACGAATGACAGCGAGGGTAGGTTGTCGATTGAGCAACTGAACTTACTTCCTGATATTCATTGGTATGATACGATCGAGCAGTTATGGCAACCAGGTGAAGACGGGGCAGCTGCGCGTTTATCTACGTATATTAAAGAGGCCTCTGGCGCATACCGTGACCAACGCAATCTGCCTGCGGTAACGGGGACATCCTTACTTGCACCGCATTTTCATTTTGGCGAGATTTCGGTACACACTGTATGGTATGCATTGCTTGATGCTTATGCCGACGATTTAGAAAATGAGCATTTGGATACGTATCTTAGTGAATTAGGCTGGCGTGAATTTAGTCATTACCTATTATTTCATTTTCCTCATATTCAGACTGAAAATTTCAGCAGTAAATTTAACTATTTTCAATGGCGTCAATCCCCACAAGAGCTCGCAGCCTGGCAACAAGGCAAGACCGGCATTCCAATAGTGGACGCAGGCATGCGTGAACTATATCAAACTGGCTACATGCATAACCGCGTTCGTATGGTAGTAGGTTCATTTTTAGTCAAAAATTTACTGATTGATTGGCGTGAAGGCGAACGTTGGTTTTGGGATTGTTTGCTTGACGCTGACATGGCGGCCAATAGTGCATCTTGGCAGTGGGTGGCAGGTAGTGGGGCAGATGCTTCGCCTTATTTTAGGGTGTTTAACCCAATATTACAGGGCGAAAAATTTGATAAGGCGGGGGAATATGTCAAACGCTATTGTCCAGAACTCGCAAAAGTGCCGCCTAAATTTATTCACAAACCGTGGGAAGCACCTGACAATATACTCAAAGCCTGCGGTGTCGTCCTTGGCGAACACTATCCCAAACCCATCGTTGATTTAAAAACATCCAGACAACGTGCTTTGGATGCATTTGCTCAAACCAAAGAGGCTGCGTTCAATGCCCCAGCTTAGACTTATTCTTGCCGATCAATTAACACATCATATCGCAGCGTTAGAAGGCATCGATATTGAGAATGACGTGGTGTTACTAGCTGAAGTGCGCTCAGAAGCGAACTATGTTAAGCATCACAAAAAGAAAATTATATTTTTGTTTTCGGCCATGCGTCACTTTGCACAATCCCTAAAAGATAAAGGGATCAAGGTACATTATACCTATTATCAGGATACTGATAACCAAGGTTCATTAGCCGCTGAAGTGGCATATCGTTTAACACAATATTCGCTCGACGGCGTGATTACCACCTTTCCTGGTGAGTATCGTGTGCATGCAGACATGCTAACGTGGGAAAAAGCGTTACAGTGTTCTGTTGCTATCCGTCAAGATGACCGGTTTATTGCTACCATCGAAGATTTTGCGCAGTGGGCTGAGGGTAAAAAACAACTACGCATGGAATTTTTCTATCGAGAAATGCGCCGTAAATTAAATTGCCTGATCCATGATGGTCAACCTGAAGGTGGTAAATGGAATTATGATGCTGATAACCGCGCTAAGTTACCAAAGGGGACTGTTATCCCCGAACACACTCAATTTGCACCCGATGACATCACCTTAGCAGTAATCGAATTGGTCAAAGAAGAGTTTGCCGATCATTTTGGTGACTGGGAACATTTTCATTATGGGGTTACACGTGACCAAGCATTGCACGTGTTGGATATATTTATTCTTGAAAGATTGCGCTCCTTTGGTCAATACCAAGATGCAATGGTTCAAGATGAACCTTGGCTATTTCATTCACACATCTCGTTTTATTTAAATTGTGGTTTACTCACCGCACATGAAATCGTCGCCAAAGTTGAGCAAGTGTATTATGCCAGCTTACATGATGAATCAATCGAGACTATTCCACTCAATTCAGTGGAAGGGTTTATTCGGCAAGTTATTGGCTGGCGCGAGTATGTGCGTGGCTTATATTGGTTTACTATGCCTGAGTATAAGCAACGTAATCATCTTAATGCAACACGGGCATTGCCAGAGTTCTTTTGGACCGGTGATACCAACATGAATTGCATGTCTCAATGTATCAAAGATACCAAAGAGCATGCCTATGCCCATCATAT
The DNA here is from genome assembly GCA_937125395.1 of uncultured Glaciecola sp. GTDB lineage: Bacteria > Pseudomonadota > Gammaproteobacteria > Enterobacterales > Alteromonadaceae > Opacimonas. The sequence continues at coordinate 74,576 of CAKZLI010000055.1, forward strand.
TCAACGATTAATGGTGTTAGGAAATTTTGCCTTGCTTACTGGCCTGTCACCAGAACAAGTCAATGAGTGGTATCTTATTGTCTACGGCGATGCGTATGAATGGGTCGAATTACCCAATGTATCTGGTATGGTCTTATACGCCGACGGCGGACTACTAGCAAGTAAGCCGTATGCGGCAAGTGGTGCCTACATCAATAAAATGTCTAATTACTGTAAGCATTGTGACTATAAAGTCACAGTCAAAACAGGCGAGGATGCATGTCCATTCAATTATTTGTATTGGGATTTTTTAAACCGTCATGAGGCCGAGCTATCAAGCAATCATCGCATGGCCATGATTTATCGAACAAAACAAAAAATGGCAGTAGAAAAACACGACGCAGCTATGGCCGACGCACATACGTTTTTGCTCAAACTAGATAACAATGAAAAAGTCTAATTTACCCAGCAAAATGTGTCCTGTGTGTGATCGGCCATTTACATGGCGTAAAAAATGGGAAAAAAACTGGGAAAGCGTAAAGTATTGTTCTAAACGTTGTGCTGGCAATCGGAATAAAGGTTAACAGGCGGAGTATTGTACTCATATATCACCCATATTAGTCGATAACGGTATATTACCTAAGACGGTTATGAATGATATAGGATGACACATGGATGATAATGATTGGCTCTCAGCGCAGTCAACAGGGATGATTGGAGACGTGAACACGGACTCAGCATGTAGTGTTAGCAATATTCTAGATTGGGTACAATGTTATCATTTGGGTATCGTTGACCCTTATACAACAGAACAACTCACCATGCTCACTGCGTTAGCTAAAGCGATTGTTGGTGGAGCTATTTCGCATGTCGTTATTTACTCAGTGTTCCAGATATCTACTTCTGCTACTCCAAGTAGTGATGTTGCAGAGCAAGCTATATCTGTACCGATCATGATTAACCAAACGACTATTGGCCATATTGTTGTCAGTGATGAGCCGCCCAAATCATTTACTTCTGCAAATCATGTGCATCTTGAGGCCATTGCTGTACAGATCCAGCAAGTCATTAAACAATCACAATTAAAAAGCAGAATGAACGCCCAATATATGACCCCATCATGGTTAGATCCAGTGACCCAGCTATCCAACAAACAGTATTTCTTACACAGTTTGGCGCAACATGACTATGTGCAAAATATTCATGGTTTGTATGGGCAAATTGGCGTTATTAAAGTTGAGGGCTTAACGCATATCAACCGTATCTATTCATCCGTATTAAGCGATCATATTATGATTGATTTTAGTCAGCGGATCATGACGTCATTACCGGATGAGTCAATGTTGGCCAGATTGAGTGAGGATATGTTTGTGGTGTTTATTTCTTCTAATTACGCTCTGTCTGATGTGGACTATTTTTTTCATATTACTCAAGTATTAGAAAAGCCAGTAACGTACCAAAATAAACCGATATTTGTTACAAGCAAGGTCAGTTGTGTACCCATCGTATCTCAAAAAATGGATCCCAATACATTAATTAAACAATGCATCACACATCTACATGAACAGGTCGGGCAGGGTGATCCAACATCCGCTATGGACGCGGAACATGAGCGATTAATCCAACGGGCGTCAGCTATAGAAAGCCAGTTACGTAATGGCATTAAGCAAAATATATTTAGCATGGTCTATCAACCGATTGTCGAAAGTTATACCCAAACGATGGTTGGTGTAGAAGCACTGATCCGATGGCGCTGGCAACCTAATGAGTTTTTGTCTCCTGCAGAGTTCATACCTATTGCTGCTGAAACGGGACTGATCATGCCACTTAGTCAGTGGATTATTAATACAGCGTGTGTTGAGTTTGCCGCGTTACAAGATGAACATAGCGTGCCGTTGTACTTGTCCTTAAATATTAGCTCGACTGAATTACTGACCTCGGATTTTATGCCGATGCTGTTATTGGCATGTGAACACTCTCAGCTTGCGTATAACCAAATCCAATTAGAAATCAGTGAGCAAGTATTAATGCAAGAGTATGATGATGTTATTCAACGTCTCAGCGAATTAAGTGCCGCAGGCATTCGTATTGCTATTGATGATTTTGGGACAGGAAATTCGTCGTTACAATACTTGCACACATTACCCGTAGATGTCGTCAAAATTGATCAAACATTAATTGCTACGATCAATCATTCTGATCAAGCAAATACCCTCGTCCGCGCAATCATTTCACTGAGTCATGAACTGGGTAAATTAATCACGGCTAAAGGTATTGAAACGTTTGCTCAAGCAGAGTTTTTACGAGCAGAAAATATCAGTACAGGGCAGGGATGGTATTATGCAAAGCCAGTTAGCTTTAAAGCATTATTGTTACAAACATCACAGTTGAGTTTTTCGTAACGATACGGTTAACCTGAATTGACTAATGCCATGTCACGTAATGTCTTAACTTGATCTAAGCGAGATTTTGCTAAATCAAAAAAGATTTGGATCTCTTCAAGCGTATTGGGCGTTTGCGTAATGTAACCAGACGAAACAGAGACAAAAGGTGATACCGGCGAAATATCATGTGGCATTAGCGCTTGCACAATAAACTTATTAATCAATGCTATTTTTTGTTTTGCGCCTATTTCGTTACATCCTGGTAATAAAATATAAAAATCATCTCGCCTTGAGCGAACCACCATGTCATCCTGACGGTAAATGATCGAATGGAATATACTCATCATGACTCGGATATAGTGATATACAGTGTCATTGCCGGAGTGCGCCTTTAATAACTGAAAGTAATCAATGTTCAGCGCAATCAAAGTCACCGGTTCATTTGCGCGAATACATTCAATCCACGATTTTGATAGATGTTGCATAAAATATTGAAAATCTTGTTGTGCAATTGAGTCGTCGAGCATAAAGGGGTGGGTATTTAATCGAGCTGGTTTCCGATCAGATAGATCCGCTTCGATGCGCTGGATCATATGTTTGGTAGAAATCGGCTTTAGTACCACATCCATGTTGTGATTAGGCATTTGTTCAATATACCGCTGTAGGGTTTCCATCATAGAGATCACAAAAATAAATGGAATATAGTCATACGGTAAATCACTGAGTAAGGTATTGATATCAATATAGCTTTCTCTGATTGGGATCATGTCAATCAAAATCAAATCAAAGGGCTGCTGGTTTTGTTGTGCTTTGAGAAGTGCTTGTTTTGCCGAGTCAGTATTCTTGACACGCTCAATACCGAACATGCTTTTTAGTGCAAGGGTTTTTACCTTGTATTGTACTGGGTCATTATCTATTAATAGTAAACGCAATTCCATGTGATAGTTACTCAATCCGTTTGAATTTTCATCATTATTATTTGTCCACAGTAACTGTAATCCATTATCTAGATTTTGCCACTCTATCGCATGGTTCTCGCGTAGTTTTTTGAATGGTAAAAATAATCTTAACAATAGTTCGCATTATTAGCGTTAATAAACGAAATAAATGCATCTTGTGGAAGGGGTTTACTAATAATAAATCCTTGATAGGAGGTCACACCTAAGGCTGATACTGCTTGCCTGACCACATTTGTTTCGACTCCTTCAGCGATTACATTGAGATCAAAAGAATGAGCTAATGCAATAATCGCCTTTACAATTTTGGTATTGCTAATATGTTTATCCAGATTTTCAATGAACGATTTATCAATTTTGAGGATATGAAAAGGGAATTTTTGTAAATAACTTAATGATGAGTATCCCGTTCCGAAATCATCCAACGCTAAACGCATGCCCAGATCACATATTTCGTTTAGCATATCAATGACTTTGCTAGTTTTATTAATAATCACCGACTCCGTTATTTCCATTACTAAATGTTTAGGCTCCACGTGATACTCTTTACATTGTGTTTTGATATGTTGAATTAAATGAGTGTCTAATATCTGCCTAGCGGAGAGGTTAAATGATATATAGCCATCTTCAGGATAACTTTGGCATTGTTGCCATAATTGTAATTGCTTACAAGTTTCCTTAATGACCCATTGTCCGACTGAGATAATCATATTATTTTCTTCCAACAACGGGATAAATCGGTCAGGACTAATCACGTTGTTTTCTTTATCTTTAAAGCGAAGTAAGGCTTCAAAACCAACAAGCGTGTGTTGTTGTGAGTCAATAATGGGTTGAAAAAATAGATAAAAACGTTGTCGTGCGAGACCCGTGCGTAAATCACTAACGAGATTAATTCGTGATATTGTATCGGCTTCTAATGACTTAGAGAAAATTTGATGTTTATTTCGCCCTTCTTTTTTGGCGCTATAAAGTGCAACATCTGCATTTTTTAAGACCGCTTCAGGCGACGAATCTTTATCACTACCTTGAGCAATACCGAGGCTGGTTGTAACAAAAATCTCATTACCATCAATCATAAACGGCTTAGCAATCCACTCAATTAGTTTATTTGCTATAGTGACAATTTCTGGAAGTTGTTCATCATGTCCCAGCATCACCACAAACTCATCTCCGCCAAACCGTGCGATCGTATCGTTTTTTCTTAAGACATTTAGTAATCTAGTGGCTACGTCTTGGAGTAACATATCACCAATATTATGGCCAAGATTGTCATTAACATCTTTAAACCCATCTAGATCTAAAAAAAACACAGTAACAATAGAATTGTGCCGGCTCGATTCATTAAACGCCTGTTGTAAACGGTCAGTAAATAGCATCCTATTTGCTAAGCCAGTCAAGCTGTCATACTGCGCCATGTGTTTAAGTTTTTCTTGATTGATGTATCGTTCAGTAATATCGTGACATGTACCCAAAAACCCATCAATTCGACCGTCTTGGTCGAATAATACCCGTATGCTCATATCTATCCATTTAGTTGTTCCTTGCGTATTGATAAATCGGACTTCTTTAAACAGATCTATTCCTTCTTGTAGACTATTCCTTAACGTAAATAATAGTTCATCGACGTCTTCAGGATGAATAGCATTGATCCAATATCTACCCATACTATCTTCTTCACTAATCCCTGATAATTCAGACCATTTGTTATTGGCAAACACACATTCCCAATCTGCGGTGACATGGATAATTCCCACTGGGGTAAGTTGATTTAAGGCATTAAGGTGTTGTGAAGTCCGTTTATATTTTTCAGTACTCTCTTTAATTGATGTAACGTCTTCAATTTGTAAGGTTGTGAATCGTTGAGTGCCGTGTGTGTAACGAAAAACAGTTAAGTTCACAATGCACATTTTTCCATCTTTACGATAGGCAGATACATTGCTAATGAGTCTTGGTCGTTGGCTGTTGACATCAATATCAAGCCTACTGGGTTGATTTGACCACTTAAAGAACTCTTCATAATTAGGAAAAAAATCATGAATGTTAAATCCTGCCAGTGACATTAAATCTTTACTGCATTCGATTACCGAATCAGGAAAAAAAATGTCTTGTGCTGCTGGATTACTCAATAAAATTGAGGTGTCTGAATTTACAACAATTATTGCAATCGGAGATGACGAAATTAAACTACTTAAATACCTATTGTCTGCAATTTGTTGATCTAAACCCCAAAAATTACCTCGAACAGTCTCTGAGCTTTGCAGTGTACATACAACCGCACCGACGATCGATTTTAGTTTGACTAGAGCAGAAGGATGATAATGTTTATGTTTGTTAGCGAGTATGCATATAGCCCGTAACTCAGAATGGAGTATGATCGGTAATATTAAAATAGAATTTATATTTGAATCAGGCTTAAGTAATGCCCTTGAGCCTTTTGGTATAGGATCATTATAATAAACAATACTCGATAAAATGTTTTTTTGTCCAATCCAAGACAATAAAACATGCTCATTCACAAATTTTGTTGAATCATTTAAATAGATACCCTCGAGTTGCACATCGGGCAAAATCGGAAGTTCTGCATTTTCGCTCGACACATAACAGACCCCATAATCACTATCTGTTGTTTGAGAGACGTAACGAAGCAACATATGAAATACTTCTTTTGAGGCATCAGGGTCAAACAATAAATTTTGGATATCTTCAATAGCAATACGAGTGGAAGTATCTTTTCGTCTATCTTTGTAAAACGGCACTTGCGAGGCGTTGTGAGGGGTATTTTTTTCTTGTGACATTAACGTGATCTCATTAGCTCATTAGCTCATTAGCTCATTAGCTCATTAGCTCATTAGTAAGTACATGTGATTTTGATAATATCCGTATTAACCATGTAAGTTTATCAATGCGTGTTATATTTATAAGTGTATAAGATAAACAACAATACATAATTGTAGACCACTAAGGTGAATCGCACATGTCGAATCCTTCACAAAACTCAACGCATAATTCATCTTTTCATGATAACCCTACACATTTTATTGGTATAGGCGCTTCAGCGGGAGGTTTAGAGGCGTTACAGATGTTATTGCGTGATCTGCCTTGTCAAACTGGTGCTTGTTTCATTATCGTTCAACATTTATCACCCGACTTTAAGAGTATGATGCTTGAATTACTGAGTAAGCACACATCGATGCATATAGAAAACGTAGAAGATGGCGTGTTAACCAAAGCAAATACAATATATCTATTACCGCCTAAGAAAAACCTAATTGTCGCTCAAGGAGAACTTCTCCTCAGCGACAAAGTACCTGATTCGGGTTTGAATTTACCCATTGATGTTTTTTTTCGGTCATTAGCTGAAGATCAGCAGCATCGTGCCATTGGCATTATTTTATCTGGTACAGGCTCTGATGGAAGTCGTGGCTTAAAGTCACTCAAGGAGGCAGGGGCCTTAGTTATTGCACAAGATCCTGATAGTGCCAAATTTGATGGCATGCCTAATTGTGCGATTAATACCGGTATTGTTGATTTAATTCTTCGTCCAGAAGATATGGGGAAGCAGTTAGCGGATTATATACAACACCCTTTGGTTAGTGGCGAATCATTGAAGACCCAAGATGACTTGAACTCCAGTAAAGATCTCATGTCTGAGATATTCAATCTGCTGCAAGTGAAAAGCGATATTGATTTTTCTAAATACAAACCTGCGACCATTACTCGAAGAATAGAGCGTCGTATGACAATCAAGCAAATTACAACATTACAAGCATATCTGACATTGTTGTTTAAAGACCCCTACGAAGTTCAAGTATTAAGTAAAGAACTATTAATCGGTGTAACACGATTTTTTCGTGATGACGATGCATTCAAATATTTAATCAATGAAGTAATCCCCGTCATTGTCAAAAATTCGTCTAAAGGTAAGTTAATTAGGGTATGGGTTGCAGCTTGTTCAACGGGAGAGGAAGCTTATTCTATCGCCATTTTGTTACAAAATGAGATTACTAAACAAAAACTATCTAGAGAAATAAAAATCTTTGCTACCGATGTGAATCCCGATGCAATTGCTGAGGCGAGTGTAGGGTACTTTGGCGCAGAATTGGAACATGATATTCCACCAGATATACTACAGAATCATTTTAGCCCGACAGCAAATGGTGGTTATCAAATATCTCAATCAATCCGTAATAATGTTGTGTTTGCAACGCATAATATGATTATTGATCCTCCGTTCTCAAATATTGATTTGGTGACATGTCGCAACGTGTTAATTTATTTTCAACAAAGTTCTCAGAAACGAGTCATTACCTCTTTTCATTTTGCATTAAAAAAAGATGGGGTATTATTTTTAGGTTCTTCTGAAAATCTTGGCGATTTGGCAGCGCACTTTAAACCCCTTAACGAAAGACAAAAAATATTCAGCAAAATTAATGATGTCAAACTACTGATGAATACGAGCCAAAATGTAACGGGTAAAACAAAGAAGGGGTTGTCGAATATTCCTGCTGTAACTGATTTAATGAAAAACTATACCAACAATATCAAATCTGAAAACGCGTTGACTTTTATTAACGAAGCACTGATCGGTGAATTTGTATCGCCTTGTGTTATTTTAAATGAACAGTATCAGGCGATGCATGTGTACGGAGACTTAACGCCTTTTGTTAGACGTCTTCCTCCAGGACGTATAAGCACCACTATAACCGATTTAGTCAATGACGATATTAGTATCGCAGTATCGTCTGCACTGCAACGAGCTAAATTTAATAACCAAGAAGTCTATTATACTGACATACAAACTAACATAGACAATAACTCATGTTTATTTAATTTGCGTGTCAAATACATTCAAGAACATGATTTACCTAATAGTCCTGGTTTTTTTTGGGTTATCTTTGAAAATATCGAAACGGATACCGACGAATTAGTAGATAAAAACAAAAATAAAATGGTTAAGTTTGATGTCAGTCAACAAGTTAAACAACGAGTTGAAGACTTAGAACTTGAATTAAAAATTAACAAAGAACATTTACAGATTACTATTGAAGAGTTAGAAACAACCAACGAAGAACTTCAATCATCCAATGAGGAATTGATGTCAGCAAATGAGGAGTTGCAAAGTACCAATGAAGAATTGCAATCGGTGAATGAAGAACTGTACACCGTAAATTCTGAATACCAAGAAAAGATTGTTGAAATTTCACAGGCAAATGGTGATTTAGATGAGGTGCTAGGGTTATCCAAGATTGGCGTTATTTTCTTGGATGAAAATATGCTCATCAGACGCTATACAAAAGCTGTCAAAAACTACATTAATTTGCAAGAAAGTGATGTAAATCGTCCACTACATCATATTTCTCAAAAAATAAATTATCCTGATATGTTAGCAGATGTCGCTAACGTATTTAATACAAGCAATACTATTGAGAAAGAGATTACATTACTGAATAAACAGCTATTAAGAGTATCGATCAACGCCTATTCTTATAACGATGATAATAACACTGATAGCGTAGCCATTACCTTCTCAGATATATCAAGAACTAGGTATATTGAGCTGAGCATGGTATTGGCATATAAGGAATTACGAAATAGTGTCAGTAATGCTTTAGAGATGCTAGATAGTAAGTCATTTATTGACACTGTAAACATCTTGATAATTGATGATAATCCAACTTATTTGGCGTTGTTAGAAGAATATTTATTAAAAATCACTAATTATGAAGTTAATGTTTATCCTAACACCAATATTAATGCCGCGTTAGATGTGTTGAAAAATAATGAAATAGACATTTGTGTGACTGATTATTATTTAAAAAACGAAACGGCTATCGACTTAATAAATCAGCTGACAGAGCAGGGGTATGATTTACCTGTAATTGTTATATCTGGTGAATCGACCGAAGATATTACTAGCTTGTTGTTAAATTATGGAGCACTGGATTTGATTGAAAAGGATGACATTACTCCTGCAATCCTTGATCGAAGCATCCGGTATGCAGTGAGACGGGGTCAAATTGATGCACACATCAATAACCTGATTGTTGAAAATATGACACTAAATAAATAGATTTAAAACTCAATGGACGGATTAAAGTGAATGAATCACAGGTAAAAGCAGTGTTAGTTGCATACGTGCATGATATTAAAGGGTCTTTAGCTAGTAATGCAGCTCTTGCTCAATTAATCATCGATAAACATGCTGCAGTGCTTGATAAAAAAGCACAAAAATGGCTCAAATTGATGGCGAACGAATATTCTCTAACAGACATAAAACTGTCACGTTTATCACAATATGCCCAATTATTTGATTACCAATGCAAGATGAAAACAATTGATATCCAGTCATTGATTGACTGGTGTAAGCTAAAATTAATAGTCGAATATTCGTACCAAATCGATATTCAAAGTAATTCAATACCTGTCATATTAAGCGATAAGCATTTAATTAAACTTTATTTATATGAGTTAATGTCCAATACATATAAACATGCTTATTCAAGCACTCAGATTTCGAATGGTACAGTTGGCATACACAATAATAATGTTGCAAACGAACCGCTAGCAATCAAGATTGAGTATTTTGATACAGCAGAATCACATAATATCCTGTATCAAGATAATGGTAATAGTACTAGTGCCAGCGATTGTGAATACATGCAATTGCCACTAAATACGCTTAAAGATAGTCATGCAAATTTGACAAGTGCAGGCATGGGCTTTCAGTTTATGCAGCAGATTGCGGATTTGTTGGATGGTACACTGGAAGTTAAAATAGGCACTGTACAAGCAACAGGTGTAACAGTCTTATTAACATTACCTAAACGGTAGTTAAACGATAGTGCAGCAAAAATATAGATAAAACATAGAATATTCGTGCACATATTTGACTTCTTATAATGTATATTATGTTAAATTGACTATTATATTACTTATTACCTATCTGTGCCTGCCTCTTTAGCCGAATCTAAAAACGGTGTCGGATCCCCTGTTAACTCCAGGATATTAATTCGCTCTAACAATCCTGCTCGGTTTGCTGCGATATCAGCAATCGTGACATCATCTAATACATCCATGAATGCCTTTGTCGCTTCTTGAATTTTGTTTGATAAGCGACAAATGCCAATCAATGGACAGGTATTGTTTTTGGGATTAAAACACTCGACGACGGTTAACGGCCCCTCGGTGATCCTTACTACTGCACCTACAACAATGTCATGAGCGGGTTGATTTAATTTAAATCCACCATTACGTCCGCGCACTGTTTGGATATAGCCTGCTTTACCTAATTCATGGATTACTTTAACAATATGTGCTCGTGAAATACCATGAATTGCTACTACGTCGTCAGTGCGTACTAAATTTGGGGCTCTTATCGCTGCAAGTTGCAAGCAGCGCAGCGCATAATTCGTATAACTGGTTAATTTCATAAATAGCCTCTGGTTATATTAAATAGCATTGTTACATTTAAAAGTTATATTTTCAATATTGCTTTTAATTGTCAAACGCTTTAACCTATATAAAAAATATAACTTAAAGGATGTTCGTATGTTGGATAGCTTTTCAGCTGAAATGCTCGCTCGGATACAGTTTGCATTTACCGTTTCTTTCCATATTATTTTTCCTGCTTTTTCCATTGGGCTTGCTAGCTATTTAGCGGTGCTTAATGGCTTATGGTTAAAAACACGTGATCATACCTACTTGATTTTATTTAATTATTGGAAAAAAATATTTGCTGTTGCGTTTGCCATGGGTGTGGTGTCAGGCATTGTCATGTCCTATCAATTCGGTACTAATTGGTCTGTCTTTTCGGATAAAACAGGCCCGGTGCTCGGTCCTTTGATGGCGTATGAAGTCTTGTCTGCGTTCTTCTTAGAAGCAGGATTTTTAGGAATTGCATTATTTGGCCGAGAACGTGTTGGTGACAAACTACACATGTTTGCAGTGGCGATGGTTGCAGTTGGTACCCTCGCCTCAGCTACTTGGATCCTATCAGTAAATTCGTGGATGCAAACCCCAGTGGGATATAGTATCAATGACGTCGGACAATTTATTCCAGAAGATTGGTTGCACATCGTCTTTAATCCATCATTTCCGTATCGATTAGTTCATATGGTATTAGCTGCATACCTGACAACGGCATTAGTTGTTGGTGGTGTAGGTGCGTTGCATTTGTTAAGAAATAAAACTGATCTCGTTGCGCGTCGGATGTTTTCTATGGCCATGTGGATGTTAATTATTGTTTCTCCTTTACAAATTTTGGCAGGCGACTTTCATGGTCTCAATACCCTTGAACATCAGCCCGTTAAAGTCATGGCAATGGAGGGACATTATGATAGTCATCCAGACGGTGCGCCGCTGATTTTATTTGGCATTCCTAATCCTGAAGAAAAAAGAATCGACTATGCAGTGCAAATTCCAAAGCTGTCTAGTTTGATACTAAAACACGATTTACATGCCCCACTAGCTGGTTTAGATACCATCCCTGACGAGGACGAACCCCCTGTTTCAATCGTATTTTGGAGCTTTAGGATCATGATAGCATTAGGCTTTGGCATGTTATTGTTGGGCTTATGGAGTTTATGGCGACGAACAACCGGGAAGTTATATGATGATAATGGATTATATAGGTTCGCTATTATGATGGGCCCTACTGGTTTTGTCGCTGTGTTAGCTGGTTGGATTACGACCGAAGTGGGCCGTCAACCTTATACTGTTTATGGTTTACTTCGTACCAGTGATAGCTTGTCTCCTGTTGCTGCTCCAGCTGTCGCAACGTCACTTATTGCATTTATTATTGTGTATTTTTTCGTATTTGGTGCAGGTACGTATTATATTTTTAGAATGATGAATAAATCTGCAGCTAAACCCAATCCAGCATTAGATACAGGACCAATAAGAACTGCAACCAAAATAGCAATGAGTTCAGAGCACACACCAGATAATCAAGGAGACCATAATGGAAATTGAACTGTCATTTATTTGGGCAATGATCATTGCTTTTGCCGTCTTTACTTATGTTATTTTGGATGGCTTTGATTTGGGGATAGGTATCTTATTTCCACTAGCAAAGTCAGAACAACACAAATCTGTCATGATGAATACTATCGCACCGGTTTGGGATGGTAACGAAACATGGTTAGTGATGGGGGGTGGTGGTTTGTTTGCTGTCTTCCCATTAGCTTATGCAGTCCTAATGCCCGCATTATATATGCCTATTATCTTGATGCTGTTAGCATTGATTTTTCGAGGTGTTGCATTTGAATATCGTTGGCGAACGGTCCGATGGAAACCGGTATGGGATATGGCTTTTTTTGCGGGGTCTATTATTGCCGCTTTTACGCAAGGTATATCACTAGGCGCTATGGTACAAGGCATCACTGTCGTTGACCGTGCCTATGCTGGGGGCTGGTGGGATTGGCTTAGCCCATTTTCAATATTGACAGGTTGTGCAGTAGTGGTTGGTTATGCGTTACTCGGTGCAACTTGGTTAATATTAAAAACTGAGCATGAGTTGCAAGCTAGAATGCGTGTTTATGCAAAGTGGTTAGGACTCAGCACGCTTGGTTTTATTGGTTTAGTCAGTGTATTAACGCCCTTCCAAGATCCTGCGTACTTTGCACGTTGGTTTACTTTGCCTGGTAGCTTATTGAGTGTCGTGATCCCTGGTTTAGTCGTGATGTGTTGCTGGTTATTATTCAGTGGATTAGAAAAACACAAAGAAGCTCAACCGTTTTTTGCATCTTTGGGATTATTTGTCCTGGCTTTCATTGGTATCGTGTTTAGTTTTTATCCCAATATAATCCCACCAGGGTTAACCATTGTGGAAGCTGCTGCGCCAGATTCCAGCCTAAAATTTACATTAGTTGGTACCGTCGTTTTAGTGCCGCTAATTTTATTATACACCGCTTATGCATATTGGGTGTTTAGAGGTAAAGTTAGACCAGAGGATGGTTATCACTAATGGCAAGTACGACTTGGAAAAAAATCATTTGGTTTGTGGGAATTTGGGTCATGAGCGTTATGGCATTGGCTATTATTGCCATGGCGATCAAATCCGTTCTTTTGTAGAGTTGCTTTGTCTCACAACCATTGCCTGATGAAGCGACTTACACTGACATTACCTTTTCGACAAATGAATACCAGCTAACATGCAACGCACTGAGCCACCAGCAAGCTCTATGGCTGACACATCAAGTGGCACTAACTTGATGCTTTGCGATAACACGCTGATTTGTTCTTGAATTAACGCAGCATAAGCTGTTGCAGAGAGAGCTAAGATGCGCCCTGCAGACCCATGTAATTCAAGTGCATTTCCACAAAATGCGTTTATTTGTTTTTCCGTTAAATGAATAATACGTTTTCCTGCATTTTCAAAGCGTTGTATGATTTCTTTTTGACGCTTAACATCGGATAGCATTTCAAATCCAGCCATGACAAAATCACTGCCAATACACAGCAGAACATTGGTATGGTAAACCGACACCCCTGCACTGTCTTGTGCATCAAAAAACATAGGCTCAAAATTAAAATGTGAACAAAAACGTTCTAGCGCATGTGAGTCGGTTCTGTTGGAGCGTGCGGCATAGGCAACACGTTCAATATGATCCAATACCATAGCACCAGTGCCCTCAAGATAAATTCCATCGTATTCCAGACCAGAATAATCAACCACATCTTGTACGCGATAATTCTTTTTTAGCATTTCTATAACATCGGCTCGTCGTTCTTTTCTCCGATTTTTAGCATACATTGGGTAGATAGCGATCTGTCCCCCTGCATGGGTTGAAAACCAATTGTTTGGGAACACCGAATCTGGTGTTTCTATACCTTCGTCCTCAAATACATGCACAGTAACCCCTTCAGCTTCAAGAGTTTTCCCTACGGTAGTAACTTGCTCATAGGCTTTTGTTTTGACGTATTGTTTGTCAAATTCTTTAGTTACTTGAAAACGATTATCTTGCTTCGTTTCTTCATTTGGGCAGAAGTGATGTGGGCGGATCATTACAACGGCGTTGGGCGCCTGTGGAAAGAGTGACATGCTTACTATCCTGTATCGGTGTTGATTAAACCGCGCATAGTATAGGGCTATAGCGTATGTAGATAAAGAGCTCATTGCTATTTTACGTACTGACGCTAGAGCATCTATCTCTAAGTTAGCAAAATCACTGGATGTAATTGGACTCAAACACATTGAGCGTGAAGCAGCCCTATAATTTAGGCCGCTTTCTCCATAAAAAATACACAGCTGGTAATACAATTAACGTCAGTATTAACGCACTGACCATGCCACCCACCATAGGTGCAGCTATCCGACTCATAACCTCTGAGCCAGTTCCAGTTCCGTACATTACTGGCAACAACCCAAATATGATCGAAGTGGAGGTCATCATAACCGGTCGAATACGCAATTCAGAGCCTGTTAGCACCGCCTGTCTGAGCTGATCGCACGTAAATTTATGACCTAATTCAGTAAATTTACTATCTAAATACGTCAGCATAATAATACCGATTTCAACCGCTACACCCGCCAACGCAATAAAGCCAACGCCGACTGCCACTGAAAAATTAAACCCTTCCAAATACAGTAACCAAATCCCCCCGATTAATGCAAAGGGTAACGTGCCTATAATCATCGCGACTTGTGCAAAGCGACGAAAGCTCGCATACAGCAACACAATAATGATCGCCAACGTGAACGGAATAACATACGTCAATTTTGCTTTAGCACGCTCCATATATTCATATTGCCCACTCCATGTGAGGGAATACCCTGTGGGCAAATCAATATTATCGCTCACCACTTGCATAGCGGTATTGACGTAGTGACCGATATCGATATTGTCTATATCTATATATACCCAGCCGTTGGGTCTTGCATTTTCACTTTTTATTCCTGGCGGGCCATCGACAATGGTAATATCAGCAATTTCACCCAAGGCAATATGCGCGCCAGACGGGGTAACAAAAGGCAAACGACGCAGTTGTTCTGGTGAATCACGATAGGATTGAGGAAAACGCACTTGCACAGGGTAGCGCTCTAACCCTTCGACACTAGTCGTTAAGTTCATGCCGCCTACCGCACTGGCTATAAATGCTTGCACATCGTCAATATTTAAACCGTATCGAGCAGCGTTTAACCGATTAATATCAATAGTGATATAACGCCCGCCAGAGACACGCTCAGCGTACACCGAAGCCGTGCCTTGCACATTGGACAACACCTTTTCGAGCCTTTGACCTATGTCTTGAATCACATTCAAATCAGGACCGCCGATCTTAATGCCAACTGGGGTTTTGATCCCTGTCGCTAACATATCAATGCGTGTTTTGATCGGCATGACCCAAGCATTGGTAAGGCCTGGGAAATTCACCGTTTGGTTTAACTCAACGATTAACGACTCGCTCGTCATCCCTTCACGCCACTGATTTTTGGGTTTCATCTGAATAAAGGTTTCAATCATCGTCAAGGGAGCCGGATCTGTTGCGGTGTCTGCCCGCCCTACTTTACCAAACACAGTGTGAACTTCAGGAATGGTTTTGATCAGTTTGTTGGTTTGTTGCAGTATATCTCTGGCTTCACCAATGGACACTGCAGCATAGGTAGTAGGCATATACATCAGATCCCCTTCATCCAATGGCGGGATAAACTCACTTCCAATTTGACTAACCGGCCAAAATCCAATAACCAAAATCACTATTGAACAAGCGATAGTGGTTTTAGGGAACTGTAAAACTTTGGTCAATAAAGGACGATAACCCGCAATCAAAAAACGGTTAATTGGGTTTTTATGTTCAGGCACTATTTTACCGCGCACAAAATAACCCATTAGCACTGGCACCAACGTAATGGCTAATATTGCTGCTGCGGCCATCGCATAGGTCTTGGTGTAGGCTAGTGGTGAGAACATCCGGCCTTCTTGTGCTTCAAGCGTGAATACGGGAACAAAACTCACGGTAATAATAAGCAAGCTAAAGAACAATGCAGGCCCAACTTCACAGGCTGATTTGCTCACAACCTGCCAACGATTTTGATCGGTAAGAGGTGTTTTTTCAATATGCTTATGCATGTTTTCTACTAATACGATCGCACCGTCAATCATGGCACCAATTGCAATCGCAATACCGCCTAATGACATAATGTTCGCATTAATACCTTGCATATGCATCACAATAAAAGCCACCAGTACCCCGATGGGTAAACTGATAATAGCAACCAGTGATGACCGAACATGGAATAAAAATGCCACACAGATTAAGGCTACAACCGCAAATTCAGCAAGGATTTTATGTGTTAAATTATCAATTGAGCGCTCAATTAGCCCAGAACGATCATAAACGGTTGTAACCTCAACGCCATCTGGCAAACTATTTTGTAACGATGCAAGTTTAGCTTTAACCCCATCAATGGTGGTTTGGGCATTTTCCCCAAAACGCATTACCACGATTCCGCCCACGGTTTCACCTTCCCCATTCAGGTCCGCTAAGCCTCTGCGCATTTGTGGCCCGATTTGCACTTTGGCAATGTCTTTTATCAAAATCGGCGTGGTATTAGTAGTGTTGACGTTGTCTGCTTGAGACACTAATCCAATCGGGATATTTTCAATGTCAGCTTTGCTTGAAATATACCCTGTCGTGCGCACCATATATTCAGCCTCGGCCATTTCTATCACCGAAGCACCGGTTTCTTGATTACCCCGTTGTAGTGCCATTTGCACATGCGCTAATGGGATATTCAAAGCTTGTAATTTCAGAGGATCAACGATGACTTGATATTGCTTGACCATACCGCCAACAGTTGCAACTTCAGATACCCCTGCAACTGACTGTAACTCGTACTTTAAGAACCAATCTTGAATGCTTCTTAATTCTCCCAAGTCATGTTGACCCGTTGGGTCGGTCAAGGCATACATATAAACCCAACCCACACCGGTTGCATCGGGCCCTAATTGCGGCTTGGCAGCATCGGGTATGCGAGGAATAACCTGCGATAGATATTCAAGTACACGACTACGTGCCCAATATATATCAGTACTATCTTCAAAAATAATATACACATAAGAATCACCAAAAAATGAAAAGCCTCGCACTGTCTTGGCGCCTGGCACTGATAACATCGCAGTGGTTAACGGGTACGTAACCTGATCTTCAACTACCTGTGGCGCTTGTCCAGGGTAGGATGTTTTGATAATAACCTGCACATCAGATAAGTCGGGGATCGCATCTACTGGGGTGTGTTTTATCGAATATAACCCGCCTCCCACCACCATAAGCGTTGCCAGCAATACCAAAAAACGATTGTGGATTGACCATTGGATAATCGCCGTAATCATTGCAGCTCTCCTTGATCATGCTCTGAGTCCATATCACCCATGTCATCCATATCACCCATGCCATCCATATCACCCATGCCATCCATATCGCCCATGCCATCCATATCACCGGTAAAATGCACCGTGTTGATTTGATACATACCAGACAACCCTTCTACAATTTCGACATGAACTTGTTCTCCAACTTGAAATTGTTGCATATCAATCTCCGCTGCAACGGTAAAATTCATGGTCATGCCCATCATATTAAAGGCATCAAGTGGCCCGTGTGTGAGTTTTACGACGCGCTCACTGACCATAACGTCATTGACAGTGGCGTGCGTCCAGGCACTGGTTATTTCGCTATCGTGCATTGCTACATGCGAAGGTGCTTGCGTCGACGCTTCTATAAGCGATTCCATAGGCGCTTGCATACGCATAAAGTCAGAACTAATACTACTTTCAGAATCAAGTAAGAATTGTGCTGAAATGACCACCTCATCTCCTTCTTTTAGTCCTTCAAGTATGGCAAAGCCAAAGTCATACCGTTCGCCAAGCACTACTGCTATGGATTTATACCGACCAGCGCCTAATGCGAGTACCACTCGGTCTTGCTGTCCGGTTCTGATCACAGCTTGATGAGGAACCATTATTATTTTGGAGTTAACGAGCTCATCATTGCTATCAGAAGTTATAGAAGCGTTGTTATTGCCTATCATTACGTCGGCATACATTTGCGGCTTGAGTAGACCATTTGGATTAGGCACCACAAATCGTGCAGTAACGGTTCGTTTCATAGCATCTAAATCAGGATATATATAATCAATCTGTGCCTGGGTGATAAGGCCAGGCAAAGCATCATACTTAATACTGGCTGATTGACCGGTCGCTATCTTCGGCACATCGAAGGTAAAAATATCAGCTAATATCCACACCGTATCTACCGATGCAATCGATAGCATGATTTTATTAGGTGTGACGTAAGTGCCTTCTTGGATATTAAGTTTGTTAATCACACCACTTTGTGGGGCATAAAAGGTCATCGTACGCGATACTTGGCGCTGTTTGCGCAGCGAGTTTACTAATGCAAGTGGCGCGTTCAAGGATAACAATCTGGCTTGTGCACCGTTTATCAGTGCTTGATTATTTTGCTCTAGGGCAATCACAAATTCCTCTTGGGCATTGACCAGCTCTGGTGAATACAACTCATACAAAGGATCACCTTGTTTAATCATGGCGTCTTGATTGCGCGTATAAAGTTTTTCTACCCAGCCAGCCACGCGAGAATGAACAGACGAGATCTTATCCTGTGCATACTGTACTTGCCCGAATGTGTTAATAGTATTAACGGTCGAGACTGGTTGGATGATTGTCGTTTTCACCCCCAAGTTTTGAATGGTAACAGGATCTATCGATATGGTACCTGGCGCACTAGCCTGCGCTTGATTGGCAAAAACAGGCACCAAGTCCATGCCCATCGGCGATTTTCCCGGTTTGTCACGTTTAAAATTTGGGTCCATTGGCGCCACCCAATACAGTGGTGTATTGTCACTGTCACGGTCATCACTTGCTTGGTGACTATCATGCAGCATCTCATGAGATGTGTGCGGCGATAATACATAATATACAGTAAGACTCAAACATATCCCGAGCACTGCCCCTAAGAGTAAACTAACAGTCGCATTTTTCTTATCTGATTTAGGCAATATATTATTCATGGTGTTTATCGCTCTTGAGTTTGTGGGTATTGTTGTGTGGGTTTAATTGGGTTATTGAACTACTAAGGTAATAAGCAAGAGTTGCCAAGGATTTGCGCTGAGCCACAGTAATTTCTACTAACGTAACACGTGCATCAAGTAACGCTATTTGGGCTCTAATCACTTGTACAATATCGGCAATATCATTGGTATAAGCGGCACGTGCTGCATCAGCTTGCTGAGATAGTTGCGGCAGTAATTGTTGGTCATACAAATCATAACGTTGCGTCGATCCTAAGTAAGTTTGATAAGCTATGTTAACTGCAGCCATTAACTCCTTGAGTAACAGTGTTTTTTCGGTGCGCATTGCTTCGCGGGCTTTAATATTGCTAGCTACCTGAGCATCTTGAGCGGTTAACGAAAATAAAGGTAAACTGACATTCACGCCAATCGAAAAGAAATCAGCTCGATTAGCGTTGTTGCTACCGATTGCACTTGGCGCATCATCTCTGTGAGCATAACTTGCATTAATGCTGTATTGAGGTTTGTATGCTTGGTCTGCTAGTTCAATGTCCATTCCCGCAGAGAGAATGCGTTGCTCGATTGCACTGACTAACGGATGTGTGGTGAGTCTTTCGTATAGTGTATCGAATGGTTTTACGTGGATTTTATCATGTGTTTTTCCATATTTGGTCTGTGACGACTTTGTGCTCAGGTAGTCTAACAAAGCAAGTTCAATTTCGGTGGGAATAGGCAGGGTTGTTGGTATCAAATTGGGCTTTGTCAGTGTATCAGGCAACGAATATAGCGATAGATGTTGTGCTGAAAACAAATACTGGGTTAATGACGCAAGTGCAACCTGCTGATTTGTTTGCAGATTGATTAACCTGTCATTAAGACGCACTAGTTCTAGTTCAGCGCGAATAATATCCTGTTGATTAGTATTTTTTGAGGATGAACTATAACTGGCAGTAACAATTTCAGTGAGTTTATTAAACAGTGGTTTAGCTTCATTGACTAAGCGATAACTGGCTGCGCTTTTAAATGCATCTAACCATAGTAAGCTTGTTTGTAAACTGATTTTATTTAATCGATCAATACGCTGATAAGGTTGTTCTGCAGCGATGAGTTGGTATTTTTGTTTAGTTAGGGATTGGCTGTCACCGCGAGGTAACATTTGCGATACGCCAATTTTTAATTGCGTCATTGCTTCTTGATCATATGCAACGCTATCGGTTGGCATATTTAACAGACTCAGACTAAATGTCGGATCAGGTAGCGCTGAAGCACCTTGACTTAAATGTATTAGTTGTTGTTCACGCAGTTTGCTTTTTGCTAACCATTCATCATTGGCTTGTGCCAAAGTGATGGCGTTATCTAATGTCAGTATTGAGTCCGCACTCATCTCTTTTTTAAATTCTTGTGCAGATGAAGTCGTCATTCCTAAAAACGTTATTCCCAATAGCAGAGTCAGCATTAACCTTGAGCTATGGCAGGATGATATAAATATTGGCATATTACTATTCTCGTTAAATATTCGAACATAGCGATAACAGCAGTTAAACTAGACTCACAAGTGCTTATGCATGTCTGTCTGTAACAGCGTTATAACGCATGGATGACGACTAGCGTCAAGATTATGAGAATAATGTTATTGGGGGACGTTTCGGTTTAATGATCAAGGGAATGTCGAGGTGTGCTTGCTGGAGTGATATGACTGTCGAATTCATTCTAATAGCTAGCATCATATTAGTCGTATCGACTCCAAGCATAGAGCCTGAAAATGTAACACACTGGCATTCGTCGTCACAACATGGGGTACTTGCAGGTCCATCACAGCACGGCATATCTGCCATCATTTGAGGTGTGTGATGTGCACTAGTTTCGCTGCTAGGAAACATCATAGATTGATGCTCAGCAGCAGACATGTCCATCCCACAGCCAGATTGTATAGGCATAGAGTCGATCGCAAATGCATTGACTACCGGTCCGATAATCAAGGTCATTATTAATAACAAGCTAGTGAGAAAGGAATATCTTTTCATTCAATAATTATATAGTAATTTATGTTTTAGCGAAACATTCTTGATTGTGACAAAACATTTTGTTGTGTATTCTTGTGTATGAAATGTCATATTTTTTAAGGCCAACCATGTTTGATATCACTGTTCAATATAACATTGCTTTACCAATTGAAACCGTATTTGAAGCGATTAGTGACCATCAGTCGTATAACCGTTTTAACGCGTGTAAGTTTGCTAATTTAGTTGAAACCGGAGACTCGGAGCGTAATGGATTAAACGCGCTTCGTGAGATACATGTAGGTCCTTTGCAACTAATGGAACGGATCACGGTATTTGAACGCCCTACCCGCATGGATTATCACATTGAATCGTCTAAACCGGTAAGCATCGAGCATATCATAGGTTCGATCACATTAGCGGTTATCGATGACAATAACACCGCAGTCAAGTGGATATCACAAGGCACAATTCAAGTGCCTTTCATTGGTCGATATATAGATAGAAAGTTTACCAAGCAAGGAACAAAAGGGTTTTTATCTATTCTCAAACACATTGAGCGTGAAGCAGCCTTGTAATAGGTGTTTAGCCATCAAAGAATTGGTCTATATCCATGGATTGATGTGGAATACCAATAATCGCAATATATTGATTTCTCAATTCATAAAATATAATGTGCTCGGCCTGAGGATATGAATAGCAACCCTCTTTAATTTCTGGACGATGCTTCCCTAACATCGGTTGTTCGCTCAGCCATTCGAATCGGTTAAAGAATTCAACAATATACTCATCAGCCTTACCTTCACCCCAAACCTCAAGAGTATAATTCCAGATATTCTGCAAATCATTTTTTGCATTCGGCGTTAAAAAATAGTTATTTCCCACGCTGACTTTTAAACTCATGAAGTATGTCTTGCGGTGATTGTTTGACGAAATCTTTATTTGCTGCTTGTATACTCCCTACTGCTAAGTGAGCCTGCAGCGCCGTTAGTTTGGATTTTTTTTCTTCCAGGTTACGTAAAGCATCTCGCACTACTTCACTAGCAGAGCCATAGCGTCCGCTGTTTATCTCCAGTTTAATAAATTTTTCCCAATGTTCGCCAAGCGATAAACTCGTATTTGCCATAACAACTATATTCTTAAGTGATAATAATGAATATTATCAGCTGTTATCTAAAAATCAAATTTTATAGATACATGGGCTAGTAACACATTGAACGTGAAGCGGCTATATAACCAAGCAATCATGATAATTGAAATTATTACAAAATAATCCACAAGTTACTTGTTTTCCTGTCGATATAATATTTGAACGTGATGAAAGTACTGATACTAAAGCCATATTATAGTTGTTATGGTTGGGCATGGATGCCCCATCACCGTTCTACCTCTTAGTCCTTATACACCAATCGATACCTTCAGCCACAAAAATATAGTAACATTACACTTGTGTTTTTTTTGGTATATTCAAAGAGTGTTTTAGATGCTAAGAGCCATTTTTCCCGATACGCCCCCATATTTTCAATTACCCCGTCTTGCACTCAGCATAACCCTCATAGCAAGTGCTATAAATACAGCTTATGCCCAAAGTACAGAGCTTGAAGAACGCATTATTGTTACTGGCGTATACAGCCCTGTATCAGTTCTTGCTGCAACAACAAACATAGATATCCTCAGCTCACAAGAGATCAATCGCGTTGCCCCTTCGCTTCCAGCTGATATTCTTAATCGTCTCACCGGCGTGCATATTCAGACAAATAATGGCATGGACTCACTTCCATCTTTGCGCTCTCCTGTTCTAACTGGACCTGGTGCTGGGGGGGCGTTTATTGTCGCTCAAGATGGAATACCCACTCGTGCTGCAGGGTTTGCTAATAATAATAGTTTGTCAGAGTTAAATCTATCTAGTGCAACGCGCGTTGAAGTTGTTCGCGGACCAGCAAGTGCTATATATGGGTCTAATGCCGTGCATGGGGTCTTTAATATGTTAAGCGCTGAACTTACGGCAGCAAATGCAATTCGAGTATTACTTGATAAGCAACAACGTCAATTTGAGACCCAATTCAGTAACGATGATCTTGGCTTAGCTTATCAATATATAAATGATAAAGGATTTCGAGCTGACAGTGGGTTTGTGTCGAACAAAATTGACACTAAGCTATCATCACAGATTGGCGAAGCGACGGTGACATCGACATTTTCAGGGTTCAATGTCGATCAAGACACTGCAGGGTTTATTTCATCAGCTGACAATGGACAATGCTTTACTACTAGTTATGCTGATGCCACATTATATCGTGATCGTGCGGTAATGAATCTAAATTGTGACCCCGATGCATTTCGTCAATGGTCTAGTGTGCGCTTAAATTCTCGCTGGCAATGGCAGTTAAATGATACAGAACAACTGACAATTACACCCTATTACCGTAATAACAACATGACATTTAGACAACATTATTTACCCTCTCGTGCCATTGAAAATAATAGTCATTCAAGTGTTGGTATTAACTCTCGTTATGCTCAGTCCATCTCCGAACGTTTAGATATTGTCACAGGAATCAACCTAGAACATACAATTGGAACACTTAAGCAGACCCAAGATATCCCTAGTCGTTTTAGCTTTGGAAAAGCTAGGCAACAAGGTTTGCATTATAATTATCAAGTCAATGCGCAGAATATTGCTCCTTTTATTCAAGTAACTTACTTACTAAATAACACAATCAGTATTGATACCAGTATTCGCTGGGATAACACGAAGTATGATTATACTAACACGATTGCTGATGGCACGACGCAAGCCGATGGAACAAGTTGTCAGAAAACGGATGGTTCAGCCGTTGCTTGTTTATTTTTGCGGCCTGGCGACAGGACAGATAGGTTCTCGAATGAATCACTTAAAATCGGTGCAACATGGCTAATCAATCCTAATTCATCATTGTATAGCGCCATCTCAACAGGATTCAGAGCTCCGCAAACAACCGACTTGTATCGCTTACAAAATCAACAAGACATTGGCCAAATAAAATCAGAGCGTGTGGATAGTTACGAAATTGGTTACCGCTATCAAACAAAGGAACTAAATTTAGAACTAGTGGGTTATGATATGCGAAAAACCAACTTCTTTTTTCGAGATGCGTCTGGCTTGAATGTCACCGACGGAAAGACAGTGCACCAAGGCATTGAAGTATCCGCAGATTATTCTCTATCTTCTGTGTTCTCAATCACAGGGAGTGTGACCTTGTCGGCGCATCAATACGACTTTAATCGGCTAAATTCAGGAGTAGTCAAAGGTAATGAGATTGATACTGCCCCATCGCAATTGAGTAATGTGCAATTATTGTGGACGCCAACGAATGCTCTGAACGTAGAAATAGAGTGGCTACATATCGGTAATTACTACCTTGATCCCGCAAACGAACATACGTATAAAGGACATGAGCTCATCCATGCCCGGACTCATTTTGCACTGACACCTGACGTAACATTAACCGCTAATATTGAAAATATTACGGATACTAAATATGCATCACGAGCGGATTATGCATTTGGTTCTTATCGCTTCTTTGGTGGACAACCAAGAACAATAAAATTAGGCTTGAGTATGGCGTTTTAAGCTGTTGTTCGACTTGGTATCACAGCAATACTAGTTATTACTATCAGCAATCATCTCTTTGTATTTATAATAGGCGATGATTTCTAACTGCTTTTCATATTCATCGATGGATTGGATCACCACTTCAGCTTTACCGTTTAATTTAATAATGAGTGCATCTTGCAGTGCTGTAACGTTATCGCGGTTGGGTTTTAGCGCAGTCTCAGTCATCAGTAAAATCCTTGTTTACGTAAATGGGGTGCTTTTAAAAATATAGTTCAAATATTAACCTTTTGTACAGTATTTTTTTTTGAGGCTATTTCTGGTCTAATGCCGTAAGTATATTAATAACAATAATAAAATAAGCAGGGGTCATATGTCGTTCGATCACAAGGTGATTATTATAGGCAGTGGGTTTGGTGGACAAGCTGCAGCAATTAATTTGCAAAAAATAGGCATTACTGATTTCGTCATGCTAGAACGACGGGCGTTTGCCGGCGGAACTTGGTTACAAAACCGGTATCCCGGCGCTGCCGTTGATGTGCAATCTCCACTGTATTCCTTGGCTGACATGCCCTACCCTTGGACGCAGATGTTCGTTACTCAACCAGAGTTAGCACAATATACTCAAGCCGTGTTTGCACAGTTTGCACTGACGCCTCATATTCAATTAAATCAAAATGTGAATGCAGCGCGTTGGGACGCACAAGCTCAACATTGGTTTTTAACCATTAATGACACCCACACGTTAACAGCACAATATATCATCAATGCCACGGGGCCATTATCATCCCCTGTTATTCCTGATTTTCCCGGCAAGTCGACATTCACCGGAACAAGTTTCCATACTAATGACTGGCCTAAGGATTTAGATCTCACAAAGCAACGCGTTGCTGTTGTCGGCAGTGGTGCTTCCGCGGCACAAGTTATTCCAGCCATTGTTGATGACGTTGCAGCATTACATGTGTTTCAACGCAGCCCTCATTGGATTGTTCCTCGTCCAGACATCTCATTTCCACGTTGGTTACAACGCTTATTAGGGCATAAATGGATATATAATACAATCAGACGTCTCATCTACTGGGGCTTAGAAACACGCGTGTTAGGCTTTAAATATTCATCATTTATTCTTAATTTATTTGCAGGTGGGCCGGCCAAGCGTTTATTAAAAAAACAAGTACCCGATCTCAAGATACGCAAATCGCTAACCCCCGATTATACGATTGGTTGTAAACGCATTATTTTATCGAACACATATTATCCTGCAATCATGCGAAAACACACTCAGTTACATACACAAGATAATGGCATTAGTGAAATCACACCAACCGGCATTATCAGTGCCGACGGAACAGATATCCCATTAGATATAATTGTTTATTCCACTGGGTATGATGCGACTGATGGATTGATTTCTTATCCAGTGACCGGACAAAATGGCACGCAGCTCAGTAATGTTTGGGCCGATTATCCACGTGGCTATCTAGGTACATCAGTGCCTGATTTTCCCAATTATTTTATCGTGACAGGCCCTAATACTGGTATTGGCCATACGAGTGCAATATTCGTCATCGAAGCGCAAATGCATTACATCATGCAAGCTATTCAATACGTCGAAAAGAATCACAAACGCAGCATCGAACCAACCGTAGAAGCGGAAGCGCAATACACAGATATGGTACATCGAGAAATGACGGGAACCGTCTGGCATAATGGTGGGTGTAATAGCTGGTACAAGAGTGCTTCTGGCAAAGTCATCGCTATGTTTCCTGGATTCTCATTTAGTTTTAAACGCTTGTGTAAAGCGTTTAAAGTGACCGACCACATTATTCAATAAGGTAGCGAACATGTCACAAACAGAATTTTATAATAATAAAACCGTCGCAATTACCGGCGCATCGTCAGGAATGGGACGCAGCTATGCCCTCCTGTTAGCGCAGCAAGGGGCAAATGTTGTATTAGGCGATGTTGCACAAGAAGGCTTGCAAGAAACAGTCGCTTTAGTTCAAGCGATACCCGGTGTTCAGGTTGTGTCTATGCACTTAGATGTTAGTGATGAGGCACAGTGGGATGCATTTAAAGAACTATGTGAGTCTCGCTTTGGTGGCTGTGACATGCTAATCAATAATGCCGGTATCGAAGGGGCAACCAAGCCTGTTTGGGCAAGTAGCACAGCTGCTATCAAACAAACCATGGATATTAACTTTTATGGTGTTGTATATGGTTGTCGAGCTTTCTTACCGCTGCTAGTTCACCGTCCTTGGGCAGCCATTGTCAATGTGTCAAGCATATTTGGCTTTATTGGTACACCCAATGCTTCTGATTATTGTGCCAGTAAATTTGCAGTGCGTGGATATACCGAATCATTAATGGTTGAACTGGCGCATGTGTATCCGCAAGTACAAGTTCATTTGGTGCATCCTGGTGGGGTTGCCACCGATATTGCTCGATCAAAAGGCACCGCTAAGTTTAAACGTAAGTTTTTGACCACTCCTAGTGATGAAATGGTCAATGTCGTATTACAGCAAGTACAACGCAATACCCCACGAATTGTATATGGTAACCATGCAAAAAAAACCTACTGGCTGTCAAAACTTCTTCCCTTAACACGCTTAAAACAAATTATCAGCAAAGGGTTAAAATTAGTTGACCCTAAGGACTATGCTCCTGATCACAAAGGGTTTAAGTAACCCGTAAGTCAGCAAAATTAAGGAATATTATGATTTATTTTTTCGCCATTATTATTCTCATGGTTGTATTCGGTATGATTAAATATCCAGAGCAGTTTGGTGGATATGTTGTACGATTAACAACCACGATTGAATCCAGCTTGTATGGTTTAACCCCCACACAGGTTTCTGTTGCTGGAGTTAATTATTACTTATTAGCAAGTAGTACCGGTAAAACACCTAAACCTGCATTATTATTACTACATGGTTTTAGCGCAGATCATACTGTATGGCTGCGTTGTGCTAAACATTTAACCAAAGATTATCACGTGATTATCCCTGACTTAGCTGGACATGGGCAAACGGGCTATCAAGCCGATGCCAATTATTCCATACCCGCTCAAACTGAACGTGTAGCGCAACTGATTGATGTATTAGGGCTGAACCAAGTTCACATTGCTGGTAATTCAATGGGTGGCTTTATCGCTGCGCAATTTGCGATAAGCTATCCCGAAAAAACACTCTCTATTATATGTATAGACCCTGCTGGCGTAACACCGCCACAACCCAGTCAATTACAAACACTGGCACAACAAGGCCGGAATCCATTTTTTATGGATCATGCGGAGCAGTTTCCTACATTTTTTGAGTTGACCATGGCAAAACCACCTTACATTCCTAATTCAGTCAAACTATTCAAAGCACATCAATATGTAGCCCGTCGTCCAGAACTGGAGCATATTGCTAAGGATTTTTATGATCCTGATCACCTACTGGATGAAAAGTTACAACACATTCTATGCCCTGTGTTAATGTTGTGGGGCGCAAAAGACGCCATAATTGATATATCATGTGCACCTGTTTGGCAGGAAAAGACGCAAGCGGTAAGCATTGTCTGGGATGATCTGGGTCATATGCCGATGCTCGAAGCGCCAAAACAAACAGCCGATGAAATAATACGTTTCATTACTCATTAATCTCAATTAATACACAACACACTATTGCATAGGGAACACTTAACGCATGGATATCATTTTTTTGTTAGTGGCATTTGGCCTAGGATTACTCGCAAAATTCGTTAAGTTACCCCCGTTAATCGGTTTTTTGTTCGCTGGGTTTATTTTAAATGCGCTCGGTTACAGTAATAACGATACTCTCCAAGCTATTGCTGATTTGGGGATCACCATCATGCTCTTCACGATTGGCCTCAAATTAAATATTAAAGATCTACTCAAGCGTGAAGTACTGGTTGGTTCAATCTCGCATACTCTACTGTGGATTGTTGTATGCAGCGTATTGATATATGGCTTAAGTATTTATATATCCACCACTTGGTTTAATCTGACATGGCAAACAGCCTTGCTTATCGGTTTTGCGTTTAGTTTTAGTTCGACAGTCTGCGTGATTAAAATCCTAGATGAAGCAGGTGAAACAAAAACCAGACATGGCTCTTTAGCAATTGGCATATTAGTGATGCAAGATATCTTCGCTGTGATATTTTTGGTTGTTGCAACTGGCAAAAT
The DNA here is from genome assembly GCA_937125395.1 of uncultured Glaciecola sp. Classification (GTDB taxonomy): domain Bacteria; phylum Pseudomonadota; class Gammaproteobacteria; order Enterobacterales; family Alteromonadaceae; genus Opacimonas. Next base: position 103,709 of record CAKZLI010000055.1, read on the forward strand.
CCCATCGCCATGGGCAATATCATTATGCTTACTAATTCCTTTACGCCCGGTGTTGCAACGTATTTTGGCTGGGTCTGGGCACGGCGAAATGCTGCCATTAACAGGCTTTATCTTTGCATTAGGTGCGTATCATGCGTTTGAATATGTTGGTGTCAAAGGCGATTTAGGTGCTTTAATCGCTGGTGTGCTCTTGGCTAGTAATGTCAAAGCAAACGAATTAGCAAAATCATTAATGGCCTTTAAAGATTTATTTCTAATTGGATTCTTTTTAACTATCGGGCTCACTGCTCTGCCATCGTTAGATTTATTGTTGGTGGCCTTGGTGTTGTGCTTACTTATCCCGGTAAAATTCGTGCTGTTTTTTGGATTGTTTATCGTCTTACGATTACGTGCCCGAACGGCTTATTTAACCTCATTAATGATGTCAAACTACAGTGAATTTGGCTTGATTGTCGGTGCTGTGGCGGTATCAAGTAGTATGTTAGACAAAGAATGGTTAGTAGTGTTAGCCATGGCGACGGCTATTTCGTTTGTGATCACCAGTATTTTATATCAACGATCGCATGCGTATTATTTTCAATATAAAGACACCATTAAACACTTTGAAAAACCGATCCCATTGGCACCAGATATATACCCTACCATAGGCAATGCCAAAGTACTTGTTGTCGGCATGGGGCGTGTTGGTAAAGGCGCATTTAGTGCCATTCACACTCAACTCGGCGATGAGGTCTGCGGCTTAGACTCGGATATTGATAAAATAAAGCAACTTGCCAAACTCGGTAAGAATGCAATCGTTGGAGATGGTGAGGACATTGATTTATGGGAAAACTTACCGGTCACACAGATTGAACTAGTCCTCATTGCATTGCCCTCTATTGACGACACCATCAATATAACCAAACAACTTAGACAAACCCAATTCACTGGGCGAATTGCTGCTATTGCGCGTTATGAAGACGAGGTTGAACCATTGGTTGAACAAGGTGTTGACCGAGTATTTAACTTCTTTACCGAAGCAGGGTTAGGTTTTGCTGAAGAGTCATTGCAATGGGCAAAGGTTTGTACCGAATCAAAATAACAATCGTTATCATTAGCAACGCATTGATATTATTACAAAAAATTTGTAATTGCGGCTAATTATCTTATACTTAACACGTGTCTTAAACTCTATAATTAATGGTATGACGCAGACCAAGGAACTTATTATGCACACTACTCCGCTTGTCCTTAAGCAACTCAATATGGTGTTAACCTCAGAATTAACGTCGATTAATCAGTATTTTTTGCACGCACGAATGTTCAAAAATTGGGGCTATGAAGCACTGAATAGCATGGAATACAAAAAATCCATTAAGGATATGAAGCAAGCTGATGCCTTAATTGAGCGAGTTTTATTTTTAGAGGGCTTACCCAACCTTCAAGCATTGGGCAAATTATACATCGGCGAAGATCCTGCCGAAATGCTGTCGTGTGACGTCAAATTCCAACATGAACACATCGCCTTGCTGGTTGACAGTATTGAGCTGTTAGAGCAACAGCAAGATTATGTTTCACGGGACTTGTTAACAAAACAACTCGTCGATGAAGAAGAGTACCTCGATAGTTTATTAACTCAGCAACAACAAATTAGCGATATGGGCATTGCCCTGTATCTGCAAGCTCAACTCTAAGGAGATATAGTATGCAAGGTAAACCAATCATTATAGATGCGTTGAATAACTTATTAAGTTATGAGTTAGCAGCAATGGATCAATACTTTATACATGCTCAAATGTATGAAGATTGGGGTTATACTAAGTTATATGAACGGATCAATCATGAGTTTGATGACGAAAAAGGTCACGCTACTAAATTAATCCAACGGATGCTCTTTTTAGAAGGCAAACCGGATATGGTGACCCGCACAGGTTATCAACTAGGCATGAATGTACCAGACATGTTAGAAAGTGATCTACGTGTTGAATATGCTGTCGCTGAGCAGTTACGCATAACCATATCTATGTGTGAGAAAGAACGCGATTATGTCACCAGAGACATGTTACTGGTCTTATTGGATGATACTGAAATGGATCATGCGCATTGGCTCGAACAGCAGTTAAGATTAATTAAATCTTTAGGTCTGGAGCACTATTTGCACAGTCAATTATAGCCTTGGGTAGTAAAATAAACGAATACGTTGAACGTACTGTTAGTCGATGTCTGGGGATGCTCTGGACTAATTAGAGTGTCATGCTTTTTATCGTCACCCGTTGTTAGTTGGAGTACCATGCGCCATTGCATTTGCTCTAATTGACAACTCCCTAAGAAAAACTCACCTTGATCAGCGCTGTTCCTATGAACAGGTAACATGCCCATGTTCATATTTACCCCTTCAATATGCAGTTGCGCAATGGATAATGTCGGTGGTAAAGAAAAGTTGACTTGCAACATCTCTTCTACGACTAAAGTTTGTGGAAAATCTATTTCTATAGTTCCCTGTTTTAATAACATTGAACAATGACGGTCGATAACATAACAAGATGCGTCTTGTTTCGTTTCAGGCGTGTTAGTTAGCTGATAGACAGTGATGAATAAAACAACACAAACACCGATAAACAGGGCTTTTTGTAAATTTACTGATGCAACATTGTTAGCCATAAGTATCCACTTTGTAAATTAAAAGTTAAATGCATTGACCTTGATCAATCAAATCGTTGTTAGCCTACCATTTTCATTTTAAACACTATATCATTCACTGTCTAAAGCTAAAAAATTTTCTAAAACAATACAGCTAAAGCGATTGTATCTTAATTGCGAAGAACACATTTTCAACACATTTTTTATTTTAACAATGGAAGAACGACCCGATGAGCGAAACTACTCAAGTTCAACCTAACTACAACTATAAAGTCGTTAGGCAATTTACGGTGATGACCGTAATCTGGGGGATCATAGGTATGTCGATTGGATTGCTCCTCGCAATTCAATTATTTGCACCTGCACTTAACTTTGATACCCCCTGGTTAACCTATTCACGTTTACGCCCCCTGCATACTAATGCCGTAATTTTCGCGTTTGGTGGTTGTGCATTATTTGCTACCTCTTATTACGTTGTCCAGCGTACTAGTCAGGTTCGTTTATTTTCTGATAAGCTTGCGGCCTTTACCTTTTGGGGTTGGCAAGCGGTTATCGTATCGGCTGTAGTGACATTACCATTGGGATTGACCTCTTCTAAAGAATATGCAGAGTTAGAATGGCCAATCGATATTCTAATTACATTGGTTTGGGTTGCCTATATTATCAATTTCTTTGGCACCTTAATTGTCCGCAAAACGTCGCACATATATGTGGCTAATTGGTTCTTTGGTGCATTTATGCTAACCGTTGCGGTATTGCATATTGGTAATTCAATGGCCATTCCGGTGTCTTTCTTCAAATCTTACTCTATCTATGCTGGTGCGGTTGATGCAATGATGCAGTGGTGGTATGGACACAATGCTGTAGGTTTCTTCCTTACAGCTGGTTTCCTAGGCATGATGTATTACTTTGTCCCGAAACAAGCTGGACGTCCTGTTTACTCGTATCGTTTATCGATAATCCACTTTTGGGCATTGATTTCGTTGTATATCTGGGCTGGTCCTCACCACCTACATTATACTGCACTCCCTGATTGGACTCAGTCTTTGGGTATGGTGATGTCGATTATCTTATTCGTGCCTTCATGGGGCGGTATGATCAACGGTATCATGACCTTATCCGGCGCATGGCACAAACTACGTACTGACCCTGTCTTACGTTTCTTGATCGTCTCGTTATCATTTTATGGTATGTCGACATTTGAAGGTCCTATGATGGCAATCAAAACAGTCAATGCGTTATCGCATTACACAGACTGGACTATTGGGCACGTTCATTCAGGCGCATTAGGCTGGGTAGCGATGGTATCGATTGGTTCTGTTTATCATTTGATCCCTATCCTTTTTGGTGTGCCTAAGATGCACAGTACAGCATTGGTTAACGTTCACTTTTGGTTAGCAACAATCGGTGTTGTGCTATACATTGTTGCAATGTGGATGTCAGGTGTTTTACAAGGATTAATGTGGCGTGCAGTCAATGCTGACGGAACATTAACCTACAGTTTTGTAGAATCACTTGAAGCGTCAAAACCTTTCTATGTATTACGTGCTATTGGCGGTGTATTTGTTGTCGTCGGCATGCTAATTATGGCTTATAACTGCTACAAAACTATTCGCGGAAGCAAGGCACAACTTGTCGATAATTCTGCCGTAGCAACAGCGTAAGGAGCATTGTTATGAAAAATCCACATGAGTTAATTGAAAAGAACGTTGGCTTGTTAACCGTTTTAATCTTGTTCGCTATTGCCCTAGGCGCGATGGCGCAAATTACGCCGCTAATGTTTCAACAGCAAACTATGGAGCCGGTAAAGGGATTAACGCCTTACACTGCGCTTCAGATGGAAGGCCGTGATATCTATATCCGTGAAGGATGTGTTGGTTGTCATTCACAAATGATCCGTCCTTTTCGTGCCGAAACCGAGCGTTACGGTCATTATTCAGTAGCCGGTGAATCTGTTTGGGAACGTCCGTTTTTATGGGGTTCAAAACGCACCGGTCCTGATCTTGCTCGTGTTGGTAATCGTTATTCGGATGAGTGGCATCGTGTGCACTTACTTAATCCACGTAATGTAGTACCAGAATCAAACATGCCTGGTTACCCTTGGTTAGCAGAAAACATTCTTGATGGTGAGCTAATTGAGAAAAAACTATCATTATTTCGTGATTTTGGTGTGCCTTACACAGATGAAGATATTGCTGGAGCAAAAGCAGCCGTCGCAGGTAAAACTGAAATGGAAGCACTCATCGCGTATTTGCAATCTCTTGGGACACATTTAAAATAATGGATCAGGCAATCATTGGCAGTATTTTTACTGTAATCGTCTTTATCGCTTTCGTCGGTGTGTTGTATTGGGCTTTTACTAGTCGCAATAAAGCGCGGTTCGACGAAGCGGCTAATATCATTTTTGAAGACGACGATAATAAACAACCAAACGATAAACAGGAGTCTTAAACATGACCACGTTTTGGACAATATGGATAAGCGTAATTACACTTGGCTCGATTGCTGGTAGTTACTATTTGTTGCGCTGGGCACTATCAAATAAAACCGGCGTCAAAGAAGGCGAATCGATGGGTCATGAGTATGATGGCATCATTGAGATTAATAATCAGCTACCACGCTGGTGGACTATTATGTTCTACATCACCATTGTTTGGGGATTAGCGTATTTAGCGCTCTACCCTGGCTTAGGTGCTTATAAAGGATTACTTGGCTGGCAGAGTTCTAATCAGACAATATTGTCGTTAGAAGAATCTGAGGCCGCATTAAAAGCATCCATTGAATCAGGTGCATTGATTCAATATGACCGTGAGATCAAATTTGCTAATGAAAAATTTGACCCCATCTTTGCAGAATATGCCAAGGTGGATGTTGAAACACTCGCAACTAATCCTGAACACAAAGAAGCATTAAAAGTAGGACAACGTTTGTTTATCCAAAACTGTGCTCAGTGTCATGGTTCGGATGCACGTGGTCAAAACGGTGGTTTCCCGAACCTTACTGACAATGATTGGTTGTATGGTGGTTCTGGTGCAAAGATTGTTGAAACATTGCAACGTGGTCGTAACGCAGTAATGCCAGCTTGGATTGATGCATTTGGTGAAGAAGGTATCAAAGAAGTTGTTGAGTACACGTTAAGTTTATCAGGCCGTCAAGTTAATCAAGCGTTAGCTAGCAAAGGTAAAACTCGCTTCATGGCCTGTGCTGCTTGCCACGGTATGGATGGTAAAGGCAACCAGATGATGGGTGCGCCTAATCTTACCGATAATATTTGGTTATATGGTGGGAGTAAACGAGCTGTTACAGAAACGCTGACATACGGACGTAATGGTGTCATGCCAGCCTTTAACAAAACGTTGGGTGACGATAAAATACATGTCGTTGCTTCATATATTTACAGCTTATCTAATAAATAAAACTGAACGATACTGTGATAAAATATAAAGCCTCGTTTTTACGGGGCTTTTTTAATTAAATACATTCTATTGTGAACATGACGCACGCATTGCACTGACATGACACAATAACTCGGAGAGATAATGCGCCATTCTGACGAACATACTGATACGCAACCCTGGTACAAGCAATTTTGGCCTTGGTTTTTAATTATCGTTCCCCTTTCTTCGATGATTTTTTCATTAAATTACGCCAAACTGGCTGTCACGACAGATAATGATCTTGTGGTGGATGAATACTACAAAGAAGGACGTGTCATTAATAATCGCCTGGATAAGATTGAACAAGCGCAAACGTTAAACATTACGACTCAGTTACGCATTGAAGAAGAACGGGTTGCATTGACGTTTTTATCAGGCGCACCTAAGCAAGGCCAAGCACTAAAGCTTAATTTTTACCATGTCACTATTGCCTCACGTGATTTTGAATTGCTGTTATCACGAGATGCTAATGGTGTATATAGAGGTTTTCATACTGCACCGATTAGCGGCAAATGGAAAATCTCTTTAATGCCACTGGATGCACAATGGAAAATTCAACAAACCGTCACTCTTTCTAAAGCGTCGGATATAACATTTAACCCAGAGTAATCATGCATTATACTTGTTTTCATTGTGGCCTTCCTGCGGTAGACGATACGTCATTTGTGGTCCGTATTTTTGAACAACCCCAAGTCATGTGTTGCCCTGGTTGTGCCGCGGTGGCGCAGTCCATTGTTGATAATCAATTAACCGACTACTATCAATTTAGAACTGAAAAAGCGCAACGTGCCCCTTCAGCAGAAGAACAAGCGCAGTTATTTGCTCAATTGAGTATTTATGATGCGCCTGAATTACAACGTGACTTTGTGTTAGATAATGGCGCACATAAAGAAGTCCAACTGACTTTAGAAGGTATTACCTGCGCAGCATGTGGTTGGTTAATCGAACGTCATTTGATTAAGCAGGCCGGGATTTTGCACAATGCTGTAAATGTTGGTAATGCTCGAGCAAGTATCACATGGGATCCCAGTGTGATCTCCTTATCCAAAATCTTATCAGGCTTAAAATCCATTGGCTATAATGCACAGCCCTTCTCGCCTGAGCAACATGAACTCACCTATCACAATGAGCACAAGCGGTATATCAAACAACTGGGGCTTGCTGGTATTATGACGATGCAGGTGATGATGCTCTCAATGGGTTTTTATTTTGACTGGTTGGGTAACATCGACGCCACTATGCGTGAATATTTTCAATGGATCAGTTTGGTACTCACTACGCCAGTAGTGTTTTATTCTGGTTCGGTATTTTATTTAAGTGCCATAAAAGCCTTAAGTGCTAAAGGCGTAAATATGGATGTACCCGTGACCATTGCGATTCTAGGTACATACATCGCAGGCATCAAAGCAACTTATTTGCATACGGGTGAAGTGTATTTTGAATCGATTTGTATGTTTATTTTCTTTTTATTAACGAGTCGATTCTTGGAACACCGTGCCCGCTATAAAGCCACAGAAATCACCTCAAATACGATGAAATATGTTCCTGTGAGCGCCACGCTTATCAACCCATTAGATGACTCTCAAACCATAGTGACTGCCAAATCATTAGAGCCGGAACAACTCGTCTTAGTTCGAGCCGGTGAAACCATTCCTATCGATGGTCAGATTGTCTCTGGCACCACCCATATTGATGAATCGATGTTAACTGGGGAATTTGCACCGATTACCAAGTCGGTTGGACAGACGGTGTATGGTGGCACAATTAACCAGCAACAAAGTATCACTGTCAAAGTCAGCGTTGCGTTAAAATATGCATTAGTAAATCAAATATTGCGCTTACAAACTGATGCAATGGCCCAAAAACCGGCGATTGCACAAATGGCAGATCGCCTGTCACAATTTTTTGTCGTTGCAGTGCTGTGTATTGCCGGCGTCACTTATGGCGTATGGACAGCATTAGGAAACGAACAAGCATTTTGGATCACCGTCTCGATACTCATCGCCACCTGCCCTTGTGCATTAGGGCTCGCCACACCATCTGCATTGACATCGGCTATGGCACGGCTGCAAAAAGACGGGGTATTGATAAAACAAGCGAATGTATTAGAAGGGCTAACTGAGATAAATCATATCGCATTTGATAAAACGGGTACCTTGACCAAAGGTAAATTTTCAATTGTCCAAGTCCACGCTAACCCATCAGCATCATTCCCCATAGATAGCGATACTTTGCTTCGTTATGTGGCTAGTATCGAAGCATATTCAGAGCACCCGATTGCCAAAGCATTTTCACATATACCGACCATTCCGGTGACCAATCCAACGCAGACTGTTAACTTAGGTGTCGAAGGAACTATCCAGCCGGTGACTGAAAATGGCAACGCTAACAACATACAAACCATACGTTGTGGCACTCAGTTGTTTATGCGACACAAACAGGCGATAACAGAGCAAAGCGGTTGGCAAGGCGCGACGATTTTTGTTGAGAATGACACACAGTTGTTAGGTGCTATTTGGCTAAAAGATACGTTAAAAGACGATACGCAATATACCATTGAGCAACTTGGTGAATATCGCCATAGTATACTCAGTGGCGATGCACCCAACAATGTACAAGATATTGCACAGCAATTAGCTATCACATCACACTTTGCGCAATGTTCACCGGCACATAAATTACAATGGGTCGAACAACAACAAGCCCAAGGCGATCACATACTCATGGTGGGTGATGGGATTAATGACTCACCTGTATTAGCACAAGCGAATGTTTCTGTAAGTGTTGGAAATGCGTCTGATTTAGCAAAAAGTGCGTCTGATGTGATATTTTTGCAAGCCAGTTTACGTCCGTTAATCGTATTATTGAGTTTGGCCAAACAGTGCAAGCGCAAGATCAAACAAAACTTTGGTTGGGCATTAGGGTATAATCTGTTGGTCTTGCCGTTTGCTATTGCTGGGGTATTAACACCATGGATGGCTGCGTTAGGTATGTCATTAAGCTCGATCATCGTGGTGTATAACTCATCTCGGTTGTTATCCTTTATTCCCCCGGAGCGTTTAAAATGAATGTGATTTATGTGTTAATACCCATTGCAATCATTATTGTTGCCTTAGCGTTGGTGGTATTTTTTTGGGCGGTAAAAAGTAATCAGTTTGAAGATTTAGAACGGCAAGGCTCCTCCATCTTATTCGATGATGACTTGCCCACACCGCCTAAACAACAATCAGCAGACACGTCAACGATCTCTTCTACTGCGTCATCAGATGCACCATTGAAATAATCATGGATTCAATATACTTAACAGCATTATTAATTGGGCTAGCCGGCGGTGTGCATTGTGTCGGTATGTGCGGCGGTATTGCAAGCAGCTTATTGTTTAGTGCAAAACCCAACGTTGGGCGCTATCGACTGCTTAGTGCTTACAACTTTGGTCGGATATTCAGTTATACCGCAGCAGGTGCTTTGGCTGGTTTTAGCGGTTCTGTATTAACCAGTAATCATATGTTGAGTAGCAATATATTAATGCTGTTAAGCAGTCTGATATTACTGCTGTTGGGGCTATATATCGGTGGATTAACCCAAACATTAACATGGTTAGAGCGTCTCGGAGGACATTTTTTTGGTCTCATCAAGCCCTACTCTACCCGTTTTTTACCTTTAGATAATGCTTTAAAAGCAATACCTTATGGCATTATTTGGGGGTGGTTACCTTGTGGTTTAGTCTATTCAGCGTTAGCTTGGGCAATGACATCAGGCTCAACCCTCAATGGCGCTTTAGTGATGTTTTGTTTTGGTATTGGGACGCTACCAGCCTTGTTTGCAACCAGCATGAGTGGCCAGTTTATTTACGATCTATTTAAACATCCAATATCACGCAAAATTATTGCCTTAGTGCTGATTATCAGCGCTTTGTTGTTGCTATTTTCTGCTGGTTTCCACTAATATAGTAGATATGTGTATAGCTTTACATTAATCAACGCATAACGAGTGGGATATAGTCAAAATGGATTTATCAATACATTGCCAATCATGTAGTTTTAGTCACCTGTGCTTGCCTGTTAGCTTAGATCAAGCTGCCTTACAGTCTCTAGATGACATTATCGAACGAAAAAAAACCTTACAAAAGCATGATGTACTCATTGAGTCACAACGTCCATTTAAATCATTGTATGCAGTGAGAAGTGGTTCACTTAAATCTTTTGTTACCACCAGTGATGGACAAGAACAAATTGTCGGGTTTCATTTACCCGGTGATTTGATTGGTTTTGATGCGATCAACAGTAAGGTGCACCCGTCTTCCTCGGTAGCACTCGAGACTTCAATGGTGTGTGAGGTACCTTTTGTCACTTTAGAAGATGTCGCTAATCGCTTTCCTAAACTTCGTTCACAAATAATGCATTGCATGAGTGACCAGATCAAACAAGGTAATGAGTTGATGATGCTCCTCAATAAACGTAAAGCGGATGAACGCTTGTTGTATTTTTTGACGCAACTATCGCAACGTTTTGCTGAACGAGGCTTTTCGGATAAGCAATTCAATTTGTCGATGACTCGCAATGAAATAGGTAATTATTTGGGGCTGACCGTCGAAACCATTTCTCGGTTATTAACCCGTTTTCAAAAAGATCAATTGATTAAAGTAGACGGCAAATTAATTCAAATTTTAGATTACCCTACTATGTTGGCTAAAGCTCAAGGCGTACATAATGAAATCGTATTTTTACGGGCATAATGTATAATATTGCCAAGCATAAATTAGGCAATATTAATGAACTCAACTAAATTACAAAACAAACTTCGTAAGCTGACCGCTCAAGCGATTACTCGATATGGCATGATCAGCGAGGGCGATCGCATTATGGTGTGTCTATCTGGAGGAAAAGACTCCTATACAATGTTGGATAATCTATTGTATTTACAATCGGTTGCACCAATTTCATTCAGTGTGTTTGCAGTGAATCTAGACCAAAAACAACCTGGATTTCCGGCTCATATATTGCCTGCTTATTTGGAACAACGTGGTATCGAATATTATATAGTCAATGAAGATACTTATAGTATCGTTAAAGACAAAACACCCGAAGGCAAAACCACCTGTGCCTTATGCTCTCGTCTGCGTCGTGCCATATTATATCGTACAGCTAAACAATATAATGCGACCAAAATTGCCTTGGGACATCATCGAGACGATATGTTAGAAACCTTGATGTTGAACATGTTTCATGGCGGTCAACTCAAATCGATGCCCCCTAAACTACTTTCAGATAATGGCGAACACGTGGTTATCCGTCCGTTAGCGTTTTGTGCTGAGCAAGATATTGCTGCTTATAGTCAGCAACAAGGTTATCCCATCATTCCTTGTAATCTATGTGGATCGCAAGAAAACCTGCAACGTAAACAAATTAAACAGATGTTACAAGAATGGCATTTACTTTACCCTTCACGGATTGCATCAATGGCTACAGCACTCACGCAAGTGGTTCCTTCTCATCTAGCGGATGATAATTTATTTGATTTTACTGAATTAGATCCACATGCAATACCTGAGGGGTTAGGTGATATTGGCTTTGATCCTCAACCTATTGATGCTACATTTATAGATACACAACATACATCAACGGATGTTCAAGTGATTGAATTGACGTAAATATTCAATCATGTTGATGTTTAGAAATAGCACAGGACTTAGATTAGGAATATATGAAGATTGGACTCGCTTTAGGCGCTGGAGCAGCGCGAGGATGGACGCATCTAGGCATTATTGAACGCTTGGAAGCATTGGGTATCAAAATTGATATTGTCACCGGCTGTTCTATTGGTGCTTATGTCGGTGCGGCTTATGCATCCGGTAACTTGAGCAAATTAAAAGAATGGGCGTTTGATCTGAGTGAATGGCAAGTACTGAGATTGCTTGGTATTGGGATTTCTCGTGGTGGTCTAGCCAGCGGTCAGCAAGTATTTCAGTTATTAGAAGATGAATTTTCAGCCACGCATTTTGCAGATATGAGATTACCTTTTGCTGTCACCGCTTCTGATTTGTATTCGGGCCGAGAGGTCGTTTTTCAAGAAGGTCGTGTTGTAGATGCTGTTAGAGCGTCCTGTGCTATTCCAGCATTATTTGCACCTGTATATCATGAAGGTCGATGGTTAGTCGATGGTGCCGTTGTTAACCCTGTTCCGGTTAATTTATGCCGACGATTGGGTGCAGACTTCGTGATTGCTGTGAATCTAAGCGCTGATTTTAGACCTGAGATGCTGGACCGACATTCTGTGGCCCATATCAAAGCGCAACAAAAAACCGACAATTTACTTGCCGATAATCAAAGTTTATTTAAAAGCTGGTTTTCTCCGGATCCCAAAGACGATGAACCGACTCCTCCAGGGATCATGAGTGTGATGAGTAATAGTCTAGATATTATGCAAGCCCGCGTAACCCGTTCTCGATTAGCGGGTGATCCAGCTGATATTTTGATCGAACCACATTTACGCGATATTGGGCTACTCGAATTTGAGAAGGCTCAAGCACTTTATGCAGCAGGGGCTGAAGCCGTAGACCGATTAGAACAACAAATTTTGTATCAGTTAAACTACATCGACAGTTAAACTACATCGACAGTTGAGCACTCTGCCCTACTTTGATTCCGTCAACGCAGTGATACGTAGTGGTTTCTCAGGCAGTTGTAATGTGCTAATTGAAGCTAGTTTGGCATGTGGGATGCGCAATATACCTTGCACGATGGCTAAGTCTGCATCTAGTTGTTGATTAAGGCTTTGCTCTGCAAAACGTATCTGTAAACCACTGACTGTTGGCATCATAAATGACATAAAGCCCCCCATCTCATCAAAAAATGCCATATATTGTTGCTCAATAAACTCCAACTCTTGCTGAGAATATTGTACGTTGAGATATTCAGGTAAGGTCTCTATTTGCACATTCAAATCACATTGATTTACCGGTTCAACCACATCAATGACTAACTTTGCCTCTGCAAGCTTAAGGGCTTTTTCTGTCGGGATCGAAAAACGTTGCTCTGGCGTTACTGCCAAATCAATATTAACCTTTTGAGTACGAATAAACGCATTGGTTAATTGGCATAATGAATCAGGTTGACGAATATTCGTAAATCCAAAAGCAAAACGCAATGCCGTTATGTCATCACCTGATAATTTACGGGTATGACTATAAAACGTTTTATAGGCGACTTCTATCGTATTATTGCGCTTGGCGTCAGGTGAATGAGATAGCGATTGAGCATGAAGTGGTGTGCACAAGATACTTTGAATAGATAAAGCGATGACGCATAAGGGCAATAGTTTTTTTAATAACACGTGTATTTCCACATTTAAAAGTAAGGTTTGTTGACGCGCAACATTGATTGCAGCTCGGCAATATAATCATCCCCTCGTTGCGAGTAGGCACCGAGAGTTTGTGTCAGCAGCATGGCATCTGTAAAAGAGTCTGAGCCTGAGGGCATTGATTCTCTGGTCTTACGCAGTTGACGATATGCTCTATTGCGATTGAGATTGCGTACGTATTGGTACATGCCTTCAGCAGGTGAACTGAATTTGGCTACTTCGTGACTGGCTCCTGAATCACGTTGACTGGGCACAAATCCACAGCCTTTGCGGTAACACCACAGACCAAAGTAATTATGACCTTGGATAGCAAACCTGGATGTTCCCCAACCAGATTCATTCGCAGTTTGTACTTGTATTAGTTCAACGGGGATCGTATTTATTCGTAATAACAGTCGGTCTATAACCGCAAGCGCTAAGGATTCTGTGATGCGGTACTCTGCCACCAAAAAATCAAGTTTCTTTGTTTGAGACGCAGTCAAATGTTGACTAACAAAGTCAGCCCACAACATCGAATCTAACGTGTCTGAGGGAGCTAAATCCTGCTCTAAAGTATGCAGCTGTTGCTGAATGGATTGTACAAACTCACGTTTTTTAAGTAACAAGGTATTATTTTGATCTGCAAAATGCTTAATAAAAGCAAAAAACACCTGCTTTTTTGTTTTTATATCTAAGATTGCTGCAAATTCAGGTGTTGGATAGTTATCTTCAAACTCAGGTGCAAAGGGATCTATCCCAGCTGCTAATACCTCAACGTCTAAAGCTTGGTTAAGTTCGTCACTGAATATCGACGATGTAGTTGGCTTATCCGCTTGCTGTGTAGCATTAGCGTTAGGAGTAGATTGCTCGATAAACGGATACACAAAAGCCATGAGCATAATAACAATCATGCAGGCTAGAAGTGCTTTTTTAAGCATCAAATGTAGAGTCATTTTTTCTCGATTCTTGAGTCTCGATCACATCATTACCGACTTGATACCCGACCAAATCAGTATATATCTTACCCTTTAGTGTTAGTATAAATGGAACAGTATAGAAGAATAGTAAACCATAGGTTAAGACTGATCCAATAATTAGTAATAAGATAATGCCATGTATAAAAATGAACGAGCTTAAATACTTATTGACTAACAAGAATGACAATTTGATTGATTGGAAAGGCGCATAGCCTTTATCTGCCATCAAGGGTAATACTAAAGATGTCACTATCCACAGGTATAACCCAGGCACAATGAACATTGCAAAGCCCACACTCACCCACAACGAGATAAATACAGAGACCATTCCTAAAACAAACATCCTTGGGAAAAAAGCGAGCATGTCGAGTGGTTTTATCTTTTTACCCATCGCAACACGGATCCCCATCACCAAAAAGCCAGTAATAATCGGGGCCATAAAAAACAACATAAGAATTTCAAGTTGCAACGCCGTTGATCGTTCAATTGCTAATGGATTAGTGATTTCAAAAATCGATAATAGGATCATGACAAAGACAATGATCCCTGAGAAGGCTAGCAACATTGCGCCGATAAAAGGAAATAATTGAGGCTTGGTTTGGGCGTGAGAAAAAGCCAATAACGCTTTGATATCAAAACGGTATTGTCCGTTTAATGCTGATTCAATTGGATTGTTGCTTGTTTGCATAACGATATGATTCTTATACGATTGATGTGTAAATTAAACTGATAGCTAATAGTATCAATACCACGCCCATCATTCTATCGATAAGATGCCGATAGCGTTGCAAATATTGATCAACATGTGAATTGGATAACAATAAACTTAAGCCAATAAACCAACAGCCTGTGGCAATAGCCACATAAATGCCATATCCCCACTTCACAGCTAACGGCGTGGTAGGCGCAATAACGACACTAAACAATGACAAGAAAAACAAGGTGGCTTTGGGATTAATGCCATTGGTGATAAAGCCAATACGCAATGCCTTCACATCACTCATGGGATCTTTAGAATTATCACGAATACCAGTCACCGAGGTCACCTGAACATCCTCAGGCTTACTTCGCAATGATAAAAACCCAATATAACAAAAATATCCAGCCGCCAAGAATAATAGAGATTGATATAACAACGGTGAGTTTTTGATGATTAAGCTCAACCCGACAATCGAGTAAAAGACATGCAGTAAGATACCTATAGCGATCCCAATACTGGTCATAATGGCAGCACGACGACCGAACTTTACTGCGTGTTTTACTACTATCGCAAAATCAGGACCCGGACTGGCGACAGCTATTAAGTGAACGACAGCAATGGTCACGAACTCAACCCAATAGCCATTAAACATATCCGTCATACAAACCACACTGCAAATATTATATTACATAGAATTATACAGGTGAAAGCGTACAGATAACTATAAGGATTTGAGTTAAAAATAAAAAATTTTGCTGAACCCTGAAACGGGTTGTATGAAACCTCGAACCAATAAATGGTGCCCGGGGCCGGACTTGAACCGGCACACTCTTACGAGCGAGGGATTTTAAATCCCTTGTGTCTACCAATTTCACCACCCGGGCTACGAGTGCTTACGACATTGCGTAAGTAAAGTGGAGGCGGAACCCGGAGTCGAACCGAGATCCACGGATTTGCAATCCGCTGCATAGCCATTCTGCCATTCCGCCAGAATGTATATTCCCAATCTCTCAAAAAGAAATTGGAGCGGGAAACGAGATTCGAACTCGCGACCCCAACCTTGGCAAGGTTGTGCTCTACCAGCTGAGCTATTCCCGCGCTGTCTTCAAAGAAAATGGCGTCTCTGTGAAGAAGTGCGTGCATTGTACCGTCATGAAGAAAACTGTCAACAGTAAAAAGCACTTTTTTTTAAGTTTCATGCAAATAATTGTCTAAGTGCATTATTTTTACACAAAGCGTCTATTTTATAGGCTTTATCGTTGGCCTTTTAAGGCCGGGATCGCAGCTACAGTGTAGATCCACATAGACCAGAGTGATAAGATTGTTGCGACATATAATAAAATATATCCAAGACTAACCCAAAATATTCGATAATCCATAAAATATTCTAAACCAGAGAGTAATCCGATTAGTGCCAGCATCTGAGCAGTAGTTTTGCATTTACCAATAAAGCTGACCTTTACATTACTACTCATCCCCAACTGCCCCATCCATTCACGTAATGAAGACACATATACTTCACGCGATAACAATATAATTGCTGGGATGGTTATCCATAGTGTCTGGTAGGTATGTGTGATCATCAATAATGCAGCTGCAACAATGAGCTTATCAGCCACAGGATCCAAAAAAGCCCCAAAAGCACTACTTTGCTTTAGTCGACGAGCAAGATAGCCATCGAACCAATCGGTAATGGCTGCAAACCAAAATATAAACGCACCGGCTTCATGCGCCCAGCGCCAGTCCAAAAAGTACACCACCACGAATACTGGTATCAGTGCCACTCGGAATAAGGTGATGAGATTAGGTAATGTATACATGAATGACTGCTAGTAAATTAACTGTTGAGGTGATCATATATGATTTCTGCCATTTGAGCACTAATTCCAGGTACTTTTTGAATTTCGGCTTGACTGGCTTTTTTTAGCCCCTGCAATCCGCCCATGTATTTTAATAATGCTTGTCGTCTTTTCCCCCCTACTCCTGGGATAGATTCTAAGGTTGATGTGGTTTTTATCTTCTGTCTACGATTACGATGACCGGCAATAGCGAATCGGTGCGACTCATCCCGAATATGTTGAATGAGATGCAAACCGGGCTGATCGGCATCCATTGGGATGACTTCACGTGTACCGGCCATGATCAAAGTTTCCAAACCTGCTTTACGACTTGTTCCTTTAGCGACACCAATTAATAGCGGCTTTTTAGCAAACGGCCACTTAGCAAAATGAGCTTCTGCTTGTGACAGCTGCCCTTTACCCCCATCGATAAATACAATGTCTGGAATTTTATCTTCATCTTGTTGCGTATATTTATATCGACGAGCAAGCACTTGTGCCATCGCCGCATAATCATCACCACCGGTGATACCATCAATATTGTAGCGTCGATAATCCGATTTTAATGGCCCATCTCGATTAAATACCACACATGAGGCGACGGTTTGTTGACCTGATGTATGTGAAATATCAAAACATTCCATTCGCTGAATAGGTTCGGGTCTAGCGATGACTTTTTCGAGATCTTTGTACCGAGCGAACATGGATTTTTGTTGCGTTTGTTGACTGATCAAGGCGTTTTCTGCATTCTTATTTGCAAGTTCCAGATAGCGGCGCTTTGCATCGCGTACACCTGAATAAAAACGGACTTTATACTTTGCGTGCGCTGACAATGCCTCTGCCACTTCGGTTTGTTCAGGAAGGGCTTGCGGTAATACTATTTGTTTAGGGATGGGTTTATTACCAGCTAAATAAAACTGTAAAATAAACGATTGCAACACGTCATCAATGCCCAATATGGAGGGAACGTTAGGAAAAAATGATTTAGACCCAAGCAGTTTGCCATCTCTAACAAACATGACTTGAATACATGCCCCGCCGTGCTTGTAGATGAAACCAAACACATCCATTTCTTCTTGCGCACCACTTACCCACTGTTGCTCTTGAACTTTGCGCAATGCCCCTATTTGGTCACGTAAGCGTGCTGCTGCCTCAAATTGTAATTGTTGGCTGGCCACTTCCATTTGTTTGACTAAGGTATCTATAACTTGTTGGTCTTTGCCCTTTAAAAATAACTTCGCTAACAATACTTGCTCCGCATATTCTGTATCTGACACATACCCTGAGACACATGGCGCACTGCAGCGTTGCATCTGATACTGCAAGCAAGGTCTGGTTCGAGCACGATAATATGCATCTTCACACTGACGGATTGGAAATATTTTTTGGAATGTACGCAGGCTTTCTTTGACCGCCCAAGAGCTAGGGTATGGCCCAAAGTATTCACCTTTACGCTTTTTGGGGCCACGGTGCATACTGATTTGTGGATGTTGGTGATCAGAAATAAAGATGAACGGATAAGATTTATCGTCTTTTAATAACACATTGTATCGAGGACGATATTGTTTAATAAAATTGTTTTCTAATATAAACGCTTCAGTCTCACTACTGACAACCGTTACGTCCATATCATGAATTTGACTCACTAATGCATGAGTTTTGGCGTTATCGTGCTTGGATTTAAAATAACTGCTGACACGCTTATTCAGGTTTTTGGCTTTACCTACATAAATAACATCTCCTTGAATGTTATACATACGGTAAACACCAGGCTGGTGAGTTAATTTTTCGAGAAATGCTCGGTAATTGAATGCGATATTTAGAGACATAGGTATTTTAAAATCTTACTAGCAATACTCCAACAGGCGAGATGACATATGTGCGCCTGTTACAGTGTGTCGGAGGTAATTAACTTGTAGCGAAGTGCCAAGTGCGTTAATTCAACGTCCGTGTTGATATCTAATTTTTCAAACATACGATAACGATAAGTATTGACTGTCTTTGCACTGATATTTAGCGAATCAGCAATTTCAGGTACCCGTTG
Source organism: uncultured Glaciecola sp. (assembly GCA_937125395.1). Classification (GTDB taxonomy): domain Bacteria; phylum Pseudomonadota; class Gammaproteobacteria; order Enterobacterales; family Alteromonadaceae; genus Opacimonas. The sequence continues at coordinate 122,662 of CAKZLI010000055.1, forward strand.
ACCTTTTACTAGCATCAAAGTGATTTCAAGCTCGCGGTCAGATAACTGTTCAAATGGATTGGAATCTTCAAAATCAAGTTTGCCAATAGCGATTTGCTGGGCAATTTCAGGTGCAACATATTTTTGGCCTGCTGCTACTTTGTGTACCGCTCGGATCATTTCATCAGGCTCTGCATCTTTGGTGATAAAACCAAACGCACCCATTTGCATCACTTTAGCAGGAATGGGGTTCTCAGTATGCATTGATAAACAGATAATACGTGTATTTTCGGACATTCTAAGGATCTGCTTCGTGGCTTCCAAACCGCCAATGCCTGGCATGTTGACATCCATTAACACAATATCAGGCGCGTTTTTACGACAAAACCGAATGGCATCTTCGCCACTTTTGGCTTCTGCAACAACCGAGAATGTTTCTACACGCTCTAAAATTAATCTTATCCCAGAACGTACTAGTTCATGATCATCTACTAGTAAAATCTTAATCATCTACTCTATCCTTAATTTGAGAATTAATTTTGTACGACATATAGAAGTATAGTCGTAATAAAAAACTGATTTATACGTAATCAACAACCCTGTTGATCACCAGAAATGAACTATAATCAATGTAATCTATGTATGCGCGTAATGCTACATAAATTTTTAATCTGGACGCATTATCAAAGGGTTTACCGATTAATATTTTATCGACAATTGTATGATTACTGTTAATTGTTAATTCAATTACTGATGAGGGGGATCGTGCTATTTTTTAGCCATAAAAAAACCCACAATAATGTGGGTCTTTTTAATGTATGGCGGATAGCGAGGGATTCGAACCCCCGGTACGTTTGACCGTACGTCTGATTTCAAGTCAGGTGCATTAAACCGAGCTCTGCCAGCTATCCATAAACTTTTACATATAAATTTTGTCATTACCAAATTGCGACATTGCGTTAAGCCGTGTCTCTGTAACGAGATGCGCATATTAATGACCTCTGAGGCCTTTGTAAAGTGTTTATTGAAAAAAAAACAATATTTTTGTGCTGTTGCTTAAAATTTCCACATGAATGCACAATAAAGCAACTTTTCGTACACAAAGACCTTGATAATTGAACTTTAGGCTATAACAATAGACATAGTATTATAGATTTAAAAAATCCTGTGGAGGGAAATAACAATGAATAGAGATACCGTTTACGCTCAGTCGTCTCAAGCATCGGTACTTGAAACTAACAAGGTATTACGTAATACCTATATGCTGTTATCAATGACATTAGCCTTTAGTGCATTTTGTGCTGGATTAGCGATGTTTATTGGTATTAGTCCTATGATGTCATTAGGTATGACGTTAGCCGCGTTTGTAATGTTGTTCGTTGTAAACAAGAAAGCAGATACTGCATCGGGTGTATATTGGGTCTTTGCTTTCACTGGTTTACTCGGTGGCGCACTAGGACCAATGCTCAGTTATTATGTTGGCATAGCCAATGGTCCAGGTTTAATAATGCAAGCATTAGGCGGTACCGCCATTATCTTTTTTGCACTTTCTGGTTATGTATTAACCACCAAAAAAGATTTTAGCTTTATGGGCGGTTTTTTGATGGTCGGTTTATTGGTTGTTGTGATTGCCGCTATCGCTAACTTGTTTTTTGCAGTACCTGCTGTTTCTTTAGCCATTAGTGCTGCCATTATTTTTATCATGTCAGGTCTGATTTTGTTTGATACAAGTCGTATCATCCATGGCGGCGAAACAAACTATGTGCGCGCTACAGTGTCCATGTATTTAAACCTGTATAACTTATTTACTTCCCTACTTCACCTTTTAGGTGTGTTTGGTAGTGACGATTAAGTTAACACTGCTATTTGTTTGAGGAATAATTTACGTTATTCCTAGTTAATTTACAGTATAATAACGCTCATACTTTTTGGTTTGAGCGTTTTTTTATGTCTGTAACAATACTGGTAACAAGCAGCGATAAGACACTGAGTCCTATGGTGTTACGTGATCAGATCGAACAACAGCTAACGCGCGATACCATTTATCAAATATTCTTTCTTGGGGCTGGGATCAGCCATGCTAATCATCCATTGTTTATTGAATGGCTCTCACAACTACAACACCATCAAACAACTGCAATCGCCTTAGGCTACTGTCCAAGTTCTGTGGCACGTTACCAACCTGATTTTGTTTGTGATTTATTGCAACCTTATGGGTTAACCGAATTTTATGTGGGTCTCCACCACAGTACATCATTGGAGCAATATTAAGATGGCACATATTGTGGTTACTTTGCAAAGCAATGCATATACAAGTTTATGTTTTTTGGATATGTTTGAATGTGCAGCTGCAGCAGGAAATGTTGGGCACACATGCAGTGTGATACTTAGCGATGCAGGGATCAGTGCATTATCAATGGAACCGGCCCGCTTTAATGAACGAGCCCATGATAAAAATACCGGTAAAATGATCAGCAGTTTACCATTGTACGATGTCGAGGATATCTTCGTGCATAGTCAATCGTTTAATACAACAACGTACCAGTCACATCAACTTGCCGATGTGTTTACCGTGGTGGATGAATTGCCTGTATTTGATGCATCAGTAATACATATCAATTTTTGAATAGGAAGTGGCAATGACGTACCAACTCAACAACCAACATATTGCAACCGATAGTCATGGTTATTTGTTAGATTACACACAATGGTCTGAAGAGTTAGTGCCTGTTATCGCATCATCAGAAAACATCGAACTGAATGAAGCACACTGGCAGATTATTCGATTTGTGAGAGATTTTTATCTACGTTACGATACCAGTCCGGCTATTCGTGCATTAGTCAAAGCTTTGAGTAACGAATTTGGGCCTGATGTTGGTAATAGTCGACATTTACAACGCTTATTACCCCAAGGCCCTGCTAAGCTTGCTAGCAAATTAGCCGGTCTACCTAAACCGGCTAAATGCTTGTAACTCATCTTAGCGATAAGACACTAAACGCCTCTTAAGCGTTTGCAGGTATTACTGTTAGACCATTCATGTACGGCTGAAGTACTTCAGGCACAGCTACACTGCCATCTGCTTGCTGGTAGTTTTCGAGAACAGCAACTAGCGTTCTTCCTACGGCTAAGCCAGAACCATTTAAGGTATGTACCAAGTCTGGTTTTTTGGCGCCTTTAGCTCGATAACGAGCTTGCATACGTCGTGCTTGAAAATCTTGCATATTAGAGCAAGATGAAATTTCACGATACGCTTGTTGTCCAGGTAGCCACACCTCTAAATCGTAGGTTTTGCATGCGCCAAAGCCCATGTCACCAACACACAGTACCATTTTGCGATAAGGTAACACCAACGCTTGCAAAATCGCTTCAGCATGGCCTGTTAATTCTTCTAGTGCAGCAAACGAATCTTCAGGTTTTACTATTTGCACCAACTCGACTTTATCAAACTGATGTTGCCTGATTAAGCCACGTGTATCTCGCCCATAACTACCAGCTTCCGAGCGAAAGCACGGCGTGTGTGCTGTCATTTTCAGCGGTAACTGAGCTTCATCCACAATCGAATCACGCACGATATTTGTTAAAGGTACTTCAGCGGTAGGAATTAAAGACAAACTTTGTCCTTCTTCCGTTGCCGGTTGAGTATGAAACAAATCTGCTCCAAATTTTGGCAGTTGACCAGTCCCAAATAAACTATCATGATTGACTAAGTATGGAACATATACTTCGGCGTAACCGTGTTGGCGCGTGTGTGTATCAAGCATGAATTGTGCTAACGCACGATGCATTGCAGCAATATGTGAATGCATTACCACAAAGCGAGAACCGGTTAATTTACTGGCCGTCTCAAAATCCAATCCATTCGCTAAACCAGCGGACACATCCACGTGATCTTTAGGCTCAAAAGCAAACTCAGGCGGTGTCATAAATCGACTGATTTCAACATTGTCGTTTTCATCTTCACCGGCTGGCACACTTTCATGCGGTAAGTTCGGGATACCAGCACAAATTGTATCGATCTGAGCTAGCAAGGTCGATAATTCGGCTTTAGCCGCATCAAGTTCTTCGCCTAACGTACCGACTTTGGCAAGTAACGGAGCAATATCTTCACCTGACGCTTTAGCTTTACCAATTGATTTGGAACGCACATTACGCTCATTTTGCAATTCTTGCGTACTGGCTTGTAATACTTTGCGACGTGTTTCTAACGTTGCTAATGTGTCGACATCTAAGGTATAACCACGCGCGGCTAATCGTTGTGCGGTTGACGCTAAATCATCCCGAAGTAACTTAGGATCTAACATGTACTTTTTTATCCTTTAAAAATGTGAAGGGCTAACCACGTCACCGCTAAACAGCATGTCACGTTAAGGCTAATATTTAATATGGCTTTTAACCATTGTGATGTTTGTAAAAACGCCACTGTATCTAATGAAAATGCAGAGAATGTTGTTAACGAACCTAACACACCAACAACAACCAGTGCTCTTAATGTTTCACTCATTCCGCTATTTTGTAAATAAGCATATATAGCACCAATACAAAATGAACCGATGACATTGACCAGTAATGTGCCATAAGCAAACTCTTTGCCTAATATAACGTGAGTTTGATTTACCAAAAAAAAACGTAAACAGGCACCCAATGCACCGCCCACCGCAACAAATAGATACATCATCTATTGTTCAGCCTGATTTGAGTTGGCACTATGATAAGCGGTTTTATTTAATTGGTCGAGAAACTCTTGTTTTTGACGTAATTTTTGTTCAAGACCTCGATCATTGGGTTGATATAAACTAGGCGATGGCATCAATGGTTCACACAGCCCATCAGGAAGATATTGTTGACCTGCACTGACCGCATGCGCTTCATTGTGTGAATATCGATACCCTTCTCCATGACCTTGCTGTTTGGCGAGTTGGGTTGGCGCATTGCGTAAATGGTTTGGAACCGGTAAGTCACAGGATTCTTGAGCCAGTCGCTTGGCGTCTTTAAAGGCTTGATATAACGCATTACTTTTGGGCGCTAATGCGCAATAGACACAGGCTTGCGCTACTGCTCGCTCACCCTCGGCAGGACCGACACGATGATAAGTGTCCCATGCGTTTAGACATAAAGATAACGCTTTCGGATCAGCTAAACCAATATCTTCTGAAGCAATCGCTAACAAACGACGCATGATCGGTAAGGGATCTGAATTCGCTTGTAAATAACGCGCATACCAATACAACGCCCCATCACTAGATGAACCTCGAACCGATTTATGAAATGCCGAGAGAACATCATAATAATGATCACCTTGTTGATCAAATTGTGCAATCTTTGCCCCTGCTGCTTGCGCTACCATTGGGACAGTGATATGGCCGTCTTGACTCAACTGGGCAGCTAACTCCAAATACAGTAGAGCACGACGCGCATCGCCGGTAGATAGTGATGCTAATGTGCGCATCGCATCATCAGTAATCGTCAATTGTAAGGGGGCAAGTACAGTATCTGTGTGCAATGCTTGCTTAACAATATCCACAATATCGGTGTCTGTTAATGCCTGTAAAATATAAACACGACAGCGTGATAACAACGCATTATTACAACTAAACGATGGATTTTCGGTTGTAGCCCCAATAAAAATAATCGCACCAGATTCAATGTAGGGCAAAAATGCATCTTGTTGTGATTTATTAAAGCGATGCACTTCATCCACAAACACGATTGTTGTGATGCCAGGATGCGTCATATCCATCGCCGCACGAATATCTTTTACCCCACTGGTTACTGCTGATAACGTCACTAAATTAGCATCGACATGTGTCGCAATAATTTGGGCTAAGGTGGTTTTTCCAGTACCCGGTGGTCCCCATAACAACATTGAATGGATCTGACCTTGGCTTAATGCTTGTCGTAGTGGCTTGCCTTCACCCAATATATGACGTTGACCAATATAGGTATTAAGATCGACAGGACGAACGCGAGCAGCTAAAGGAGTCTGAGCATCCATAGTAAACTACTGAGTCCGCAGTTGAGATTGAGTTTGAGTTTGGTCATCAATACTAAAACCAGCCGGAACAGTAAAAGAAAATGCGTTGACCGGCAGTGGCATATTAGTTACTTGATTACTCAAATTAAATTGGCTCACTTGGCCTTGGTTATCCACTAACGTAAAACGCTGTAATTGACCTTGTGCAAAGCCTAAGCTCAATTCTACAATCTGCGACTGGGGTGTTGTCGGTGTCACTGTAAATTGTTGTATCGACGATGTAGCTAACTGCGAAACCGTAAATTGTGCCCAAACCGCATCATCATCTGAGGTTAATAACATCAACGGATTATTCGTTACCATGGCCGATTGACTGTAAATCGATACTTGCTCGACAAAGTTATCGACATAATATACTTGCTCACCATTTGCGATTAATTGTGTCTCATCTGGAGTCGTCACTTCCCAATAAATACGATTGGGATGCTGCATTAACAGGCTGCCTTGACTATCTTGTAGACGGTTACCTTGTACATCATCTACCTGTTGAATAAATTGCGCTTGTAGCGTGGTAATTTGACTGAGTAAATTCCGTAATTTAACTTTGTCTGCTGAGGGGCCACTTTGCGCATATGCGGGCATATTAAGCGATACCAACGACAATAAACAAATTAAAACAAAAGCATATTTTTGCATGTACATTCCTAATCTCTCGGGGCTGGAGAAGCTAATACCTCTCGATTACCATTATGGCCAGGCGCGGAAACAATCCCACTTTGTTCCATTTGTTCCACTAAACGAGCTGCTCGGTTGTAGCCAATTCTAAATTTGCGTTGAACTGATGAAACAGAGGCTTTGCGTGTCTCTGTAACAAAAGCAACCGCTTCATCATAAAACACATCCAATTCTTGATCCGCATTTTCTGATTGTTCTCCGGGTAATAATATTTCGCCACCGGTGTCAGGATTTAAAATTTCATCTATGTACTCTGGCGCACCACGTTTTTGCCAATCTGCGACAACCGCATGCACTTCATGGTCATCAACAAATGCACCATGTACACGCGTTGGTACGCCCGTTCCTGGTGGTAAGTATAACATATCACCCATGCCAAGTAGGGCTTCTGCACCTTGTTGATCGAGAATGGTTCTGGAGTCAATTTTGCTTGATACTTGAAAGGCAATCCGAGTCGGGATGTTTGCTTTGATTAAACCCGTGATAACATCTACCGAAGGACGCTGTGTGGCTAGTACTAAATGGATCCCAGCAGCACGGGCTTTTTGTGCTATTCGAGCGATTAATTCTTCGACTTTTTTACCAACAATCATCATCATATCGGCAAACTCATCAACCACCACAACAATTGCTGGTAACTTACCCAAATCAGGAGCAACGGTATCCATACTATCGCCTTGTTGCCATAAAGGGTCTTTAATCGGGTTACCCTCTGCGGCGGCTTTTAGAACTTTGACGTTAAAGCCTTTAAGATTTCTGACACCTAAGGCACTCATTAATCGATAGCGGCGTTCCATTTCACCAACACACCAACGCAATGCGTTAGACGCTTCTTTCATATCCGTCACAACTTCAGCTAATAGATGCGGGATCCCTTCATAAACTGATAATTCAAGCATCTTAGGATCGATCATGATCATCCGGACATCTTCAGGCGATGATTTATATAACAAACTTAAGATCATCACATTCACCCCAACCGATTTACCTGAACCGGTGGTACCTGCAACTAACAAGTGGGGCATTTTGGCTAAATCAACAATCACAGGTTTGCCGGAGATATCCGCACCTAACACCATTGTAAGGGCTGAATCGGACTGTTGGAATGCATCTCCCTCAATCACTTCACTCAAGCGCACCATATCCCGATTCTTGTTAGGCAGCTCTAGGCCAATCACTGACTTACCTGGGATCACTTCAACAACTCGAACAGATATAGCCGACATTGCTCGTGCTAAATCTTTTGATAAGGTGGTGATCTTGCTGACTTTAACACCTGGCGCTAAATCAAGTTCAAATCGTGTAATCACTGGCCCTGGGTACACACCAACGACGTGTGCACTGATATTAAAATCAGCGAGTTTTTCTTCAACTAAGCGTGAAATGCCATCGAGCTCGGCCTGCGATATTGGATTTTTTACTTTGTCAGCACGGTCAAGTAATGCAAAAGAAGGACGCTCACCTTCTGGTTTGTCGACATGCTTAGGACGAATAGTGCTGTTAACTAACGGGGATGATACAACTGGAGTATCGTCTTCTGCTTCAGCAACTACTGGCTGCGTTGTCTCTTCATCAGCTGTATGTTGCTGCGTAAAGTCACCAAGATTAACATCTGTATCAATCGTATCAGTGTTAATGACGATTTCTGGTTCATCGAGTATCTCATCGGGAACAGAATATAAGGTTTCATGTTTAATATTAAAGGGTCTATCGTCTGGCGCAGGAGCCGTTGCTCGCAAGGAAGTGATCGCGATATCAGGGTCTTGCTCAGGCTCAGGTTCAGGCGTATCTTTACGGCCAAGTTTAAATGCAGGGCTAGGTAATGACAGCTGCCCTACCCCGCTGGATAATGCAATGACTTTTTTGCTTGCCAGAATTGAAGTAGCACCCAACGCATCAACTATGGTTAACCATGATAGACCTGACATCAAAGTAAAGCCTGTGGCTATAAAACACAGTAACAATATGGTGGTGCCGACAAAATTAAACTGCGGCAATAATGCACTGGAAATGACATCACCAAATAACCCACCTGCCGAAAAATAATACATGTCATCAAAATTAATACTAGCAATCGCACTGCAACCTATCGCCATAAAAATAATACCAATGACGCGTAAACCAATATTTAAAAAATCCCAATGTAAGAGGTTTTTCACTTTTTTAAATGCAAGCCAACCAATCAATGCACAGATAAACGGTGCACAATAAGCCAAATAACCAAAACTAAAAAAAAGTAAATCAGCAAGCTTAGCACCAGCAGGCCCCATCCAATTTTGGATAGTGGGTTGCAAACCGGTCTGCGTCCAGCCTGGGTCAGCTTGGTGAAAGGACATTAAAGATAAGAATACAAACAACGCAATGGCGGTGAAAACAATCATGCCTGTTTCGAAAATACGCTGTATACCAGTGAGTTGAGCCATAGATAACCTAATGTTAAATATACTTAATTAAGAAATTAAGTACGTCAAAATTGCTTTTTTTGTGTATCTTCATAGTCTATCACAGCTAATCGTTAAATTAACGTCCAGCGGTGTTGATTTTAATTTTATTTGAATGTTTCACTTCTTCCATGACCACATAACTCCTTGATTCGCGAACACCTGGGAGACGTAGGAGTGTGTCACCCAATAATTTTCGATAACTGGCCATATCTGCTACCCGTGTTTTTAATAGAAAATCAAAGTTACCGGATACTAAATGACACTCTTGTATATCATCTTGTTGCTGAACCGCAGCTGAAAAATCTGCAAATATATCTGGCGAAGTTTTCGAGAGTGATATTTCAACAAACACTAACATTGCAGCCCCAAGCTTGACCGGATCAACATTGGCACTGTAACCAATAATATATCCTTGTTGTTCTAGACGCTTTACCCGTTCAAGACAAGGCGAAGGGCTCAAGCCAATTTGATTAGCCAAGTCGACATTTGACATACGTCCATCTGTCTGCAACGCGTTTAAAATAGCACGATCTAAGTTATCAATATGTTTAGGTGTTTTTATAAGCATTTAAAATTCCATGCAATGGGTATATTGCAGTATATTATACTGCGTTTTGCAAAAATAAGAAATTTATTGCTATGCCAAACTCTATATAATCGGTTTTTTATTTATTATTGAGATGAACAAAATGATTATTGGTGTACCTAAAGAAATAAAAAACCATGAGTATCGTGTTGGCTTAACACCAGCCGCAGTGAATGAGTTCGTACAACATGGTCATTCAGTATTGGTCGAGACGCAAGCAGGTGCAGGTATTGGCTTTTTAGACGAAGATTATACGTCTGCAGGTGCACAAATCATTGATAATGCGCCAGCAATCTTTGCTCAAGCAGAAATGATCGTAAAAGTAAAAGAGCCACAGCCAAATGAATGTAACATGTTACGTGCAGGCCAACTTTTATATACCTACTTACATTTAGCACCTGATCCAACTCAAACTCAGTTATTAGTCGCATCAAAAGCAACGTGTATTGCATATGAAACAGTGACCGATAGAACGGGGGCATTACCTTTGCTTGCGCCTATGAGCGAAGTGGCTGGCCGTATGGCTATCCAAGCTGGCGCACACTATTTAGAAAAAGCCCAAGGTGGTAACGGTACATTATTAGGTGGCGTTCCTGGTGTAGCGCCAGGTCAAGTTGTGATCATTGGTGGTGGTGTGGTTGGTACGAATGCTGCGAAAATGGCGATTGGCTTAGGCGCTGAAGTCACTATCCTAGACCGCTCACTGCCGCGTTTACGAGAACTCGATGATATTTTTGGTGGTCGCGTTCGCACTGTTTATTCAACTAACGATGCTATCACTCAGTATACTCAAGCTGCAGATTTGGTGGTCGGTGCGGTATTAATTCCTGGCGCCGCGGCACCTAAATTATTAACCCGCGAGCATATCGCTAATATGAAAAAAGGGTCAGTATTGGTTGATGTTGCGATTGACCAAGGTGGTTGTTTTGAGACATCTAAAGCAACAACACACCAAGATCCCGTTTATATCATTGATGATGTAGTGCATTATTGCGTTGCGAACATGCCAGGCGGTGTGGCACGAACTGCAACGATGGCATTAAATAATGCAACATTACCGTTTGGTTTAGCGTTAGCAAATAAAGGGCCTAAGCAAGCAATGCTAGATGACCCGCATTTACGCAACGGTTTAAACGTACACAATGGGTTAGTTACTTATAAAGCGGTTGTCGATGCGTTAGGTGATAGTTTATCATTAGAATACATGGACGCGAGTGACGCCCTTAATCAATAGAAGCGTTAATGTCGAGTAGCGTTTGATACGGATTGGCTGACTGAGTAATTGGTCGGCCAATCACCATATAACTCACCCCATTAGACATTGCTTGTGGAGGTGTCATCACTCTGATTTGATCACCTTGATCACTCCCCACAGGGCGAATACCTGGCGTGACTAACAAAAATTCATTATTCACTATCTGACGCAATTGTACCGCTTCTTGTGCCGAACACACCACCCCATCAAGTCCCGCTGATTGGGTTAACAAGGCGAGTTTATTGACCTGGTCGGCCACACTGATACTTGGTGTCACCTGATGTAATTGCTGTTCATCCATAGACGTTAATACTGTAACAGCGATTAACTTAGGGGCATCCGAGCCAAAAACAGATAAGCCTTCTTTGGCATGGCTCATCATTTTTTCACCGCCGCTAGCATGCACATTGATCATCCAGACGCCCAAATCCGCGGCCGCAATACACGCTTTGGCAACCGTATTCGGGATATCGTGAAATTTTAAATCTAAAAACACGTCGAAACCTTTGGCAACTAAGGGTTTTACCGCTTCTGGGCCAAAGTAAGTAAACATTTCTTTTCCGATTTTTAATTTACACAGATCGGGTGAAACTTTATCAACAAAATTATGTAAATCTGATAAACGATTAAAATCACAGGCGACTACTACTTTTGGATCATGAGACATTAAGATACTCTCTTACAGTTAAATTATTCCCCATCGAGTCCTTTGATAGGCTTCACAACGCTCCAATGTTTACAGGCTGGGCATAACCAATAGACTTGACGACCAGAGAATCCACATTTAATACAGCGGTATTTGGGACGTGCTTGGATTTGTTTTTCTACTAGGTCTGCCAGTAAGGCTAAGCTATTTTGAATTTGTTCATCATCTTGTTGCTCAACAAAAAAGCCTAACAAGGTCTTAAACCCTCGCATGGTTGGTTTTTGTTTGAGTTGTTCGAGCAGGATGTGCGTCGCTTCTTTATCTTCGCCGCGCTTCGCCGCTAATTTAACCTTCGCCAAATAAGAGGTTGCACACACCTGCCAATATGGCGCTAAGCTACTCTCTAACAAGTCATCGTCTTGTAATGCCGCTGAGCATTGTTCGAGCAGAGGAACGGCCTCAGAGAACCAGGTAATGTCTCTATTAGGTACTTGATTTAGAGCATCAGCCGCTTTTTGGTATTCTTGCGACTCGATGTAAATACGCCCAAGCATTAACCATGGGCGGACTGCGTGTTCATCGATATCGATGGATTTATGTAAAAAAGGAATGGCATTACTGTAATCTGATTGTTTGACATATTGCTGGGCTTTTTCACAATAAAAATGCGATAACTGGTGGGCCACATCAGTTTGTTGCTCATCGACACTGAGCATACGTTGCGATAAATCGATGGCTTTATCCCACTCTTTCGTGGTTTGATAAATCTCAAACAGATGCTGTTGCGCTGCAGGTCGATGTTTATCGCTATCGAGTAGTTTTAGATAGGAGTTTTCTGCGCGTTCTAAAAAGCCGGCTAACATATAATCTCGGCCAAGCTCACTCAGTGCATTTTCTCTTGGAGTACCTTGTAGTTCATCACGACTGACTAAGTTTTGGTGAATACGGATAGCCCGGTCTAATTCGCCACGATGACGGAAAAAATTACCCATCGCAATGTGTGTTTCAACCGTGTCATTATTTAATGAAATCATCTTTATTAATGTATCAACCGCTTTATCGGGTTGGTCTGATAATAAAAAATTGAGGCCTTTGTAATAATGTTTGGAGAGGATACTTGATTGTTTACGTTGGGCATTACGAACACTATTGCGCCCCATTACCCATCCATAACCGGCTGCTACGGGAAGCAGTAGAAATAACAATTCAAGCATGTTGGTTTATTCTTCTTTTGATAATCGCTTTACTTGGTTTTTAAGGCTCTTCACTTGCCATGATAATTTTAACCAACTGCCAATCATTGTTATCATCCCGATAACAACACCTAAAGATAAAGTAATTGCCATTAATGTTGATTCACGCAGTTCGCTTTGGGCGACTAGATAATTAATTGTGAGCAGGTCTTGATTGCGTGAACCGATAACTATTGCACAGATAAGTACGACAACTAATAATAAAAATGTTAATAATCCCTTCACTACATATCCCTTTTGTAATCAATGTTACGAAAAATCAACGCGATCGCGTAATTCTTTACCTGGTTTAAAATGCGGAACATATTTGCCCGTCAAATCTACCAATTCACCCGTTTTAGGATTACGGCCAGTGCGGGGGGCACGATAATGTAGCGAAAAGCTACCAAAGCCTCTAATTTCAATACGTTCACCGCGCTGTAATGTCTGCGCCATGTACTCTAATAATTCTTTGACTGCTAATTCAATGTCACGTGTTTGCACTTCATCATATGAAGTCATGAGTTGTTCGATTAATTCTGATTTGGTCATTGTGTGGGTACCTCGTTAATCTTTTTGAAAAAGGTGTCGACTAAGAGTTACAGAAAAAAAGGTGTAACGCAAGTTAACTTGCAGTTACACCTTCATATTCTCAGACTAAGAGATTACTCGCCTTTAGCAGCTTTAAATGCTTCTGCCATTGCGTTAGTAGAACCTTGTTCTTCAGGTTGATTCACTTTATCAAGTGCTTCTTTCTCATCAGCTTGATCTTTCGCTTTAACAGAAAGAGTAACGATGCGGTTCTTACGGTCAACACCAGTGAATTTAGCTTCTACGCTATCACCCACACTGACTTCTTCAGATGCATCTTCAATACGGTCACGAGATAAGTCGCTTACACGGATATAACCGTCAACTTCTTCAGCTAGGTTTACGGTAACGCCTTTAGCATCAACTGCTGTAACTGTACCTGTAACAATAGCACCTTTCGTGAATTCTGCTAAGTATTGATTGAACGGGTCTTCTTCAATTTGCTTAACGCCAAGAGAGATACGCTCGCGCTCTGGATCAACTTGTAATACAACAGCGTGAATTTCATCACCTTTCTTGAAGTCACGAACGGCTTCTTCGCCAGTCTTATTCCAAGAAATATCAGACAAGTGAACTAAACCGTCAATGCCGCCGTCAAGACCGATGAAGATACCAAAGTCAGTGATTGACTTAATCTTACCAGATACTTTATCGCCTTTATTGTACGACTTAGCAAACTCTTCCCATGGGTTAGGGATACATTGCTTAAGACCTAGAGAAATACGACGACGCTCTTCGTCAATTTCAAGAACCATTACTTCAACCACATCACCTAAGTTAACCACTTTAGATGGGTGGATGTTTTTGTTAGTCCAATCCATTTCAGAAACGTGTACAAGACCTTCTACACCGTCTTCAATTTCTACGAAACAACCATAGTCAGTAAGGTTAGTTACTGCACCAGATAAACGGCTGTTTTCTGGGAAACGTGCCGCAATTTCTTGCCATGGATCGTTACCCATTTGCTTCATACCTAATGAAACACGAGACTTATCTTTGTCAAACTTAAGTACTTTAACATTGATTTCGTCACCAACATTTACGATTTCACTTGGGTGCTTAACGCGTTTCCAAGCCATATCAGTAATGTGTAGTAGACCATCAACACCACCTAAGTCAACGAACGCACCGTAGTCAGTAAGGTTCTTAACGATACCTTTAACTTCGTGGCCTTCTTCTAAGTTAGCAAGTAGTTCGTCACGTTCTGCACTGCTTTCCGCTTCGATAACTGCACGACGTGAAACAACAACGTTGTTACGCTTAGCATCTAACTTGATAACTTTAAATTCAATTTCTTTACCTTCAAGATGCGTTGTGTCACGTACTGGACGTACATCAACCAATGAACCAGGTAAGAACGCGCGTACAGTGTTAACTTCAACTGTAAATCCGCCTTTAACCTTGCCATTAATAACACCTTTAATGGTTTCTTTTTCTTCGTAAGCTTTTTCAAGTTCAACCCACGCTTCGTGGCGTTTAGCTTTCTCACGAGAAAGGATCGTTTCACCGAATCCATCTTCTACAGCATCTAATGCAACATCAACAACATCACCAACGGCAACTTCAAGCTCGCCTTCAGCATTTTTAAATTGTTCTGCTGGTATAGCACTCTCTGATTTTAGACCTGCGTCAACTAGTACGATATCTTTTTCGATAGATACGATAGTACCGCGAACGATAGCACCAGGACGAGTTTCTAACTGTAGTAAGCTTTCTTCAAATAGTAGAGCAAAATTTTCTGACATATTAATTATCTAAGTCTTCTAAGTAATATCCACATTCCATCCAAGTTATGCGGGGTTATTGTTCAAAGTTCGTTAATCCATTAACAAACATGGTTATAACTAAAGTGGCGAAATTGCCGCTTTAATTAAGATTTCTTTAACCTTTTCAAAGACTTCATCTGCATTGAGTGAAGTCGAATCTAATACATGAGCATCTGAGGCAGGAACTAAAGGAGCGGTTGCTCTGTTGGTATCTCGCTCATCACGTGCTTCAATATCGTTCAAAAGGCGCGCAATATTAACATCATGCCCTTTGTCTTTCAACTGTAGATAGCGTCTTTCGGCACGTGCTTGGGCCGAAGCCGTTAAGAAAATCTTCACAGGAGCATTAGGAAATACCACAGTACCCATATCGCGACCATCTGCGACTAGACCAGGATCATTGGCAAATGCACGTTGACGACGCAGTAATGCTTCTCTAACTCGCGTTAACGCCGCCACTTTTGAGGCCAATGCACCAACGATTTCGGTACGTATAACATCGGTCACATCCTCACCTTCAAGGATCACACGTGTATGTTGTTCATCAGTGACAAAATTAACGTCTAAACTTGACGCTAATGGTACGACTGACTCTTCATCTTCAACATGGATATCATGGTGCTGGCAGGCAACAGCCAGTACACGATAAATGGCGCCACTGTCTAAAAAATGCCACTGTAAGTAATTGGCAATACTTGAACTAAGTGTACCTTTACCCGCCCCACTTGGGCCATCGACAGTTACTACTGGTATCGTGTTAGTCAAATCCATTATCCTAAGTAATATTTAAGCGCGATATTATACGCGCTATACTATCAAACATAAAGAGGGTTTTATGTTTCAACCTGTAACCAATACCTAACGACATTGCTACTCGTGGCAAATGCTCGCTAATCGCACAAAATAGTCCGGAAAAGTCTTCGCGGTACATTTAGGATCATTGATGGTCACTGCTGTGTCAGATAATGCGACTAATGAAAAACACATTGCAACACGGTGATCATCATAAGTATCGACTTGAGCATGGTTTATCTGAAGCGGTGGCGTAATTTCAATAAAATCATGCCCTTCGACAACCGTAGCACCGACTTTGCGTAATTCGGTTGCCATCGCAAACAAACGATCGGTTTCTTTTACACGCCAATTATAGATGTTACGGATCGCCGTCGTACCTGTCGCAAATAATGCAGTGGTGGCAATCGTCATGGCCGCATCCGGAATATGATTCATATCCATATCAACTGCGGTTAATGGTGCGCCAGTGATGGTGATGCTATTTGCTGCATAAGTGACCTTCGCCCCCATCGCTTCCAATACGTCAGCAAAACGAATATCACCTTGTACTGATGCACTGCCAACGCCAGTTACCGTAACCGTACCACCTTTAATGGCACCGGCAGCTAAAAAGTACGATGCAGATGACGCATCGCCTTCTACCATATAGGTTTCAGGGGCTGTGTAAGATTGATTACCTTGTACATAAAACACCTGATATTGGTTATGCGTAACGCTTACACCGAACTTTTGCATGATATCTAAGGTAATATCAATGTACGGAATAGAGACTAATTCGCCTTTAATATGGATTTCAGAATCACTAGTAAATAGCGGTGCAGCCATCAATATCGCGGTTAAAAATTGCGATGAAACACTGCCGTCCACTTCTATATGGCCACCCGTTAAACGCTGACCACGAATATCTAAAGCCGGATAACCGACTTCATCCAAGTAACGTATGTCTGCATTTACATCAGCCAATGCTGCGACCAAATCACCAATAGGACGCTCTTTCATGCGCGGCTCACCCGTCAAAATCGTATTGATGGGTGATGTCGCTAACACACCACATAATGGGCGCATTGCTGTGCCTGCATTGCCTAAAAATAATGGCTCAGGTGGCTGTGTAGTAAACACATCCCCTAGTCCTTCAACCACACACACTGTGTTGTTGTCCGATAAAGTGTAATTTACACCCAATGCACTTAACGCATTGAGCATGTGCCGGATATCATCACTATCCAATAAGTTGGTCACTCGCGTGGTGCCTTTGGCTAACGCCGCAAGTAATAACGCCCTATTTGAAAGTGACTTTGAGCCAGGTACGTTAACCGTGCCTGATACGCTTGCAATGGGGTCGAGGGTAAGTTGTTCCATCCTGCTTATCCTTTGGTGCGTGCAAATTCATGCATAAATTCAGTTAACGTCTGCACACCTTCAATCGGCATTGCATTGTATATACTTGCGCGCATACCACCGACTGAACGATGACCTTTTAACGCATCTAGACCATTGGCTTCAGCTAAGGTTAAAAATGCTTTATCTAAGGCTGGGTCGGCTAACGTAAAGGGTACGTTCATGATCGAACGATGTGCTAAGGCGACGTTGTTGTGATAAAAATCATTGCCATCAATCGCCTGGTACAACAACGCAGCTTTTGCATCATTGTGTCGTGATATGGCATCTAACCCCCCTTGCGCTTTAAGCCACTTAAAGACCAATCCTGATAAATACCATGAATACGTGGGTGGTGTGTTGTACATGCTGTCGTTATTTGCCGCGAGTGTGTAATTTAAAAAGCTTGGTGTGACCGACTGAGCTTTATCTAATAAATCTTCACGCACGATCACTACAGCTAAACCCGATGGACCAATATTTTTTTGGGCACTGGCATAAATCACGCCATAATCATTTACGTTTAACGGTCCAGACAAAATGGTTGATGACATATCAGCCACAACAGGAATATTATCCAGTTTAGGTGGCTCAAATATAGCAAGACCATCTACGGTCTCATTCGGACAATAATGTAAATACGCCGCTTGTTGGCGTTGCTCGTCGGTCAATGACCAATGTGATTGCTCTGGTACATAACGCTGACCAGCCGCATTGATAGTATCTTGGGTAACCACATGCGTTTGAGTGTATTTTGCCGCTTCACTCACCGCACCTTTTGACCAAGTTCCTGATTGCACATGCAAGGATAAATCGGTAGGTTGTGCGATATTAAGAGGAACGCTCGCAAATTGACCGCGCCCCCCACCTTGCAAAAATAACACTTTATAATTAGCAGGAACGGCCAACAAATCACGTAAATCTTGTTCAGCTTGAGCTGCAACGTCAAGAAATGGCTTGCTTCGGTGGCTGATTTCCATCACCGAAGAGCCTAGATTTTGCCAATTGATAAACTCTGCTTGTGCTTGTTGCATGACTTCAGCGGGTAACATGGCCGGACCGGCACTAAAATTAAAATGTTGCACGATTATTCCTACGTTTAATACCATCAATTAAAAATAAAAAAGCGATGCAGGCTTATACCTCACATCGCTTCACTGACTGACTCTGATTAACCTTGATTATTCGTTGTCATCACTGCCTTCACTGGGTTGAGCATCTGTCGCTGATGTATCAGGAGCAACGGCAGCATTGCTTGCTGCTTCTGCACCTTCTTCAACAGTGACTACTTCGCCATTTTCATCAAGAACGACGAGTTCTTCGATTTCATCGATACGCTGTAAACCGACAACATGCTCATCAGCACCTGTGCGGATCAAGGTCACACCTTGTGTGTTACGACCGACAGTTGATACTTCAGCAGCACGTGTGCGAACCAATGTACCTTGGTCACTAATCAACATGATTTCATCTTCTTCGTTCACCTGTACTGCACCAACCACTTTACCATTTCGCTCTGAAACTTTGATTGATACTACACCTTTGGTGGCACGAGATTTAGCTGGATATTCGGCGATATCTGTACGCTTACCATAACCGTTTTCGGTGGCAGTTAATACTGCACCTTCACCACGCGGTACAATTAATGAGACAACACGTTGCTCATCTTCTAGACGAATACCACGAACACCTGTTGCGGTTCGACCCATTGGGCGTACTTGTTCTTCGTGGAAACGAACTACTTTCCCAGCGTCAGAGAACAACATAATTTCGCTATCACCATCTGTTAAATCTACTCCGATAAGTTCATTACCGTCATTTAAGTTAACTGCAATAATACCGTTGGCACGTGGACGAGAATACTGTGTTAGTTCAGTTTTCTTCACTGTACCGTTCGTCGTTGCCATAAAGACATATTTACCTTCAACAAACTCTTGGATCGGTAAAATCGCAGTAATACGTTCACCCTCTTCAAGCGGTAATATATTCAAAATTGGACGACCTCGAGCATTACGACTCGCTAATGGTAATTGATATACTTTTAACCAGTACAAACGACCACGGGTAGAGAAACACAAAATATGATCATGCGTATTAGCAACAAGTAGCTTCTCGATAAAGTCTTCGTTCTTCATCTTCGTCGCTGACTTACCTTTACCGCCTCGGCGTTGGGCTTCGTAGTCAGATAGCTTTTGATATTTTACATA
Organism: uncultured Glaciecola sp.; assembly: GCA_937125395.1. GTDB lineage: Bacteria > Pseudomonadota > Gammaproteobacteria > Enterobacterales > Alteromonadaceae > Opacimonas. The sequence continues at coordinate 142,247 of CAKZLI010000055.1, forward strand.
GCCTTCACGCGATAATGTCACCACAACATCTTCACGTTCAATCAAATCTTCGATATCAATGTCATGCGACGCTGCTGTAATTTCAGTACGGCGCTCGTCACCAAATTCATCACGCACCGCTTCAAGCTCTTCACGGATCACTTCCATTAAGCGCACTGAGCTGCCTAATATTTTTAATAACTCAGCAATAACATCAAGCAGGTCTTTGTATTCTGCTAGGATTTTATCGTGCTCAAGACCGGTTAATTTGTGTAAACGCAAATCAAGGATAGCTTGTGCTTGTTGTTCGGTTAGATAATATAGCCCATCACGGATACCATATTCTGGCTCTAACCAATCGGGTCGCGCAGCATCATCACCAGCACGTTCTAGCATTTGCGCAACATCGCCTAATGCCCAACCTGATGCTGTTAACTTCAATTTTGCTTCAGCTGGGCTATTTGATGCTTTGATTAACTCGATGACAACATCAATGTTAGCCAATGCAATCGCTAGACCTTCTAACAAATGCGCACGGTCACGGGCTTTTTTAAGCTCATAAACAGTCCGACGGGTAACGACTTCACGGCGATGCAGAATAAAGCACTCGAGCGTGTCTTTTAGGTTGAATACTTTAGGTTGGTTGTTATCCAACGCGACCATATTAATACCAAACACGGTTTGTAACTGTGTTTGTGTATATAAATGATTAAGTAACACCTCAGCAGATTCGTTACGTTTAACTTCTACAACAATGCGCATACCGTCTTTGTCAGACTCATCACGCAGGGCTGAAATCCCTTCAATACGTTTTTCTTTTACTAAATCTGCGATTTTTTCAATCAAGCGAGCTTTATTTACTTGATACGGGATCTCATTAATAATGATAGTCTCTTTACCATTATCTTCTGTTTCGATTTCGGCACGAGCGCGCATGTAAATTTTGCCACGCCCCGTCCGGTATGCTTCTTCGATACCCTTGCGGCCACTGATCATCGCTGCAGTTGGAAAATCTGGTCCTGGGATATGCTCAATTAGCTCTTCAATCGTACAATCCGGATTCTCGATTAACGCAATACAACCATTCACTACTTCAGTAAGATTGTGTGGGGGAATATTCGTGGCCATGCCGACTGCGATACCAGATGAACCATTTACTAACAGATTAGGTACACGGGTTGGCATGACTTCTGGGATGTGCTCTGTACCGTCGTAGTTAGGTACAAAATTGACCGTTTCTTTGTCTAAATCAGCCAACAGCTCATGTGCGATCTTAGACATACGCACTTCGGTGTAACGCATTGCAGCAGCAGAGTCGCCATCAACAGAACCAAAGTTACCTTGTCCATCAACTAGCATGTAACGAAGTGAAAATGGCTGTGCCATACGAACAATTGTATCATATACAGCAATATCACCATGTGGATGATACTTACCGATAACATCACCTACCACACGAGCAGATTTTTTGTATGGCTTGTTAAAGTCATTTTTTAATTCATTCATCGCGAACAATACGCGGCGGTGTACTGGCTTGAGTCCGTCACGGACATCTGGCAATGCACGGCCAACGATAACGCTCATGGCGTAATCAAGATATGAATTTTTAAGTTCTTCTTCGATATTAATCGGTGAAATTTCTTTGGCGCGATCAGTCATAAACTGCCTAGTCCCCTACTTATTTGTCAAGAAAACGTCTTAGAATGGCGTTGACTTTCTTTTATGGGTTAATAACATCTTGTAATCATACCACTTTCATCCTGCAAGATACAATAAAAGGATATCGGGTTATTTACTCTTTTAATGTCCTTTTACCTTTAATCGCTTAATGGCATAATTGAGTTGTTTTATTACCCCCCATTCCATACAGGATAAGATACGATGAATGTTGATCACCAAGAAATTGAAAAATTCAGTGCCATAGCCTCACGTTGGTGGGATCTGGAGGGTGAATTTAAACCACTTCATCAAATTAATCCGCTACGTGTGGATTATCTGATCCAGCAAATCACGCAGCAAGCACGTCCTAGTCAAGGATATCCGAATGATATTTTAGCCGGCAAACGCATTGTAGATATTGGCTGTGGTGGTGGGATCTTGGCTGAAGCATTAGTCGAGCATGGGGCAAGTGTTACCGGTATTGATTTAGCGCAAGAATCGCTTACTGTCGCTCGTTTGCATGGACTCGAACAAGGTGTTGATGTTGCATATCATTGTATCAGTGCTGAAGATTTTGCTGTGCAACACCCTGGCGAGTTTGATGTTGTGACCTGTTTGGAGATGTTGGAACATGTGCCTGATCCAAGTTCGATTATCCAAGCCGCGGCAGCGTTAGCCAAACCCGATGCGCCTGTATTTTTCTCTACTTTAAATCGCAATCCAAAATCCTACATGATGGCAATTGTCGGTGCCGAATATGTCATGAACCTTGTGCCCAAAGGCACTCATGATTACGACAAATTTATCAAACCGAGTGAATTGATGCGGATGATTGATGAAACGGATCTGCGGATTAATAGTACAATGGGACTGCACTTCAATCCGCTTAATCGTGAGTACTATTTATCCAATCGAAACATTGATGTGAACTATTTGGTTTTTTGTCAAAAATAATGTGATTCATTAGTGTTTTTTTATTGACTTTTAAGCAAGCTGATTTGAACTAGCGCCATATATCGGCTCTAGTATTTGCAATTATTTGTTTATAACATCTTGGAATATCGCCATTACAAAATTTCATAAAAAATACTAAACGCCAGAATCTCCCTGCCGATAAACACAGATCTGTCGTATGCCTTGTTTTTACTGGCTTGACTAAAATAACACTATTAACCTGTTCGTTTTTTAATCATAAAAACACATCATCTAGTGGTTGCAATAGACCTCAAACCACATTATCTTGTGTCTTACTTCTTGTCAGCAAGTTGTTAGTTACCCAGTTCTCTCAGTTAACTATTTGCATATAATTATTAAAAACGGCATTTATTATGAATAAACAATTATTAGTTTCAAAACGCGATGGCACAAAAGAACCCATTGATTTAGACAAGATCCATAAAGTCATTACCTGGGCAGCGAAAGATCTAAACAATGTCTCTGTGTCACAAGTTGAGATCAAAGCGCACATCCAATTTTTTGATGGTATCAGCACAGAAATTATTCATGAAACGCTAATCAAATCCGCTGCCGATTTAATCTCTACCGATTCACCTGACTATCAGTACTTAGCTGCACGATTAGCCATCTTTCATCTACGTAAAAAAGCGTACGGACAGTTTGAGCCACCAGCATTGTTTGATCACGTTAAATCCATGGTTGAGCGCGGTAAATACGATGAACATTTATTAGCGGATTACACCGCTGCTGAATTTGTAGAAATGGACAGCTATTTGGATCATTGGCGCGACATGAACTTCTCTTATGCCGCCGTAAAGCAGTTAGAAGGTAAGTACCTAGTTCAAAACCGTGTTAGTGGTGACATATATGAAAGTGCCCAGTTCTTATATATTTTAGTGGCAGCTTGTTTATTCGCTAATTATCCAAAAGAAACGCGTCTTGATTATATCAAGCGTTTTTATGATGCCACCTCATTATTCAAAATTTCCTTACCTACACCAATTATGGCTGGTGTAAGAACCCCTACTCGTCAATTTAGCTCGTGTGTATTAATCGAAGCAGGCGATAGTTTAGATTCCATTAATGCAACGTCTTCGGCGATTGTAAAATACGTATCACAACGTGCAGGTATTGGCGTCAATGCCGGTCGCATCCGTGCATTAGGCAGTGAGATCCGTGGTGGTGAAGCATTCCACACCGGTTGTATTCCTTTTTATAAGCACTTTCAAACGGCAGTTAAAAGCTGTTCACAAGGTGGTGTTCGTGGTGGTGCGGCAACCTTGTTCTATCCATTATGGCATTTAGAAGTTGAATCGCTGTTAGTATTAAAGAACAACCGTGGTGTTGAAGAAAACCGCGTCCGTCATTTAGATTATGGTGTGCAGTTTAATAAACTGATGTACACCCGTTTGATCAAAAACCAAAGCATTACCTTATTTAGCCCATCTGATGTCCCAGGTATGTACGATGCGTTCTTTGCTGATCAAGACAAGTTTGAAGAGTTGTATGTTAAGTACGAAAATGACCCAAGCATTCGTAAAAAATCCATCAAAGCGATGGAGCTGTTTAGCTTGTTCATGCAAGAACGAGCCAGTACTGGTCGTATTTATTTACAAAATGTCGATCACTGTAATACGCACAGCCCATTTGACCCTCAAGTTGCGCCGGTACGCCAATCCAACTTATGTTTAGAGATTGCCCTACCAACCAAGCCTTTACAGCACATTAACGATCCAGAAGGCGAAATTGCACTATGTACGTTATCTGCATTTAACCTTGGTGCGATTAAGTCACTGGATGAGTTAGAAGAGCTCGCTGAGCTGGCCGTGCGCGCATTAGATAGTTTATTAGATTATCAAGACTACCCGGTTCCTGCTGCATACAATGCATCAATGGGTCGTCGTACGTTGGGTATAGGTGTGATTAACTTTGCGTACTATTTAGCTAAAAATGACGTGAAATACTCAGATCACAGTGCTAATAACTTGATCCACCGTACTTTTGAAGCGATTCAGTTTTATCTAATGAAAGCCTCTAACGAGCTGGCTAAAGAACAAGGTGCATGTGCTAAGTTCAATGAAACCACTTATTCCAAAGGCATCATGCCAATCGACACGTACAAAAAAGACATCGATGCAATCTGTGATGAACCCCTTCATCTAGACTGGGATGGCTTGCGTGAGAGTATCGTGAAGCATGGCCTACGTAACTCAACGCTATCTGCATTAATGCCTTCTGAGACTTCTTCACAGATATCTAATGCCACCAATGGTATCGAGCCACCACGTGGACATATCAGCATTAAATCAAGTAAAGACGGCGTGTTAAAGCAAGTTGTGCCTGATTATGAAAATTTAAAAGATAAGTACGAGTTGTTATGGGATATCCCTTCGAATGACGGTTACTTGCAACTGTGTGCAATCATGCAAAAATTTGTCGACCAAACTATCTCAGCAAATACCAGCTATAACCCAAGTAAATACGAAGGCAACAAAGTTCCGATGAAATTATTGATCAAAGACTTGTTAACTACGTACAAGCTAGGTATCAAAACATTGTATTACCACAACACCAGAGATGGTGCTGGTGAAGCAAGTGATTTAGATGCAGCAACGATTGCCAAACAAAATACTCAAGCCCAAGTGGTAATTGAGGCAGAAGATGATGACTGTGCTGGCGGCGCGTGTAAGATTTAACACGCACGCATGCTTCACCGACAACAATTTATAAGAAGTATTATGACATGAGATATACCACCTTTAATCAAAAGAATACGGATGTTATGGCCGAGCCTATGTTTTTCGGTAATCCGGTAAATGTTGCTCGCTATGACCAACAAAAGCATTCGATTTTTGAAAAGCTAATTGAAAAACAAATCAGTTTTTTTTGGCGTCCAGAAGAAGTAGACGTTAGTAAAGACCGTTCAGATTTTCAAGGGTTGAGTGATGCTGAGAAACATATCTTCATCTCAAATTTAAAGTACCAAACCTTGTTAGATTCAATCCAAGGGCGTAGTCCAAACATTGCGTTCTTACCGATTGTCTCTTTACCTGAGCTTGAAACTTGGATTGAGACTTGGTCTTTTTATGAAACTATTCACTCTCGCTCATACACGCACATTTTGCGTAACTTATTCACTGACCCAAGTGAAATCTTTGCAGATATTGTAGAAAATGAAGAAATAAAGCGCCGTGCTGCTGACATCTCAAAATACTATGACGATTTAATATTTGCGACACAGTTATGGCACACTCAAGGTGAAGGCACGCACATTGTTGATGGTCAACCCTATGTTATTTCGTTGCGCGAGTTGAAGAAAAAAATGTACTTGTGCATGAACTCAGTGAATGCCTTAGAAGCCATTCGTTTTTACGTGTCATTTGCTTGTACATTTGCATTTGCAGAGCGTGAGTTGATGGAAGGTAATTCTAAAATTATCCGTCTAATCGCCCGTGATGAAAACTTACATTTGTCCTCGACCCAGCATATTTTAAATTTGTGGGCGAGAGGTAAAGACGATCCAGAAATGGCTGAGATTGCCAAAGAGTGTGAAGAAGAAGCGCGTGAGATTTTCTTAAATGCGGTACAGCAAGAAAAGGAATGGGCTGCATTCTTATTCAACAACGGTTCAATGATTGGCTTAAACGAAGAGATCTTATGCCAGTACGTTGAGTATATTGCCAACCAACGTATGTCTGCAATTGGTCTTGGCCAACCGTTTGATATTTCGAGTAACCCACTGCCATGGATGAACAATTACCTGAGTTCTGACAATGTGCAAGTGGCACCACAAGAATCTGAGATCAGCTCATACTTAGTCGGTCAAATTGATTCAGAAGTATCTGAGGATGAATTTGATGCGTTTGAACTCTAATTATTCTTTGTTTACATTAAGATAGTTACGTGACTGAAACCAAGCAAACAAGGTCTATTAGCATTGCTAATGGACCTTCTTTTTTAAGTACACCAAATAATACAATACTTGCTGATCTTGAAGCGCAAGGTATTGCTATCGAGTACCATTGCCGTGAAGGTTACTGCGGTGCATGTCGCTGCAAGTTACTCTCTGGTGAAGTAGATTACACTCTAGACCCCCTCGCTTTTATTGATGACGATGAGATCCTTCCTTGTTGCACTGTCGCACTCACCGATGTGGTATTGACGATTTAGCTTACCATCATTCTTTATTTTCTTTTTTCTCTTTTTTCTTTAGCTTTCCCATTACCTTTATGGTGCTGGTAGTATTTACATACCTAAATTTTTCCTTAAGAATTTCATGACCTATTAACAGGTCACGGATTCCCTAAGGGAAAAAAAATACCTGTAACGGTTAACTCAGAACCGACAGGTATTGATTTTTCACTCTCTTGTAACCGAGCATTCACTATGATTTTTTTAATAATCGTGCCATTGCATCACCTAAACTAGCCACCGTTAAGCTATACATCCGATCATTCATTATTTGTTGAATGATTTGGATAGAGTGATGATAACGCCATACTTGCTCTGGCTGTGGGTTGAGCCACACGCTACTAGCAAAATGCTGTAACAACTGATTCATCCAATATTCGCCAGTCTGCTCATTCCAATGCTCAACACTGCCACCTGCATAAGTAATTTCATAGGGTCCCATCGTTGCATCCCCCACAAATATACACTTGTAATCGCGACCGAACGTACGGATAACCTCATCAATGCTTACCGTATTAGCTCGCCGTGCGTTATCTTTCCATACACCTTCATAGATACAATTATGAAAATAATAATATTCGAGATGTTTAAACTCAGTATGCACAGCACTAAACAATTCTTGGATCTGCTTAACATGGGCATCCATCGAACCGCCAACATCAAAAAATACTAATACTTTAACCGCATTATGACGTTCACGAGACATTTTAATATCTAATAAACCGGCGTTTTTAGCTGTCGCGCCTATGGTATCGTGAATATCGAGTTCTTCTGCTGCACCGGTGCGAGCAAATCGACGAAGTTTACGCAATGCCATTTGAATGTTACGTGAGGATAACGCTTCATCATCTGATAGATTTTTGTACTCGCGCTTATCCCAAACTTTGACCGCAGAGAAATTACGATTGCCATCTTGGCCAATACGTACACCTTCAGGATTATCACCATAAGCACCAAAGGGTGAGGTGCCGCCGGTGCCAATCCATTTACTGCCACCCTGGTGTCGTTTTTCCTGTTCTTTGAGACGTTCTTGCAAGGTTTCCATGAGCTTATCTAAACCGCCCATGGCTTTGAGCTGGGCTTTTTCTTCTGGCGATAAGCGCTTTTCTATTTCTTTGCGTAGCCACTCATTCGGAATCGATTGATCAAAAATATCAATCGCTTGCACACCTTTAAAATACTCAGCAAAGGCGCGATCAAATTTATCATATTGCAATTCATCTTTGACCAGTATCGTGCGCGCCAAAAAATAAAACGCATTGAGATCACCAAACACTACTTCTTGCTTAAGTGCGCGGAGTAAATCTAACAACTCACGCAAGGTTGTTTTTACTTGGTACTTTTTTAAAGTGAGAAAAAACTCAATCAGCATAACCGCCCCACTCCATTAACGGTCTTGGCGACGTGCCATAAACATGAGCTTTTCAAACAAATGAATGTCTTGTTCGTTTTTAACCAGTGCGCCATATAACGGTGGTAAATCAGCTTTATGATCATCACCATGCAGCGTTGCAGGATCAATGTCCTCAGCCATCAATAGTTTTAGCCAATCAATCAGTTCAGACGTTGACGGTTTTTTCTTTAATCCGGGTAAATCTCTGATTGCAAAAAAACGCTTAAGCGCGGCGTCCAATAATTGCTTCTTCAAGTCAGGATGGTGCACATCAACAATCGCCTGCATCTGCTCCGCAGTTGGAAATTGAATATAATGAAAAAAACAACGACGTAAAAATGCATCCGGCAGTTCTTTTTCGTTATTACTGGTAATAATCACGATGGGACGCTGTACTGCGGTTACCCACTCTTGGGTTTCATACACATAGAACGTCATCTTGTCTAAAAATACCCCCATTTAAAACCATACTATTAAGTGCCAATTCATCATGATTATTCTGTTATCAGTTTTTTTTTACTTGACTATTTTTAAGCATACCCCTATTTTATATACTAATAGTATAAGGGGTTGATATGTACCTTTGCAGTGCAGCAGTCAAAGTCAAAGTCCGAATTGATAACCATAGTTCACTTATTCATATGAAAGCAGTGGCAGTAAATGGTTCTATTCTAATGTCTCACCTCGACTATTTACTCCAGTGTAAACTAAATGGGAGGCGCAAAGGTTGGTTGGAGAAGTCTATTCAATCCATCAGGCTCTTGATTGATTACTCCTTTGTGAACAAGAATGTATTTAAAACTCCAGCTAAAATGTTTGAAGTGTTTTCTCAACGACTGTTTGATGGAACAATAGACAGTGAAGGTTATGATCCTACAAACCTAAGGTGGGCTGCACGCTCTGAAAACTCAGCAAATGAAATAATTAGACACATTACTCAGTATTCAGATTGGTTATTTGAACAAAAAGATGGAACTACGGAATTATTAAACCCTCAAAAAAATGCCACTTCAGCTGAACGCTTGATGAATCTAGCTGCTTATAACCACCGGATGAATCGCTCTTTTTTAAAGCACACGTACACTGATAAGCACCGTAAAAATTCAACTCACAAAGCAAGAGTTGTTAGCTATAGAAATACAACCCCTACCTCTGCTGATTCCCAAAAGCCGTTTAATGAGGATAAGATCTGGGATTTGTTAGTTCATGGTTTCATTAAATCGGGGCAGCACAAAAATAGTCCAGTTTTACAAAAGTATAACTTAGCTAACTTACTTATTACGATATTGATGCATTATGGTGGACTTAGGGTGTCAGAGGTTTTCCACATTTATGTGGATGATATCATTCCAAATGTAGGCTTGGAGCAAATTAGAGTTTACCATCCCACTGAAGGTTTGGCTCCACAGTGGTATAGAGACTCTTCTCGGAATCAACATTGCACAAGAAAACAATTCTTGCTTGAAAAGTACGGCTTACAAGATCGGTTGTCATCTAATGAAAAAAAATACCATGCTGGATGGAAAAATCCAGTAGTTTCAAATGTGGGTAAATATTTTCCGGTCTTTTTATTTGGCGATAATATTGAAAGTGTTTTTTTCAAACTTTTTAGGCTTTACGTAGAAAAACAACGAGTTCCTCCTTTGACAGGTAGAGAGCATCCTTTTTTGTTTACTAACAGGAATGGTGACCCACTAAGTATTAAATCTTTTGTAAAAAAACACCAGGCAGCTGTTCAAAAGATTGGGTTGCTTCCTTACCTGGAGTTTGGAGGATCTCCTCATAGCCACAGGCACTCCTATGGTCAGCGATTAGCTGATGCTAAAAAGATTTGTCCGGCTGTCGATGAATTTGTAATTAAAGGTGCAATGCATCATAGCTCATTAGAAAGTCAGAAAACTTATACCGAGCCCCATATTAAGAAAATCGCAGAACAATTATCACAAGCAATTAATTTCCTAAGTGACAATAATAAGGCACGCACTGGTATAGAAATTTTACAAGGTAATTAGAATGACTAGGCACATCGTTAGTAACCCTTACCAATCTTATGAAGAAGCAATGTCAGCGGCTAGAAGGCTAGGCTTTGTCAACGTTACACAATATAGAAGTGGTTATAAAAAAGATCCTCGTTTACCTTATAAGCCTTATGATAAGTATAAGAATGATTGGAAAGGCTGGAGAGCGTTTTTGATTGATGGACTTCCTAGAGGAACAAAATACGATTCGTATGATGATGCCAAGAAGGCAGCTCAAGCTCTTAGATGTGAAACTGCTATACAATATGGACAAAAATATAAATCAGATCCTCTCTTACCATCAGATCCAGCCAAGTGGTATGGTGAAAAGTGGGAAGGATGGGAAGTATTTTTAAACAAAGAGCGCTACGGTTCCTATGAAGACGCTGAAAAAGCAGTACAAGCACTTGGCATAGAAAAAACAACTGATTATAAAAAAAGGTTTAATGAAGACCCTATGCTACCTGCGCACCCTGATAGAAGATATAAAGGGAAAGGTTGGACTGATTGGTATACGTTTTTTGGAACTAACAGAAAAGATTTGTATAAAACATATGCTGAAGCAGCTATTGCTGTTAAAAAGCTGAATGTAAAAAATGTAAAAGAGTATGAGAAGGCTTACAAACAAGATCCTAGATTAACTCGTATTCCAGACCGTAAATACAGAAATAAAGGTTGGATTGACTGGAATCACTTCTTACGGGGGGTATATAACACAGTTGAAGAGGCTAAAAAAGCAGCGCATCTTCTAGATATCAAACACAGAAAAGATTATAAGTCCAAAAGGAAAAAAGATCCTTTTTTACCATTTAATCCAGCATTTACATATCGAGATAAAGGTTGGATTTCTTGGGATGACTTTTTATCATTGTCTTATTTTAGTTATGCCGAAGCTGTCGATTTTATTAGTTCACTGCCGAAAATATTAAAGACTCCGCATGACTATGTTGCCCTGTGCACACAAGAAAAAAGGCTTCCTAGATTATATAAAACTTTTTATAGTGAATATTACGACTGGCCTAGTTTTATTGGGCTAGTATATCTAGATCCTCTTGATTCCATTAAGTTATTACGTGAAAAAGGAAAGCATGTAACATGCATTGATGATTACATTCACTTGCACTTGCTATACCGTTCACTTCCTGAAGATCCCATTACTTTTTATGGCTTTAGTAACTTTAATGAGTTCATGTCTTTTGATAAAGAAAAGTTGTGGGATATAAAAAAAATTAAGGAGTTTTGTCAAACTCATAAGATCACAACGAGAAAAGAGTATGATGATGCAGCATCTAGCAGGCCATTTTTACCAACAAACCCAAAGACAGTGTCTCCAAACATCAGAATTGCTAGCCTATTGTATAAACAGTCTTATTTTTCAGTATTTAATGATGATAGACATGAAGCTTGGGTTGATGTTGCTGAAAAATGGGTTAATTCCGCCGGTTCTTATTCAACGAGAAGAGGTGTTGTAAAACGCTTTTTTGAGTATTTCAAAGACAAATTACCTTATCAACCTGAGATTTTATGCTTAAGTGATTCACAGCTGCTTGATTTCAGTAAGTTTGTTGATTCTTTACCAGAGTCACTTAAGAATGTTGCTACTGTTAATCATTTAGACTCTTTCTTTGATTATATAATTGAACAATTATGCTCACATCATTGTGAAGAGACTGGAGAGGTGATAACTCTTGAAGGATATAGTAACCCTCTTGATAAGAAAAAATTAAGGCTTGATTTTTCAGCTACTGTACGACATGCAGAAACGACAAAACCCGCCCTTCCGTTTCGGTATATTGAACGTGCCAGACACGCCATAATATCATCTAATCAAGAACGTTTTACCCTTCGTGACATCTACCATCGATTAAAAAATAAAACTAATTTTTTTGACTCTGTAGGTGAGTGGTTCGTGGTAGATGAAAGCCTTATAGATGAGAAAGATCCAGACTGTGTATGGAGAGAGTCAAATGGCATATATGAATTATGGTCCCCAGTTAGGATCGTAGCTATTTATACGCAATTATTTATGCCCTTTAGGGGGTCGCAAATATGCTGGTTAGATAGCGGCGAAGCTGATGCCAAAATACTTGTTGAAGATAATGGGAATTTCAGGTGGGTAGATAATACCTTACTCGCAGCATTCCGCGTTCCTAAAAAGTATCACCAAGGGTTTTTAAAGCCAGGGTCGGACTTTAGTGTTACTTGTCATGTAAATACTAACAAAACAGCATCGAATGCATTTGAGGGATACGATATTCCTTGGATAGACGCAAGAATCACTCCTTTACTAGTTAAGCTACGAAACTGGCAAATTAAGTATAATCCATTGAACAAGCCGACGGAATGGAGTAAAGGTGTTAAGATTGAAAACCAACGTACACTTAATAAGTATGGCTATAAAGGCAAGACATGCTTTCTTTTTCGAGATCCTACAGCACAAAAAGGGCTTCCTCTAACCCAGTCAAAATTAAGTTCTGGATTTGCGGGAATTCTGTATCTGATACAAGATGAAGACTTGCCCCTGGTAGTTCCAAAAAAGGGAAAGATAGACACTAATTCACTGAGTAACTTGCAACCATTGTTTACTCTTCACTCTATGCGGGTTTCGCTAATAACAGCGTTCATAAGAGATGCAAAAATTGCACCTGAAATTGTTCAGAAGCTTGTAGGGCATTCCTCAATAGTAATGACAATTTACTACACAAAAGTAACTGCGGAAGAAATTAAAGACGCTTTAAAAGATGCAGAGTCGTTAATAATAAAAAATCAATCAAATAGAGTTGAACAGTTAATTCGGCAAAGAAAAATGGAACAAGCCAAAAGTGAAATAATTAACTGCAACGGTGAAATTGCATCTAGAGACATAGATATACCAGCTGCGGCCTATAGTATAATGGATTATGGAATTTGTCCTAATGGTCGAACTAAATGCTCATTAGGTGGTGAACCGGTTACCCCTAAAGGAGCTCAGTTCCACCCCGTCCCTTCGGGATATTTGGGTTCAAGTAATTGTTTACGTTGCCGCTTCTTCTATACAGGCCCTGCATTTTTAGGTGGTCTTCAAATGATCACAAATGAGATTTCATTAGAGTGTAAAGCTGCATCTAAAAACATAGACGAATTACGAAAAAAGATCGATGTATTAGAAGATAAGCAATACCAGCAAGAAAGAAACAAACAGCCATTTTTTAATTCTCATGAACTTGCACTTGCAGAAGCACACTACGAACAAGAGGTAACAAGATTCGACTCCCTTGTATGTGATCTCATAGTGGCAATAAGGCTATCCATGAACTCCGTAGATATAATTAATGCTAAAATAGAAAATGGTAATGAATTATCTGGACATAGTTTAATAACACACGAACAATGTGGAGATGTTTCATTGAGTTTCCCCGAAGTTAGCGACTTTCTTCATGTTGATATGATATGTCAATCAGCGAGTTACCATCAATCAGCTAGGCCAGAGAAAGCAAATCTTTCTCGCTCTCAATTATTAGATTTATTTGCAACAAAAAATGGCATTTCTCCAGGCTTATTCACATTAACTGAGCAACAACAACTAGAAGTTGGAAACGAGATAACAAAAATGTTGCGTTCAAGGTTGGGGTCTTGGGATAAGGTAAGTGATTTGATGGACAAAAATGGAGTTATAACGTTGGAGGATTTAGGGGTTGATATGAGTGAGGTAAAGGACGGGCTTAAACTTTTATTTAGTGGTAAAAGCCAGCAATTAATTTCCAACAAATCTCAGAATATTAAGTTGGAGAATGTTGATGTCTAAAAATGTTGAAGTCATATTTAATGAACTTTTGAATAGAGCTAAAAGCAAACGAGTAAAGAATAACCTAGAAATTTTAAAGTTAGCTTGTGATAGTCAAATTAAAAATAAGTCCAATGATTTCAGTATAGCCACAATAGGACGTATATCAGACAGCTTAGGAGGCATCAAAGCTCAGTCAATTAGAAATAAAACAGGCAGATTATATCAACAGTTAATCATTGCATATAACGCTGAAAACCCAACAGATGTTATTGATAAAAAACTCACAGAGCCGATGTCTTGGGTTGGTAGGATTGAAGATCCTGAATTGCGATATAAAATTTTGGATCTAATTGCTAGCGAAAAAAAACTTAAAAATGAATTAAACCAATTAAAGGCTATAACTGAAATTAAGGTAGATCTACGTTCAGAACGAGGTAAATCACCTATGCGAATAGAAAACAGTCTATCTGATGTTGAACTAAAAGCACTCAGTGACTTTATTTCCGATAATAAATTGGCCGACAATGGGTTTAAGATCGGTTCAAATGGAAGATTAGTTAATTCTATGGGTAAACCCATAACTAAACCTGGGTTTATAGATGCAATTCAAAAACTTTTAACTATTGATTAAAACTATGGCTAACGGTCAACAAAAAGCTCAGCAAACACTTGAAGCTTTTGAGCTGTGGGTTTCGACTCAAACCAATGACGATTTCCTTCAACTAATCTACAGAGGGCAGCTCAATCGAGGTGAGATAGCCAAGGCCATCGGTTGTGGAAAATCAGCTCTTAATCAGAACCCAGCGCTTAAAACAGCCCTTGGCAAATTGGAAGATAGGCTTCGCGAGGAAAGTGTGCTACCTCCCTTAACAATAAGGGCAAAAGAAGAACCAGATAAACCCAAGCAATACGACAACACTACTCATAAAAAACACCTTGAGTCGAAAAGGCTATCGGCTATTGAAGCCGAGAATATCGAACTGAAAGCTAAAATTAAAGAGTTAGAGTCTAAGCTTGAGCGCTTTGGTGAGTTATCGGACACCCTTTATGAAATGGGGTTTATGCCTCGATGAATACAGAGTATTTTCGTGTAACTAGCATAAGGTTTCATAGCAATAGACATGTGATTTTCATGGGCATCCCGCTCAAAAAAAATAGCTATAAAATGCACAGCGGTAAGTACACTGTTTCGGTTAAAGCATGCCCTGATAGCCTCCCTGTGAGTCCGGCCATTGGTCAACACTGGGAAGTTAAAGGTGTAAAAACCTTCAGTGAGTATGAGAACAATGGCTATGTCATGACACAGCATGTTTTTGATTCACCAATTGAAGCAAAATGCTCTCTTCCTGAAATTGGTGAACAACTCATAAAGTTTATAGCCAACGAAAAAGACTTTATAGGTATCGGTGAAAGTAAAGCCAGACGGTTGTGGAATGCCTTGGGGAATGACTTTCATCATCTTGCTAAGAAAGACACAACAGAGTCGAGAAGTCGACTTAGCGGCCTTCTGAGCGAAGAGTCCATCAATGCACTTTATAAAGGCTATGCCAAGTATGCTAATTTAAGCGCGTGTAACTGGATGTCAAATCACCATATACCTTCTTCTATTCAACAGCGTTTGCTTAAGCATCATAACGAAAAGTCCATCACCGCCATTAAGGAAAATCCGTATCTATTGATCGGTTTTGGTATGTCATTTGAGGATGCAGATAGACTCGGCGTTACCATATTCGACCGTGACGAGGATGAACCCAAACGCCTAAGCGCAGCGTTAGAAATTGCAATTCGCAAACAAATAGAATTGGGTCACACTTATACAACACAAAATGAGCTTAAGCCAAAGTTAGCTGCTTTATTAAAAGACCAAGAGTTATGTGCCAAGTCGTTTAAAGCTGGACATCATAAGGCTCAATACGTTCTTAATCATCAATTAGGTACATATCATCCAACAGCACAACTACTGATGGAGAATGTCGTTGCAAAACGACTGAATAAGCTTGCTAGGCAAAATAATTTATATGACGAAAATGCAAATTCTGCATATTGCTTTGCTGTTGAACAATTGCCTTATGAGCTTACCCAAAAACAAACCGAAGCAGTAATAACATGTTTAGATAATGCGGTAAGCTCTATAACCGGTGGGGCTGGAACGGGAAAGACAACTGTTCTCAGAACGGCACTTAGAGCATATCATCATCTAGGATATGAAATTCATGCAGTTGCACTTAGTGGCAGAGCGGCAATGAGGCTGCATGAATCGATAGGTTTTATTACTTCAACCATCGCCAAGTTACTTCGTGACGCACCAATTGAACCAAGTAATGAACAACCAAAGCACCTATTGGTTATTGATGAAGCCAGTATGATTGATTTGCCCACAATGTATCGCTTGGTAAACCATCTTCATCCAGAGGTACGCATTATATTCACAGGTGACCCTGACCAACTACCACCAATAGGGTGCGGTAAGGTTCTTGCAGACATAGTTCTATCAAATACCATTGCAAACACTATGCTGGATATCGTAAAACGCCAGGAAGGCTCAACTGGTATACCGGAATATTCAAAGCAAATAAACCAAGGCTTAGTCCCTGAAAGTTTAAGTTCTGGGGCGGTATACTTTCATGAAATTCCTAAGCACCGTATTGCAAATGTATGTTGCGAGTTATATGAAGAGTCACCATACAATAGCCGTGTTATGGCGCCGACTAAAAAACTGGTTCAAGACATTAATAATCAAATTCAGGATGTTGTTAATGAGCATGGAGAGCAATTAAAGTTCAATCTCCATGGCGATGAGTTTCATGTAAAACTTAGAATTAACGATCAAATATTGTTCACTCAGAACTTGTACGATAAAGGAATCAACAATGGTTCGCTTGGGGAACTCACTTCGGTTACTTCCACCGAAGGCTCATTTGGTGAAGTGACACTAGATACTGGTGACAAAGTTGAAATAACTCAGCAAGTGCTTGATGGAATGGAGTTAGGGTATGCAATAACACTACATAAAGCCCAAGGCTCTCAATTTCCTAGAGTAATCATAGCGCTTCAAAAAGGCCGAATTGTTGACAGAGCATGGCTTTATACAGCTATTACTCGGGCTGAAAATGAAATACACATTGTCGGTTCATCGGAAGATTTTAAATCAATCATCCAGTCACCTAGTAACTCAAACAAGAGAAATAGCTACCTTTATGAAATGTTGCGGATGTAAGAAACAAAGCATCTAAATTGTACTAGAATCAAGGCTTCATTATGATCTCAATACTGAAATAAAGCCTTGATGATAAACTCGAATTTTGAAATAAGCCTTCATTCTGATCGCAACGCTGAAATTAAGCCTTGATGATACGCGCAAATATTAGAAAAAGGCTTCATTCTGATCTCAACAATTAAATGAAGCCTTGATGATACGCGCAAATATTAGAAAAAGGCTTCATTCTGATCTCAATACTGAAATGAAGCCTTGATGATACGCGCAAATATTAGAAAAAGGCTTCATTCTGATCTCAATAATAAAATGAAGCCTTGATGATAAGCGCAAATATTGAAACAAGCCTTCATTCTGATCGCAGTGCTGAAATTAAGCATTGATGAAACGCGCAAATATTAGAAAAAGGCTTCATTCTGATCGAAATACTGAAATGAAGCCTTGGTACTAAGCTCAAATATTGAGATTGTAGATTCTAAGCAAAGTCAGAAACAATAATAGTCTGTGGGCCCTTAGTTGTGGTCCGTAACGAATGGTATAACATCGCTAAATGATAATAACTATTTCCTAATCAGCTTGGATAAGCGCTTTTCAATGGAGAAGGTAAACCCGCATGATTTGAAAGCAAAGAAAATTTGAATCAAATGTGTTAACTTCTACCCAAAACGGAAGTAATAGGTTAGTCCTCTCTACTTACGGAGCTACACTGAAAATTTCATAACAAAAGTGATGACAAGGAGGTTTCTATGCTAAAGAAAATTCAGCGAATTAAAAAGCTTGGTGTTTTTAATGATTTTAGCTGGGATAGTGAAGTTAAAAACAAAGGTGGCGCCGTTCAGAACTTTGTTGATATCAACATCATATATGGTCGCAATTATTCCGGTAAGACCACACTGTCGCGTATTGCTCGTGCTTTAGAGACTCGTTCTTTATCAGATAAATACGGAACTCCCTCGTTTCAATTGAAATTTACTGACAACACAGATGTAACACTCGCGGCCTTATCTAACCACGACAAGAACATTCGCGTTTTCAATGAAGACTTTATTCGAGATAACCTCAGGTTCATCACTAATCCTGACGACAGCATTGAGCCATTTGCCATTTTAGGTGATGACAATAATAAGATCGAAAAAGAGATTGAAGCTCTTGAGGCGGAACTCGGTTCTAGTATGGAAGGGCAAGAAACGGGTTTGTTTGCTGACAAAAAGCAGGCCGCTGTTGCATACAGCAATGCCTTCGCCTCTCATAAACTATCGAATGATAGTCTAGAAAAACAATTGGGTGATAAAGCGACTAATAAAGACATCGGCATTAAATACAAGCCTGAGCGTTTTGGCGACCAAAATTACACCATTACAAAATTAAAGGCTGATATCACAACTGTAAGTAGCCCAGATTTTCAACAGTTAACATCAGAGCAAGTGAGCGAGCACGAAAAGCTGATTGATGAAAAGGTTTTGCCTGCAATATCTAATTTTTCGCCGCCTAAGCTAAGTTTTTTGAGCTTGGCACAACAAGTTGAAGCGCTGGTAACCAAGCCGATCAGTGAGTCTGACAAAATTCAGGCGTTAGTCAAAGATGCAGTACTTAACCGCTGGGTCAATGAAGGTCGTACTCACCATCGAAACAAGCATGAAAAGTGCGCATTTTGCGACAATGAAATTTCTGCTGAGCGATGGGCAGAGCTTGATAAGCACTTTGATGAAGAATCTGAACTATTAGAAAAGTCGATTGATGCGTTACTTGATCAGATAGAAACCGAGAACAAAATAGTTCAATCCGCACTCACCATTGAACAATCTGTTTTTTATTCCAAATTTCACTCACAACTAACCGCTTTAGATTCCAGGTTAAAAGCTGCAAGCAAAGACTATCAGCTTGCTTTAGGTAAGCTAGCCAAGCAACTGAAGGCGCGTAAAGGAGACATTCTAAACGCTAAAAATTATGAGAGCCTCGCTGATTGCACAGCGAAACTAACGCAAATCTGGCAAGAATATAGTGACCTTTGCGCGCAATCAGAGTTATTTAGCAGCTCTTTAGCCGGAGAACAAACCAAGGCTAAAGCCGACTTGCGATTGAAAGAGGTCTCTGATTATTTGCTTACGATTGATTACCAAACACAGCTAAACTCAATTGAAACCTTAAAGCAAAAGAGGGATGAAGCTCAACAAGCGCAGACAGCTATCACTGCGAATATTACCAAAAAACAAGCACAAATTACGGCTAAAAAACGTGAACTGAATGACGAAGAAAAAGGAGCCAAAAAGGTAAATGAATATCTTAATAATTTTTTCGGGCATCAGTTTCTAACGTTGGAGGCTAAAAAAGATGAAGGACCAACGCAAGATGCTAAGCGCATTCGATTTGAAGTAATCCGTGACGGAAAGAAAGCTTATCACCTTAGTGAAGGTGAATGCAGCTTGCTGGCATTTTGCTACTTTTTGGCCAAGTTGGATGATGTCGCAACCAAAGACTCAAAACCCATTATTTGGATTGATGATCCTATCTCATCGCTCGATGGTAACCATATTTTCTTTATTTATAGCCTATTAAATGCGGAAGTTGTCGAGAAGGGTAAATTTGCACAACTATTTGTTTCAACACACAACCTTGATTTCCTGAAGTATCTGAGAATGCTGAATGGCAAGTATATTGACCCGACAGGCTCTGGAAAGTTGAGAAGCTACCAGAAAGACTTTTTTGTTGTGATTAGGCAAGGTAAGTTTTCTACAATTCAGTCTATGCCTGATTATCTCAAGAAATACATCACAGAGTTTAATTATCTTTTTCATCAAATATATAAGTGCGCCAATGTCGAAAGTGTTGATGACGCAAACTTCAACTCGTTTTACAACTTTGCGAACAATGCACGTAAATTTTTCGAGATTTATCTTTACTACAAGTACCCAGATCACAAATCTGATGAAGATAAGTTAAAGCTGTTTTTTGGTGATGAAAAAATCCCAGCAGTGCTAGTTGATAGAATCAATAACGAATTTTCGCATTTAAAGGGGTGCTTCGAAAGTGGTTCGATACCTATAGATGTGCCAGAAATGCAAACTGCCGCTAAGCAAATCATTGAACGACTCAAACAAGATAATGATCAATTTTCTTCATTAATGAGAAGTGTTGGTGAAATTGTTTAATAGTTAACGGGGCTTTTATAATCCCCGTTTTCATTTTGCTCGCAATACTGAAATGAATTCTTGATGGTAAGCACGAATATTTAAATAAAGCCTTGATTGTGATCACCTGCAATCTTATTTATTCGAATTATCAAAATTACTTTGTGCGCGTAACCAAAAATCGTAAGGCATACCCGTCACTGCCTCAAGCCGTTTAGCCAAAGTAACTGTTACTATCGCTTTTTCTTTAAGAAAATCATCGCATTGCTCGCCTGACAAACCCAACTTCTTGCTGAGTTCATCATTTCCAAGTCCTTGGGTTCGGAATTTATGTAAGTACAGAGCCTCGAAATATCGAGCCGGATGCAGCATCGCTTTGTCATTTGGAATATCTACAATATAACCACCTTCAATTTTTGTAATGGATTTAAGCTTTTTCTGGCTGCGAATTTTAGAAGTCATAACATCGACTCCTGGGTTACCTAGATTGTTGAGCTTGAATGGGTTTAGATGTCGCCTTTGGTTTGTCTGCAAACTGTCACTCGAAGCCCGGATGACTTTTGCACTGGGGATAGCATTCATTACCTCGGCAACAACTGATTCAACCAAATCAGTATAGCTAGTCGCATCTCGGCTTAATTCGATTGCTATTCTTCCGTCACCTGAATGACTAATAATCGCGTCATCAAATCCCGCCTCAAAAAGGCTGTCGTCAATTTCATTCATTGTTAACGAATCATCATTTATTTCGAATTTAATGATGACCTCATGGATTGTTGGCTGTTTTTATCATTAAAAATCAACGGTAAAAGCTTCGCTGTATTTTTAGCATCATCCAAAGCTCGATGATGGCTCCCCTCGTATGAAAGATTTGCAATCTCCAGCGCTCGTTTCAGTCCCACTTTTTTCTTTAAATTGCGAGCTTCTTTAAATGCTATTTTTAAATTCAAGTTGATTGAAGGTTTAAATGCTGCCATCCCATGTACAGCACAATCGATGTTTAACTGTACTATGTCGTAAGAGCCCCATGTAGCTAGTACATAATCAGAGTTATCGGGTAACCAATCAATAAAATGAGCGAACACCTTTGGAAATGGATCTGCAATATCTAGCTCGGCTTGTGTGATCCCTGTTAACTCTGTGCAGAATTGGCTTAATTTAGGATGTGTAATCGGGCGGATCAATTCACTAAACTCATCAATTATCTGTAATGAACAAGTATCAATAAGTACAGCGTTGATTTCTATTATCTCTCGCTCCTCAGGTGGGATTGAACCGTCCATCGTGCATGTATGTTCAATGTCTACGACTACAATATGCCTATAATCATTGATTAGTGAGCTGAGGCTGCCTGAATTATATTCTGGTTCCATTAATGTTCCGAGCTCTGTTGTTTCAATTATTAAATAGCCTACAACATCAACTAAAAAACAATCAAAATGATTACATCAATTTGATTGCTCCTTTTCGCCGTTTAAGCTAATGTACTTTAATTAAAACTTGGTTTTATTAAAGTATGCTGCTCGAAAATCTGAACCATGCACAACGCGAACGCCTTGCTTTTATTGACTTTAGCCTTGAATTCTTTGGTCAAATAGCAAGAGCAGACTTGATCCAAAAATTTGGAACTGGTTTGGCTTCGTGTACTCGCGATATTTCTCTATATAGAGAATTGGCACCAGACAATGCTGTGCTCATGCATGAGAATAAGCGGTATGTACGCTCAGACGCATTCAGAGCCATTTTCGAGCACGACCCTGAATCAACCCTTAGAACATTATCAAAAGGCTTTGGAGATGGCTTCTCGTTGCCAAAAGAGAAATCTCAAATATGTTTTGATGCAGTTAGATTAGTTCATCCTAAAGCAGAAATTGTTTCGGCCATCATGCGAGCGATTTACTCTAACTCAGCAATCCTATGCGAATATGAGTCACTCAGCAGCGGTACAACCAAAAGAGAATTAGTACCACATGCCATTGTTAATAACGGCCATCGGTGGCATTTAAGAGCATATGACCGTAAAAGCAAAGAGTTTAGGGATTTTGTTTGCACACGATTCAAGAGTATCGAACTACAAGAAACAAAGCCTAAAAGTAATGAACTGGCCAGCATGGATAGCGCTTGGAATACGCTGTGTGAATTGCAGCTAGTACCTCATCCAAGGCTCAGCCATAGTAAAGCTATTGAAATGGATTACGGCATGACAAAGAGCATACTTAAACTTGAAGTTCGAGCCGCTTTAGCAAATTACATACTCCGCCAGTGGAATGTTGATTGTACAGAAGACGCAACATTGACTGGCGACGAGTACCAATTGTATTTGAAGAATAAAAACAGCCTGGTCGATTTAATCGACTTCTCAATAACACCAGGCCAACAACTTAACTAGGAACAGTAACCAACATGGTTGAACAACACAAAAAAGCATTAGAAAAACAGCTCTGGAACATTGCCAATACTTTACGTGGCAACATGAGTGCCGATGAATTTCGTGATTATATTTTAGGGTTTATCTTCTACAAATATTTGTCAGAACGTATGGATTTATATGCGGATGAGCTATTAAAAGAAGATGGCATTAAGTTTGACGCTATTGATGAAAGCACAGATGAAGGCAAAGAATACTTAGAAGCGATTAAAGAAGAGACAATCGACCATTTAGGTTACTTCTTAAAACCTAACGAGCTATTTCATGTATTGGCGCAAAAAGGTGAAAACGGCGAGTTTATTTTAGAAGACTTATCTGAAGTGCTTAACCATATTGAACAAAGCACTATGGGTACAGCCGCAGAAGATGACTTCAACGGTTTGTTTGATGACCTCGACTTAACCTCAAACAAACTAGGTAAAACAGAAAACGCTAAAAACGAGCTTATCTCAAAAGTATTAACTCATCTTGATGATATTGATTTTCTTCATCATGAAACTGACATTGATGTACTGGGTGATGCCTACGAATACCTTATTGGCCAATTTGCCTCTGGAGCAGGTAAAAAAGCCGGAGAGTTCTATACGCCACCTATGGTTTCAACACTACTTGCCAAACTTGTAACTCAAGGTAAAGACAAGCTTAAAAGTGTTTACGACCCAACTTGTGGTTCAGGCTCACTATTATTAAAAGTGTCAAAAGAGATCAAACGCAAAGGCGGTGAAGTTGGTGGCTACTTTGGCCAAGAATCTAACCCAAGTACGTACAACCTAGCTCGCATGAATATGATATTGCACGGTGTGCATTACCGTAATTTTGATATTCAGCAAGACGATACACTAGAACAACCACATCATGTTGAAAAACGCTTTGAAGCCGTAGTCGCCAACCCGCCATTTTCAGCAGGATGGAGTGCCTCAGCAGGTTTTTTAACTGATGAACGCTTTCAAGACTACGGTAAATTAGCCCCCAAAGGTAAAGCAGATTTTGCCTTTGTTCAGCACATGATTCACCAACTTGATGAAAATGGCACTATGGCAGTTGTATTACCACACGGTGTACTTTTCAGAGGTGCAGCTGAAGGTCATATTCGTAAGCATTTAATCAAAGATAAAAACTACCTAGATGCGGTAATAGGGCTACCAGTTAATATATTCTACGGCACACCCATTCCAACATGTATTTTAGTACTTAAAAAGAACCGACAGCACAGCGATAATATATTATTTATAGATGCCAGCAAAAACTATGGAAAAGCAACTAATCAAAACTATTTACGTAGTGAAGATCTAGAAGCAATTTTATCAGCAGTTGATAGCCGTCAAGCCCAAGATAAATTTGCTTATGTTGCACCAATTCAAAAGACTTCAAATTACGAAACAATTGAGGAACATGATTTCAATCTCAATATTCCTAGATATGTAGACACTTTTGAAGAAGAAGAAGATATCAATCTAGCAAGTTTATTAACGGACATAGAAAACGTAAATGTTGAACTTGACTCTATAGACTCTAAATTAGAGGTGTTTTATAAGGAACTAGGCATCAAGGGAGTTAGATAATGAGTTTGTCATTAAAACCATCATTAAGATTTGTTGAGTTTGACTCTAGTTGGGAAAAATATAATTTATCTGATTTAGGGGAGTTTAAAAACGGAGTTAATAAAGCTGCTGAAGATTTTGGGCATGGCATGCCATTTGTTAACTTAATGGATGTTTTTGGTCAAAACTCTATTGGCTTGCCAGAACTTGATCTGGTCAATTCAACAGAAAAAGAACGAGAACTCTACTCCATTAAAAAAGGGGATACCTTATTCATACGCTCTTCAGTTAAGAGGCAAGGTGTTGGTGAAACAGCAGTTTGTGAGCATGATATTAAAGATACTGTCTATAGTGGATTTCTTATTCGCTTTCGCAGCAATGACAATATTGAACATGGATTTAAACGTTTTTGTTTTTGGACTTCAAAATTTAGAAATTCATTGCTAAGAATGAGTACTACGAGTGCAAATACTAATATCAACCAAGAGTCATTATCTAAATTAAAGCTTGCATTGCCAACAATTGAAGAGCAACAAAAAATCGCTGATTTCCTTACATCAGTAGATAAAAAAAACAGTCTTCTTAAAGAAAAATATGCCTTACTCAATCAATACAAAAAAGGCGTGATGCAAAAGCTGTTTAAGCAAGAAATCCGCTTTAAAGATGAAAACGGTAAAGCCTTTCCTGATTGGCAAGAAAAAACAATGAACCAAGTGCTTAGTCCTGAATTTAGGGAGATACCAAAGCCTAGTAAGAAATATTTAGCATTAGGGATTAGAAGTCATATGAAAGGTACTTTTCAAAAGCCAGACTCTGATCCTGATGCCATTGCGATGGAAAAGTTATTTGTTGTAAGACCAAATGACTTGGTTGTTAATATCACTTTCGCTTGGGAAGGGGCGATTGCTATTGCCAAAACTGAAGATGATGGAGGTCTTGTATCTCACCGTTTCCCGACATATACCTTCAAAAAGAATGAAGCAACACATCGATATTTCAAACACATTATTCAGTTGAAGCGCTTTAAATACATGTTGGATTTGATTTCCCCCGGTGGTGCTGGTCGAAACAGGGTGTTAAGTAAGTCCGAATTCTTAAAACTTAAGTGGGAATTACCTTCGGTTAAAGAGCAAGAAAAAATAGCTGATTTTCTGGATACTTTAGATAACAAGCTTCAAGCATTAAATGAGCAAATAGAGCTAACACAAACCTTCAAAAAAGGTTTGTTACAACAGATGTTTGTTTAGGAATAAATTGATTATGCCTAAAAGAAAAGGAAGTTAATGTGGCCTATCAGTCAGAACAAGAATTAGAAGATAACTTAGTTGCTCAGCTTGCTAAAAAAGTTGATGGTAAGCAGCAGTTTGAAAAAGTTAACATCACCGATATTGACTCACTTAGAGCGAACTTAAAGAAGCAACTTTCAAAGCTGAATGGTTTTGATCTAAGTGATAATGAGCTTAAGCAAATTCGCAATGCCTTGGGTAAAGGTAATGTATTTGATAAAGCAAAAATATTGCGTGATAGGCTGCAAATTGATAAAGATGATGGCACCGCAGGTTATATTCGCTTTATTGATAGCGATGTTGAAAAAAACCATTTTCAGGTAACGCAACAAGTTACCGTAGAAGGCCGTTATAAAAACCGTTATGACGTAACTATTTTGGTTAACGGTTTACCACTTGTTCAAATAGAATTAAAGCGCCGTGGCTTAGAGCTTAAAGAAGCCTTTAATCAAATTAATCGTTACCAGCGGCACTCTTACTGGGCTGAAGATGGCTTATTCCAGTATGTGCAGGTGTTTGTTATCTCTAATGGTGTAAATACCAAGTATTATGCCAATAACCGTAAACAAAGCTTTAAACAAACCTTCTTCTGGGCAAAAGAAAATAACGACCGTTATACCGAGTTAAGCCAATTCGCTGAGGTGTTTTTAACGCCTAACCACCTAACAGACATGATCACTAAGTACGTGGTGCTGAATGAAACAGACCGCATATTAATGGTGATGCGCCCTTATCAAATCTATGCCACCGAAGCAATAATTGACCGTGTAGCTGAGCGTGAAAAATTAAAAGCCAGTAACCAATCAATAGAAAAGCAAAATGGTTATATTTGGCATACTACTGGTTCTGGTAAAACACTTACCTCATTTAAAACTGCTCAATTACTTACGGGTGATAGCGCCATTCATAAAGTGGTGTTTGTAGTTGACCGTAAAGATTTGGATTATCAAACTGCAAAAGAGTTTAATAGCTTTATCAAAGGCTGTGTAGATGGTACTGACAAAACCAAAGTGTTAGTTGACCAGTTCACCGGTAAAGATGTTTATTACCTTGAGAAAGACGGTGAACAGCAGTCATCAACTAAAGCGAAAGGCGGTAAGGTTAATACTCGCCGTAATGAAAAGCTGATTGTAACCACCATTCAAAAGCTTAATAACGCCATTAGCAATAAACGTTATTCAAGCCGTATGGAGCCAGTAAAAGACAAAAATGTGGTGTTTATTTTTGATGAATGTCACCGCAGCCAGTTTGGTGATACTCATCAACGTATTAGCCAGTTTTTTACTAATCACCAAATGTTTGGCTTTACTGGTACACCTATTTTTGCTGAAAATGCGGTGTCTAAATTTTCTCGTAAATACACCACCAGTGACTTATTCCACAAACCATTACACAAATACACCATTGTTGATGCAATTAAAGACGAAAACGTACTTAAGTTTAATGTTGAGTATGTTGGCCGTTACAAGAAAAAAGACAGTGCCAATGAAGTTGATATTGACGTTGAAGGTATCGACACCAAAGAGTTAATGGAGTCTGACGTTCGGTTAGAAAAAATAACCGATTACATTATTGCTCAGCATAATCGTAAAACCCATAGCAAAGCCTTTACGGGTATGTTTTGTGTTTCAAGCGTGTCTGCATTAATTAAGTACTATGAGCTTTTTGCAAAGAAAAAGGCAGAAGGTAAACACAACCTTAAAATCGCCACCATTTTCTCGTATGCCGCTAACGAAGAAGACCCAGATGCTGATGGCTTAGACGAAGTTGTATTGGATAAAGTTGCAGAACCTGAAGCAGTTTACAGCCATAGTCGAGATAAACTTGAAGAGTTTATTGGTGACTACAACAAAATGTTTGGCAGTAGTTATACAACTAAAGATAGTGAGTCTTATTACAACTACTACAACGATATATCTAAAAAAGTGCGTGAGCGAAAAGTTGATATTTTGCTTGTGGTAAATATGTTTTTAACAGGGTTTGATAGTAAAACCTTAAATACCCTATATGTTGATAAGAACCTTAAGTATCACGGGTTAATTCAAGCGTATTCACGCACCAATCGCATTTTAAACGAGCAAAAGTCGCAAGGTAATATCATTAGCTTCCGTAACCTGAAAAAGCGCACAGATGATGCTTTAGCGCTGTTTTCAAATAAGGATGCAAAAGATACGGTGATCATGCCGCCGTATGAAGAATTCATTAAGATGTTTAACCTAGCGTTAGACCAAATGCAAACCATCGCACCTGACACGGCAAGTGTTGATAGCCTTGAAGATGAAAACGCTGAACTTGAATTTATTAAGGCATTCAGGGAGTTAATGCGTTTACGCAATGTGCTTTCTACCTTCGCTGATTTTAAGTTTGATGATGTCAGTATTCAAGAACAAGAATATGAAGACTATAAAAGTAAGTACTTAGATTTATACGACAAAGTTAAAACCAATACCGCCCCTGAAAAAGAGTCAATATTAGAAGAAATTGACTTTGAACTTGAGTTGCTAGCGATGGATGAAGTGAATGTAGCTTACATCTTAAAGCTACTAAGCAAGCTTAAGCAGTCTGACTCTAACGAGGAATACGAACAGCAGTATAAATCACTAATGCAAACCATTGGTGGAGACCCTGAACTACGCAGCAAACAAGAGCTGATTGATAAATTCATTCAAGAAAACTTGCCTGATGTGCAGTCAGCCGAAGAAGTTGACGATGCCTTTGCCGCCTACTGGGAAGTTGAAAAAGAAAAAGCTACCCAAGCAATGGCTGAAGAAGAACATTTAATACCTGAAAACGTAAAAGAGCTTGTTGAACGCATGATATTCAGCAACCAAGAACCACTGCGTGAAGACATAGTAGCAACGATGGAAAAGCCCCCAAGTGTATTGCAACGCAAGAAAGTAATACCAAGGCTGGCCGAGAAGTTTAAGGGTTTTGTGAACACATTTTATGGTGGGATGTAGGGAATCTTAAATTTTCATCATGATAACTGACATACACGCAGTGGACATATGTAGTATTTGGAAGTTTTAAAAATTAGGAATAGTAAGACAGTGTGTGACCAATATTAACAAAGTCCAACATAGGTCTCTTTTCATCCAAAACATTAGAGGTGTTTTTAAATTGTCTCAATATTTGAAATTAGGTGACGATCTGTCACCAGTACAATTGGTAGCGCATGGTGATAATGGCACTTTTAAAGTTATGGGTGGTTGTTCATGGGCTAACGCTGACGATGAATTTAATTCAGAATTCTTAAGGTCTAGAATAGAGCCTTGGTTAACAGCGCTCTTTCAATCCGAGCATCTTAATTTACTTGTTGGTGCGGGTTTAAGTTCTGCGATTCAAGAGTCTGCTACTGGGCAAAGACCACAAGGTATGGGATGGATAGATGATTTAAAGGTTTGTAAATCAGAAATAGATGCTTATGTGGAAAAGACGGCTAAAGCAGCTGGCCGTGAAAAAGGAAACATCGAGGATCAGGTTCGTTCAATTAACGAACTAATAAAAGGGTTGGAAATCCTAGTTTCTTTAAACCCAACTCCGATTCCGCCGCCGCCAGCCCCAAACCCTCCTTACAGATATTTCCCAACAGAGCTAACTGCGCTAAGAGAAGAACTATCAAGGTGTTTAAAGCTGTTTGCTGACTCCATAAGTAATGGTGAAAATTTAATTCGTAATGCAGAATCTGAGGCAAAAACTAAAACTTTTAACTACCTAATCAATTTTCTGATGAGTTTTTCAAGTAGAGCAGCTACTCGGGATAGATTACATATATTCACAACTAATTATGATCGAATTATTGAGATGGGTGCTGAATTAGCCGGACTCAGGTTGGTGGATCGATTTGTGGGTAATATCGCGCCAATATTCAGGTCATCGCGATTAGAGGTTGATTATCATTATAATCCCCCGGGGATTCGTGGGGAGCCCAGATATTTAGAGGGCGTAGCTCGTTTTACCAAACTACATGGTTCTTTAGATTGGTATTCTAGTGATGGAGCAATACGACGTTTTGGTTTGCCTTTCGGTGCCGCGTCAATAACTCCTTTCTTACAAGCAGAGTCTGCGGGAGCTGCTGATTATCAACAATTGATGGTTTATCCAAATTCAGTAAAGGATAGAGAAACATCTGAATATCCTTATGTTGAATTATTTAGAGATTTAGCATCGGCTACATGTCGTCCTAATAGTACCCTAGTAACATATGGCTATAGTTTTGGTGATGAGCATATAAATAGGGTTCTCTTGGATATGTTAACCATTCCCTCCACTCATATTGTAATAATTGCTTATGGAGACCCTCTTGGCAGAATAATGAACTTTATTAAAGATAGTGGGCGCAAGGCACAAATATCTCTTTTACTGGGCGATCACTTTGGGGATCTTACAACATTAGTTGATTGTTATTTACCTAAGGCTGCTATAGATAGAACGTCTATACGAATGACTGAGCTTTTAAAGGCTAGGGGCCTGTACCCTGAATCATTTCAAGATAAATCAGGTAATAAAAAATGAGTTCGCTACCTATAGAGCAAGGTGAACAATTGAGAGTTGGAACGGTAGACTTTGTTTCTCCTAATGAAATTCGAGCCGTTCTAGAAATTGATTCACCTGACTCCGTTGCCTTGAATGCAGGTACACCACGCAATTTTCCAAGGGTAAACAGCTACGTTTTAGTATCTTGTGATAGTGGATATCTAGTTGGGCAAATTGAATGGCTTTCTGTCGAGCACTCACCTTTTCCCAAGCAGAGGGACGTCCAAGATTTTGGACTGGTTAATTTACCATTCCCACAAAAGAAAATTAGTCTAAACCCAGTTGGTACTTTAAAAAGAGTTTCTAAAGCTGGTCAAGACTCTTTCAAGTTTCAGCGAGGTTCTGAGTCATTCCCATCAATTGGCTCCGCTATTTTATTGCCAACGGATTTACAGCTTAAATCTATTGTTGAATCGGGTAATAATCGACGAGTAGTTATAGGACAAAGCCCACTTGCAAATAATGCTAACGTCGCCGTTGATCCCGATCGCTTGTTTGGACGCCATATTGCAGTATTAGGGAATACAGGCAGTGGAAAATCGTGTTCTGTTGCAGGTCTAGTTAAATGGTCATTAGAAGCAGCTATGAAATCTGAGGGTAAACCAAATGCCCGTTTTGTTGTACTTGACCCAAATGGTGAATACTCAAGAGCTTTAGGTCCTGATACGAAGTTTAAAGGCCGTGTTTTTAAAGTCGAAGCTAATGCGGGTGAGAACCAACTTCAAGTACCTTCTTGGTTTTGGAATAGTGCTGAATGGGCATCGTTCACGCAAGCTAGCCCCAAAGCTCAACTTCCATTATTAAAGCGCTCTTTGCGAGCAATGAGAAATGAAGAATTTGAGCTTGAGACTGATTTAAATATAGAAATTAAGCGCTTCTTGGGTAATGTCTTAGTGACTCTAAAACACGACAAGAGTTCAGGCAGACCATTTGGTGGTTATGGCCCCGCAAAAGGTTTCAATGAGACAATGGCTAAGTGGATAGAGAGCTTTGAAGCCTATAGAGATAAGTTAGGAGATCACAAGTTAACACCTGTTGTCACCGTAATGTCTCAGTACAGAGAAAATCGGAGTGAGCAATATCCAACTTTACAAGCTACCGTACCTGAAATTGATAACATCATAGATAAAGTGAGTTTAGCTTTTCAGCAATTTGGTGGTAGTGACTATGACTTATTGCCTAAGAGTGAAGACATTCCACTTCCATTTGAAGGAGCTACTTTAGTTGCGTATTTGGAAGCATTGGCGCAGGAAAATGGAAGTGAGCAATATGTTGAATACCTAGTCGCACGCATACGCACGATGCTTTCAGATACCCGTATGAAACCTATAACAAATGATGCAGAAAAAAGAGTCGATTTAGCTAGCTGGTTAGAAAATTATATAGGAAATGATGGGAATGATGAACATGACAGTTGTATCTCTATTATCGATCTTTCTTTAGTACCAAATGAGATTACTCATCTTGTGACCGCTGTTATTTCAAGGATTATTTTTGAATCGCTGCAACGCTACAGGAGACTAAATAATAAATCGCTACCAACAGTTCTTGTAGCCGAAGAGGCCCATACATTTATAAAACGATATCGTGATGATGCTGAAAACCAAGATGTGGCCGCAGTATGTTGTCAGGTTTTTGAGAAAATAGCACGAGAAGGAAGGAAGTTTGGTCTTGGAATGGTAATATCTTCACAAAGACCCTCAGAACTGTCTCCTACCGTTTTATCTCAGTGCAATACTTTTTTATTGCATCGAATTAGTAATGATAGGGATCAGGATCAAGTACATAAAATGGTACCAGATAATTTAAGGGGGTTACTTCGTGAGCTTCCATCTTTGCCATCACAGCATGCAATCCTGATGGGATGGGCATGTGAGCTACCTGTTTTAGTTAAAATGAATAATTTAGCGAAAGGTGATCAGCCACATTCAGACGACCCCGATTTCTGGGACGTGTGGACTAGAAAAGATGAAAATGGAAAAGCGGTTGAACGAAATGTTGATTGGAAGACGATTGTCAAAGATTGGCAAAAAAATTAACAGTGCGTTACGTTTGCTCATCATAGTGACTCAGTATTGACGGAAACGGATTGCTTCTCACCGATAAGCCATGTGACTCTTTGTTACATCCGGATTATTTGGTGTGTTCTGTTTAGTGGTAGCAAGTAATTGTCAGCAAACTACTGGTGAATGTACTGAACTGATTTTAGTTAGTATTAAGAGAAAATTAATTAGTATATACAAATAGTATATATACTAAATTTTAAACCAGAGATAACCCTTTAAAAACAGTCCACTCACTCACCCGTCCATTTATTAGTATAAAAAAGGTGGCTATTACTACACTTCAAGTAACAAATCATTCGGGAACTCAATGTCTGCTTTGTCTATTTCGTCAATCAAAAGTACGGGTGGTTTATCAGCAGTAAACGCTTCCCACAGCTTGCCTTTGATGATGTAGTTACTCACATCATGTACTTTATCATCACCTAATTGTGAATCACGTAAACGTGACACCGCATCATATTCATACAGTCCTTGTTGCGCCTTGGTAGTGGATTTGATATGCCATTGAATCAAATTCGTGCCTAGACTTTCAGCCAGCTGTTCCGCTAACATGGTTTTGCCTGTACCTGGTTCACCTTTTATTAGTAATGGTTTTTGTAGAGTAATTGCTGCATTGACTGCTAATTGCAATTCTTCGCTAGCGATGTAATCACTCGTGCCGGTAAATTTCATAGGGGACCCTTCGTTTTTTTTATTCAATATTTGCAAAATACATTATACCTTGCTGTTTGTAATGCTCAATCATGATGCTTTTGAACGTTTTATTAACAATTGCTACTATCTTATATCAAAATATCACTTCAAAAATACCCTAGACTCATTGAATATACAATCATCACCAATTTGTATAAAAACATGCAGCTTGGTACACAGATTTAAACATGCGTTTGAGCACTATAATAAAAGGACAATATCATGCACGTATTTGACGACAATTCCCTATCAATTGGCCGCACCCCACTAGTAAAACTAAACCGCGTCACAGGCGGGAATGTCTATGCCAAAATAGAATCACGTAACCCGAGTTTTTCGATCAAGTGCCGTATTGGCGCCAACATGATTTGGGACGCTGAACAACGTGGTGTGCTGAAGCAAGGTATTGAATTGGTTGAACCTACTTCTGGTAATACTGGCGTTGCTCTAGCATTTGTTGCTGCATCTCGTGGTTACAAGTTAACTCTGACTATGCCAAGCAGCATGTCACTAGAGCGTCGTAAGTTACTCAAAGCATTGGGCGCTAACGTTGTTTTAACCGAAGCCCCTAAAGGAATGAAAGGTGCGGTTGCTAAAGCACAAGAAATTGTTGCGTCTGACCCAGCAAAATACTTGTTGTTGCAACAATTCGATAATCCTGCAAACCCTGAAATCCATGTTAAGACTACCGGTCCTGAGATCTGGGAAGACACAGATGGTAAAATTGATGCATTCGTAGCTGGCGTAGGTACAGGCGGTACTATTACTGGTGTGACACGATATCTTAAAGAGCATCAAGGCAAAGCAATTACTAGTATTGCTGTTGAACCGACTGATTCTCCGGTAATCACTCAAGCATTAGCCGGTGAAGAATTAACCCCAGGCCCACATAAAATTCAGGGCATTGGTGCAGGCTTTATTCCTGGCAACTTAGACTTATCCTTAATTGATGAAGTTGAGCAAGTAACCAATGAAGAATGTTTTGCCATGGCTGACCGTTTATTAAAAGAAGAAGGGATCCTCGTCGGTATTTCTTCAGGTGCAGCAGTGGTTGCAGCTAAGCGCTTTGCCGAGCGTCCAGAAAACAAAGACAAGATTGTTGTTGTGATATTAGCATCGGGTACTGAACGTTATTTATCAAGCCCTATGTTTGCAGGTGAGTTTGGTGAAGAGGAAGAAGTTCAGTAATCGCCCTACTCGTCGATATAAAGAGGAAGCATTAGCTTCCTTTTTTTTCGTCTCATATTTACGAAGGATTTATTGATATGCATATAATCTGGCGTTCGTTGACCTGTATCCTATTGTTATCAACAGTTATCTTAATATCTGGATGTGATAGTGGAGAGACTCGCGCATTTGCAAAAGTAGGCAGTGATCCCGAAGATGTTGCTTTGCGCTTTGTTAAATCAATTTATGAAACCAATTCATTGGATTATGCACTAGCAAAATCGAGCCCTCGATTAGCAAAATTAATCAACCGTTATAAAACTAACCGCAACGTACAAAAGAATTTATTTTATCAAATGTATGACAAAGTAGAAGTAAAAACGGAGAGTCAAGGTCGTGCAGGACGAAAGGAGTTTGCCAAACAAGCATCCATCGTTGTATTACTAAAAGGCGAATACAATGGAGATACAATTGTCCAGCTGCGGAACATTAAAATGAGCCGAGCTGGAAAAGAATGGCAAGTGAGTGCGGTGGAAGTATCCGGATTTTAAACGTAGGCGCTAAAATCAGGTTGACGCTTCTCGATAAATGCCGAAAAGGCTTCTTGAGCAGCGTCAGAATGCATCGCTGATACAAAAATCTCTAGTTCACTGAACATGTGTTTTTTTACATCTTCAAGGTTATTTTTGAGTAGTTGCTTTGTTTGCATCATCGGCATACGGGGCAAAGAAACGAGTTTGTTCACTACATGATTGACGCGCTGTTCCAATTCATCGGGAGCCAACACACCATTAATCATACCTACATTCAGAGCATCTTGGGCACCAAAACCTTCGCCAAGCATCAACCATTCGCTCGCTTTAACATGGCCAGCAAGTCGCGGTATAATATAACTAGATGCATATTCTGGCACTAACCCTAGATTAATAAATGGCATCATAAAACGAGCATTTTCACTAGCATACACAAAATCACAATGCAGTAGCATAGTCGTACCAATCCCTACGGCCAGACCTTCGACCTTAGCAACGACGGGTAAACTTGATTCCATTAAGGCCAACATAAATTGTTCTGTTGCACTAATGCTCTCCGCTTTATTTCGAGCGATAGTGGCAAAATCTTCCATATCATTACCAGCAGTAAAACAACCGGCACTGCCTTGAATAACGATGACTCGTGTTTGATGATCGTGTTGTGCGTAATTAATTGCGTTAGCTAAATCGATATACATTTGTTGTGTTAATGCATTCTTTTTATGCGCTCGAGTGAGGGTTAAAGTTAAGGTTTTATCGCGATGTGCTATGCTGACGTCTGTCATTATTATGGTATCCTATAGCTGAAAATGTCACTCATGCTCTATTTGTGACTAGAGACCATAGTAGTATACCCAGAAATCATTCAAAAAGTAGCTAATTGTGAACAACTTATTAAAATCATTACCAATTTACTATCAGCATTGGCTTTTTCTGTTAATGGTCTGCTTACTCTGTAGTGTTTTGCATATCATTGATGTATTGCGGCCACTATTAATGTTCACGCATGTCAGTATCATTGACGCTCAATATTGGCGTTTATTGACGCATAGCTTAGTTCATACTAATACTCCGCATTTGTTATTAAATATCTCAGGAGCATTGTTATTATGGGCATTACACGGTGAATATTATAATAGTAAAACACTATTTGGGCTATTTAGCTTTAGTGCTATATTCAGTAGCGGCTTAGTGTGGCTCTTTGCACCACATATTGATAATTACATGGGATTGTCAGCGGTGTTGCATGGATTATTTGTGTATGGCGCATGCCAAGATCTTCTGACACGACGATTAAGTGGTGTGTTACTTTTAGGCGGGTTGAGCGTCAAACTATATCTAGAGCAAGTGCAAGGCGCCAGTCAAACTGCCGATTTAATCAATGCGACTGTCGCGTATGATGCGCATATATATGGCGCTATTGCAGGATTATTATATGCAGCTCTTCAGCGGTTAATGTTGAGTCGTAATAGCCTGCAAAAATCTAGTTAACACGCCATTGATGTTCTATTAATACCGTTTCCTGACCTTGAACCTGAGCTTGATGGATAATTTGTCCGGTAATTACATCCCCTTGTTGTATCGCCCATCCCCTTTGGTTTTTAATTGTGATTGAATCGTGCGTTTTGTGAGATCCAAACCAATACCTATCCCTGCAAGCTCATCATTGCCCAGCTCGTTGATATGCTCAACATAGTTCCGACCAATGCAAACCACTTTTGACGGCTTGATCCATTGACCATTTAAACTAACCTGTTGCATTAGTCGGCCATATTTATTGTTACAGCTTTAGCTTCCGCTCCAGCTTCTACATCTGCGGCTTCTGCGGCATCTGCGGCTTCTGCCAAAGCTAATTTTTCACGATCAGCCTTACTAATATATTTTGGTTTGTTGGTGGTAGCTAATTTTGCATTCGCTTTTTTGAGCCGTGCTTTTACGATCTGAATGCTTTTTTTTCGTCTATTCATGCAATAAATTCATCTTATTTAATAATCGCCACATTTTATCTGCTTTTCACCAATATGATATATATTATTGACAAGCACATACGTACTCGAAATGATCGCCGAAGCAGGGATTGTTATAAATGCGAGCATTTCATCATTCCACGCATAAAATGTCGTATCCCCGTCTATTAAATTGACTAATTTCAATACTTTTTTATCACTCGATAACTCACATTGATATTGCGTCAATTTAGCTTGTTCAGTATGATCTATTTGTGGAACGACCACACAAGCTGTACACAATATCGTTAAAAATAATACCAGTCCCTTAATAATCATATTTTTCCTATTATTTTCCTTTTATTTTCATTTGATTAATGACAATACGTCTTTAAACACAGGTGCACGACAATCTTTAACTAGCTCATACAAACACATTTCTAATCCAGTGATAGGGATCCCTTGCCGAGTTAATCGATTAATGCTGAGTTGTTTGTTTGCAAGCGTGCGCGAAGACACACAATCACTGACCAACTCTACCTCAAAGCCAAGTGCATCTAGACCAACGGCGGTTTGATATACACAGATATGTGCTTCAATGCCACACACTAGCCAACTTTGGATCCCCGTTGACTTGACGGCATCAATAAAATTGGGCTCATCACACGCATTAAATGTGAATTTTTCAATAGGATCAGAATGAGAAAGTAATGCATTTAATACTGGTGTGGTTGTTCCTAGTTTAGAAGTGTTTTGTTCAAGATGAATAATCGGCATGTTGAGAGCCTGAGCACCTTTTATTAACTTTTCACAATTAGAGATTAACGTATCACTATCGTGCACGAGTCGCGCAAGTTTGCCTTGAATGTCAACAACGATGAGTCCGGTGTTTTGTGCATGTAACATAGCACCTCCGATTAATAATTAACGATGTTATTAATAATTATTACAACAATTCATAAACCTCTTCATCAATGCGAGCGCAGACACGCACACAATGACAAATTTGGGCTTATAAATTCTCTTCAAACAACTTAAAGATCCGACGGTATTCATCTAACCACGAACTCGGTTGCACAAATCCATGCGGCTCGACAGGATAGATCGCAGTCTCAAAATCGACTTTTTCTAGCTCAATCATGCGTTGAACTAAACGCACCACATCCACAAAAAACACATTATCATCCACCATAGGCGCATTCATTAATAGTGGTTTTTGTAAACCTTGTGCAAAATAAATCGGCGAACTGCGCTCATACGCAATCGGGTCAATGTCAGGTGTATTCAAAATATTCGCAGTATACGGCGTATTATAATGCGCCCAATCTGCAACAGGACGAAGTGCTGCTCCGGCTTGAAATAAATCAGGTGCGGTAAACAACGCCATAAATGTCATAAAGCCACCATACGAACCGCCATAAGTGCCAATGCGCTCACGATCGACATTTGCATTCGTCACTAACCAGTTGACGCCATCACGCAGATCTTGAATTTCAGGGGTACCCATTTGACGATAAATTGCGGTGCGCCAATCTCGACCGTAGCCTTTTGAAGCCCGATAATCCATATCCAAGACCACATAACCTTGTTGAGCTAGCATGTTATGAAACATATACTCACGAAAATACCCAGACCACCCCATATGCGAGTTTTGTAGATACCCTGCCCCATGATTAAAAATCACTGCTCGTGCTGGTGCAGCGTCTTTCGGCTGAGACGGGATATACAAACGTGAATAAATCGGTTCATCCACATGAGTAGAAGGCACTTCAACGATACTCGGTGCTTTGAACCCCATTGCCATATACTCATCAGACACAAATTGACTGATCTTTACCGGTGTTGTTGCAGACAGCGCACTAGCGACATACAATTCAGGCGGTCGATTCATTGTTGAATGAGTTAATAATAACTGAGTACCATCTGGGCTTAACACATAATCAGTCATCCCATTGAGCTGAGTCAATATGTCACTTTGTGGCTGGCTTGCACTGGTGTCGGTAGCAACTCGGTAAATTTCATAAATGCCAGGATGCTTTTTATTCGCTTTATAATAAATGTGCTGACCATCGGGGCTTTGCGTGATTTGATCAACCACAAAGTTTCCTTGAGTCAAGGCTTGTAACTTACCGTCAACAGGCTTTACATATAATTGTGAATAGCCACTGTGTTCAGATAAAAAATACAAAGACGACGAATTTTTTAACCAACCAAAACGATTAAACGCATAATTGATCCACGCTGCATCACTTAACCGATGTTGAGTCACTAGTGCTTTTTTAGCAAAATCAACGGTCACTATCCAACGATCTTTGTTATCCCACGCCTCTAACATGATCCCGACTTGGTTAGCCGATTCATGCCAATAAATCGGTGGCTCGCTCCAATACCAACTACTAAACAAGGTAATGTCACGCGGTAAGCGATTGGTTTCATACGTCTCACCTTTCGCTGCAGCATTTTCAGCTTTCACCGCTGCAAGTACATCTTCGTTGTAACCAGGTAACACACTCTTAGCTAATGCATGGGTCTTGCCCGTCGTCAAATCCAGTAAATACAACTCATCATTTTGTGGTTTTGCATCCGCGACGCGTGCGCGGACTTTTTTGGCTGCGATCCGCCCATCTTCTTGAATATAATGCGGCATGATATCGCTGTCTTGACGCCAACTGCTTTGTTTACGAGTCGCTATAATCGCCCACTTGCCATTCGGTGCGACCGATACGGCAGATAAACGATGGCCTTTATCAAAATAAAATGGAGTTGGCGTTAAAGCAACATTTGCCTCAACCAGCGCTGCACGATAATCCGCCTTGTCCTGACGTTGTTGGCGCTTGACTTGGATGTATTCAATTAACTCGATTTGTTCTTCTGCAATGTAATCACCAGCAGGTTTAACCGCAACTGGTGCATCAGCAAACTTCCACGAAAACAGTGACTGTCGGACAAAAGTATCGGGGTCTATGGCATGAATATGCGAGCCTTGCTTAAACGATAAACGCCCATCAAGCATAAACTGTAATTGACTGATGCTGTCTTGCCCATGCGAAAATCCATCAGCGCGCTTAGTCGTGTTATCAAAAATAAAGCCATGTTTGTTATATGTCCAAGCAATATAACGTCCATCTTGACTCACTACGCGCTCGGTTGATTGTAATAAATGTAAGTCTTTTAACGTCGCTAACGATCCATTTAACACTATCTTTTCAGGGCTGATGGTAAACACATCTTTTACGACACTACCTTCACGCTTGCGCTCAAACACAATCTGATCACCTAACACCGACCAACCAGCATTATCAGCAAAACGACCTAACCAATCAGGATCAGACATGATTTTTTCTAGGGTAATCACAGTATCTGAGATCTTATTTTTCGATACCGCTAGCAATTGATTTTCGCTACGAAGTTCCGAACTCGCTTGTGCCAAGCTAACTTGATTAGATTGCGTGTTAACTGCATTATTTGTTGCCGCATTTGTAGTAGGTGTTGTGGCTTGACAAGCGCTGAGGCTGGTCACACATAACATCGCAAGCAACGTATATGCAGGGCGTGAATATGGCGTCATAAATGTCGTCCTTATGATAAGTATAATTATTATTTTTGATAATGTACGGCAATGATCTGAACACAAAATGATAAGATGGGCAAATCGAATCATCTTAATTGATTGGAAAATGCGTTATGATGATCCTATTACGCTCAGCTACGTTACAATAACAATTACAATATTTTACACTTAGGCAGACTTTAATGAAAAAAATCATCGCACTAGTTACATTACTTCTTACATCACATATCGCATTCGCTAGTGAATGTCCTGATGTCTTAAAACACATGAAGCGCAAGTTAAACTCACAAGAAACCGTTAATTTTTGTGAGGCATACAAAGACAAGGCAATATTGTTTGTCAACACGGCAAGTAAATGTGGTTTTACCCCACAATTTGAAGGTCTAGAAGCGTTATACACTAATTACAAAGACAAAGATTTTGTTGTATTGGGTTTTCCTTCGGCTGATTTTAACCAAGAATATGCTGATGAAGGCAAAACTGCGGAAGTATGTGAATTAACCTATGGCGTAAACTTTCCGATGTTCGAAACCATTGCTGTTCGTGGTGATGACGCTGACCCGTTATATCGTTGGTTAACTAAAGAAGCCGATACCGCCCCTAAAT
Source organism: uncultured Glaciecola sp. (assembly GCA_937125395.1). Classification (GTDB taxonomy): domain Bacteria; phylum Pseudomonadota; class Gammaproteobacteria; order Enterobacterales; family Alteromonadaceae; genus Opacimonas. Next base: position 182,925 of record CAKZLI010000055.1, read on the forward strand.
GGAATTTTTATAAGTACTTAGTAGATCGTAAAGGTAACATGGTGAATTCTTATTCTTCGTTTACCAAACCTGATGATAAATCTTTAATTGCAGATATTGAGCGTGCGATTCAGCCGTAATTATTCATTACCATTTTTAAAAACCACCTCTATGCAGGTGGTTTTTTTTTACATTTATTTAACCTTTTGTGATCCTTTGATTGTTTATTGACCGTAATTATTTTTGTCAATCACACAAGGATTTTAACATGTTAACGACAAAAAATAATTTAATAGTAGGTTCTGTAATGGCTTCATTACTGATGCTTACTGGTTGCGGTTCCGACAATGATCCTGGTTTTAATTCAACAGATCCCAGGGTGCCAGAAACATCTATGTTGCGTGTAGTTCATGCTTCCCCTGATGCGCCAAAAGTAGATATTTTAGCCGGTGGTTCTATCCTTAATGGATTAGAAAATGTTGATTACCAAGTTGCCTCGGGTGTGTTTACTGTGAATGCAACAGTATATCCAGTGACAGTTAATGCCAAAACCCCAGGTGGTGATGTTGAGGTATTAAGTGCAAGTTTAACGGCTAACGCCGATGCATTAACAAGTGTATTAGCAGTAGGTTCTGTTGCAGCTGACACTTTAGAAATACTAGCACTGGCAACCATGCCAGACGCTGATGTTGCGGGGACGACGCAACTTCAAGTAGTGCATGCCGCCCCACTCGCTCCAACTGTAGATATTCACGTAACTGCACCTGATGTTACCACGTTATCATCAGCTACCGTGCTAGCAACCGCAGCTTATAAAGATGCAACAGGGTTAGTATCGGTCGCTTCTGGAGACTACCGTATTAGAATAACACCAGCAGGTTCTGATACTGTCGTATTTGATTCTGGTACAGTCGCGTTAGCATCTGAAGAATTACTTCTTATTGCAGCAACACAAAATGTTGGACCAGGCGATTCCCCAGTCAGCCTTGTTGTAGCCGGTAAAACAGGCGCTGTAACGGTACTCGATGCGACAACGCCAGCGGATGTTCGTGTTATACATGCAGTTGCTGATGCTCCAGCAGTAGATGTTATCGCAAACAATGCATTAACATTATTTGACGGCGCACCGTTTAAAGGAGTAACTGATTATATCAATGTTGCACCAGACACATATTTAATTGATGTTGCTGCTGATGCTGATAACAGTGTGGTTGTGATTGACGATGCTAGTCTAGCCGTTTCAGCTGGTATGACTTATACTGTTATCGCACACGATACGTTAGCAAACATTGATTTGGCGGTGGTAACAGATATGCCTCGTCGTATTGCAACAGAAGCACAGGTCAGAATATTTCATGCTTCACCAGCTGCAGGTACTGTAGATATATATGTTACAGCTGATGGCGTAATTACTGATGCAACACCTGCGTTTAGTGCAGTGCCATTTAACTCTGGTATGTTAGCCGAAACAGGTTATGTATCACTTGTTGCTGGTGAATATCATGTTACAGTCACACCGACTGGCACGAAAGATGTTGCATTAGAGACCGGTATGTTGTCCCTTGCTGCGAATAAGATATACACTGCGTTAGCGGTTGACGCTGATACGGGTGGTGCACCAGTACAGTTAATCTTAGCTGATGACTTTATTGCTCAGTAAAACAGTGACGTACTACTAAAAATAGATTTAATTGAACAATGAAATAAGGCGCTAAAATCACTATTTAGCGCCTTTTTTGTGTAATTAAATCGCGTGTTATTGTATGCCTTCAATACCCTGTAAAGCGCTATCAAAATCAGCAATGAGATCATCTATTGATTCAATGCCTATTGATAAACGGACTATTTGCGCATTGATCCCCATTTTTGATTTTTCTTCAGCCGAGGCTTCAAAGTATATGGTTTGTTCTACAGGTAATGCCAATGTACGCGTATCACCTAAATGTGTGGCACAAATCACCAAATTCAAGCGATTAATCCAAGCAATAATATCGACCCCTTCAGGTAATTCAATACTCATGATAGCGCCATAATGATTGAATAAATCACGCGCTAAAAAATGCTCTGGATGCTCAGCTAAACCTGGATAATACACCGCTTTAATATCTGGGTGATTAACAAAATGAATTGCCAGACGTCGTGCATTATCACATGCGGTTTGGTAGCGTAAACTTAACGTTTCTAAGCCAATCAAGATGGTTGATGCCGATGCTGCTGGCAACGTTGCACCTAAATCACGCAGGCCTTTTTTACGAATTTGGGTCAGGCCCCATTGCTGCTTATCTGCTACTTGATACAAAGGTTGAATATTTGCATAACCAGTCCAATCGAATAAACCCGTGTCAACTATCGAACCACCTAATACCTGACCATGACCAGAAATATACTTGGTTAATGAAGATATAATTAAGCTAGCTTGACAAGATTTTGCACTGAAGATCACATTCGGCGACATTGTATTATCGATGATATACAACAATGCTTGTTGCTCACAAAAACGTCCTATCGCAGCCATGTCTGCGACTTGTGTCATTGGGTTGGCAAGACTCTCCGTATAAACCATTGTCGTATTGGTCTGCTTCGCTGCAACAACGTGCTGAACATTGGTTACATCCACAAAACTGACTTCAACGCCTAATTGACGCAAATGTTTAAAAAAACTGCGAGTATTACCAAACAAATACTCGCTAACAATAATGTGATCGCCTTGCCTGACTAGGCTCAATATACTACTGCTTATTGCTGCCATACCGGTTGCAAACGTGACTGCGCCCACTCCCTGTTCAAAATGTGATAATACATTTTGTAAGGCATTAGTGGTTGAAGAAGAGGACCGTGAATACACATGTGCAGCTTGCTTGCCTTGAAATGCATCAACAATGCCTTGAGCATCAGCAAACTCAAATAAGACAGATTGATTCACAGGCGCATGGACAGCACCATCGACATTTGGATTAAGGTGCTTATCGGCATGAACTAATTGTGTTGCTAAACTTAAATCTTTCAAAGAATGTATTCTCAACTAAACATGATGAACGCACTTTATCATAAAATGATGACGTTGCGAGTCTCTATCAGTCTCGATTGATCTATTCATTCAGACAAATACGTTATTAATTATCCCTTTTACGTTGTATTATCTGTCTCATACCACTCAATCAAAGCTGACAATCTGATGTGTATTTTATTTATTGCCGTTGATCAACATCCTCAATTTCCATTAATTATTGCGGCAAATCGTGATGAGTTTCATGCCAGACCGACGGCTAGCTCACACTTCTGGGATCATCATCCTGATCTCCTTGCAGGCACAGATTTGCAGGCTGGAGGCACGTGGCTCGGGGTTACGCGTAACGGAAATATCGCTGGTTTAACTAATATTCGTGCCCCCGGCACTGATCGAAGTGATGCAGTGACTAGAGGTGATTTAGTGATTAACGCATTGCTCAACCAACATAGCTGGACGAGTCACACACAGCAATTGCAAGCTAGTGCAGATCAATATAATGGGTTCAATTTACTCTATGGAGATTGGCGAAATTTACAGGTATTTAACAGTCATACCCTCAGCCATCATGCATTGGGTAAAGGCGTATATGGATTATCAAACGCACAATTAAATACTCCCTGGCCTAAAATTCAACACGGAGTGGCTGCATTAAACGCATTATGTCAAACGAGTGATCAACTTGATGTCGACGCTGTCTTTAAGTTGTTGAATAATCCTCAACAAGCCAACGACGACCGGCTACCAAATACTGGAATTACCGCCCCCCTAGAAAAATTATTATCTGCTATTTTTATTATTAGCCCAGAATATGGCACGCGTTGCTCAACCGTTATTACCGTCGATCAACAGGGAAAACTAGCATGGCAAGAACGTAGCTTTGCCCCCTCTGGCTTAGAGACTAACCGGTCACAATATGACATATCGTTAACAAACCAATAGTGTTACTCACCCGCCTTTAGACACTGGTCTTAACTGAATATAAATATCCATGTTGCACGTGCATTTCATATTTATAATGGCATAATGCAGTTTCACTCAATTGAATAAGGCGTGTCCACCGTGTTTGAAGTTCTCCCAGCTCTCGCTCCTGATCCTATTTTAGGACTTTCCGCTGCTTTTCGTGCAGATCCTAACCCAAACAAAATTGATTTAGGAGTTGGGGTATATAAAGACGAACAAGGCAATACACCTATTGTCGGTGCTGTCGCGCAAGCACAAACTCGATTATTAAATTCTGAAACAACAAAAACCTACATCACGCCGCAAGGTGTTCAAGGTTATATTGATGGCATGCTTGAGTTGTTACTAGGTAAAGGTAATCAGGCTATTTTGGGTCAACGTGTTGCAGCAGTGCAAGCACCTGGTGGCTGTGGTGCATTACGCATTTTGGCAGAATTACTTAAACGTTGTAACGCCGATGCCAAAGTCTGGGTTTCAGATCCTACATGGGCAAACCACATTCCTCTAATCGGTAATGCAGGGTTAGAGCTTGCTACCTATCCGTATTTTGACAAAGCGACGGCTGCAATTAAGTTTGATGAGATGCTTGAGCAATTAAAATTAATCCCTAAAGGCGACGTAGTGTTATTACACGCATGTTGTCATAACCCTACTGGTGCTGATTTAACCCAAGCACAATGGCGTGAAGTTGCAGCGGTTGCTCAACAACAAGGCTGGCTACCGTTCATTGATAGCGCTTATTTAGGCTTTGGCGATGATTTAGAAAGCGATGCATTCGGTATGCGTTTGATGGTTGAATCGGTGCCAGAAGTTATTATTGCAGCCTCTTGTTCAAAGAATTTTGGATTATATCGTGAGCGAGTTGGCTTAGCCGTCATGATCACTGAAAATTCCGCACAAACTCCTATTGTGCAATCTCAAATACAAGCTATCGCACGTGGTATTTATTCTATGCCACCTTCGTATGGCGGCGCACTGGTTGATATTATCTTGCATGACGATGCACTCAAAGCACAATGGGTAAATGAAGTAGATGAAATGCGCAATCGCATGCGTGATTTACGTGCTATGTTAGTCAACAAGCTAGCTGAATATGGCGCACCTAAAGATTTTTCTTTTGTTAATCAACAAAAAGGCATGTTTTCATTTTTGTGTATAACACCTGAACAGGTTCAAGCTGTTCGTGCTCAACACAGTGTTTATTTTGTTGATTCATCGCGTGTCAACATCGCTGGTATCAATCATCACAATGTTGATCCTCTCGCAAAAGCGTTAGTGTCTGTGCTGTAAGACTACCTAACAATCATACCGGTTTAGATTCAATAGACCGGTATGACTTGCACACTCAAACTAAATATCTCCACACATTCTTCCTCATCTAGTGCACAGATATCTACTTAATAGGTTGTTTACGCTAACATACCGCCATCTAAAGTCATGCAATGACCATTCATAAAACTTGATTGCTCCGACGCTAACCATACAATTGCATTGGCGATTTCTTGCGGTTGACCTAACCGTTTCATCGGACTTGCTCCTAACACGGATTTTTGCCCCCGTTCATCCATCGCCTCCAGCGTGCGCTGCACCATCGGCGTATCAATAAAACTAGGACACACCGCATTCACACGAATATTGGCTCGCGCATATTCTACCGCAACCGATTTAGTTAACCCTATCACGGCATGCTTAGTCGCACTGTATCCAGAAATCATTGGCGCTGATCGTAAACCAGCCACAGACGCGACATTGATAATCTGACCACCATTATTTGCTAACATATGCTTTAAAGCTGCTTTAACGCAAAACCAGACACCTTTGAGGTTGACGTCGATATTTTTCAAAAACAACTCATCATCAGTGAGATGAGTTGGTGTTGGTGTGTATTCAATACCTGCATTGTTGACCACCACATCGACTTTATTAAATCGTGCAATCGAAGAGGTAAACAACGTATTTACCTGTTCAATGCGACTAACATCAGCAGCGATAAATACCGCTTGAGCACCTAATGCTTGTAATTGGGCAACAGTCGCTTGTCCTTGGCTGACATTGATGTCGGAGATGATTATATTTGCGCCTAACTGGGCGAAAGTGATCGCACTTTGTGCTCCAATCCCCGATGCACCGCCCGTGATAAGGATTGTTTTGCCAGCAAAAGCAGTATTATTTAATAACGAGACATTGTTTGAAGTATCGTTGCTGTTCATGATTATGATTTCCTTGTTATTCTTATTATGGACGTTAGAACCAGTCAGTTTGCATTGCATGACAACTGTTATCATTGCGGATTAATAAATCTATGCTGGCTTGAATTTTGGGTAATTCCCATTGTGCAAAAAACATCCCTGCTTGGCATTTTCCTTGATAAAAATGGCGTTGTGATTCTGACAATCCCGGTGACGATGCTAAACGTTGCTCTGCAGCATTAACTTGTCTAAGCCAAATCCATGCCACAATAATGGTACTAAATGCTTCCATAAAACAGTGCGCATTCGTTAATGTATTATCTCGTTCATCGCTGTGCAAATTGTTGCCAATGTGTTCAATTAAACTTGGTAGCTGTTGCAATAAGGGCTGTAATACAGCAACACACTCAATGCCTGCAGTGCCGTTAGCAGCGCGTATATCAAGACTAATTCGACGCTGAAGCTCTGCTAAGGCTGTTTGCTGGTTTTGCCATAATTTACGCCCCATTAAGTCCAATGCTTGGATCCCATTTGTTCCTTCATGGATTGGATTAAGGCGGTTGTCACGCCATAATTGTTCAACTGGATACTCACGCGTATACCCCGCACCACCGAGTACTTGAATCGCTAAATCATTCGCTTTAGGTCCATATTCACTAGGCCAGGCTTTGATCACAGGAGTCAGTAAATCTAATAGCGCCTCACAGCTTTTTTGTTTTGATGTGTCCGGATGCGTTTTTATATCATCGACTAACCGGGCGCCATAAAAACACAAACTCATTGCTCCTTCAGCATAGGCTTTTTGCAATAACAACATGCGCTTTACATCACCATGTTCGACAATGGGTTTACCCCCTTGTACACGATCTTTGGCATACTCAAGGCTATATTGATAACCCCTATAGCCGATCATTGCAGCCCCGAAACCCACACCAACACGAGCTTCGTTCATCATCATAAACATATATTGTAAACCGTGATGAGGTTCACCAACTAAATATCCATGGCAATCGTCATTTTCGCCGAATGTTAACGCAGTAGACGTCGTGCCCCGGTAACCTAACTTGTGGATTAAACCAGCTAAGACAACGTCATTTTTTTGGGTGTGTGCGCCGCTGGCATTACTATCACCACGAAATTTAGGCACAACAAACAACGAAATGCCCTTCACCCCTTTAGGCCCGCCTGGTATCTTTGCCAGGGCTAAATGGATAATATTTTCGGATAAACTATGCTCCCCACCCGAAATATACAGCTTGCTGCCTTTGATCAAATAATGCCCCGCCTCACTTTTAACCGCAGATGTAGTGATATCAGCAAGTCCTGACCCTGCATGCGGTTCAGTTAAGGCCATTGTTCCGCTGTATTTTCCGCTTAGCATGCTCGGTAAAAACTCCGCTTTTAACTCCTCACTGGCAAAGTGCGAAATCACATTTGCCGCTGCCGTTGTCAAAAAAGGATAAGCGGTTGTCGCTGGATTTGCTGCCATAAAATAGCCAGAGCAACCGGTCATAATCGTTTCTGGTAACTGCATTCCATCATCAACAAAATCATATCGCGCCGCAATAAACCCAGCATCACAAAACGCATCATAGGCAACTTTTACTTCATCAAGCATACTTACCTCCTTGCCGTCAAAGGTGGGCTCTTGTTGATCAGACAGTGCATTATGCGGCAAAAATAAATCGCTAGCGATTTTGTTCGCGGTATCGAGGACGGCTGAAAATGTCTGAGTACTGTGCTCAGCAAATCGTTCACGTTGTAAAAGTACTTCGGTATCTAAGCAGTCATAGAGTTGAAACTGCATTTCATTTTCTGGAATTAGCGACATGTTAACGTTACTCTAATTTATCGTTAACAATATCATTACACAACAGCTGCTTGGTCACGAATCAATTCGGTGAATTGATTACCTTTCAGCAAACAAATAGACTATAATCCGCCGCGAAAACACACCAACCAATTTAAAATCAATAGGATTTATCAAACATGCATGCATTTAAGAAAGCATCATTGGCACTTGCCGTATCATCTATACTAGCGACAAACGTTGCGTTAGCTGCTCAGGAAGAAGCAGATGAAAAGGGTTTGGAAACCATCACAGTCACCGCTCAAAAGCGTTCACAAAGTATCCAAGAAGTACCAATCTCAATTGCGACATTAAATGGCGAGCAGTTTGCTAGTTTATTTTCAGGTGGTGATGATATTCTTTCTTTAGCAACCCGTGTACCTGGTTTGTATGCTGAAAGTTCTAATGGTCGTGTTGCTCCACGTTTTTATATGCGTGGTTTAGGTAATACTGATTTTGATATTGCCGCATCCCAGCCAGTATCCATTGTTATGGACAATGTGGTAATGGAGAACGTTGTACTTAAAAGCTTCCCTTTATTTGACGTTGAGCAAGTAGAAGTGATCCGTGGTCCTCAAGGGACTTTATTTGGTCGTAACACCACCGCTGGGATCGTAAAATTTGATTCGGTTAAACCAAGTGATGAGTTTGATGCGTATTTTAAATTAGGTATGGGTAGCTTTGGCACTCAAAATCTAGAAGCCGCTATCGGTGGTGCCTTAACTGATAATGTAGCTGCACGTTTGTCGGTATTATCACAAACGCGTGATGATTATATTGATAATGCATTTTCTGGACAAAACGATGCATTCGGTGGTTTTGATGAACAAGCCTATCGTTTTCAATTATTATTTACGCCTACTGACGACTTATCAGTCTTAGTTAATGCCCATGGCCGTGACTTAGATGGAACTGCATCAGTATTTAGAGCAAATGCCTTAACACGCGGCAGTAATCAGCTTAATGCGAATTTTGACCGTGATACGGTACACTATGATGGTAATTTATTAGGAAATGGTTTCGATAATAACCCACAAGCTTATGAAGGTTTTGGCACGTCAGTAACCGTCGATTACAGCATGGATGATATTAGCTTTACCTCAATTACCGCACTTGAAACTGCTGAAGGTTTCTCTCTAGGTGATGTGGATGGCGGTGTTAATGCTGATCCTGCTGCCGATATTAATGGTGACGGAACGACAGAAGCATCTTACCCAGGATTTATTCCTTTTTCTGCGGTCACACAAGATTTACTCAATGATCTAAAACAGTTCACTCAAGAGATCCGTTGGGCAAGCAACAATGATGGTGCATTCAACTGGCAGGCTGGTGCGTTCTATTTTGATTCATCGTTTAGTGTAACGAGTGTCGATGGATTTTTTGGTGCATCTGAAGTGTTCCATGAAAACACCACCATGGCTGTATTTGGTCAATCTACCTATGAATTATCAAAGCAACTTACCTTTACTGGTGGATTACGTTATACCAAAGATGAAAAATCACTCGTGGTTGGTCAACAAAACGTGGATGGTTTTGCATTAGTGATCGGCGCGGCAAGTGTCCAAGATTATCAGCCAATCAATGTGGATGACGGCAAGCTAAGCTATGAACTTTCATTAAATTATAAGCTTGATAACAGCACATCTGTGTTTGCTCGCTATGCAAATGGCTTCAGAGCACAAACAATCCAAGCACGTGATGTTGCTTTTGAAGGCGCTCCTTCTGTTGCCGATGCTGAAACCATTAACTCTGTAGAAATTGGTTTCAAATCTGATTTAGTGGATAATACATTACGCCTAAATGCGGCTGCTTTTTATTATGTCATTGATGACATTCAATTTTCAGCGATTGGTGGTGGTGCTAATAACACGGCATTGATTAATGCGGATAAAGGTATTGGTCTTGGTTACGAAATCGATATGGAATACCTTGCAACTGACGCATTAACGTTAACAGCCGGCTATAGCTACAATCAAACACAAATTAAAGATAAGACGTTATCTGTCTTTGCTTGTGGTGCTAACGCAGGTTTTGCGGGTAATTGTACGGTGAATGATCAAACAACGATCGATAACCGTGCTTTAGTCGATGGTAATCCATTCCCACAGGCACCAAAAACAATCTTTAACTTTACTGCTCGCTATACTATTCCAGCAGGTGAAGACGGTGAGTTTTATGCGTTTACTGATTGGGCATTCCAAGGGGCAACTAATATCTTTTTATATGATGCAGTAGAATTCAAAACAGATGATAATTTTGAAGGCGGTTTACGTATCGGTTATGAAAACTTTGCCAATGATTACTCCATTGCTTTGTTCGGCCGAAATATCACAAATGAAGAAAATCTTCGTGGCGGTATCGATTTTAATAACCTAACAGCGATTGTAAACGAACCACGGGTTATTGGTGTTGAATTTAAAGCATCGTTCTATTAAACAATAGAACTTGTAAAGGCAAACCCAAGTTAATTTCATTGTTATCTTGGCGACCCTGTCCACATTAAAGATTAAACAAAACGGTATTAGGATCCCTCCTCATACCGTTTTTTATTGCGCTAATATATCTTCAATACTCAATTCATTACATAGCAACGCTAACTTCAGTAATTCGATGTTTTCTCGAATTGACAATTTTTTCATTATATTTGCTCGGTGAGTTAACACTGTTTTGTGATGCAAACCTAAAGTAAATCCAATGTGTTTTGGCGAGTGACCTATTGCTAATAACTTAAATATTTCTAACTCTCGCAAGGATAATTTATCTAGAGACATGTTGTTCGTTGGAGAGTTATTTTCTTTTAAATTGATCAAGGCGTTTTTACCTAAAAATCGCTTTCCTTTACATACCGATTCTATTGCTGCAATCAGTTCTTCTCCTGCATATTGTTTCGAAATATAGCCCATAGCTCCTTGATTAATTGCTTGATTAATATAGGGTTCAGCGTTATGCATACTCATCACTATAATTTTAGTTTCTGGATTGAGCTGATGCATAACATCAATTAAGCCTAAGCCCATTTTATCCGGTAGTGAGATATCAACAATAAGTAAGTCCAACATGCTATGATTTATTTCGATAGCCTTCTGCGCATCTCTGAAATTTGATTCAGTAAATACGATCTCATATTCGCATTCAATTAATAGACGACTAACGCCTGCCAATATTATAGAATGATCATCCACTAACCCGATTTTTAATTTCATTATGCTGTTATCCAATTACATTAAAAATAATATATTTATCTCATTTGTATACATATTATTATGGACCAGTTACTTTTGGTTACCTAGTGATATTTTTGTATTTGATAACGCATCAATGTTATTTATCCCAGCAGGAATAAGAGTGGCAACCTATCTGGTACTCCCAAGAAAGTATTGGCTGACCGTTTTATTCACAGAAATCATCATTGTTTTGACGTTGATTCAACCAACATATCAATATGTTTTTACTCATTTTATATTAACTTTTGTGGCAAGTGCATTACCACTTGGTTGCGTGTACTTATACAAACAATATCGGCAAAATTGGACAATCTTTGACTTAAGCTCCATGATTGCTTTAACGGTATTGTTGTTTACCACGGCGATTTTGTCAGGGATAAATTTATCTTTAGGTTTTAGCTTTGAGGAGTATTACGAGTCAAATTCAGTATTGTCCAATATCAATATAGTTACATTGCAACAGTTCGCAGCAGGTGACTTATTGGGAATGTTAATTGTTGTGCCAATTTCTTTATATATAAATTCGATGTTAATTAGCAAAAAACGGATCGATATAAAGAAGCATGTACTCATTGCATGTATTGTAAGTAGTGTGTTTGCTATTTTATATGCATTACTTTATTTCATCCCCTTGTATTACATCAGGCTATTTACCGTTATTATAATGGTCATACTTGCGTTTAAATTTGGGTTGTTTGCAGCCATCATTAGCGTTTTGTGGATGAGTGTTATTATAAGTATGACATACATTGTTTATCCCCAATCAAGTAATAATTATGAAAACCAAATACTCTTTTTGTCTATTGCTTTTATTACATTAGGTATTGGTGCACTCATAGACAAGTATCAGCAGTTAATGAGACAGATGGTGGCTAAAAATAAATCATTAGCCATAAGTAACACAGAGTTAAATCGAGTTATTAATAAAAACCGCAGTCTGTTGATGCATATGTCCACTATTCAAGAACAGGAGCGACAACGTTTATCTACTGATTTACATGATGAAGTCGGTCAAAATGTAACAGCAATTAGCTTAGAACTATCCATCATGACAAAGCTGAACCCTACCGATCTTATCCATGATTCAATTCAACGAATAAAAATGATATTAGAGCGCATCAATAACACCACACATCGTTTGATTAGCACCCTTCATCCCAGAGCAATAAAAGACCTTGGTTTGATTCCAGCGATTGAATCGAGTGAATTCATGTCGTTACTGCAACATGCATCTATCGATTGTAATTTTGAATATAATGGAGATTTTTCATTATTAAATGAAGAACAAAACATCAATATTTATCGGATTTTACAAGAAACTGTATCCAACACAGTAAAATATGCTCAAGCATCGGAATTTATCATTCAGCTTCAATGTGATGATACTAGTGTTACTTTGTTAATTATGGATAATGGTAAAGGGATCATACAAACCAATAAGGATGGGTTTGGGTTATTAGGAATTAAAGAACGTGTGTTGTTTTTACAAGGCACACACCAAATGTTTAGTGATGATAAAGGAACACGCCACATTATCGCGCTACCAATAGCGCCTGCGAGTAAATGCAATGTTTAAAGGTATTAACCAATATCATTGCAACTACTCGATGCGTTACCAATATGGTGTCTAGGATGCTTCTAACTGTGCACGCTCCAACTCCCGCTTTGCACGATGGGTTTTGGAAAACACGGATTTAATGTCATCCAGAATAATGTACAGCGATGGGACTAATAGCAACGTGATCACGGTGGCAAACAATATTCCAAAGGCCAAAGAGATCGCCATTGGAATGACTACTTGCGCTTGCAATGAGCGTTCAAAGACAATCGGCATTAGACCAAAAAAAGTGGTCAATGAGGTCAATATGATCGCTCTAAAACGTTCTGAGCCAGCTTTCATCGCCGCTTCCATCATATTCATTCCCTCTTCTCGAGCACGATTAACAAAATCCACCATGATTAAACTATCGTTTACTACCACACCAGACAAAGCAATGATGCCGCAAATCGACAGCACACTGACTGAGTTGCCTAGCAGCATATGACCGATAATCGCACCAACAATGCCAAATGGGATTACGGACATAATGATCAAGGGTTGTGAATATGACTTTAATGGTATTGCTAATAAAGCATAAATAGCAAATAACGCGAACAAGAAACCTTGGGCTAACGATACCAATGCCTCTTGCTGCTCTTTTGAATTACCTTGCAGTTTAAAAGACACTCCCGGATATTGTTTGACATATTGTGGTAATGCTTGCGTCATCACATCACGCAAAATAGTATTCGGCTCAATCACATCCGGGTTTACTTTGGCAGTCACACTGATTGAGCGACGACCATCAACACGATTGATCGAAGTATATCCTTGACCCACTTCAATTTCTGCAACTTCAGAAAAAGGGATCTCACTGCCATTAGGCGCTCTCACCCGCATGGTTTCTAAGTTACCAATTGAATTCCGTTGTTCTTTGGGATAACGGATCATGACGCGAATTTCTTCATCATCACGTTGAATACGCTGTGCTTCAGCACCATAAAAACCATAGCGTACTTGTTGGGCAAGACTCGATAAACTTAAGCCTAATGCTTCACCTAATGGTTTAATATTAATGCGGATTTCGTCACTGCCGTTAGCAAAGCTATCGTTAATATCTGAAACGCCTTCATACTCAGCCAAAAATGATTTTAATTCTGCGGATACTAGACGCATTTCTTCAATGTCTTTACCACTGAATTCAAAGGATAAATCTGAGCCACCACCTGGGCCACCCGGAGCACCGATATTGAAGGTTTTAACGCCGGGGATTTCTGGCACATTGTCACGCCATCTATCGTATAATTCAATATCTGTAATAGTGCGTTCTTCACCTTTAGACAATTCAACAAAAACTTGCCCACCTAATGCGCCTTGACTAAAAGCAATAGAATGCTTTACCGCACCCTCACCCGTTTCGTTAATCAGTTCGTTGTCCATATCCGTTAATGACTGCATCAAGGTTTTAATCGCTTTGTCACGTTGAATGATCGATGAACCTTGCTCTAACTCTACCGTAGCAAACATAAAATCAGATGGGATGGTGGGAAAGAATACAAATTTAACAATGCCGCCAGTAAACAAGCCAATCGTTAAAATAAAAATACCAATAAACGATGCTAACGTGGTGTATCGATGTTTAATCGCCTTGGCAAGGAATGGAACATACGTATTATGAATAAAACGTTTGATGCCTTCTGAGAAAAAATCTCTAAACCGTTGTAAAAAATTGGCTTTAGATGGGTCATATGGCTTATCTTTCATGTGTGCCAAATGTGCCGGCAAAATTAACTTGGATTCAATCAGTGAAAACACTAAACAGACGATCACAACCCCACCAATGGTCTTCCAAATGACACCAAATGTCCCAGATACCATCATCATCGGGGAAAATGCAGCAATCGTCGTTAACACACCAAACGTTGCTGGCATAGCCACACGTTTAACACCCTTAATCACGTTATCAACAGAGTGCCCGTCTTTATCGATTGCTGAGTATGCTGACTCCCCCATAATGATCGCATCATCCACAACAATACCGAGTACCAATATAAATCCAAAGAGGCTGATCATATTAATTGAAATACTCATGAACTCCATAGGTAGTACTGCTAATGCGCCTAAGAAACAAACCGGTAAACCCCAAATAACCCAAAAAGCCAGGCGGATTTTTAAAAACAACGACAACACCATAAACACAAGTAATGCACCCATACCCATGTTTTCTAACATCATGTTTAGTCGATCGGCTAAGTAAAAAGAACTATCACCCCAGGTATCTGCCTTAATATTAGACGGGAAGTTCGGACGCTGTTTATCTAAGTATTCATTGACTCGTTCAGAGATGACTAGCGCATTTTGATCACCAACGGCTCTAACTTGAATACTGATTGCCGGTTTACCATCAAAAAACGCAAGGGCATTATCTTCAACAAAACCGTCGTTGATAACGGCAATATCGCCCAACAACAAACGGGTACCATCTTGGCGAGTGACTAATACAATACTAGCAAAATCATACGCATCATAGGCTTGCCCTTTAGCACGCAATAAAATATCACCGTTGTCAGAACGGATTGCTCCACCAGGGATATCTATCGATGATTGACGCACAGCAGAGACTAAACTATTAAAAGTTAAATTATATTCTTGTAACTTGGCTTCAGATATCTCAATCGAGATTTCATAAGGTCTATCGCCAACAAGACGCACATCAGAGACACCAGCAAGATTAGCGATGTCATCACGCAGTCCTTTTGCAAATTCTTTGAGTTGTTTCTCCGTTGCATCTCCATAGGTTGAGATCCACAGCACATCCTGAGGCGCTTTTATTCTAAAAACGACCGGTTTTTCGGTATTGGCTGGAAACGAAGGGATAGCGTCAACTTGTACTTTGACCTCATCAAGTAACAATTGCACATCGTAATCATCTTCAACTTCTATACTCAGTGAACCAAACCCCTCCACAGAGCGAGATGTTAGGCGTTTGATACCTTCAATATCTTTCACTGCTTCTTCTAGCTTGAGTACAACCCCTTCTTCGACTTCTTGAGGCGCAGCACCTAAATAAGGTACCTGTACAGAGATAACATTAAATTCAAATGTCGGAAACACTTGTTTGTGGATGGTCAATGCACCAAATATTCCACCAAACAATAATATCCACATTAACAAATTAGCTGCGACATGATTGCGAGCAAACCAAGCAATCACACCCTTATGGGTATTTATATGTTCCATGTTTAATCCTCCTTCGTTACAGCAAGCTCAGACTCTTTGTCCGTTGCCGCGGGAGCATCACCTGGTAAACGTACTTTCATACCGTCGGTTGCATCAGGCACTGCGCTCGTTGCAATCATGTCACCGGCAAGCAATCCTGCACTGATATAAATTTTTTCATCATCGGCTCGTTGCACTTCAACATCTTTAATAACGATTGTTCTGTCTTGTGACACCGTAATCACTGTGCCATCCAGGCGGACTAAATTACGCGGTAACACCACTATATTATTGGCTACAGCACCGCTTATTTGTGCATTCACAAAGCTGCCAAAACGTAAAAGGTTATGTTGTGTCTGGGGTAAACGACGATATGGATCTGCCACTTCAGCTATCGCGTAAATAACGCGGCTTTGCATATTCATCACCCCCTCATCGCGTGTCAAACGGGCCAACCATTGTTCATTTCGTCCCCCGACTCGTCCAGTCAACAACACACTACCTAATTGTTGCGCATCTAAGTTTAAATACGCAAGATCAGCATCGGTTAACGGCAACCGGATTTCCGCAAAATCTGTAGCAGCAATATTAGCTAATACGACACCGGTTGAGACGAACTGACCAATATCGACATTTTTTTGTTTGATGATCCCATCATAAGGTGCACGTATCACGGTTCGTTCCAAATTACGCTGGGCACGTTCTAGGTTGGCTTTAGCCGCTTGCATCGACGCTTCTTCTCGTGCAAGTTGCGGTTTACGCAAGCCTAATTCACTTGCCACCGATGTGCTAATTGAACGCCATTCTTCGGCGGCGACTTTACCGCGTGCTAATTCTTCAGCGTACGATGCGTTAGCTCTAGATAATTCAGCTTGAGCAAGTTTGACGTCAGTTTCTTTATCTGCGTTTTCTAATTGAACTAACATATCGCCTTGCTTAAACATACCGCCATTGACAAACAAATCCGATACGGCCTCGATACGCCCACTTACCTGTGCGGATAATGCACTCTCAGTTTTTGGAATAACATTACCCTGTGAACGAACGGTATAAGTAATGTCAGTAATATCAACAGATTGTACTTCAACCAAAAAAATTGGTTCAGATACTTCTTTTTTTTCTGGTTTAGGTTTGTTCAGTGTCAAAATCACCGCAACAACCACGCAAATCAAAACAATAATTAACGGTATCCCTGCTGCTCGTAATGCTTTCATACTCAATGTGCTCGTTTTTTTTATAAAAATGACTACTTATATAATAAAAGTTTTAACGTAAACTTGTAAGAGTACAATAAACAATTCACATAATTGGTTTGTTAGCAAATGTGTCTGTATGAACTGGTCGAACAAAGAACATAGTGAGATTATCAAATACCCATGATAGTATTGGTTAATATTTGCACAACTATTGCCGATACATTTTTTTAGTTAACAGGGACGACAACACTATGCCATTAAAAAAAATCTACCTTAAATCAAAACCTGAATGCAAAGTGACATTCAAAATAAGTGCAGAACAAGCCGGTCATGCAGATCAAGTGAAATTAATTGGAGAGTTTAATGATTGGGCGACGGATGTGTCACCAATGCGTAAACTTAAATCCGGTGATTTTACTCAAACTATTAATCTTGCGGCGAATCAACAATATGCATTTCGTTATTTAATCAATGATACTGATTGGCAAAATGATTGGCAGGCTGATGAATATGTGCCTAATGAGTTAACCTTTGATGAAAACTCTGTCGTCAATGTATAACCAACGATCTGCAACGATCAGATTTTAGTAAGTCATACACGGAACCAAAAAACCCCGCAAATGCCAGACATTTTCGGGGTTTTTTATATGCTATTAGGTAGCTAATATACCGATTTAGTTAATCAGTATGTTACAAAGCGGCTTCTAATTCCGGTAAGATATCAAATAAATCACCAACTAATCCATAATCTGCGATTTGGAAAATTGGCGCCTCTTCGTCTTTGTTAATCGCTACAATGATTTTGGAATCTTTCATGCCTGCCAAATGCTGAATCGCACCACTTATCCCTACGGCAATATATAGATTAGGGGCGACAATTTTACCTGTTTGACCTACTTGCATATCATTGGGCACAAAACCAGCATCGACTGCGGCTCGAGATGCGCCTATCGCCGCGCCTAACTTATCCGCTATCCCATTTAATAGTGCAAAATTATCACCGTTTTGCATCCCACGACCACCTGAAATAATGACATCTGCTGCTGTCAATTCTGGTCGCTCTGAGACCGTCAGCTCGGCATCAACAAATGACGCTAGTGTATTATCATGCACCAGGTCAATATTTTGTACAGGGGCATCATTATCTAATTCAGCTGCATCAAAAGCGGATGCTCGAACGGTTAAGACCTTTAATGCATCGCTAGACTGAACCGTTGCAATTGCATTTCCAGCATAGATTGGTCGGACAAACGTATCAGCCGACTCTACAGCAATGATATCGGAAATCTGAGCGACATCATTTAATGCAGCAACGCGCGGCATAAAGTTTTTGCCGGTTGTCGTAGCAGCCGCTAAGATATGTGAATAATCCACCGCAAGTTCAGACACTAATGAAGCAATGTTTTCTGCCATTTGATGCGTATACACTGCATTGTCAGCAACGAGGACTTGATTAACACCTGCAATTTGTGCCGCCGCTTGCGCCACTTCAGCACATTGGTAACCAGCAACTAAGACATTGATCTCACTACCCAGTTGCTGTGCAGCATGCACTAGTTTTGCTGTTTCAGATTTCAATTCTGTATTGTCATGTTCTGCGTAAATTAGGATACTCATGCTATCACCTTCGCTTCAGTTCTTAATTTGGCCACTAACTCATTTACATCAGCGACTTTAGCCCCACCAACACGCTGCGCGGGACTCATTACCTTGATTAATTTAACACTGGATGCCAATGCAACTGATAATGAATCTGCGGCAATCGTTTCAACTGGTTTTCTTTTGGCTTTCATTATATTGGGTAACGATGCGTAACGGGGCTCATTCAAGCGCAAATCTGTGGTCACAATGGCCGGCAAAGATAATTTAACCGTTTGTAATCCACCATCGATTTCACGCGTGACAGCAACCATGTTTTCTTCGACAACCACTTTTGAAGCAAATGTCCCCTGCCCCATATTACTTAATGCAGCTAACATCTGCCCCGTTTGGTTATTGTCCGAATCAATCGCTTGTTTACCCAATATCACTAAATCGGGAGATTCTTTGACCACAACCGTATGCAGCAATTTTGCAATCTGCAGAGAATCTAAATCAAGATCCGTTGCAATATGAATACCTCTATCACCACCCAACGCCAATGCTGTGCGAATTTGCTCAACACAGACTGCTGGTCCAATCGATACAATTACGATTTCAGTTGCAATACCCGCTTCTTTTAACCTGATGGCTTCTTCGACTGCAATTTCGCAAAATGGATTTATCGACATTTTGACGTTAGCTAAATCAACATTAGATTGATCTGCTTTGACTTTTACTTTTACGTTGTAGTCAATTGCCCGTTTGACAGGGACTAGAATTTTCATATCTACCTCATTTGTGTTAAGTGAGAAATTAATGTTAGTGTTATTATACGTACTAACGTTACATTATGCGTAATTGTTTAATTGGTATAATTTACACTGTTTTTATACTGCAGATCATTGCTATTTGTCATATCTGTGTATCATTCAAAATAATCGAGGTGAAATGTGGAACGTGAATCCATGGAATTTGATGTAGTTATCGTAGGTGCCGGTCCTTCAGGCTTATCCTCTGCGATTAAATTAATGCAACTTGCACAAGCTAATGACCAAGAGCTAATGGTCTGTGTGGTTGAAAAAGGTTCAGAAGTCGGTGCACACATTTTATCAGGTGCCGTATTTGAAACCCGCGCATTAGATGAATTGCTTCCTAATTGGAAAGAACTCGATGCTCCCATCACAACCGCTGTAACCAGTGATGATATTTATTATTTAACGAGCGATACCAAAGGTATCAAAATCCCTAATTTCATGTCGCCAAAGACCATGCACAATGAAGGTAATTATATTGTGTCTATGGCGAATGTTACGCGTTGGCTAGCTACCCAAGCAGAAGCGCTTGGGGTCGAAATATTCCCTGGTTTTTCTGCTGCCGAAGTCATTATCAATGATGGTGTGGTAAATGGTGTTATCACTGGAGACATGGGTATTGCAGCAGATGGTTCACACAAAGATGGGTACATGCCTGGCATGGAACTTCGTGCTAAATATACCATTTTTGCTGAAGGTTGCCGAGGCCACCTTGGCAAACAGCTAATTAAAGAATTTGACTTAGATCGCGATGCAACGCCACAACATTACGCCATTGGTTTTAAAGAAATTTGGGATATTGATCCCGCACTTCATCAACCAGGATTAGTTGTGCATACTGCCGGCTGGCCTCTCAGTGATGCGACCGGTGGCAGTTATCTATATCACGCCGAGAATAATCAAGTGTTACTTGGCTTAATCGTCGACCTGAATTACAGCAACCCACATTTAAGCCCGTTTGATGAATTTCAACGCCTGAAACACCATCCCACCATCCAACAATATTTAACTGGTGGTAAGCGCATTAGTTATGGTGCACGTGCAATTGCAAAAGGTGGCTTTCACTCTTTACCCAAAATGACAATGCCCGGTGGCATATTGGTCGGTTGTGAAGCCGGTACACTTAATTTTGCAAAAATAAAAGGTAACCACACAGCGATGAAATCAGGCATGCTTGCCGCTGAAAGTATATTTGCAGTGATTAATGAGCCGGTCAATGATTTACCCGAATTCGCTGCACATTTTGCCGCGTCGTGGCTCTATGATGAGCTTTATTCATCGCGTAATTTTGGTCCTGCTATTCATAAATGGGGAAATATTTTGGGTGGAGCCTTTAATACGTTTGACCAAAATATATTGAATGGCAAAATGCCTATTAATTTATTAGATAAAGAAGCTGATCATTTACAAATGAAAGAAGCCAGTGAATGCCCAGTAATTAATTATCCAAAATACGATAATGTTTTTAGCTTTGATAAATTAAGTTCAGTATTTATCTCAAATACTAACCATGCTGAAGACCAGCCTTGCCACTTGCAACTTCGCGACAGTTCGCTACCAATTACGCTTAATTTACCGAAATACAACGAAGCTGCTCAACGATACTGCCCTGCTGGTGTATATGAAATATCCCAAGATGAGCAAGGTGAATCTAAATTTAC
Source organism: uncultured Glaciecola sp. (assembly GCA_937125395.1). Classification (GTDB taxonomy): domain Bacteria; phylum Pseudomonadota; class Gammaproteobacteria; order Enterobacterales; family Alteromonadaceae; genus Opacimonas. The sequence continues at coordinate 204,145 of CAKZLI010000055.1, forward strand.
AATTAACAGTCAAAACTGTATTCATTGTAAGACATGCGATATAAAAGAACCCAGTCAAAACATACAATGGGTAGTACCTGAAGGTGCCGGAGGCCCGAACTATCCCAATATGTAAAAAAATATTTAATTTAATTAAATCTATGTTTATAATATAAAAGTTAGAGTATGAAAATTAGTTAAATTAATATATTTAAAGGAAACATCTATGAATGATTTTACTGGCATATTGTTACATGCCCGCCGTTTGCAAGGTGCGACTAAAGATTTATCTTTAGCAGAGCTTTCAGATGCGCAAGAAAAACTCGCTATGGTGATTGAAAAGCGTAAAGAATTACACGCTCAATATGAAGCAGAGAATGCCGCCAAGATTGCCCAAATCGAAGCCATCAAGCAACAAATGCTTGAAGCAGGTCTAGATATCAGTGATTTTGAAAGCAGTATCGCCTCAGACAAGCCTCGTAAACAACGTAAGCGCGGTGCTAAGCGTCCAGTAAAATATACTATTACAGTAGACGGTGTTGCAACGAATTGGACTGGTATTGGTCGTATGCCTGTTGTTTTTGCTCAAGCCATTGCTAATGGTAAATCGTTAGAATCGTTTTCTGTTTAATGTTTTGTCACGTTAAAATCACAGCCCAAGGTGAGCAATCACCTTGGGCTGTTTTAATTCATGGGCTATTTGGTAGTCATGATAATCTCAATTTACTCACCCGTGAACTCAGTCCAACACACAATGTCATCCAAATTGATTTACCCGATCATGGTCAATCACCTTGGTTGGATGCATTTGGATTCGCTGAATATTGTGAACTTATTCGCACGACATTATTACATCATGGGGTAGATAAAGCGCATTTTATCGGCCACTCATTAGGGGGTAAAATGGCAATGCATATTGCGTTAACCTACCCTGCTATGGTTACGTCACTGATTGTTGCTGATATTGCGCCGGTTACCTACACACATCGACATCAAGCCGTATTGACAGCATTAGCTGCTGTTGATTTAGCACAAGTTACTAGTCGTAGTGATGTCAAAACTCAGTTTGATCAATCTCTAGCTGATGAAGGTACTCGACAGTTTTTATTAAAAAGCTTACACAAACACCCTCAACATGGCTGGCAATGGCGATTTAATCGCGCAGTCCTGACACGTGACTATTCTGAGTTAATTCAGTGGCCAGATTTGCGCAGCTCCTATTTAGGTCAAACGCTCTTTATTAAAGGCCAACAGTCCGATTATATTACCCTGGCTCATCAAGCAAAGATTCTTGAGTTGTTTCCAAACGCCAGTTCCAAAATCATCGCCGGCACAGGGCATTGGTTACATGCCGAAAAACCACTGCAATTTAATCGAATTGTCGCGCAATTCTTACAAGCATAATCACACTGTGAGTGGCTGATTGATTTAGGACAAAGAAGTTTACAGTATACTTAGGTTGGAGATGCGAAACCGCCCAACCCTATGATATAATGTTTTAAAGAATTTTTAGTAATCAGATTAATGCTAGCACAACACTACGAACTCATTGAATCCATCGCGTTAAATATCGGTTTATTTGTTTTATTCATTTTGATGGGTTTTGCAATACATGACGTACTAAGTAAAAATGATGTACCTAAATATGGGCGTTTCATCGCTTATGGTGTATTACTTTTAGGCGCCTTGGGATTTGTAGCAAAAGGGTTGATTCAACTCTTTTGGATGGCTAGCGGTTTAAATTAAGTGAGGAATTAACATGGCAAGTGTGGGTTTATTTTTTGGCAGCGATACCGGCAACACTGAACACATCGCAAAAATGATCCAAAAACAATTAGGCAAATCGCTGATTGATGTTCACGATATTGCCAAAAGTACTAAAGAAGAAATTGCTGATTTTGATTTATTACTATTTGGGATCCCGACTTGGTATTACGGGGAAGCGCAATGTGATTGGGATGATTTTTTTCCGGAATTAGAAGAAGTCGACTTTAATGACAAGCTTGTTGCTATATTTGGTTGTGGCGATCAAGAAGATTACGCTGAATATTTTTTGGATGCGATGGGTATGGTACGCGATATTGTTGAAGCCCGTGGTGCAATTTTGATTGGTAAATGGTCAACCGACAGCTATGAATTTGAAGCTTCTAAAGGTATGGCTGACGATGACCACTTTGTAGGTCTTGGTATTGACGAAGATCGTCAACCAGAACTTACCGAAGAACGTGTTATTGCATGGTGTGAACAAATAAAAGAAGAAATGTGTTTAGCCGAGTTAACCTAGACCCATTCCCTTTTATTGTCACACGATAAGCAAAAGAAGATATCTATTAAACCCCTTCGTGATTGCCAGATCATCAAGGGGTTTTATCTTTATTATTATGACAAATTACTGTATCTTAATGCCTTAGCCTTATAAAAAACGAATATGGATCAAGTTTATGGATCACAACAAAGAATTAAAAAAAGCAGGCTTAAAAGTCACATTACCCCGTCTTAAGATATTAGAGATTTTGCAACAACCTAATAATCAACATATCAGTGCTGAAGATGTCTATAAGATTCTATTAGACCAAGACGAAGATATTGGGTTAGCCACTGTTTACCGTGTTTTAAACCAATTTGATGATGCGGGTATTTTGATACGCCATCATTTTGAAGGTGGCAAATCAGTATTTGAGATCAGCCATAAAGAACATCACGATCATCTTGTGTGTTTGCGTTGTGGCAAAGTTGTTGAATTTGAAGATCCCGTTATCGAACGTCGCCAACTCGAAGTCGCAGAACATAATAATATGAAGTTAACACATCACTCTTTGTACATGTATGGTGAGTGCAATAATGTTAATTGTGATGACGATTTAGACGCGTAAACGTTTTTTTAACCAATAGGTGGCTATCGCTTGCTCGATAGTCACGACTCTAAAGTAAAACGCCTGCCCTACATTAATTTGCGCTAATTGATCTACCCCATACTCTGGTACCGTTCCAATAACAGGGTATCCACCATGAGTTTGTCTGTCTCTGCCCATCACAATAGGTTGTCCATCAGGAGGAATTTGAATAACTCCCAAAGCGAGTGCTTGTGATGAAGTTAACTTGGGTGCAGAGATAGGTTGTGTGCATGCTAAACGAAGTCCCATGCGGTCGGATTGTGCAGTCACCTGCATCGCTTGTTCGACAAATCGGTATCTGCTAGTCACGCTAAACTTGGCATACTGATAATTAGGCACAAAATCAATCCAGGCGGCAGTCTCTGACACACATGAAACGGACCTGTGTGCTTTAGCTTTATCGTTTTTGGGTACATGCTCTGTGTTGTGGTGTAAATGAGCGGTGCTAGTGTTAGCAATGGTGTTGGTATTAGTGTTGGTATTAGTGTTGGTATTAGTGCTGGTATTAGTGTTGATGCTAGCTACAGTGCCAGAAACCATCGGTTTGCCGTCCCCAAATGCGCCAAAGCCTTCTCGAACAATCCCGCACGAAGATGAAAAATATTGAGGTACATCAATGCCGCCATACACACCTAATATGACTCGCATTCCTTGCTTTGCTCGCTCCACGACAATTGTTTGATGAGCATTAACCCATATCGCTTGATTGAGTAGCCTGCCTTGCCCTGCGATATTGATCTCAGCAGCACTCCCCGTAAAGCATACCCACATAGAAATATGAGTAACGAAGCTGGCAGAACCGAGTATTTCTAGTGCAGCAGTGTTGGGCGACTGCTGCAATATGTGATTAGCGCGTTCCAATGCGCCCATATCCATTGCGCCTGATTCACTGACCCCATATAGACCACTCCACTGGCGACCTGTATCGACAATAAATATGGGTAACTCAGTGCGGACACATTCAAGCATTGTGCGTTGCTCTAAATTGAATCCGCTCACCTGTGACACAACTTGCTGGTGGTGTTTGTTTTATATCAAACATCTTATGTTCGGTTACACCAATAATATGCCATCCTCCAGGAGATTGTTGTGGGTAAATGCCGCAATAAGCTTCAGCTATCGCCACGGCACCTTTAGGTACCTTTACACGGGGTGTCGCTAAGCGTGGTATATGCAAGCATGCTGGTAATCCGGATAAATACACAAAACCCGGCATAAAGCCGTTTAGAATAACGGTAAAGTCTATCGCACAGAACTGCGTAATTAACGCCTGCCGAGTCAGACCTAAATGTGTTGCTATATGCTGCAAATCATACTGGCCATGCACATCAAAATTAACCTCTATAGCCGTGATTGGACGTGTTGAGATATCGACTTCTTGGCTATCAAGTGCATTGTGCGCTGCCCCAAAATAATCAGGAGAGTGGGTATATGGTTTCAGGTGTGTTTTGACCAAGCGTGATATCAGCGTGACATGGTACGCATAGTCAATTTTGTTGGGATCAAAATACAGCAGTATTTCATTAAACCCAGGAACAATGTTAACCAGTAATTGCTTATGACTATCCAGGATTGCTTGATGAATCATTAATAAACATTGATGTCGCTGTGCAACAGACAACCTCTCCCCAATGACACGGCATAACATCGTGGTTGGGTTGACCCATTCAACGCTGTAATCAGAATCTGTCATTTATAGACATGCTGCAATTTTTTGGACTAATAATACCGCTTCAGGCGAATCGGAGTGCACACATAACGAATCAGCATGTAACGGTAACACTTGACCACTGATCGTGACAATTTCATTGTGATTAATTAACCGCTTAGCTTGTGCCAAAGCCTTTTTTACATCTAATACACTGCCAGCCATATGTCGAGGTGCCAGTAATCCTGAATCCAAATAGGCCCGGTCAGCAAACGCCTCAAAGAGTATTTTTAAACCATATTTTTCTGCATCATTCACTAAATGGAATGGTGTTTGGGTGGCGGGTAACATCACGGGTAAATCTAAGCCGGTTGCTGCGATAGCAGAAAAACACGCCAATCGAACAGTTTGATTATTGACAATATCATGATACAACGCCCCATGGGGTTTCACATATTGACAATGTGAACCTGCAAATTGACATACTGCGTGAAGTGCGCCAATTTGATATTGAATAATCGCGATGAGCTCTTCAGATTCAATCGCCATACTGCGACGACCAAAACCTTGTAGATCAGGATAACTGGGATGTGCACCAATACTAACCCCATGTTTAATAGCCAAAGCAACTGCTTGTTTTATATGCAATGGATCGCCCGCATGAAACCCACAGGCAATATTTGCTTGATGTAGATAAGGCATAATGGCCTCGTCTACCGGCATACTATAGTTGCCATACCCCTCACCTAAGTCACAATTCAATTGCATAAACACGCCTTTTATTAATCATTGCTGTATGATAGTAATCTGTTATTAATTACTTGTCAGTCACTATGCTCAAAATTGGTCAAATAAATACCCTCAAAGTCTATGAAATCCTTCAACAAGGTTATTCTTGCGTACTCGCAAATGGTTCTGTTAACCCAGCTCCAGATTTTGATGAAGATCTAATTACGTATGTCTATCTTGCCAACTCCCCCAATCAATTAGCCTTAGGCGATACCTTTGATGCCTTTGTGTATGTTGATAAACAGCAGCAGTGTGTGGCTTCTTTAGCATTCCCCAAAGCAGTGACGGGTCAAACGGTTGTATTACAAGCTAAAGCAATGACAGATTTTGGCGCCTTCTTTGACTGGGGATTAGAGCAAGATTTGTTAGTGCCTAATAAATATTGCCAAGAACCTGTCACTGTCGGTATGTCATATGTGGTACATGTATTCTACGAAAATGATAGCCAACGTGTTTTAGGTGCGACTAAGTTACATCGTTTTTTTAATGAGACTGACCCCTACTCGCAGTTGACTGTTGGCCAAGATACGCAATGCCAAGTCTGGCATGCTACTAGTCTGGGTTACAAAGTGCTGATTAACAATGCGTTTTTAGGTGTGTTATTTCATGATCAGACGCTAGCCAAACATCGCATAGGTGACCAGTTTTCTGCTTGGATAAAAACAATCCGTGATGATGGCAAAATAGATATCACTCAATTACAAGATAACCCAGATAGCCGTAAATCGTTACAACAACTGATCTTGGATGATTTAGCCGCACATGATGGTTTATCAACATTAACCGACAAAAGTAGCCCTGACGATATTTCTCATAAATTCAATGTCAGTAAAGGTGCTTATAAAAAAGCCATCGGTGCATTGTTTAAAGCGAACAAAATAGATTTATCTAAAGATGCTATCAAACTAAAATAAAACAACATAAGGAAGCAACAATGAAAGCAACTGTCGCATGGTGTGGGGAACTGGGTTTTGATTGTGTAATGGATACCGGTGAGTCATTGCATCTTGATGGGAATGGGCAAGATTTATCGCCAATGCAAGCCGTCTTAATGTCTGTTGGAGCCTGTTCATCCGTAGATGTTGTCGAAATAATGAAAAAATCAAGACAAGCATTACAAGGGTGTGAATGCATCATCACGGCCGAACGCGCCGAAAATCCACCTAGAATATTCACCCATATTCATGCTCATTATCAAGTGACTGGAGTGGATATAAATGAAAAGCAATTAGCTCGCGCAGTGCAGCTATCTACTGAAAAATATTGTTCGGTGATGTTGATGCTAAATCAGGCCGTCGAAATTAACACAACGTTTGAGACTATAGCGCCTGTAGCGTAAATAATATAGGGTGGCAGGAAGTAGAAGGATGAGACTACCGTACACAATAAACGGCCACAATTAAGTGCCTTATACACCTGCCATTGAACTGAATACAACAATTCATAATAGCCGGTTACCCACCCCGTTAATATTATCTAAAAGTATAAAAATGGTTATTCTTTGGGTAAACTCTTTTGGGTTTTTAAGCCCATCGATTGTAATTTATGCCCCATACTGACAATCGAGCCACGACCCGTTGCTAGTTTTTTCATGGCATCTTCATAAGTAGATTGTGCTGTATTAAATTGCTTACCCACTTTATCCATTTCAGCCACAAAACCCACTAATTTGTCATGTAACTTGGTCGCTTGTAGTGCTATGTCCTGTGACATATTAATGCGTTTTTCTGTTTGCCAAATAGTATTAATTGTTTTTAATGCTACCATTAAATTACTTGGGCTGACTAACATGATATTTTGATTTAAGGCCTCATTCATTAAACTAGGATCTTGCTGGATTGCCGCTTGAAATGCAGCTTCGGAGGCTAAAAACAACAACACATAATCCAATGACTGCACACCGTACAATCCGGCGTAATCCTTACTAGCCAGTCCACTAACGTGTTGCTTAATCGATTGGATATGCAGTTTCATTTGAGTTGCTTGCTCTAATTCATCATCAGATTTAAAATACCGTTCATAGGCCGACAAAGAGACTTTGGCATCAATGATCACCGCTTTATTGTTGGGTAAATTCACCACAATATCGGGCTGAAAACGCCGCCCTAATTCATCTTGTATTGTTGTTTGACGGACATACTCTTGACCTTCTTGCAAACCACAATTAGCCAGAATAGACTCCAACACCACTTCCCCCCAATTTCCTTGTTGTTTGTTATCACCTTTTAGTGCTTGTGTGAGTGCTAAAGCTTGGGCATTAATTTGTTCATTGAGTGATTTTAGACTGTATATTTCTTGTTTTAAAGCTGCTCGCTCTAGCCCTTCATGACGTGACTGTTGTGCTATTTGTTGTTTAAACTCGGTGAGTTTTTGGTGCAAGGGTTGCACAACCGTATCCATGCTTTGCTGGTTTACGGTATTGAACTTTGTGCTTTTATCGTCGAATATTTTATTTGCTAAGCGTTCAAATTTATCTGCCAACTGCTGCTCAGCTTGTTGCAACATTGCTAGTTTTTCTTTGGATGATTGTTGTAATGCTTGCAAAGAGGCTGACAATGCGCCATTAGCCACTTTATATTCGGTTAATTGATCTTGTAACTCATCGATGCGTTCTTCATACCCTGTTATACGCGCGTTATATGCTTGCAATCGAGTCTGAGATTGGCGGCGCTGGATTGCACGCAACCCGATATACATCAAGCCCATTGCCAGTAAAGCAACAGCAGTCATACTCCACCATAAATGTGTGACAATCCAATGTGTAAGTAACGAGACAGTCATGCAATTATCCTTTGATGTTTAGCCATAAAAAAACGCCACCTGAGTGACGTTTAATACTATATCAAAGCACTGTATATAAATACAGATAAAAGATAACTAGCTAGTTAGCTATTTGATTTTAATGCACTATCTAAATCAGCAATTTTGGCTTGCCAAATCGCAGGGCCAGTTTCATGCGCGTTATTTCCTTGTGGGTCAACAGCGACGGTCACTGGCATATCTTCAACTTCAAATTCGTAAATAGCTTCCATACCTAAATCAGCAAACGCAACAACACGTGATTGCTTGATCGCTTTGGATACCAAATACGCTGCACCACCGACTGCCATTAAATATACTGACTTGTGTTTAGCGATACTCGCCACTGTCGCCGGGCCACGCTCCGCTTTACCAATCATGCCCAACAAACCCGTTTGTTCAAGCATCATATCGGTAAATTTATCCATACGAGTGGCTGTTGTAGGACCGGCAGGACCTACGACTTCATCACCGACAGCATCGACAGGACCGACATAATAGATAAATCGATTAGTCAGATCCACGCCCTCTGGGAGCCCTTCGCCATTATCCAACATCGTTTGAATGCGTTTATGCGCCGCGTCTCGTCCTGTTAGCATCTTACCGGATAACAAGACGGTTTCGCCGACCTTCCAATCTAAAATCGAATCTTTGGTCAACTCATCCATATTAACTCGACGAGTATTTGCACCGACTTCCCAGGTTATTTTTGGCCAATCGTCTAATTTGGGTGCTTGCAAATGTGCAGGACCAGTACCATCTAGGTGAAAATGCGCGTGGCGTGTTGCAGCACAATTAGGGATCATGACTACCGGCTTAGAAGCAGCATGGGTCGGTAAAGACATGATTTTGACATCAACAACGGTTGTTAAACCACCTAAACCCTGTGCGCCTATGCCTAACGCATTAACCTTGTGGAAGATATCCACTCGTAGTTTTTCTTCTGTGGTTTCCGGGCCCCGCGCAATCAGCTCTTGAATATCAACCGGATCCATTAAACTTTCTTTGGCTAACACGCCTGCTTTTTCGGCGGTACCACCAATACCTATGCCCAACATACCTGGTGGACACCACCCCGCACCCATGGTGGGTAATGTTTTAACGACCCAATCAGCAATGTCATCCGAAGGATTAAGCATGGCCATTTTGGATTTATTTTCACTACCACCGCCTTTTGCTGCGATCATGACTTCAATCTTGTCACCCATCACCATATCAATGTGGACAACCGCAGGGGTATTGTCTTTGGTATTAACGCGAGCACCCGCTGGATCACTGACTATTGAAGCGCGCAGTGGGTTATCGCTATTATTATACGCTCGACGAGTGCCTTCATCGACCATCTGCTGGACTGTTAAGTCATGTTTATCAAATTGAACTTGCATCCCTATTTTAACAAAACATGTGACAATGCCAGTATCTTGACACAAAGGTCGCTTACCTTCTGCAGACATACGAGAATTGATTAATATCTGTGCCATCGCGTCTTTAGCAGCCTGACTTTGTTCACGCTCATATGCCGCTTCCACGGCTTTGACATAATCAAGCGGATGATAATAAGAAATAAATTGTAGCGCATCTTCAATGCTATCGATAAAATCTTGCTGGCGAATGACTGTCATCTCGTCTCCGTAATATAAGTGATCTTAACTGTTCGAATATCAGTTACTATGTGTCTTATCATGATAACCTGTGTCACAGCACAACAAAAGCCTTAACCTTACAACTTTGGTGTCAAATGCCTAATATAACAATAACAACAATCGATGAATTTGCCCAGATCCCCCCTGCCAACCTATTTTCTCGGATCGCACACTTAACGGATAGTTTGTTTTTGGATAGTGCCAATAATAGCGGTGTTGATGCGGGTTTTGATATCTTGCTGTTTAGCCCAATCGCCAGTTTATCACTGACACATGGTCACTATGACATACATACAGCCCCCAATCAGCAAGCGCTGATCGACACTAGATTACGCGATAAGATAGCACAACAACGCGATCCTTTTGTCGCGTTAGGTGTACTACATGACCAGCTTATTACGCCTCATGCCCACGCCATATCAGCATTACCACAAGACGCTGCTTTAGCTAAACGACTTCCGTTTCTCGTTGGCTGTGCCGGTTTTGCTGGATATGACAGCGGTCGCTATTTAGAGACAATCCCAAATGTTGCTGAAGATGAGTATGCAACGCCTGACTTTAGATTTGGAGTGTATGCCCAAAGTATTATCTTTGACCGTTGTGCAGGACAATATTACTATGTAGCACTGCCGCAATATGAAGCCGTCAGTCAAGCTACTATGGCGCTACTTCGCCAACCTAATTCTGCAACAAATCAAGTGCCATTTGCGCTGACCAATCAATGGCAAGCAAATATGACTAAAGCACAGTACATTGACAAAATAGACGCCTTACATCAATACATAAAAGCCGGCGATTGCTATCAAACTAATCTAGCTCAACGCTTTGATGCTGATTACACTGGCAATGAATTTGCGGGATACATGCGTTTACGGCAACAAAACAATGCGCCATTTTCTGCCTTTATCAAAACACCACAAGGCGCGATTTTAAGTATTTCACCAGAGCGTTTTTTGCAAGTAACAGACGGTGAAGTACAAACAAAACCGATCAAGGGCACGATGCCTCGCTTTACTGATGCGACAGAAGACCAACAATCAGCACAACGCTTATTAGCGTCAAGTAAAGACCAAGCCGAAAATTTAATGATTGTCGATTTATTACGCAATGATTTATCCAAGCATTGTTCAGCACATAGCGTCAAGGTACCCAAGTTGTTTGCTCTGGAAACGTATGCCGCAGTGCATCACATGGTATCAACGGTGACAGGCACATTAAGCCCAGATTCAGATGTATTTAGGTTGTTATCCGGCGCATTTCCGGGTGGTTCGATTACGGGTGCGCCTAAATTACGTGCGATGCAGATAATTGAAGAATTAGAGCCCAATCGCCGTAATATTTATTGCGGATCAATTGGCTACATTGGTTTGCAAGGTGATATGGATACCAATATTTGTATTCGAACCTTGCTGTGTGAAAATAATCGTATCTATTGCTGGGCTGGTGGCGGTATAGTATTAGATTCTGAGGCACACAGTGAATATGCTGAAAGTTTGGCAAAAGTATCCAAAATATTGCCTGTGCTAGCCCCACAATAACGATCAGTACCTCAATAACAACAGGATAACACTTGGACAAGCAAACCTTTATCAATGCATTTCAACACCTGCGAAAGATACCTTGTGAGCATGATGTGTTTGCTGAAATCGCATCTCGAGATGCTGCTGTATTGATATTACTGATTGAACGTGACAATGGCTTACATATTTTATTCACGCGCCGCGCTGCACATTTAAAACACCACGCAGGGCAGATTAGTTTTCCTGGAGGTAAATACGAAGCCTCGGATGATACCTTATGTCATACCGCATTACGTGAAACGCAAGAAGAGATCGGTATTGCAATTTGCCCATCCAAAATTATCGGAACACTAGGTCAATATTCAACTATCACTGGGTTTCAGGTGACCCCATATATCGCAATCATTGACTCTTTGCCACCTATTCAGGTTGATAAAAATGAGGTGGAATACACGTTTGAAGTACCGCTAGCCCACTGTATTTCACCTGATAATTTTATGGCACATACTGTGACTCGCAAACAGCAATTACATAATGTCTATTTTATCCCATGGCAGAATACTTATATTTGGGGTGCAACTGCCGGTATGTTAAAGCATCTAGCGAATCATCTAAGTGCAGAGTAGTGTAAGATTATTTAACAACACACCTATTGCCCCCCTAATTGGGTAACTTCACCCACACACAATTCATTAACTTTTCTAATCCATTGCATTAACATAATTCATTTGTCTATTGTTATATTAATCGACAATATGTAGCTTGGATAAGTCAATGTCATTTTTGGAGTGGATTAATGATCAGTGTGTTTGATATGTTTAGTATTGGTATTGGGCCATCTAGCTCACATACCGTCGGTCCCATGCACGCAGCGTATGCATTTGCACAATCATTGCTGACATTAGCTGAGCAACCAAACGCTGCATCGATCACACATGTAAAAATCGAATTATTTGGTTCTCTAGGACAAACAGGTAAAGGCCATGGTACTGGCAAAGCGGTTATATTAGGTTTGTCTGGCTATGAGCCTGAACATATCGATGTGGCTATTATTGACCCTTTATTAGCACACATAGAAAGTAATCAAACGTTGTTATTAGGACAACAGATCTCCATTCCCTTCCCAATACAAGGTGCCATCGTTTTTCATCGAAGAAAAACCTTACCCCGTCATTCTAATGCCATGACATTGCATGCTTACAATGGTGACACTTGCATACACAGCGATACTTATTACTCTATCGGTGGTGGATTTATTGTGCATGATTCAGAATTTGCCGACTTTACACAGACGGTGACATTGGAACAACAAACTCAACCTGTTTATCCTTTTGCATCTGCTAAACAACTATTAGAACAGTGTCATGAACACGGCCTATCCATTAGTACATTAATGTTAAAAAATGAAAGCGTGTTGCGCCCCGCAGAACAAGTTAACCATCAATTAGCAACGATTTGGTCTGTGATGCAGTCTTGTATCAAACGGGGGATTGCGACTGAGGGAATTTTGCCAGGGGGATTAAAAGTGACCCGTCGTGCACCGGGTTTATACCGTCGACTAGTCAATGAAAAAACAACAGATCCGATGCAAGCAATGGACTGGGTAAACCTGTTTGCACTTGCAGTTAATGAAGAAAATGCTGCTGGTGGACAAGTCGTTACCGCACCAACTAATGGTGCTGCTGGTATTATTCCTGCTGTACTAGCCTATTACGATAAGTTTATTGCACCGGTGGATACCGATACCGCAACACGATTTTTGTTAACCGCTGCGGCCATTGGTATTTTATATAAAAAAAATGCCTCGATATCCGGTGCCGAAGTCGGTTGCCAAGGTGAAGTGGGCGTTGCATGTTCGATGGCAGCCGGTGCGTTAACGGAAATATTAGGTGGCAATGTAAATGCCGTAGAAAATGCCGCCGAAATTGGCATGGAACACAATTTAGGATTAACCTGTGACCCAATTGGTGGGTTGGTCCAAGTACCTTGTATCGAACGCAATGCGATGGGGGCTATCAAAGCAATCAATGCCTCTCGTCTTGCATTACGTGGTGATGGTAAGCACAAAGTATCGCTCGATAAAGTGATCAAGACGATGCGTGAAACCGGCAAAGATATGAAGAGTAAATACAAAGAAACCGCACGAGGCGGTTTAGCTGTCAATATCGTAGAGTGTTAAACAAGACTCAGTAAATAAAGATACAATGATTGGCTCTGCTATTTTACCGGCAGGGTCAAATCTTTAAACATCTTTTCGACTTCCTCGTTATTTTTTTGCATCATCGCTCGCTCAACCACCTCTTTAGTCAAGTGCGGTGCGAAACGCTCGACAAAATCATACATATAACTGCGTAAGAAGTTCCCCTTACGAAATCCTATCTTAGTCGTGGAATAATCAAACAAGTGACTGGCGTCAATTTTTACTAAATCACTGTCTAATTCGTGATTCACCGCCATTGATGCAATAACACCAATCCCTACTCCTAAACGCACATACGTTTTGATCACATCCGCATCGGTTGCAGTAAATACGATCTTAGGCGACAACCCAGCTTCACCGAATGCTTGGTCTAGTTCACTGCGTCCCGTAAAACCAAACACATATGTGACTAATGGAAACTGTGCGATATCTTCAATCGAAATAGTCGTTTTTTGTGCGAGTGGATGGTCTTTTTTGACAATGACACTGCGATTCCAGTGATAACATGGCAGCATGACCAAGTCATTGTATAAATGTAATGACTCTGTGGCTATCGCAAAATCAGCCTCGCCTTTAGCCGCCAAATCGCTTATCTGTGATGGCGTTCCTTGATGCATGTGCAAAGATACATCGGGGTATTTTTTCATGAAACCTTGTATCACTTGTGGTAACGCGTAACGCGCCTGAGTGTGTGTGGTCGCGATATTCAGCTTTCCTTGGTCGGGTAAGTTATGTTCTCTTGCTACCGCTTTAATACTCTCGACTTTGGCCATGATTTCACGCGATATATCGATGACTTCTTTACCCGCTTCGGTAACGTGCGTGAGATGTTTACCACTGCGTCCAAAAATTTGGATCCCCAATTCATCTTCTAGCATCCGAACTTGTTTGCTGATCCCCGGTTGCGAGGTATACAAACTTTCAGCGGTTGCTGACACATTTAAGTTATTATTGAGGACTTCAACGACATAGCGTAGCTGTTGTAATTTCATAAGGAACACTGAAGGTTATAAACATATATTTAAAATTTATAACGAAATGAAATAGATTACCAGCGCTTTATGCAATTACGGTATATTTATATAAAAATGCATCAACTAATGTCCTTTTCAGCCGAAAAACTATCTATGCACCATCATCGTGTGCACTGCATGAACAGGCAACCTATGATCTTTACTATTATTGTTATCTTAATTATTGCGTTGGTGATTGTCGCGATTATTATTAACGCTGTGCAACAACACAAGCAAGAAGAAGAAGCCAATAAGCGCCGCGAATTAGCCAAAGTTAAATCGGTAATTGATGAAACCGAAAATATACTTATGGCCGCCAGCCAACTGCCTGTGCCTATGCACATGTTAGCTATCCTTAATGGCCGAATATTGAGTGCTTTGACCATCATGGGCAAGCTTAATCCTAAAGCCTTTGATATTAATCAACGTATCGAAGACGCCAAGAGTAAATCACATGTTCCCGAAGCCGCGGTGCCAACCAGCCCACCAAGTTTTAATTTGCCAGACAATGACAAAATCATCATTCAATACATTCAATCTATCAAGCGGTTGCGTGTGTTGCTGCGAGCCGAACATACTAAAGGTCGTGTCGCCCCCCATGTCTTTGCTGGATTAGATACATACTTTGAACGGTTACAATTAAAAGTTAATGTCGATACGTTAGCCAAACGCGGACAAGCGGCCATTCAATCTAATATGCTAGGCAGCGCTAGGCAATATTTTGAAAAAGCCATAAAAGCTTTAGAGGCACAAAATAACCAAGATGAATATTGCACCAAACAAGCTATTGTCTATCGTGAAAAATTAACCGAAATCCAACATATTTTGTTATCGGAGCAACAGCCAGCTGCAGGCGAAAATGAAGAAAGTGATTCTTTGGCTCAGCAATTTGACACTAAAAACAAATGGTAATCACTCATACTGTATCTTGAGAATTGTGTGAACGCACAATATCCAAAAACGACTGTGTTGTTACCGACATTGCCTGATATGGGTCATAGATAATCCCTACTTTACGATGCAATAATGGCTCATCAAGCGCAATACACACTAAACCCAGCTCTTGCATCCGCCGCGTCGCTAGTGTGGGTAATATGGCGATACCAATATCATGTTTTACACATTGTCCTAATGTACCAATCTGAGTCGCTTCGGCCACAATGTTCTGAGTAAATCCATATGTGTGATAGACGCTATCAATAAACACGCGCAGATTACTTTGTCGGTTCATGACGAGCATCGGATATTCAAGAATTGATTGTAACTTGAGGGATGTTGGTGGCATGGTGGCTTGCTGTTTGTGTTCTTGCAATGGGTAGATAGTCTTGACTAATGGGTGCTCAGGATGACAGACCAAATTGAATGTATCTGTGAATAACGGCTCAAAGCTCAGTTCATTCGGGGAGTCAGGTTCAAATGAAAATCCGCATTCGACTTTGCCTTGTTGCACCAACTCAACCACTTTTTCGACGACCACATCCTCAATTTTAATGGTGATATTGGGATAGTCAGTGTGAAATTGATACATATATTGCGGTAAATATCGTTCAGCAAAAGATGGCATGCTAGCAATTGTTAGTGAGCCTGTTTGTTTGGTAAAAATAGCTTGAATTTGGTTTACCGAATCATGATATTCATTCGCCAAACGTAAGGCGATTGGCAAAAATGCCTCCCCTTCTCTGGTTAATGAGACCTTGCGGGTTGTGCGAATAAATAATGCTCCCCCCAGGATCGTTTCACATTTTTTGATCGCACTTGATAACGCCGGTTGTGACAAGTGCATCTTCATCGCCGCTTCAGCAAAATTAGTGGATTGAGCCACAGTAATAAACGCATGCAGCTGTTTAAATGACAATGCAGATGATAGTGCAGAAGCGCGCGCCATGCCGATTCCCTTAGAATACGTAATTAACCGTTTATTAATAACAAAAATCTATTAATCCTGAATATAAATCAATTTTACAAATGATTACAGCTTTTTCATACTAAGACTTAATTCATCCTTTAATGTCGACATGGAGAAACATATGGCAGGGTTTGACAAAGTAGTATCAAGTTACGCAGAGGCGATGGCTGGCCTCACCGACAATATGACAGTCATTGCAGGTGGTTTTGGCTTATGTGGAATTCCTGAAGGGTTGATCAATCAAATCAAACTCATGCAGACCCGTGGTTTAACTGTTGTATCAAATAACTGTGGCGTCGATGACTTTGGTTTGGGCGTGCTCTTAGTTGATAAACAAATTAAAAAAATGATTTCTTCTTACGTAGGTGAAAATGCCTTATTTGAACAGCAATTGTTGCAAGGTGAGTTAGAAGTTGAACTTACACCTCAAGGTACGTTAGCTGAAAAAATGCGAGCTGGTGGCGCAGGTATCCCTGCTTTTTATACTGCAACTGGCTATGGTACACCCGTTGGTGAAGGCAAGGAATCGCGTCAATTCAATGGCCGTGATTATATTTTAGAAGAAGCAATCAACGGTGACTTTGCGATTATCAAAGCTTATAAAGCGGATCGCTATGGTAACTGTATTTATCGTCACACCGCGCAAAACTTCAATCCAATGGCGGCCACCGCAGGTAAAATGACGGTAGTGGAAGTTGAGCATATTGTAGAGCCTGGCGAGATCCCACCAAGCCAAATACATACCCCTGGTATTTATGTCGACCGAGTGATTCAAGGCTCATTTGAAAAACGCATTGAACGTAAAGTAACCGCCGCAGCTACAACCCGCGCTTAACAAGGAGAATAATATGGCTTTATCCAGAGAACAAATCGCAATGCGAGTCGCGCAGGAATTTAAAGACGGTGACTATGTCAATTTGGGGATCGGGATCCCTACTTTGGCTGCTAATTATGTGCCCAATGATATTGAAGTAATGTTGCAATCCGAAAATGGGTTACTCGGTATGGGTCCTAATCCTACAGAAGCTGAACTGGATGCGGATATGATCAATGCTGGTAAAGAAACGGTCACAGCTATTACCGGTGCTAGTATTTTTAATTCAGCAGAGAGTTTTGCTATGATCCGTGGCGGGCATGTTGATTTTACGGTACTAGGTGCCTTTGAAGTGGACGTGTTTGGCAATATTGCCTCGTGGATGATCCCAAATAAGTTGATCAAGGGCATGGGCGGTGCAATGGACTTAGTTGCCGGTGCAAAAAATATCATTGTGACCATGACGCATGCGGATAAACACGGGCAATCTAAATTACTTGCTCAATGCACACTTCCCTTGACGGGCGTTAATTGTATTACGCGTATTATCACTGATCTGGCAGTACTTGAGATCCTCGATGGCGCCTTCTATTTAAGAGAACGTGCCCCTGGCGTGAGTATTGACGAAATTAAAGCCAAAACTGCCGGTAAGCTTGTCGTGCCGGATAATGTGCCTGAGATGCAGGTATAAAATAAACTAGTACAGTAAAGCGTGTCTTTGGTATAATCAGTAGGTTATATATTATAAGGCATGCTTTTGACTTTTTCAGATTTGGAACTCGACCATCGACTTATTTCGATGCTCTCTACAAAACACTTTACGCAACCTACTCCCGTGCAAGCCCAAACCATTCCTTATGGCATGATTGGCAAAGATGTATTGTGTTGTAGCAAAACCGGTTCAGGCAAAACTTTTGCTTTTGTGTTACCTATATTACATCGCTTATTAACTCAAAAACCCTTCGCTAAACGCGATGCTCGTGCATTAATATTAGCCCCTACTCGTGAACTAGCCAAACAAGTCTATTTGGAAGTCAGAGGGTTAGTGGCTGGTTTATCCATCAAAGCAGAGCTGATTGTCGGTGGTGAAAATTACAATGACCAAGTCAAAGGGCTACGCCATAATCCTCAAATCATTGTCGGCACGGCTGGACGCATTGCGGATCACCTTGAAGGTCGAACTATCTTTTTGAACGGTCTTGAGATCTTAGTGTATGATGAAGCTGATCGTATGCTTGATCTTGGCTTTGCTGAACAACTCCTAGCGATAAACCAAGCGGCAGATCACCGCAAACGTCAAACCATGTTATTTTCGGCAACGCTTGATAGTCCATCGTTAACTCAATTAACCGATACCTTACTCAATAAACCGGTCAAAGTAATGCTCGATAGCAGTTTTACTATCCATGCTGATATCACCCAGCAATGGTATTTTGCCGATCACATCGAACACAAACGTGACATGCTCAGTGCTTTACTGCAGTCCGTTGACCATACTCAAGCTATCGTATTCTGTGCTACTCGAGAAGATACAGTGGTATTAAGGGATTTGCTGGATAGCCAAGGTATTAATGCCGTTGCATTGAGTGGGGATTTATTACAAAACCAACGTGCGCAAGTTATGTCTAGCTTTATTTCAGGGCAACACACCGTGTTAGTGACTACCGATATTGCATCTCGCGGATTAGATTTGAGAAAAGTATCATTAGTGATTAATTTTGATTTGCCTAAGTTTGCTGAGGAATATGTACACCGGATTGGTCGTACTGGTCGTGCTGGTGAAAAAGGTCTGGCAATTGCGATGGTAGGACCACGCGATTGGACTGCCTTTACACACATTCAAAAAAATATTGGGTCTGAGATTGTTGTTGAATCTTATCCACAGCTTCCTGCTAAATTTACAGGCTATAAGCTTACAACTAAAAAGAAAAAGACCGATAATCAAAGTAAGCCAAAGCGTACAGAGGCATCGGAGAAAATCCAGAAGAAACGCGTAGATACTACACAAGGTATTGATATTGGTCATGCACCCATTAAACGCAAGCCCAGGGTCATCATAGAGGACATTGAACCTGATATTGATTTATCTGGGGATAGCGATATTCTTTAACAACATAGATTGGGTGGGATTAGTATTCCCACCAACCTTCCTGCCACCATTTAACAAACTCAGCAAAATCAATCGAACCATCATGATTGTCATCAATCAAGTTAAATCCTTCTTCAACGGCAGACACCTTCGTTTTAGGACTTAGTACGGTCAATAGTTCAATGAATTCGGGTAATTCAATCATGCCATTGCCGTCTCTATCAAAAAAATTAAATTCAGCTTGAATGTCATTCAGTTGTTGTTCTGTTAGTGTTGTTTTTTCCATAATAAAACGCGTACTTATGAAGGTTGAGTATGCTGTTTATTCTACAGGTTTATTGTTCACTCACAACTAGGCTAAACAACATAACTCATAAATACATTAAATATTTGTCTTCCCCATTGCCGTTCTGCGGGCACGACGTTCTGCCCCTTTATCTTGTCGACGTTGGGTCATTGCGATACGTGCATCGCTACCTACGTGTGCTTCATTGCGTGCTTCAGCAAGGGCAACTTGTTTCTCTCGTTCGCGAAAACGCGCTATCTGCTCATCGCTGTGAGTGCCTGCGCATTTAGGGCAAGATACGCCAGCTTCAAACTCCGGGGCTAATTTATCGTTTTCGGTGATTGGTAAGCGACAGGCATAACATTGATCATAAATACTTTTTTCTAAATCATGATTAACCGCCACTCGGTTATCAAAGACAAAACAATCGCCTTCCCATAAACTCTGTTCTTGAGGAATATCTTCAAGATATTGCAAAATACCACCTTCAAGATGATACACCTCATCAAAACCTTGCTCTTTTAAATAAGCGGTTGATTTTTCACAACGGATCCCACCGGTACAAAACATCGCTACTTTTTTATGTTTTTGTGGGTCTAGGTTGGCTTTAACGTAATCAGGAAATTCACGAAATGATTGTGTTTTAGGGTCTATGGCATGCGTAAATGTGCCGATTTCAATTTCATAATCATTGCGGGTATCGATAACTGTCACATCTGGATCCGCGATCAGTGCATTCCAATCAGCAGGTTTTACATAAGTACCCGCCGTTTTAAGCGGGTCAATACCGGGCACACCTAAGGTAACAATTTCTTTTTTTAACTTAACTTTAGTGCGATAAAAAGGGGCATTGTCATGTATTGATTCTTTGGTCGATACCGGATTAATGCGCGGATCAGTATTGAGATAGGCTAATAGTTGATCAATGCCACTACGTGGTCCTGAGACAGTGCCATTAATGCCTTCATTGGCAAGCAGCAATGTGCCTTTTATATCATGTTGCAACATGACGTCGAGCAACGGCTGACGCATATCAGTGTAATTTTCAAGTGTAACGAATTTGTACAATGCACAAACGATTGAGGAGGTAGACATAGTATTTTTTTCCTTGCGAATTGGAACGTAAAACCAAAGCAATAAAGCGGTGCGTAGTATACGCAAACACCAGGTTAATTGCCAATTCTATTGGGAACTGCTACATAAAGTTTATGTAGCAGGCTGTGATTGATAACCTGGTGATGATACAGCAACAATCTTGTTACTACGGTTAATTAGACGTGACAATCGCGCCTTTACCAACCCCTTCAAACGCGATCACTGTGATTGATTCGGCATCAGAACGCGCTGATTGTTGTTCTAAGACATATTGTGCTAGACATTCAACCGTGGAATCACGGTCGATGATTTCTGTTTCAGATTGTGCAATGGCCATTTCAAAGTACCCTTGTGATGCGCTGTAAGCAAACGCAACATGGGTATTGTCATCAATTCCTGGATAATCGCCCTGCAACATCGCTACCGACACTTGATCTTCGGTTGATGCAATATAGATATCAGCCCAACGTTTGGCCCAATAAGCTTCTTCAATGAGGCTTTCGATCCCATTTTCAATAATCGTGATCTTGGAACGATGCCCATGCGCGATACGTTGACAGTTACCATCGTGTTTTTTAAGGCCATGCGTGTAGTGATAAAACGGCGTATCAATGACCTCAGGACGCAATAACAACTCTATCCCCTCGACATTATCAGGTAGATGTAGAGCCAATACTTTTTTGAGGTAATCACCCACACTGCTCATATCAACCTGTTGAGCATAAATAAATGCATAGGCTTCATCAGGACAGTACATATGGATAGATTGTTGATTTGGTCGCATAAAATCGACCTGCACCATATCGTCATCTAAGTGAGTAATTTGCGCATAGTTATGATCAGCGGGCACCAAAAGCTTATGGTCAATGTACTGATCAATTAAGCCTTTGAGTTGTTTTTTCACAATCCCAAAATCCTGAACCATGCTTTCGTCATTTAACTGGCCAGCTAAGATGACATCCACGATCCAACTCTCACCTACCATGCCTCGGGTAGGACATAGATATGAAAAATCCATAACAGTCAGATCGTTAACAAACAATTGCATAATGTGTATCCGTAATTTAGTTATCCGCTTTGGATAACTGGTCTTTTAAATTGGGTGGGATCCCTTTTATAACAAGGGTATCGGTAATTGGGTCATAGTGTACTTTATCTCCAAGCAAATTACGATCAAAGCTCAACGTCAAACCACCGCCCTGACCTGAAAATTTAGCCAATGGCTTCAACGCAGAACGGTCAGGTTGAAACGCAGGTTCTAAAGGTTGTTCTAAGTGAGCATTAAATACACTAAAATCCGATTGTTGTTCTTCATTTTTTGGCAGTTTAGCAGATAACTCGGCCACATTGATATCTGCACCTGCCGCAATTTTTTGTTTGTAATAATCAGCCACCACACCGCGTGATACCTGTTTTTCTTCGGTTGATAATTGTTCAGTGGCTAAATAATCATCAACTTGTGCAATTAATTGTTTGTTTTGTGCTTTGATATCGACCTGCTCTTCACACCCGACAAACCGCATAAAAAAATCAGAAACCTTTCGACCCATTCGCCCTTTAATAAAACTAATATAACGATGTTGTTCTGGTTGAACACTGTATTGAGTCAAATCAATACGAACTGCCAGCTGCATTTTAGCCACATCTAGGTGGTCGGAATAACTCAGTTCTAGATCGTCGGTCACTTCGACATGCTGTTTGGTGTTGAGTAGTGCAATTAATAGGTATTCAGTCGCCAAAAATTCATAATGGATAAACACAATGTAACCGGTTTCAACCAAGCCATCTTCAACCAACGCTTTGATTAACAACTGACTTCCGCCCTGCGACAATTTGATAAAATGCGCTTCATCTTCAATATTAGACCCTAACAAGTCCATAAATTGTGGACCTAAATCAGGTGCCTCTGACACCACTTGCTCTTCAGAATCATCACTATCAACAGCAAATGGGGCGTCATCATCTTCAGTTGTTTGCTCCATTTGGCTCGCATCTAAACGAACAAATCCACCAACCCCCTTGCCAGGCTTGGAATTAAAAGCTTGGTTGATTTCATGGGCGAGCGTTTCGGTTGATGCGGTAACCGCAAAACACGCATCTTTGGGCGTCAACGCTAGGCGCTGTTCTTTGCTAATAGAAAGTTGATGCATGACAAAATGCTTAATAATCGCGCTCATATTAAATTCACTATTGGTGATATACTTGATTGCTATTATAATCTAGAAAATCACTGTGTTCAGATATTTCGCTTAGTCTGTTCTAAAACATTTTATAACCAAAAGAGTTAACCCTTATGCCACAACAATCTCAGTACGATGATGCGCAATTCGAAACTATCCTCAACGACGTGTTAATGTGTTTAGAAAAGCATCAAGCCACACGAGATTTATCCCTGATGGTATTAGGTAATGCCGTTACTCATATCTTTTCAAATCAAGTAGATGAACGAATTCGCGGCAAAATGGTCGAACAGTTTTGTAATGTATTACAGCGAAGTGTTAAGGATTAATTGATGATATTTGCTGAGTCACCCAGACGCCAAACCGTTACCCGACTTGTTAGTTGGGGGCATTGGTATGCATTTTTTAACATTATTATCGCGCTGGTCATTGCTTCTATATATGTATTTTCCGCACCATTACCCAGTACATTGTTAGGTCAGGTATACTTGTTTAGCAATTGGTTTGGGCATATCAGTTTTATTACCTTTATAGGGTTTGTACTGCTTGTTTTGCCGATGTGTTATGCCATGCAAAATGCACGTTTTGTGAAAGGGTTTGCTGCGTTTGTATCAGCAGTTGCTCTGGCTCTGTTAGCCTTTGACGCCCTGTTATTTAATCGCACAGGTTTGCATCTGAGCTTTAGCTCTAGTGCCCTTATTGTTGATGAAACAGCGGTACAAATTGCGCATTTTAATTGGCAAGAATGGACGTTTTTAATACTATTATTTGTGGTTTGGTTAAGTTTTCAAATTTTAATGGCGAATGCATTGTGGAAAAGAATCGAACGATTTAGCCGTAAACGCATTGGGCAATCGGTAATAGGTCTGTTTTTGCTCAGTTTTGTCGGCTCACACGCACTGCATATCTGGGCCGATGCGCGCCTTTATCAGCCAATCATGCAACAAGACAACATGTTTCCATTATCTTATCCGGCTACTGCCAAAACCACATTATCGCGTTATGGACTGTTGGATATGGCGGATTACACTCAACAAAAAAGCGTGCAGTTCACGTACAGCATTGATCAACTAGATTACCCTAAAGAGCCGGTATACTGCCCGATTGATAACACGCAAAAATGGGTTGTAGTGTATGTAACGGATTCACTCAGTGCTGGTATGATGCCTAGCGATTGGCATAACAAACCGTATTTTAGACCGCAAAATAGTATTGATACGCTCGTCAAAACCACATTGTTTAGCTTACCAAACTTGTATCATCACTATTTAATTGATACCGCGCCGGTGCTGTTGGATGTATTAGCTGGTTTTAAATTACCAGTTAACCTATACAGTCCGTCCAATACTGGGATTGCCGATACCAAAATCAACACGTTTGACTATGCCGAGTTACTCACAGCAGTGCAAAATACGACTCCAGGTGTGACGTTTGGATTTGTATCTAGTGCACAGTTACCTGAATTACTCGCACTAAATGACCAGTTTGCGAATGCAACGCATTGGTTAGTTCTAAGTGCACAACCAGATCAAGACGGTATCAATGGTCAAGCGTGGAGTAATCAACAGATAGCGGCTAATGCGATGGTCGATGAAGATATAGTGCCGAGTGTATTTGCGCAATTAGGCTGTGAAGTACCACCGGCATATTATTCCACCGGCCAAAATGTATTTACCCAACCGCGTGATTGGCAAATTACAACACAAAATGATGCTGTGATTTTAATTACTGATGAGTATATCGCCAAAATTAAACATAACGGTCTAACTGAGATCCAATCAAAACAAACAGGTAATGTGTTAAATCAACAGCTAGATACTGATATGTTTAATCGCGCTATTAAGCATTTAAGTCAATTTTCTCAAATTAAATGAATGCATTCAGCCAGCGAATTGATTTGATATAACACGGTACCATTAGAATGAGCAGATAAGAGGCTAAATTGCTGGCCTCTATCTTCTTCATTGTATAACCAATATCCCGCTCTGAGACCGGCATTGATGGCACATTGCATATCTGATGCCTTATCACCGAACATAATACTGTGACTCAGATCCACTCGAAAATCTTCAGACGCTTGGCGTAACATTCCAATTGCGGGTTTGCGACAGTCACACTCTTGTGTCAATGCTGTGCTACCAACCGTTGGATGGTGTGGACAATAATACGTATGTTTAACGCTCACTCCCTGCTTAATAAATTGCGTATTAAGCCATTGAGTTAATTTTAAGAATTCAGCTTCACTATACAAACCACGCGCAATTCCTGACTGGTTAGTGACAACAACAATCTCATAACCTAGCGCTTGTACATGGCGCATCAAATCAAAAATATCAGGCACAAATTCAACATCAGCAATTTTGTACACGTACCCATGATTCACATTGATAATCCCATCTCGGTCAAAGAATGCCATTTTTTTGATTATGGTTGGTCGATCTGCAGACATACTTTTTCCCAGTAACATACTTACGCTTCCTTCATCTGAGATTGTTGATAGACATATATTTTAAAATCGATACTCAGCGGACTATCATCTTGTATGCACCGTTGTCTTTTTTCTGCATTGGCAGCATGGGCATACGGTGTCATCGATAATAACTGCTCACGCTGTATTTGGTTTGGCGAAATAGTATAACTGACCGTTAGTTCACGCACCGCTAAGCCATCTTCAGGAGAAGGTTGATGTGCATTGACAGATTGATACAAATGCCTTTTAAATTCAATTAAATGGTTATCATTTGGCACGACTTGATACCAAGTACCTGATGGTTTTAAGACACGAAACACTTCGGCTTGACTCACGGGTGCAAAGATTTGTAATAACACATCAATCGACTCATCCTGGAGTGGCAGTGCAAATGACGAGGCGACAACATGTGTTTGGTTGCCTTGCAATACTTGATTTTGACGGGCAGCACGTAACACTGCATTCTTTGCGATATCATTACCACAAAAACGAATATCAATGTCACCAGCGTCATTACTTGCTTGATGACAATCACTGTCAAATTGAGTTAACAATGCTTGTAACGCTCTAAGATAATATCCCTCTCCACACCCGGCATCAAAGACCACTGAGTTGCTGTCAAGTGCAGCATGAGATTGAATGTCTGAGGCAATGGCTTGTACTAGCGGGGCATAAAATCCTGCATTCAAAAATGCTTCTCGAGATTGCACCATGGCTTTATTGTCACCTGGGTCGAGGGAGTTTTTGAATTGAACCGGCAATAAATTAACATAGCCTTGTTTAGCAACATCAAACCGATGTTGCTCAGCACATTGCCAGGAAGCAGTGTGCTCAACCAAAGGATTGAATGGGGACTGACAGATTGGACATTGCCACATAATAATAATAGACGAACTATGAAGTTAATATGCGCTTAATAATACCAAACCTGACTGTATAATGTAATCAAACGATACCTAAGTATGTTTATTTATACGGAATAAGCGCAGTCCCCTTCTACACTTAATGTCAGTTATATGTAGATTGAGTCACATTACTATCGTTAGATACTAACTTACTCAAATCCACGTGGACGTTTTGTGCTGATTGTATCGATGTAAGCGTGCCATGAGGCATAACCAATAATTGGCATTAATACAATAAATCCAACAAAGGCAGTGACAAACCCTATGGCTACACTCGCAAAAATAATACTCGCCCATATCATCATTGGGATTTTATTAACCCATACCGCGTTCATACTTGTCAGGATTGCAGTTGCTAAATCAACTTGTCGTTCCATTAAAACCGGTTGGCTGAATGCCGTAATAAAAAACACCAATACAGTAAATACCGCACCGACTACTGTACCTAACAATAAAAATGGCAATAAGTTTGTCAAATTAGGATCTAAGTATTCTGGGTAAAAAGCGTGAATTAATGACGCTACCCGCAACCAAAATATCATGATGATCATCAGTAATAATGCATAGCCCCATTCATTTACCGCATTACGGCTGATGGCTTTTAAAGAATGGCCCAACGTTGGGGTATGTTGTTTTTCAAGCTCCCATGACACATCATATAAACCCGCCGCCAAAAAGGGACCAATCATCATAAAACATACTAATGCAGGTAAAATAACAAGATGCCATCCCGTTAAGGCTACCAAGGCACTGATGCCCCATGGGATGAGTGCAAACATAATCCCATAGAATAAGGTTAGCCATGGTGCGCGTTTGGCATCCTGGATGGCTAGAGCTATCCATTTAATGGGATCACCGACGGCTAGTTCTTTAGCTGGGATCACGCGAGCTATATTGCTTTGGGTAATTGCATTATCGGGTATCTGATTAAATTCTTTTGACATGGCTCACTCCTAGATTCATTTACGTCTAATTAACAATATATGGATAGATGCGCAGTATTACAACCTTTTCATAGGATAAAATACGATGAGTTTGTTAAAAAAGTTCGAAAGTTTATCGGTTAACTCGTTAAACAGAGTGACATCTTGTGGTTGCGGTAAGCCATAACAAGTAGCAACAAAACGATTACAATTATTGGTGATGACATCATATGGCAGATATTCAAATATTTGACTATGCGCCTGTGCAGCTGCATGCTCACACGCTAGTACCTCACCCGAATCGCTTCCCATCACAAAAATTTGGCTACCGGAACGTTGTTGTAAAAATCGCTCCGGAGAAATATTACGCACTAAGCCATTCCCTGCTAGCTCCACAACACTGCCATTTAACCAAATACCTGTGTGGGTAAATACCCCATAAATATCACAACATACGATACTTCCTGGTATCGGTTGTAATTGATGTGTCGCATCTTCAATAATTTTTGCCATAAGATAATTAACCATCCCCAAAAAAAATACTAGAAACAATAATTGCTTAACACTACACGATACTTCGTACATAGGGTATGCTTAGATTATTATTACTCACCATCTAATTTAAGAACATTTTTTATGTATCATATCGGAAAATCTACAAAGCTAGACAATGTTTGTTATGACATCCGTGGCCCGATTCACGCCAAGGCGCGTGCCATGGAAGAGGAAGGCCATCGTATTTTGAAGCTCAATATTGGCAACCCTGCTCCATTTGGCTTTGAAGCACCTGATGATATTTTAAAAGACGTAATTTATAATTTGCCGGGTGCTCAAGGCTACTCTGAAGCATCTGGTATTTATGGGGCCAAAGTAGCGGTGATGCAGTATTATCAACAAAAGCAGATCCGCAATATGACAACCCAAGATGTCTTCATTGGCAATGGTGTTAGTGAAATGATTATGATGGCAATGCAAGCCTTGCTGAATCAGGGAGATGAAGTATTAATCCCTGCACCTGATTATCCATTATGGACTGCAGCAGTATCCTTGTCTTCTGGTACCCCTGTGCATTATGTCTGTGATGAACATGCAGGATGGTTTCCTGACATTGCGGATATCAAACAAAAAATCACGCCGCGCACTAAAGCCATTGTGCTTATCAATCCCAACAATCCTACTGGTGCTGTGTATTCCAAAGCGTTATTACTCGACATCATCGCTGTGGCGAGAGAACATAACTTGGTGATTTATAGCGATGAAATATACGATAAAATTTTATATGACGAAGCACAACACACATGTATCGCTTCGCTTGCAGATGATATTTTTATGGTCACTATGTCAGGTTTATCCAAAAACTACCGTGTCGCTGGGTTTCGTGCAGGATGGTTGCTGGTATCGGGCAATAAACGTGTTGCAAGTGAATATATTGATGCGTTGAATATGCTTTCTTCTATGCGCATGTGTGCTAATGTGCCTTGCCAACATGCAATACAAACGGCATTAGGCGGATACCAAAGTATTAATGACCTAGTTCATGATGGAGGACGATTAAAACTACAACGTGATACCGCAACGGCAGCATTAAATGCGATTGATGGGATCAGTTGTGTGCCTCCCCAAGGAGCCTTGTATTGTTTTGCCAAAGTTGATGCTCAAAAATTTAATATTAGTAATGACGAAAAAATGATTTTTGACCTGTTGCAAGCTGAAAAGATCTTACTGGTACATGGCCGTGCATTTAATTTGAGTCAGGGCACCTACTTCCGCCTCGTCTTTTTGCCTCACGCCGATGTACTTGCTCCTGCGATAGCAAGAATCGGGCAATTTTTTAGTCATTACCAACAGCGATAAATAATAATATGATCCAACACAGTTCGTTTCTAGCATGGATATTGCGCATGCCCCTGATCAAACGCTGGGCATTGATGCACACAGTTAAACCTGAAAATGTAGCCGAACACTCACATCAAGTGGCAGTCATTGCTCACTTGTTAGCAGTGATCCGTAATACGTATTTTAATGGTACTCTCAATCCAGAAAAAGCGGCAACCATCGCACTATATCATGAGGTGAGCGAGACTAAGCTGCAAGATATCAACCATGTTACCAAATACCATAACCCTGCTTTAACCGCAGAATTCAAAAAACTAGAAGAGCTGGCCGAAATTGAATGCCTCAATACCCTGCCAGATAAGCTGCAAGGCTTGTTTGGCCCACTGTTAGTACAAAATCAAGTCGAGCCACAGTACAAAAAAATTGTGAAAGCGGCCGATTTATTAAGTGCCTATCTAAAAGCATCTGATGAAATTAGTTTTGGTAATCATGAATTCATCCCTGTCAAAACACGGTTAGAAACCATGCTTGCTGATTTTGCTAACGACATGCCCGAAGTGCATTATTTTAGAGAATGCTTTGAGCAAAATTGTGCTGTAGGCGTAGATGAATTAGCCAAAACACCAGTCTAGCGTCTACATAATGAGAGTCGTGCGCGAGATAGTTATCAATGAATTATAGTAAGATATTTCTTACAACTTTATAAGCGTATACCGCACCTAAAAGTGCCCTTTTCATACAGGTATTTTAAGACTTAGCCATAAAGAATATATGTTACGCTTTAGTAAATAATATCTATTTTTGGCGGAACAATACCGATGGCCAATGACTCAACTCAAACCGATGCAACTGATCCACCCGACAATCGTAAATCTAACACTCCGCCTATCGATAAATACGTTTATCCTAACCCTTCACATGTCATTGCAATCGGTGCGTCTGCCGGGGGACTCGAAGCACTAGAGACATTATTTGATGCCCTACCCGATGAACTAGGATGCGCCTTTGTCGTCGTCCAACACTTGTCTCCTGATTTTAAAAGCATGATGGATGAGCTTCTCAAAAAACACACTAACATGCCAACCCACCAAGCAACTGAGGGTGAGACGCTACTAGCTAACACGGTATACCTGATCCCTGCAGGTAAACTCATGCGTGTCACTGATGGCAAGATCTACTTATCTGAGTTACCCCCTGATAATCGCATTAATCTGCCCATCAATGAATTTTTTAGGACCTTAGCGGAAGATGCACAAAATCGCGCTGTTGGGATTATTCTTTCAGGCACTGGCTCAGATGGTTGTCGAGGCATTCAAGCGATGAAAGAAGCCGGTGCGATGGTAATAGCCCAAGATCCGGAAGAAGCACAGTTTAATGGCATGCCGCAAAACGCGATTAATACCGGTTCTGTTGATTTTGTTTTAAAAGTTGCCGATATGCCGCAGTACATCAAAAACTTTATCTCACATCCACTGACCGACACGACAACCGATAAATTCAAATATCATTTATCCCAAAACACGAGCTTACTCGAACAAATCCTCAAAATCATTCAAAAGCAAACTGACCTTGATTTTAAGGCATATAAAGAATCTACGGTATCGCGGCGCATTGAGCATCGCATGAGTATTAATAACAAATTATCTTTACAAGAATATTGGGAATATTTACAAGAAAATGAAAATGAAATCGAACTGGTTAAACAAGATTTATTAATCGGCGTCACTCAGTTTTTTAGAGATGGAGAGTTGTGGGATAAGGTTCGAGAAGAAGTGGTTCGACCGTTAATCGTTGAAAGTTCGCCGAAAGAGCCTATCCGGATTTGGAGTACTGGATGTTCAACTGGCGAAGAGGCTTACACCATTGCGATGATTTTTGATAGCACCATTAAAGAGCTGGGGCTGGAACGAACTGTCAAAGTATTTGCCAGTGATATCGATCAGACAGCGGTCGCTTATGCTGCCACCGGGATCTACCCTGCAGGGATCAGTAACGAAGTACCCAGTGCCTTTTTGGATAGGTATTTTCATGTACTTGCAGATGGGAACTATCAAGTCACCAAAGAACTGCGCAGTTTAGTTGTTCTGGCAACTCATAATGTGATCCAAGATCCCCCATTTTCAAATATGGATTTTGTCAGTTGCCGTAATATGTTGATATACCTGCAAACCCCTGCACAACAAAAAGCCCTAGCATTTTTTCATTTTGCGTTAAAGAAAAATGCATACATGATACTTGGTAGTGCTGAATCGCCAGGCAATTTTTCTAACTATTTTGATACCATTGATTCTAAATACCGTATTTATCAAAAAACTCAAGATTTACGTATCCCAGTGTCATCCATTACGACCCAAGGGATCCGTCGAGGTGGCTTCGTCCCCAAAACAATTCCTCAATATATTGATCGAGCCAATAAACGCAATACTAAACCGCGCAATCGACTCATTGGTAGCAGAGTACTGCAAGACCGATATGTCCCCCCTACGTTTATTATTGACACCAAATTACAACTGATTTACAGCTATGGTGACACGTCAATATTTACCACCAAATTAAAACCTGGCGAGGTCACCAATGACATTGCTGATATTTTGGTGGCAGATGTCACCAGTCATGTACTTTCAGCCGCACATCAAGTATTACGTGAAGACAAAGGATTGGTAATGCAACATGTCATCCATGAGACAGCGGAAGATGGGAAACATGTTAGTTATAGCCTTAATTGTTTCTCGTTCACGGAAGAAGATGAAATAGAAAAATATATCGCGATTAGTTTCGTACCAGAGTATGCAACGAATCATGATATTTCAGATATTGTCTATACACCGGAAGAGCAAACCGAACAACGCATATTGGATCTAGACGCGTCATTAGTAGAATGTCAACGCATGTATCGAGAGGCACTTGAGGACTTAGATACCACCAGCGAAGAGTTGCAGTCGAGTAACGAAGAGCTCATGGCGGCAAACGAAGAGCTACAATCGACTAACGAAGAGTTGCAATCAGTGAACGAAGAGTTGTATACCGTTAACAGCGAGTATCAACAAAAAATCATTGAACTGACGGACACTAACAATGATTTAGAGAATCTGTTGACTGCCACTGAGTTAGCTGTGCTATTTTTAGATTCTGAGCTGAGAATACGTCGATACACCAGACCTTTGACCCATTTCTTAAATATTATGGATTTTGACTTAAATCGTCCTTTTATGGATTTGTCCTTAAAGTTTGATTTTGATGGACTGCATGAGCTGATCAATTCCGTTAATAATGGCGCTAGTCCAATTCACAAGGTGGTGGATGTTGGCAATGCCGCGCAAATTGAGATCTCAATATCACCATACACTATAGGCAAAAATAACAACGGTGTCGTCGTGAGTATGCGAGAATTAAAATAACCGCTTATTTTGCTACGATAAATATTAAGTTCAGTTGAATTATCAGCAAAAACAATGCATAAAGGTAACCCTAGGGTTACCTTTTTTATTCACAAGGAAAAACAAGCACTATGTCACATCTGATTTGGGATCAACGTCACCAACCTCGCACCGATACTCGCGATGGTGACCACCGCAGTGCAGCGCAACGTGACAAAGCAAGGGTAATGCATTCTGCAGCATTTCGACGCTTACAAGCCAAAACACAAATACATGGTATTGGTCTCAGTGATTTTTTTAGAACGCGGTTAACCCACTCTCTCGAAGCAGCCCAGATTGGTGCGGGTATTACCGAACAGCTGCGACAAAAATACCCTGAACAAGCCGAATTACTCGGATTAGATGGACACCTCATCGAAACCATTTGTTTAGCGCATGATATCGGTCACCCTCCGTTTGGCCACGGCGGAGAAATAGCACTGAATTATATGATGAGGGACGCCGGTGGATTTGAAGGAAACGCGCAAACTTTTCGTATCGTATCAAAATTAGAACCCTATACCCCACACAATGGCATGAATTTAAGTCGACGCACGCTATTAGGTTTGGTCAAGTATCCTAATTTTATTGATGCGTTAATGCACCCCTATCCTCCCTGCTCAGCACGCTCGACTCGCTCCGTAAAAGCTAACGATTATATTCCCCCAAAAGGATTATACCAATGCGATGATGCCGTATTTGATTGGTTACTTTCAGGGATCGATAGCGCAGATCGCGACACATTGATGACATACCAGCTGCGTGATAAACAACATGCAAAAACCCAGTATAAAAGTTTTGATTGCTCAGTAATGGAATTAGCGGATGATATTGCTTATGGGATCCATGATTTAGAAGATGCTATCGTCATGAATAAAGTGAGTTTGCAATCTTTTACGCAAGAAGTAGTCAAACCTATCCAAGAAAATGACAGTCGACTTGCACAACGTATCCATACTCTAGCGTTAGAATTGTTCAACAATGAAAGTTACCGCCGCAAAAATGCCATCGGTGCGTTAGTTAACAATTTTATTACCGCGATCAATATTAATCAATTACATACCTTTAAAACCAACTTATTAGACTATCAAGCGCAACTGCCTATTGAAGAAGAACAATCACTGCAATTATTTAAACACTATGTCCGTAAACATGTGATCAATCACACTGAAGTCCAAATCGTTGAATATAAAGGCCAACAGATTGTGATGGAATTGTTTGAAGCGTTCAGTTCAGATCCACAACGCTTGTTACCACCTAATACTCTCGCTCGTTGGCACGAGGCGTGTAATATAGGGTTGGGTGAACGTGTCTTAGCTGATTATATTGCTGGCATGACTGATGAATTTGCCGGTCGTATTCACCAAAGCTTATTCAGCCCTAGCCGAGGTGAAAGCTAGTTGTAGCACAACGACTGAATTCTTCAAGACCAGTAAGCACTAGGCAGGACAATTAATTACGCTCTTATGCAAATTAATCATTGACTGTTTATTCATACAGTACTATATTTATAACCACTGTATAGATAAACAGTTATTGAATATATCGTAATTTGTTAATCAAATTATTAATGCTTTTGAGAGGTTTTTATTATGCGCACTAATCCATCCATGCAATCAGTTCATGCGACACAGGTTACTCATGCTACTCACAATGCTCAGGCATCACACATTCAAAAATGGCAATACCTCCTAAGTGATACAATCTGCTTTGGCAAAGACATTAGCACGGGGATTAGAATACAAAAGCCTGATGCGAATCGTGTATTGCCCTGGGTCATGAAAATCATCACCAGTGGACAAGCGCAAAGCATATATATCGAGAACCACCAATTTGATGAGAAACAAACATTCATGATCCAGCAAGCTGCACAATTATGTAGTGTCAATGTTACCTTATTGAATATCACACAAGATACTAACAACGTTATCATTGGCCCGTGGTGAGGGAAGTAGCATACGGTATGTCATCAACAACTACCGGTATATTTCACGAGATGAAGGTTGCTTACCTTCTGCGACATATATTGCTTGCTATGGCTTTATGGGGAGTTCTTGCCATTTGCCATTGGTTTTTTTATTAATAAATCGCTGTTGCGGATCCGCTAATAATAAGTAATCAATTTCTGTTGGCAAGAGTAACATTACACAAAATGTATCAGGGATAA
The DNA here is from genome assembly GCA_937125395.1 of uncultured Glaciecola sp. GTDB lineage: Bacteria > Pseudomonadota > Gammaproteobacteria > Enterobacterales > Alteromonadaceae > Opacimonas. The sequence continues at coordinate 238,717 of CAKZLI010000055.1, forward strand.
GTTCAGGTTCAGTAATCTGTTCTGGTAAGTTATTATCCTTACCTTCATTTAAGTACCAATAAAATTGTGCCTGCGCTGATGCAGAGAGTGTCTTCCATACCTGCTCACGAGTGACCTGGTTAGTTTGTGATAGCTGCGCATTCTGCACATCAATGATATTAATTAAACCGTTTATCCTATATTGTTCTCGACTCTTATCAAAGTACCAACACAATTCTACCTGTTGATTGTTTTTGATTGCCTCGTATTTATCTGAACGACGATCAGTAACCATAATCAACGCATCACTGTCATCGATAAAACCACGATACACCAACGTACGATTCTGTACTTTTCCGTTCACATCAACTGATGCTAGTTGCACAAACCGAGCATGGGGCTTGCTGCGTGATGTATGTAAAGAGCGGGCAAGCCGTTGACGCCAACTACCGTAAATCATTATCTAGCGCACAACAGAATTAAATAATCGATAAAAATTATCAGTGGTGTGTTTAGCTAACTCCTGCGTAGTGATGCCACGTAATTGTGCGATAAACTCACCGACTTCAACAACATAGCCAGGTTGATTTGGCTTTCCTCTGTATGGGACAGGCGCTAACCAAGGCGAATCGGTTTCAATTAACAATCTATCCAATGGTACAGCTTTTGCTACTGCTTGTAATTCAGTGGCAGTTTTGAAGGTAACAATACCTGATAATGAGATATACAGACCCAGTTCAATAGCTTGTTGTGCCATTTCTAACGATTCTGTAAAACAATGCAATACGCCACTGGTGTCTTCATTCATGTGTTCACGGTATAATGCAATGGTATCTTCTCGGGCATTACGTGTATGAATAATTAAGGGTTTTTTCACTTTTGACGCCACGTGGATATGGTCGATAAAACTGGCTTGTTGCACTGCTTTGGTGTCGGTGGAATGATAATAATCTAGGCCTGTCTCACCTACGGCAACGACTTCTGGACGCTGAGCGTATTCTAATAAAGTGGCATAATCAGTCATCTCGTCCTCATAGCAAGGATGCACACCACAGGAAACCGATACATGCTCAAAACCTTTAACGGTATCGAGCATTGTATCAAACTCGTTAACACTTACCGCTACGCATAGCATATGCTCAACACCTCGTTGCTTAGCAAACGCCACCGCTGCGGCTAATTCTTCGGGTGTTTTACCTAATTTATCTAAATGGCAATGTGAATCTACAAACATGTTTATCTCATAACTTTATCTATAACGTGGGAAAGGACAAGACGCTTATTGGTACCTTGATGATGAACGCGTTGCATTTCGTGTAGTACGACTTGATAGTTGTGCATACATTTGGCTTTGGCATCAGCCTCTGTCGCTTTTTGCATTTTGCTGTGCAATAACAGTTGCAACCAACCTAAACACTGATAAGCAGTGGCATGCCACTTGTTACCAAATTGAATGGTATTCATCTGCTGTTGCTTAACAGCGAGTAAATCTTGCTTAAAACTTAAAAAATTACTGTCAGGTGCATTCACTAATGCGTGTGCAATACTTAACGGTGCATATTGATAGGCACGGATAAAATCATGGGCTGCCGAGACATTATGTTGCTCCATCAGCCAATCATTTATTAGCTGAGGGTGTGGCATAGCGACTGTGTTTTTTTCACAACGGCTTAATATTGTCGGTAATAAGCGCTCAATCGCATTCACCGTCAATAATATATAAGTATGTTGTGTTGGCTCCTCAAGCGTCTTTAATAACGCATTAGCAGCTGACTCTGTCATTGTATCTGCATTTTCAATGATGAGAACTTTGCGCTGACCTAGCTGCGCATGTTCCAATAACTTACTCAAAGCACTGCGTATATCAGTGACGGATATTTGTTTCTCACTGACGACATGATAACGGTCAGGATGCGAGTGCGCGACATTTAAGTGGCAGCTCTGGCATTGCCCACACGCGCCACTAACAAGGGGTTGATGACATAACAAGTCCGATGCTAATTGTTGCACAAAATCATGCTTGCCCATACCCGGTTTGGCAGCAATTAATAAAGCATGATGCAGTCGCTGCTCAGCGGCATTGTGCAATAACTTAGTGTGCAGTGAAGTGAACCATGGGTACATGATCAGTCCTGCAAAAAATGTTGAATATGATGAATAACAGTCTCTTTGACTTGTTCAACGCCTTGACTGGCGTCAACGAATACCGCTTCATCGTGCTCTGCAACTAATTGCAGATACGTTGCTCTAGCACGTTCAAAAAAAGCTAAACCGGACTGTTCGATACGATCTAACTCACCGCGACTTCGCGCACGTTCTAAACCTACCGCTGGGTCAATGTCTAGATACAAGGTTAAATCAGCCGTAAACCCTTGTAATGTCAATTCTCTAATTGCCATGAGGTGTGATTGATTTACCTGACGCCCACCACCTTGATACGCTAATGACGACCATTGTTTTCCGTTTTGTATTTTTGTAAACACTTGCTGATTATTCTCCGTTTAGCTATAATGTAAACATTATCACGATTAACTATAATAATCACTAATTTTATCATAAACACCTGACTTATTGAGATAGAAATTAAGCTTAAGCACTAGGAATAAAGAATGAGCAAGATAATTGGAATTGCAGCATTGGCAAGATCCGGGAAAGATACAGTAGCTTCTATGTTATTAAAGCATAGTGACGTTACAACCTATGCTTTAGCTGATCCATTGAAAATAGGATGTCAGGTATTATTTGGGTTAACTGATTCTGAAACATGGGATGATAACTTTAAAGAAAAAGAAATTTCTCATTGGGGTTGGTCTCCTAGACGTTTTTTTCAAACAGTAGGAACCGATTGGCTTAGAGAGTTAAACCCTGAGCATTGGCTACAAAGAGCTGACTTAGCATTAAACTATGCCATATCAAATGACTCCGATAAGTCAAAAATTGATCTTAGCGATCCAAGAGCACCTTTAAAGCTTGCAGTTCAAGCAATTTTTGGAATCAGCCAAGAAGAAGCATGGAATCCTTTATTACTAGATAATAAAAATGAGTTCTGGGGTATGAGTCCCAATCAAATGATCGATTTTATTCATAACCAAGTATGTTCAGAGTTCGAAAATTTTTATTCATTAAGGTCAGAACGTCCTGTGACTCTTCCTTCAAGAACAATTCCTGCTCATGGAAAAAACGATGTTGTGATAATTAAGGACGTAAGGTTTGAAAACGAAGCAAACTTCTTACGAAATCACGGTGGTACGATCTGGCATATTAAGCGTGATAAAGCATTGAAAGTTATTAGCCACGCTTCTGAAATGGGAATAAAAGTAAAAAGTGAAGATATTGTCATTCATAATAATGGGTCATTAGAAGACTTAGAATTCGCAGTTCAAAATGAATGGACAAAACTGAATTTTGGATAGTCAAGATATCTGCAATTTGGTTTCTGTTGAAACATCATCTGGCCATATTGTTAAAGCCAGGTATCTAAATATTGATGGCTTTGAACTCAGCAAGAAATTATGTTTTGAACTGCATAGAGTTTTTCTTTTTTATTCTAAAGATAGAGTGTCTTCGCAATCTTACCTTTTAAATCAAGCAATAGAGACATTTTTTGAGTTCTTAGAAAAACACAATGAAAAACAGCCAGATACATTAAAAATAAACTCTCTTTCAGTGATTGGCTCAGAAATTTTCAGGGCGTATATTCGATATTGTCAAAAAAACGAATTTAACCTTGAAATTCCAACAACTTTGAAAGCTGCAATTGTTAATTTTGCTGAATATACGAAGTTAATTCCAATCCCATCATTACCTCGTATGTCATCATATAAAAAAAAGACTCCTCCCACAGAGCCCTTAAGTGAAAGGTGTTATGGCGAATTAACTACTGCTCTACTATCAGAAATAGATCGTCTATACGTAAAAGTTTCGTTTATTGAAAAAGTTAAATTAGCAGAACCGTATACTCTAGAAGGTGCATTTTCAGAAATATTCCCTCCTGTAACCAAGGAGCGTATATTCAAGTGGTATGAAATGATTCTTGAAGAGGAAATTACTACGAAATTAAAGACGGCAGGACTTAAAAATAAATTAAAGCACTGCACAGATGTAGAGCTATCTCAATTAGCTGAACAAAAAACAGGAGTTCTTAACAAGTTTAAGGCTATTTATAAAAGAGATAAGGCCTTTATTGATACTTCTCAGGCTATACCCATTCTCAAAAACGGGCAAGGTATTGGAATAGGAAACTGGAATTTTAATATTGCTAGAGGTTTAAAAACTTTATTAGTTCATGGCTATCCCATGGAACAGCCCCTCAAGGAAATTGAAAGAAAATATTCATGTAGTGACATTATTGCAATTGATGATTGTAAAGATATTGTTCAATTATTGATGCTACGAATAAATCGTTGCAGGAAAGAATACAAACATCCTGAAATAGAAAATTGGGATAGTTTGTTGGGTGCTTATTTCCCTTCAATGATTGATGCAGCATCAATTTATTTAATGTTGGCTATACAGTCTGGTTGGAATAAAGAAACTATTTTATCGATTGATCCAGATAATTTCGAACATGTATTAACAGGTGCTTTAAATGAAAATCAATCCGTTATTTTTTCGGAAAAACATAGAGGCCAAGATGCCAAGTTGCCATATAGTGATTCAAAAGAATTTATAGCCCCAAGCAATAAAGATGATAAGTATTCGATATATAATATCATTCAGTTAGCAAAGCGTATTTCAGCTCCTCTTTCTGAGTATGAATATGATTACATTCATATACATAAAACCGAAGAAGATTTAAACCCGCTATTTCTGTGTCTTAGATATTACGCCGACTGGATCTCAAAAGGGGGAAGAAATAGTTCCTTATCTCAACAAAAAGCATTCAATACTTCAATAAAACACTTTATACGTAAGCATCAAATTAAAGAGCACGGAAAATTAATTTCAAGTATCGGTGAAATTACGTTAAGAACTCGTATTACATGGATGCAAATTAAACGAAAAAAGCTTCCACTAACAGTTATTCGACTTGTTCAGGGTCATAACTCTAAAACTACCACAGATAAGTATTATGATAATTCAGGCATTGCTAAACAAGAAAGGAAGCGGAGATTAAGGCTTGAGCAAGAAGAAATTGTTACCCTACTAAGAAACAGAGAGTTTAAAGGTATTATAGGAATTCAGTCGAATACTATTGCAGATGCTCCCTTAAAAATATTTCATATACCAGGCCATAAAAACGACTTATGGGCTTGCGCCAATCAATATGAACCAACTTGGCCAAGGTTTGAGCAAGAGGTAACGAGTGGCGAAAAATGCTATTCACTTTCTAATTGTATTTTTTGCAAGCAAATTCGACTATTTGAAGATTCAGTACCTTATTTGATGGAGCGCTTAATCCACATCGAAGAATCTGTTATTGAGACTGATATAATTGATGAAGAGCCCGTATTAAATGATGAAAGAATTATTATAGAATCAATTCTTGATAACTGGGATGACGATGATCACATTAAGAGCTCTGCTAGGTATCAAAGAATAAATGCCCCGCTATTACCTAGAAATTTGAATGATTTGAAAATTATCTTTGAGGATGACAATGATTGAGTTGGATGATTATTTTTCACCAGAATCTTTAATAGAAGAGTTAGAAGATGCTGCTAACGAAGAATTTAATTATATTTTGAATACAACTGGTGGAAAGGTTTCTCCAACTGTAATTTCACTAACAACAAAATTAGATGCTGATCCTGAAGGCAGTTTTCCAGTTTCTGATTATTCAAATTACAACCAAGATGAGTGGTTTTTGGAAGAGATCAGTGGTCAGAATCCTATAAAAATATATTTTTATAAAGAGGAAGAAGCATTTAATGATTTAAAACGAGCTTTATTATACTACTCAATTCCCGATTTTTGCGCATTTGGAAATATCAGGAGTTATAATACATCAAAAAGCTACTCATCATTATTTAACACATTCATCTCATATGTTTTTAAAGATAATCATTTATTAGCAAATGATCCTACAGATATAAGTTGCATCACTCCAGCAATGTTAAATGACGCTTTAGATAGAGCTAAAGCAAATAAAGATTCTCCAAGGCATTATCACTCTCTCTTTCGTATAATTCGCCTATGGTTTTCTTTATCCTCAGAAGGAATGATCCCAGAAAAGTATAAAATAAATATTGATTACGTTAGCGTCGATAATAAAAGAAGGCATAAAGATGTTGTCAAACATTTTCAGGGGACTGTTTCAACTTGGATACCATTTTCAGAACGAGACCTAGCTAAATTAATTAACTATTCCTTATTTTGGCTAGAAAAAGCCCTACCCAAACTTATAGATATGCGTGATTATATTGATAGTTTGAAGTTAGTTAAAACAAAAGGCTCTCCTTTTAGCACAAAAGGAGCACATGAAGAATTTGAAAATATGACAAATATTTTCATTGATGAAGTTTGTGTGATGTCCAGCTCATTCTCTATTCTTAAACCACAAGAAAAAAATGGCTATAAAACTCATCAATACAATTGGAAAAATAGTTACGCTATAGCTCTAGATCATATCAGAAACTCGTTATTCATATTCATTGGCTTGCTTCTTGGAATGCGCTCAAGAGAGATGAGACAACTAATGCTAGATGACATTTTCAAAGATAATAATGAAGAATATTGGATAAATATAACAAGATTTAAAACGACAGCTGATCCTAATTATCATGGTGAAACTGAAGTTATGCCTGTTCCTTTTTTTATCGGTGAATGTGTAGATCTTTTTAAACACCTTAAAAGCCTTTCTGATTTTGAGAAGCAAGGTTATTTGTTTCAGTCAAATAAAAGTAGAAAAGTAGTAAATAACTTTACAGCAGGAAATATTAGACTGATAACAGCTGAGATCAGAAAGTTTACTGGTGTTGAAAGGCCACATAGTCATAGATTTAGAAAAACCTCAGCTGAGATGTTAATAAACCGAAATGAAAAAAATATTGATTTAATTCGGATGCTTTTCGGACATGAAAGCTATGAAATGACACTAAGATATATTGCTAGAAACCCTTTTATGGTTAAGGCGGTTGCAGAAGCTATCGAAGTAAATTTTACCGAAGACTTTCATGAGGTAGTGACAAATATAAGAGACCAATCATATTCTGGACAACCAGCTGAACGAATTGCGAGTGCCATAATAAAAGCACCAGAAAAATTTGCAGGTAAACAGCTTAAACTGCAACTCATGAATTATATATCTCACTTACTATCTAGTGGAGAGATGCTTTTCATTCATAGAACAGCAATTGGCATGTATTGTATTCATAGCGAGGAAATAACACTTGAAAACCTTCCTCCATGTTTAGCGGAAAATAAAAAATTAAGCCTCCCTTTGAGTCCTGATATTAGTAACTGCCAATTAGAGTGTAAGCATTGTGTTGTTGTTGAAAAAGCCAAACAAGCAATCTCTGGCAATATTGAATTCTATCAGTCTATTTTAGAGTCAACAGATGGTGTTGGCGTAAAAGCTAAGGCTAGGTTGCGAAAAAAACTATCAGCAGCTGAGAAACATCTTGAAGCCCTCGATAAGAACAAATTAAAAATCCAAGAATCTATTGATGTTAGGGAGCTATTAGTATGAGCTCAGCAATAACAAGATCTAAACTCATTAAAGTTATCACTAAAGAAATTGTTGAAAATTTTAATACAAAACTAAAGATACAAGATATATGTGAAGCAGTAGGTATATCTAGACAATCATTTAATCGTTACTACTCAGACCTTAAGCCATATATGAAAGGCGAAAAGCCTATTAATGAGCTAGTGATGAATGAAAGTGACATTTCCTCTAATCAATTGCTTTGTAAATACCAATCAAAAATTAAAGAGTTACAGGATGAACTGGAAAATATAGTCAAAAGTCATGAAATAGACTTAAGTAAAGTCAAAAATAGTATGACAACTTCATTGATGAATAATGATCTTTCGGTACATGATGCAGACAGTGTTAGACTACAATTGCAAAAGCAAAGTTTACTTTCAGACAAGCTCAAGGAAAAAATCAATCGTTTAGAAATGGAACTTAGTAAGCAATATGTTGATGACAATTTAAAGTCTTCTACAACTCCTCTTAATGATAATTTTCAAGTAATCGATGTAGATTTTGAATTACTATTTAAAAACTTTTCAGCTACCCAAGATATTGATGTTTTCGAAGACGAAAAAGAAGTGGCAATTGATAATTTAATATCGATGACAAATAAACTCTTAATCAATGATAAAACAATCGTTGTGTTGTTTATGGAAAGGTATTTAAGTAGTTTTAATAAATTTGTTGAAAGATATGCTTTTAATTCTGAAGATTTACACTTATTTGTAAGACTTCCTGTGCATTCAAGATCCGAATTAAAGTTAACTTTAAACAAGTTCACTAAACAGGGAGCATTAAAGATATACATTCCTTACTCTGCTTCAGATACTGTTACTAAGTCACAGCGTAATTTTTACTTCAGAAATGTCCCTGAAACGGAACTACAGGCAGCAGATAAATCATTTTTACCCTCTATCAAGGATGGCTTTGAGCATGTATGTCAGTTTAAGATTAGACAGGGTGACTAATGATTGAAATCAAGACGTTACCCATCAAATATAAAAGCATTGATAGTCTTGGGATTGCTGAACATTATATTTTAAAAACAGTCAATGCTAGTGGCAAAGAAATGTTGTTGAGTCACCCTAACCTGTTTCTTTATCATGAAACAAATGACTCTCTTAACACATCAAAACGCTATGCAGCCATCATATCAAAGTTCTATTCGTATTTATCCACGCAAGATAAATTTCTAAAAACTGACATAAGTAAATATCATGTAATTGCTGATAACCGTGACATAAGGAGATGGCAAATTGATCGCCAGACAAAGCGAGTTGAAAAGCAATCGGTAAAACCTACGTCAGAAACCATTTTTGAAGAAGCTAGAGTCCTCTTAAATTTTTTTAGATGGTTACTTGGTGTTGGATACATCACCAATGTATCGATACAACATAAAGATTGGATTGCAAATTTCAAAAGCAAAAGAATGTTGAATTATATCCAAAAAAGAGCAAAAACAGCCATTGATAGTAAAAATATTCAAGTTCTAGATAAGGAAAGAAGACAAAGCTCTTCAAAGTCTCTAATTACTAATCAGGAAATAAAAGCTCTACTAAATGCTTATTCTGACCCGGTCTATTCAGCGTTATTAAAGCTGTCATTGGGCACAGGAATGCGACCTATGGAATTAGTTCAGTTTCCTTATATTGGGAATGGTAAAAACAAACAAATCATGCCTTATTCTGAAATGGATAAAGATAACGCGACTGTCGATTACGAATTAATAGGGAAAGGGAAAAAACAGCGAGTCATTAAAGTAAATATAAAAGATCTTAAAGAACTTGATGAGCAATATATTAAGAAACATTATGTTGAGCGAAAGAAAAAATATGAAAAAAAGTTCGGTGTTGAATGCCCTCCTTCAGTATTATTTTTAACCAAATCTGGGAGCCCAGTTACTTCAGGTAAAATATCTAGGCGCTCAAATGATGCTAAATTAAAAGCTATGCAAAATTATCCTGAATTTAGGGAAAAAATCACTTTTTATGAAGCTAGACATTGGTGGCCAACAATGTTCGTTATTGAGTTTTTTAAAGAAAAGCTTCTTACCGAATCTTCAGAGGTTCTTTACGTTGCTTTCGCTGAAGCATTAAAAAACAACATGGGGCACGAAGAGCTGGAAACCACATATGAATATTACATTGATATGGCAAGATTAGTATATTCTGCACAACAAGGTTCTGTTCACGAGCTGCTTGTTTCTCCTAAAAAATCAGTTCAAGAGAAGCTTGATGAAATGGATAACTAAATATACATAAAAGGTTAACAGTACTTCTAACCTTGAAAATATGCTTTTATGTTCTGTATAACATTAAGCATAAAACTAAGTTCTTATTTAGTAATAATAAATAACTGAGAGTATTTAATCGTGGCAAACGGACAACAAAAAGCACGCCAAAATCTCGAAGCTTTCCAAGTATGGCAAGCAACGCAATCTGACGATGATTTCAAGCAAATTATTTTTGAAGACAAGTTAAACCGAGGTGAAGTAGCCAAAGCTGTTGGCTGTGGAAAATCTGCGCTTACTCAGAACCCCGCTCTAAAAAAAGCCCTTGCTCTTTTGGAAGAAAACCTAAGAGAAAAAGGTGTTTTGCCACAGCTGAAACAACCTATCAAAAAAAGTCCTGAAAAACCAAAGCAATATGACAACACCGCAAACCTAAAGCAATTAAATTCAAAACGTTTATCCACTTTAGAATCAGAAAATATAGAGTTAAAAGCCAAAGTCAATGAGCTTGAAAACAAACTTAAACGGTATGGTGAACTATCAGAAACACTTTATGAAATGGGGATAATGCCTTGAAGTGGTCAAGTCATATTGGCCACGGATTTGTAGTTTAGCCAGTATCTCTTCTCTGACTCATTTGGACTTAAGCCAGCATTGTATCTATGTGGCCTAGTCTGATTGTAATAACCAATGATGTAATTGATTATTGCTTTTTTAGCTTCGGTAAAACTCTTAAAGCCTGTCGTTGGTATCCATTCTGTCTTTAAACTTCTAAAGAATCGCTCCATTGGGCTATTATCCCAGCAATTTCCACGACGACTCATACTTTGTGTTATCTGGTATCGCCAAATTAATTGTCTGAATTTCAAGCTGGTGTAATGCGAACCTTGATCTGAATGAAATATGACATTTTCCGGTTTGCCACGACTTTCATAGGCCATCGTTAACGCTTTCATGGTCAATTGGCTATCAGGTGAATGGGATAACGCCCATCCAATCACTTTGCGACCAAACAAATCGAGGACAACAGCCAAGTATGCCCAGCGTGAGCCTGTCCAAATATAGGTGACATCACCACACTAGTAGCTATTGGGTTCGATCACATCAAATTGACGATTTAAAATATTCGGTATTTCAACATGCTCTTTATTCGCTTTTTTATAATTGTGCTGAGGTATTTGACAACTAACTAATTCAAGTTCAGTCATTAAGTTACCCGCTCGATAACGGCTTAATGGGTAGCCTGCTGTTGTTAGCATATCTGCTAAGCTACGCGCACCAGCAGAACCACCGCTCAACGCATGAAATCGCTTTATTTCAGCCCTAAGCTTTATTTGCTCAACGCTTAAACTATTATCGCGAACAGCCCAGTATTTATAACTGCTACGATGAACACCAAACACGTCACATAGCAGGCTAATTCGGTATTTTCTTTTATGGCTCTGATTGAGTTTTTCGATTAATTCGAATTGTTCAGTGAGTCCGACATCAACAGAGCTGTAGCCTTTTTTAGAATTTCCTTTTCTAATTCAATACGTTCTATTCGTTTCTTTAATTCTCGGATCTCAATCTGCTCAGGTGTCATCGGGGTCGCTTTCGGTGATTTACCCTGACGCTCTTCACGAAGCTGCTTAACCCACTTGCCAATGGTTGAATAACCAACATTCATCGCCTTAGCTGCTTCTTCGTGGGTATAGCCGTTATCAACAACAAGCTGTGCTGTTTCTAATCTAAATTCTGGACTGAAATTGGGTTTTCTTGGTTTAGTCATTGTATCACCTAACGTTTAATGAGGTGCATGATAACACCTCTAAGTAGGTGGCCAAATTAACTATGCCACTTCA